>NZ_RHOO01000009.1 GCF_003946555.1 Companilactobacillus hulinensis | reverse complement strand
TGGCACCACGGTGATACTGTGTTAAAGTAGATATGCTCATAGTAAATGTCTTCTTTCATGGTCTGTTTAGTCACTACCATTGTAAAACATTTACTATGGGTATTTTTTTTTGATTAGGTGTTCGGATTAATTTTACAATTCACGATATTCATTAATGTATTTCAATCAATATCTTAAAAACATCAAGTACTTCTCTGATAATATCATTATTGCTTGAAATACTATCCATTAATCTAAGTTCATTGATTAAATCACCATTAATGTTAATGGTGGAATTAGGACTATCATATTGATCGCATAAATAAAATAGACAAATCAAATCGTGTACTTTCCTATCGAATAATAGATCCTTATCAATTTTAAAGTGTTTAGTATTAATTTCTTTTACTCTTCTTGATACAGCCAAAATCCTTTCGGAGTTATTAAAGAAATTAAGTAATAGACAATTATTATGTGCAGCTAAGTTTCTAATATTTTTACAATATTTTAGTAAATACTTAGTTTCTTTTAACTGAGTATATTGAGTTCGTTTATACAAGAAATTTAAAAAATAACATAATGCTCCAAATGACATTGTTTCCAATAATACCCAAATGGCCGGGTTATTATGATGTTTTTCACTCATTAATTTGGAATATTTATTTTTATCCAGATAATTAATAGATTGAGAATATCCTATATTGTCATATTCTCTAAAATCACGAACAATTGAATATCCATCCTCCATTTTATTCTCAGTTATTAAATCTATTATCCTAGTTTTTATTGCATGCTCCAGATTCAATGACATTTCTAATAAAGAATATCTAAGTTGGGTATCCAAATCGTAAACCTGTTTTAAATAAGCAAAATCCAAGTCAATATACTTACCGTCAACTTTAGGAAAATTCTTTCTGTATGCTGTTAACTTGAAATAATAGTTTTCCTTTCGTAAATATTTAATCGCATCCTGTTCATTCATTAGTTCAAACTTAATTCCTTTGGACTTCATGTGCTTGATCATTTCTTTGTAAGTGTATTTTCTTTTCTCCATATATTAAATTACGTTTTTTATTCTACTATATCCATTTGTCTGAATAGATTTATTCAGTAAAGTGAGATAAACTCTTTAATATGAAATAGAGGGGAATTTATAAAATGGTTGATGTCTGGATTATTTGGTTAATATTTATTATCTTGGTACTTAACACGATTTCAGCGCTTATCACTGTCTTCCATAGACCCAGAAATATCGTTACTACCTGGGCATGGATACTGGTTTTGACGCTCCTGCCGCTTGTTGGATTCTTGATATATGCCTTCTTCGGTCGTGGGATTGCGCAAGAGAAAATATTCAGTATCAGTAATCAAAAACATGTCGGTTTGGATCAATTAAAGTCGATGGAAATGGCCGATACGGCCAAACGCCGATTAATCGAAAATCAAAATAATAATAATGATCCAGCAACTCGTTCTGATCAGACTCACTATGCCGGCCACATTATTAAATTCTTCAATGAAACTGAAGAGACCCCTCTGACGCGTCATAACAAGGTAGATTTATTCTTTGATGGTAAAGAAAAGTTTGCCCAAATGTTTGAGGATGTCAAAAACGCTAAAGAAACTGTTCACGTTGAATACTACGCCTTCATCAAGAGTGACATTGGTGATGAATTCTTGAAACTATTGACTCAAAAGGCCAAAGAAGGATTGGAAGTTCGTCTACTGTATGATCCATGGGGATCGAATGGCACTCGTAAAAAATGGTTTAAGGACTTTGAAGATGCCGGTGGTGAAGTTCTCCAATTCATTACTTCGAAAAATGTTATTGCCAAAACTCGTTTGAATTATCACTTGCACAGAAAAATTGTTGTTATCGATGGATGTATCGGTTGGACTGGCGGATTCAACGTCGGTGACCAATACGTCAACGTGACTGAAAAGTTTGGTTACTGGAGAGATACTCATGTACGTATTAAAGGTGTCGCCACATTGCTACTACAGGAACGTTTCTTCCAAGACTGGAATGCTTCTATTGAGAAGAGTGAAGAAGCATTAGTCTTCGATGAGAAATACTTCCCATCAGACAAATTCGAGATCACTGACAACTTGCCTATTCAAATTGTTAGTGACGGACCAGATAGACGTGAAGAAGTCTTAAAAGATGGATTCATTGATATGATAGTCAGTGCGAAAAAGAGTGTCTGGATTCAATCACCATACCTTGTTCCTGATGATCCAATGTTCACTGCATTAACGATTGCAGCAAGATCAGGTGTCGACGTTAGAATAATGATTCCATGTATGCCCGACCATCCCTTCATCTACCGTGCCACACAATATTATGCCAACCTACTTACAAGTTACGGTATTAAAATTTACAGCTATCAAAAGGGATTCTTGCACGCTAAAGCTAGTGTCTTCGATGACAAAATTTGTACCGTTGGTTCAATGAATCAAGACTTTCGAAGCTACTCACTTAACTTTGAAGCTAATGCCTTCATTTACGATTCGAAAATTGCTCATAAAATATCTCGCGCATTCGAAAATGACATGAAGGATAGCTTATTAATAACGCCAGAAGTCATCAAGAGCCAAGGCCACTGGTTGCACTTCAAGCAACGATTCTCAAGACTGTTATCGCCAATTCTATAAAAAGAGCGTGAAAAAACACGTTTAACTTCTGAGCATAACCTAAAAAATTCTCGTATTTACATAGTAAATGCGAGAATTTTTGTAGTTAAACGCAAGGAGTTGTATTTTATTCCGTGTTTACGCTGAATATTTGAGTAGCCTTATAATTACATCAAAACCTTATTCTTTTTTCAAAAGGACTTATTATGAAGATTATAATTGCACCAGCCAAGAAAATGATTGTCGATACTGACGATTTTGAATACGAAACACTTCCAAAATATTTGGATCAAACCGAATTTATTCTTAAACAGTTACGTAAACTAAATTATTCAGATGCAAAGGCACTCTGGAAATGTAGCGATAAGCTAGCCGAGCCAAACTTCAAACAACTTCAAGAAATGGATTTGCATCAGAAACTGACCCCAGCATTATTGGCCTTTAGCGGAATTCAATATCAATACATGGCACCGGACTTATTCACTGAAAAAGCTTTGGATTACGTGCGTCAAAATTTACGAATACTATCAGGATTCTACGGAATCCTCCGTCCATTCGATGGAGTTGTACCCTACCGTTTAGAAATGCAGTCCAAAATCAAGATACCAAAATTCCAAAATCTTTATACATTCTGGAACTCAAAATTATATGATGCATTATCTACTAATAATGAACCTATTATTAACCTAGCATCCGAAGAATATTCCAAAGCAATTACTCCTTATCTGAAACCCAAGCAAGAATTCATTTCTGTAGTTTTTGGAAGTATTGTCGATGGAAAATTAAAGGTCAAAGCAACTTTAGCCAAAATGGCTCGTGGTGAAATGGTCCGATTTATGGCTGAAAATAATGTGGATAACATAGAAGATTTGAAAAAGTTCAATCATCCAGACTGGAAATTATCCACTAACTTATCCACACCAAAGCAATTGGTCTTTATTTATCAAAAATAAATATCTATAGAACGCAAAAAGCCAACCAAGGACTCTCCCTTAATTGGCTTTTAAAATTTATCAACTATTCTGTGATACTTCCGACTGCATAGTAATGATCTTCCGGATCAGAGAAGTTGAATACTAATTGATCTCCTTGTGCAGAAACTTCACTGATTGTATTAGCATACATTTCAATTTGATCATGTAGATCTCTAACATCATTGGTCAAGAACATCATTGATGGCATCTCTAGTGAAACTGATGGTGAATATTCCCTGATGAATTCCACATCATAGAGATTGATATTTACTTGGTCTAAAACACTCAATTTGATTTCAAAACTACCATCGATCATTTTGGTTTCTTTAATTAAAGTAGCTCCTAATGCATCCTCAAAAAATTTGGCAATCAAATCCACATTTCTGACATACAGCATAACCTCAAGCTTTTGTAACATAATTTCCCTCCAATTAAAAAAAGATATACTTCAATGAAAGTATACCTTAATCCTGAAATAATCATACTATTTGCATTTATTAACTGACTTTATGTTTAAGACCACGATGCTTTCTCATTTCATCAATAATAAAGGCAACCGCAGAAATTGCAGCTAAAATAAAGCTAATTGCAGCGTATGTTTTGCTCATGAATAATAAGAAGATTCCTAAAATAAGAAACGCTGCAGTAAGTGCCAAATACAAGCGATCTATTTTTTTCATAATTACATCTTCATTCAACGTTAAATTTAAAAACGATTTAAGATATTATTCCTAAATCTGCCGCTATTATGTAACCTTATTAGCAAGATATCCAGTAATTGAGCTTATAAAAAAAAGAGTGTCATGTTTCACTACACTCTTTCGTATATTTGTTTAGCGATTCTCTTAACCGTTCTACGATGATACAAGTCATTACCCTGTCCCCAAAAAATGAAATTCAATGAAATGTACATGATAGAAACTAATATATCTAAGAAATCTAATCCCAACTGCTTAGAAATTAACAACCAAAGAATGAATCCAATTGAAATAATCGGAACAATTGCACCCACCCAGTTGATTGAATTATTGGCTAAGACATACTTTTCAAGCATTAACACTACTAATGATCCGACAACAAATACGATTTCTCTCATAAATACGTCCTCCCCTAAAACAAACGTGATTTTTGCACCATTAGAAATGGTAACACAGTTATTTTCAGAAAATAAGCAATTAGTATTATGAAAACGTACACAAGACAATTTAAAACGGTTTATCTATTTTAGGACGCAGATTTTGAATATCATCCGCGAATACTAGTGAAACAATTTTTCGTGTCAATTCGTGTGGTGTAAGTTTCATCCCATCTTTGACCCACTTCTTCAATGCACTTTGAATTCCTGCCATCAAGTATACATCCTGATATTCATTTACATTGGGAGCATTATGACCAAAATCTTCGAATAGTTTCTCAAGTAATCTCGTCTTACCTTCCACAAACACCAGATTGCTTAGTCGTTTATGATGGTAGAACTCATCCAACACCATTTCCATTCCTTGTGATGGCGATTTAACTATATCCTCATTAAGTGAATCGATGAATTCTTCTTCGATTTCGTCAACACACTTATACACATCCTCATAATATCGGTAGAATGTCGTACGATTAATATCCGCCAAATTACAAACTTCTGTCACAGTTATATTATTCATCGTCTTATTCTCAAGCAGCGATAACACTGAATCCTGTATCACTTGCCGAGTATATTGTGCTCGCCGATTATTTTTAATTCCTACCATATATAGAACACTCCCGCCGCGTCATTAATGCAACATATTACCAAAATATGTTACACTTACAACAAATTATTTATAATTGATGATTGTTTTTTAGATAAAAAATTTCTATTATATGAAACATGGTGTTGCATTAATGATGATTGTATCAAAAACATTTGCAATATTACAAATCTTAAATAAAAGGAATAAAATATGCTGGAATTAAAACACATAAAAAAGTATTTCTATGTCGGCGATTCTGTAACAAAGGCGCTCGATGATGTTTCTGTATCATTTCGACCTAAAGAATTCGTTGCTATATTGGGACCTAGTGGTTCCGGTAAAACTACTATGCTTAACGGAATCGGTGGATTAGACATCTATGATTCTGGTGATCTGATCATTAAGGGCAAATCAACTAAGGACTTCTCCGAAGCTGATTGGGATGCTTATCGTAACAACTCAGTTGGATTCATTTTCCAAAGCTACAACATTATCGGACACTTAAGTATTCTTGATAACGTTGAAATGGGTATGACGCTCAGTGGTGTTCCAAATGCTGAGAAGAAAGAAAAAGCTGTTAAGGCACTTGAACGTGTGGGCTTAGGACCTCACATGAATAAGAAACCAAATCAATTATCCGGTGGTCAAATGCAGCGTGTAGCGATTGCTCGTGCTATTGCCAACGACCCTGAGATTTTACTTTGTGATGAACCAACTGGTGCTCTAGATACTGAGACTAGTGTTCAAATCATGGAATTGATCAAGGAATTGTCAAAAGAACGACTTGTTATCATGGTTACTCATAACCCTGAACTTGCCAAGCAATACGCCAACCGTATCATCAACTTTGCTGACGGTAAAATTCAAAACGACTCTAATCCTTATCAAGAAGACACTAGTAAAGACAGCTTTGAACTAAAGAAAACTAAGATGACATTCTGGACTGCTCTAAAATTGTCATACACTAATATCAAAACTAAAAAGGCTCGGACCTTCCTAACAGCCTTTGCCTCAAGTATTGGTATTATCAGTATTGCCATTGTCCTAGCATTGTCGTCTGGATTCCAAAAACAGATTGATAAAACACAATCTAATACACTGGCACAATTTCCAATTACTATTTCTCAAATTGCTTCTAACCAAACTGCCCCATCTACCAAGAGTGACAAGCTGACTAAAGCTAAAAAGACTAAAGTTACTGCCAAACTAAGTCAAGCCGATAAAGCCACACATATCAATAAGATCACTAAGAAATATACAAACTATATCGATAATATCGATCCAGAGTTGAGCAAGACTATCACTTACACTTACTCAACTGGTATGAATATCCTTAGTGAGAATAACGGCAAAGTCAAAACCGCTACATTCTCAAACGCTGACACAAGCAAGGGAGCAAACTCTGCCAGTGCAATGTCCAATGCCATGGCAACCTCAACTGGTATCGGCGGTTCAGTTTACCCAAGTGGCAAGAGTGGTCAAGCATTCTTAAAGAAGCACTACAAAGTTGTTTCTGGATCAATGCCCACTAGTGCTAACGATATCGTATTGATCGTTGATAGTGACAATTCAACTAATATCAACGCATTAAAGAATATTGGTCTTTCAGTTAAAGAAGGACAAAAGTTCAACTTCAACAAGTTAGTTGGTAAAGAATTCAAAGTTGTGAACAATAACAATTACTATAAGAAACTACCTACTGGAACATTCTTACCTAATGCAGCTGATTCAACACTATACAACAACAGTTCTAACACTACTTTGAAAATTTCAGGTATCTTGCGTGTTAAATCAAAATCATCTGAGAACATCTTAGCTTCAGGCGTTGCTTACAGTAATCAATTAACTAAGAATATCATCAATGACAACAAGAACTCAGATATTGTTACTGCTCAAAAGAGTAGCAGTACTAACGTTCTAACTGGTGCAAGTGTTGAAGATGCTACAACTAAGGCTACCTTGATCAATTATCTTGGTGGTTCAACAACACCATCAAGCATCATGATCTATCCAAACAATTTCAAGAACAAGGATAAGGTCCTTAAGTACTTGGATAAATACAACAAGGGCAAGAAGAAGTCTGACCAAGTTATTTACACAGATATGGCTGGTTCTGTTTCTAACCTAACTGGTGGACTAATGGATGCCATTACCTACGTCTTGATTGCCTTCGCCGGAATTTCTCTTGTAACAAGTATGATTATGATTTCAATCATCACCTATACATCTGTTCTTGAACGTACCAAAGAAATTGGTATTTTGAAGGCCTTGGGTGCTAGAAAGAAAGATATTACTCGAGTATTCGATGCTGAGACAACCATCTTGGGTGTCGCATCTGGTGTACTTGGAGTCATCATCGCCTATCTTGCAACTTTCCCAATCAACTCTATTTTGAAGAGTATGACCGACTTATCAAATGTTGCACAATTGAATCCGATCCATGCAATTATTTTGATTATTGTAAGTACTGTTCTAACAGTACTTGGGGGACACATTCCAGCACGTATGGCAGCTAAGAAAGACGCTGCTACTGCATTACGTTCTGAATAATAAATTCAATCTATATAATATAAATACCCAGGACAAATTTTAAAATTTGTCCTGGGTATTTTTCATAGTTTAGAAACTTTAACAATTGATTTCTCTAATTCCATCTTCAAATCATTATCAACATCATTTAATTGATTAAATTTATCTAGTAACCATTGTGCTAAATCAACATAATCACTTTTACTCAAAATGAACTTTTGCTCAAAAACCATTCTGACAGCCACATCATATTTTCTTTTGAACACTAACTTATCAAGTCTTTCCTTAATCGTCCCCGACTGACCCTGTTCCTGCTCAAAGAATACCACTGACTTATTGCCATCTTTATTATTCAACATAACTCCTAAACCCTCGGCAAATGACTTAACTTGGCGCATAATGAAATCATTATCATCCATAATGTTGTACCTCCACTTTTCATTACAGCAATTGTACTACCCGCAAATTGAGATAACATCTTCCAGATATTGATGTAAAAGGATTTTGACACCGTTATAACGACTAACTAAGGAGACTCTAGCTATGAGCGTTAAGACACAATTAATATACTATCGAAACCTACATAACTTATCCAAAACTGATTTGTCCAAGAAAATGTATGTTTCAAGACAGACAATCTCCAACTGGGAAACTGGTAAAACTTACCCCGATATTCAGAATCTGATTCTATTATCAGATATTTACCAGATTACCATCGATCAACTTGTCAAAGACGATATTAATGTAATGCAGAATGCTTCTTCAAAGCATAAGTTAAAACTGTTAATTACAGGATTGATATCTACTCTAGTTTTGGTATATGCATCATTTATCGGTATGAAGTGGATTCCAATTACCACCGCTGCCATGTTAGTATCGATTTTTTCCACACTAGGCGTTATCGACGCCATCTTACTAATACGTTTGAAAAACGACCTACAAATACGAACCATGAAACAAGCCTTAGACTTCATGCATGGGAAGTCTGTAAAACAAATCAAGGAGGATACTAAGAAACGTAATATCAAACTATTATTATCCAGTATATTAGGAATTCTATTGGGAACAACTTTGACATATATAATCGCTGTTTATTTGTTAAATTGGTCGTTATAACGTTTCCCGTGAAACAATTTGGGACATTTTAAGCAATTTGTTGGATAATGAATATCCCGGGAGGAAATGCTTTGTATAAAGAAATAACTATCAGACAATTATTTGAATTATTAAATAAACAACTTGGACGCCAAAACTGGTGGCCTGCACATAGCACTGAAGAAATGCTCGTCGGTATGGTATTGATTCAAAATACCAATTGGAAAAACGTCGACAGATCACTTGATAATCTCCAAAAAGAAACAGGTTTCAATATGGATAAGCTACTGTCCCTGCCACTCGACAAACTCCGCGACCTGATACAGCCAAGTGGATTCTATAAAAACAAATCTCTTTATGTTCGCTCACTGCTTACTGCCTATCGCGATGACTTTGATGATTGGGAACAATTATCGACTCCTACATTGCGCGAAAAACTCTTGAATTTAAAAGGCATCGGTAACGAAACTGCCGATGTCCTACTACTATATTATTTCCACCGCCCTACTTTTGTCGCAGACAACTATTGTATGCGACTATTCAAAAACCTGCATGCATTTACTAACAAACCCACTTACATGCAATTGAAAAATGCTGTTCAATCAGATTTTGATTTTACACCTGATGAAGCCAGTGAGTTTCATGCATTAATAGATGAATTCGGCAAACTCAAAAGTGATTTTTTTGACGGTTATCAACTGAAATTACCACACTCACTTGCCCATAATTCCGTAAAAGAACATACGCGCTAAGCCATTAGAATACTTTTTCGTAACAAGTTCCTTGGTCCTCTGGGCAGTCGAAGGGTTCATAAAATACGATATGAGCATATCCACATACAGCATCACAACTTCATCTTGAATATCATCACTGATCATTCCCTCGGCTCGACCCTGCTTGAGAATCTTGCTCCAAAAGCCTTCTTTTCCTTCGTTGTAGACCTTCATTACACGATCATCACCATTAGCCGCTTGGAACTCATCAATCATGAAGCTCATAAAGTCCTGATTCATTGTTTCAGCTTCATTAGTTCCAAAATCCAAGATACTCGCAATTTTTTCTTTAAAGTTCATATTGGACTGATTCAATCGCTGATCATATCCTGCATAGCCATCAACGATCATTTTGATAGTAACTTCTCTGGCAAGTTCTATCTTACTGGGAAAGTACTTATACAGTGTGACTTGTGACGAATGTGCCTCCTTCGCAATATCTGCGACGGAGGTATTTTTGTATCCATTAGTCACAAATGTCTTAGTTGCGGCGTTCAATATATCAATTCTTTTCTGTTCTTTACGCTTTTGATTAGTTGCCATGATTTCCTCCAAAAATATTTTTAATCGATATTTCATCTTTTGTATTGATATATCAACATTGTTATTTTCGAGACCTCTAATAGTTCATTTTGCTGATATCTTACTGTTGACACTAGCTATCTGCACAACTAATATACTCTTTGATAAATGAACTATTCAAGAAAAATATTTCATTTTATTACTGAGAGTTCAAGTTTAATGCTCAAATAACTTGGACATATACAACTCATCTAAGGGGATAATATGATGCAACAAAATAATAATGCAATTTTACATATTGATCATCTACAAAAGAAATTCGGTAAATTTCAGGCTCTAAAAAACGTTACCTTCGATGTCTATCCTGGGGAAGTATTCGGATTCATTGGACCTAACGGAGCTGGTAAATCAACCACTATTCGGACACTTCTGGGGATACTACGTGCAACTGGTGGAACGGCTACGTTGTTTGGCAAAGATGTTTACAAGGATTCCGTCTCGATCCACAAAAGACTGGCATATGTACCAGGAGATGTCTATCTTTGGCCTAATTTAACTGGTGGAGAAATTATTGACTTATTCTTGAAACTTGGAAATACCAAGCACAACAGTAAGACCGATGAAATGATCAAACGATTCCAGCTTGATCCAACTAAAAAAGCTAGAACATATTCTAAAGGTAATCGCCAAAAGGTCGCTTTGATTGCAGCATTCTCAACTGATGCTGACTTCTACATCTTCGACGAACCAACTTCAG
This sequence comes from Companilactobacillus hulinensis, assembly GCF_003946555.1. GTDB lineage: Bacteria > Bacillota > Bacilli > Lactobacillales > Lactobacillaceae > Companilactobacillus > Companilactobacillus hulinensis. Next base: position 79,540 of record NZ_RHOO01000009.1, on the reverse strand, counting down.
GGCTTGATCCTTTAAACGAAGAAGTGTTCCAAAAATCTGTCCTGGAATTAAAAAAGCAAGGTAAAGCCGTTCTATTATCAAGCCACATCTTATCCGAGGTTGAGAAAATGTGCGACCGTATCGGCATCATCCGTAGCGGTGAAATAGTCGAAACTGGTTCACTATCTGATATGCGTCACTTAACTAGAACCGTTATTCAATTTCAGACAATGCAACCAACTCCTAACCTGCAAAGCATGAAAGGTGTTTATAACGTAACACTTGAAGCTAATGGTCTAACAACTTTTTCAGTTGATTCCGACAAACTCAGCACAACAATGGATTATCTATCTGACAAACAAATCGTCTCATTACAATCAACCCCTCCAACTCTTGAAGACTTATTTATGAGATATTACAGCTCAGACGAAGGGAGATAACATTATGGAAAACCGTAATTTTCATCAAACTTGGTTCCTGACTAGATTCAGCCTGAAAAGAGACTGGTTGAAATTAGCTCTCTGGTCCGTAACGATGGTAGTGCTGTTTGCGGCAGTAGCCGCTAAGTTTACTACTATTTATGATACTCAAGCTTCCATCGATGAAATTGTCAAAACTTTGAAGTCACCATCAATGATCTCTCTTTTTGGTAAATTATCTGGTAGTGCACCCTACAGCACTGCTGATGTATTTGCCGGAGAAATGACCGTCTTCATGGCAATGATGGCAGCTATAATGAACTTCTCAATTATTATCAAAAACACTCGTGGCGAAGAAGATTCAGGATTACTAGAAATAATTCAATCACACTCAGTTGGTAAACTATCCAATCTAGCTTCTTCATTGATCGAATTATTCATTATTAATCTACTGATTGGCTTATTCTATGGTATTGGATTGCAAATGGCTAACCTTCCAGGAACCGACACTAATGGTAACTTCTTATTAGGGCTTGGCTTAGGTGCAGCTGGATTCATGTTCGCCGCTATAGCTGCCTTCTTGGCACAGTTGGTCGACAATTCTCGTTCAGCAACCATCCTGTCATACGTCGTCTTCGGTATCATGTACATCGCTAGAATGTCGACTGATGTTTCTAACCCTAAGGCAACTTGGCTCATCCCATTTGGTTGGGTCGAGAAATTCTCTACCTACCAAGACAACAACTGGCTTCCAGTCTTTCTAATGTTGGGACTATCATTAATTCTTGTTGTAGCGGCGTTATGGATCAACAATCATCGTGACATTGGATCCGGTCTTGTAGCCACAAGACCTGGACGTTCCAAGGCTTACATGTTTCTTCGCGGACCATTGAGTCTGTTTTGGAGACTGCATCGTACTTCAATCATAGTCTGGGTAATTGGACTATTGATCTTGGGATATACTTACGGATCGATCTTCAATACCATCGGTGACATTCTGAAGACCAATCCTGCAATGGAAAGTATCTTCGGTGCTGGGGCAGTTCACAAAGCCAACGTTCTTATCATCAAGAATTTCATATCGATCTTGATGATTGTCTTTGGAGTATTGGCACTCTTCCCTGGTATACAAATTATTAACTACCTAAAAACTGGTGAAAGTAAAGGCTACTTGGAGTTGATCCACTCAAAACCTGTAAGTCGTAATTACTTATTTACAAGTGTTCTGGTTCTTGGAATGACAACAAGTATTGCTGCACTATTTGCTGCCATAATGGGACTACAACTTGGTGGCATGTCAGTCATGAAACATCCCGTAGCAAGTTCAGTATTCTTAAATAGCTTCTATGCATACATTTCACCAACCGTTCTAATGTTAGCAATAGCTGCTTGCATCATCGGTTGGATTCCAAGATTATCAGTCTTTGGATATCTATATGCAGGATTTGCATTGTTCATCGGCTATTTTGGCAAGTTGATCGACTTACCAAAATGGATGGCAAAATTAACACCATTTGGTTTCATTACCAAAGTTCCCGTCCACAAAATGGACATTAGCACCATGTGGTGGCAACTTGGACTTGCCGTGATACTAATTTTAATTGGATATATTGGTTACCACATTCGAGATCTAAAGAGCGCAAACTAAAAGACGAAATCGGGTTTTCCGATTTCGTCTTTTTGTGTTTAATATTTAAATTTGTCCAACTTCAACTTGAACACCTGAAGATAGTTTTTTACTCAAATAATCCTGTACTGTCTTATAAGAAGTATTAAAACTCATTTGTACTTGTTGTGGACGACTTGTATTGAAAATAACCGCAACCTTGGGTTTTCTTTGGGGAACTTCTATAGGAATCAGCGTTACATGAACGATTTGAGCATAATCAATAACGCCAGAATAGAATCCATTCATAATGACTTTCTTCTCGCCTATCCCACCAACACCATTCATAATGGTGAGGGTTATAAACGAAGCCGTCATGATGATATATGGCAAATCGTTAGTTGCTGAGAACAGCAACCATGAACCGATAAATGCAGCGAAAATCAATGATGAAATCTTATAAATCGAACGGATTTCAATTTGAGATTGCCAATAAATGTTAAACACTGCTCCGGCTAAAAATATTACATCTACTACTATTATTAGTAAGTCCATATGGCCTCATTCCTTTTTAAATAATTGTAGGTTAGTATACAGGTTTTTACAAATTTTTGCTTTGATTTAAATCAATTTAATTATTGTTAAGTACACCTAAATTTAATTTTTATTCTTATTTAAAAATCTAGTATAACGTGATATTATATTGGAAGATTAAAAAGGGGGATACAAGCTTGAGTGATAATAATAAAAAACACGAAAGCCTGATCCATTACGCAAACGGTCCTTCATTGCAAGAAATCAATGATACCGTTGAGGTTCCAAAAGACGCTGGATTCTTCAAGACACTATTAGCTTATAGTGGTCCTGGAGCTCTGGTTGCTGTTGGATACATGGATCCTGGTAATTGGGTTACTTCCATCGCTGGTGGTGCTCAATTCAAATACAAACTTTTGACCGTCATTTTGATTTCTAGTTTAATCGCCATGTTGCTACAATATATGGCCGCTAAACTAGGGATTGTAACTGGTCGGGATTTGGCACAATTAACAAGAGATAGAACAACCAAAAAGGTTGGCTTTATGCTCTGGATAGTTACTGAGTTAGCTATTATGGCAACGGATATAGCGGAAATAATCGGTTCTGCGATTGCCTTAAAACTGCTATTCGGCATTCCAATTCTATGGGGTGTTATCATCACTGCATTTGATGTCTTACTTCTATTGGTACTGATGAAACTTGGCTTTAGAAAGATTGAAGCTATTGTTGCCGCACTAATTATGGTCATCTTAGCAGTATTCATGTACGAAGTTATTCTTGCCCAACCTAATATGGGACAAATGGTGGTCGGATTCGTTCCTGATCCTGTGATTCTACAAAATCAAAGTATGCTATATATTTCATTAGGTATCGTTGGTGCGACAGTTATGCCGCATAACTTATACTTGCATTCAAGTATTTCACAAGCTAGAAGATATGACCGTGAAGATGCTAAGAGTGTTAAACAAGCCGTTCGTTTCTCAACTTGGGATTCAAATATTCAACTAACCTTAGCATTCGTAGTTAATACTTTGTTACTTCTTCTTGGTGCAGCACTATTCTATGGTACAAACAGTGACTTAGGTCGTTTCGTTGACTTGTACAATGCTTTGCAAGATCCAAAAATTGCTGGTGCAGTTGCCAGTCCAGTTCTAAGTATTTTGTTCGCCGTAGCTTTACTTGCATCTGGTCAAAATTCAACTATTACTGGTACATTGTCCGGTCAAATCGTTATGGAAGGTTTCGTCCACATGAAGATGAAACTGTGGGTAAGACGTGTTATTACACGTTTGCTCTCGATCCTTCCAGTTATTACCTTCGCTATCATGTATCACGGTAACGAAGCTAAGATCGAATCATTACTGACATTCTCACAAGTATTCTTGAGTGTCGCATTACCATTCTCAATCTTCCCACTTATCGCCTTTTCTAGTGATAAGAAACTTATGGGAGAATTTGCGAATAAGAGTTATATCAAATACATCGGATATGCCATTGCCGTTATCCTGACTATTCTAAATATTTGGTTGATTTTCACAACGCTTCAAGAAGTCTATCATTTCTAAATATCAAAAGCCTTGAACTTTAAAATGTTCAAGGCTTTTTTGTTGTAATATATACATATACCAAAAAGTAAAGTATCATATTGAAAACAAATAAATTTTAAGGGAGCATATTCTGATTGAATGCACTTGTGAACATGTACGGTCCATTCTTCGACCTTCATAACTGGGCAACAGTTATTGAGTCTGGCGAAGACTGGCTAATAATTCTATCTTTAATAATTATGGAATGTATGTTATCTGTTGATAACGCGGTAGTTTTAGCTGCTCAAACACAATCATTACCTAACAAAGTTGAGCAGGAAAAGTCATTATTTTACGGACTATTCGGAGCTTACATCTTCCGTTTTCTAGTTATCGGTATTGGAGTCTACCTAATTAACTTTTGGTGGATAAAGGTTCTTGGCGCTGGATATCTTTTCTATTTGTTCTTAAAATACTTCTTCCTCGATAAACGAAAAGGTAATAAAGTTGAAGTTCCAAAGGAAAAGCCTGAACCAAAAGGCTGGAAAAAACATATCCATATTTCCAAATTCTGGCAAGTTGTTATCTCAATTGAATTAATGGATATCGTCTTCTCTATCGATTCCGTCTTGGCATCACTTGCTATCTCAAGCAACCCTGTTATCGTATTGATCGGTGGTATGATTGGTATTCTAGCTATGCGTGGTATTGCTGAACTAATTATGGGACTAATGGAGAAGATCCCTGAACTACAAGGAATGGCCTACTTCTTGATTCTCTTTATTTCAGTTAAATTATTCTTATCAATTCCTGCAATCGACATCGAAGTACCAAATATGTTATTTGTTGCCGTATTGATTGTCTCGATTATTGTCACATTAGTAATTCACTACATACATACAAAAAAGGCTACTAAATAGTAAATACATATAAAGGGAGTCATGGCCACTTGATATTGGTGTATATCAAGTGGGACATGACTCCCTTTTTTGTACAATAATAAAATATTTATATAATTGATTTTACCAGCAGTATACAAACTAGTCGTAAGGGTTGAAAATATTTGTTGGCTATGAAAGTTTAGTTAGAGCTTTGCTCTTACTAAAACGGGCGTATTTGAAGACCTGTCGAACTTAAAAAGGCTTCAAACCGAGAATTGAGACCGAACTTCGGCTCAATTCGGTCCGCATAGCCAATAAATATTTTCAATCCTGGAGACAGAAGACTTTATTTATTTCGTCTGAATTTTGAAGGTGTGAATCCGGTAAACTTCTTAAACGTCTGGCTAAAATAACTAAGCCTGGCAAATCCTAACTCACTAGAAATATCTTGAATACTCATCTCAGTATCCTTCAATAACAACATAGCTCGCTGAACCTTTCTGGCATTCAAATAAACTGAGAAGCTCAACTTAGTCTCTTTTTTAAACAACTTACTAAAATAATAATCTGACAAATAAACTCGATTGGCAACTTGATCCAACGTTAACCGCTTATCCAAATTATCATCAATGAATTCAATCGCCGTGATGATGGCACGATTGGATGTCGACAAATTCTTCAATTGTTGCAAAGCTAAAGCTTCACTGTCATCCAATTCTTCAATCATGTCATCAACATTAGCTGGTTGCTTGATCAAGAAGTCATCTACTCCACGGTTTTCAATCAATAATCTTGAGGTACCTTCAAACAAGAATTTTAAAAACCCAGCTTGCTTTTGAAGTCTCTGTAAAACTAACAAATTATCAGGACTAGGCCTGTCGTCAACGTCATGTGCGACATATAGCTTCCCGACCATTTGATTGATGGTCGAAATTCTAATCGGTGTATTAGTCAATTCGATGTGATACTTGAATCGATCAGTACTCAGACTTTCGAAGTCTTTAACTGTATCAAGTCTAGAAAGTATTCCCTTCTCAGATGCATCCCCAAGTGCGGAATATACTAGTCGATCATTATTATCCAGCACAAAAATAACCAGATCATTTGTTCTGGCATAGTTTTGTAATATTCTAATTAATGCTTTTTCGTTGCTGGAAAGAAGAGTCGCTAAATCGAATTCCTCCATTATTATCCACCCTGTCTTATTTCATCATTATTATTATAAAGTCGATGGGCACTTTCTTCAATTAATTATTAATTTCTTTATTAAGGTATTCATTCAGGACAACTGCGTTGTTATGCTCTTCATCTTTTGCGCCATAAAGAATCAGAACATCTTGCTCTTTAAGAGCTTCTTTGACTGCTTGAACGAATTCTTTGGCATAATCATTATTTTGGATTTCTTCCATATACTTCTTCTCAAACTCTGGATACTTTTCAGGGTCATGACCGAACCATTTTCTCAATTCAGGTGAGGGAGAAATTTCCTTGGCCCACAAATCTAACTTGGCATTAACTTTGGACATTCCTCGTGGCCATAGACGATCTACCAAAATTCTATATCCTGCGGGTAATTCCTTGTTATAGATACGTTTGACAACTATTTTTGACATAATATCTCCAACCTCTTTTTGAATTAATCTCGCTATCATTGTATCATAGCTAACGTTAGTCATTTTATAGGAGGATTTATGCAGACCGCGAAAGAAATAATTTCATTTCAAGATGTAGCAAAAAACTACCGCGGCGGCAACGACGCCGTCGAGAATATCAACATAACAATTAACGAGGGGGAGTTCGTCTGTCTAATTGGAACATCTGGTTCCGGAAAGACCACGACTATGCGTATGATCAATCGTATGATCGAACCTAGTCGTGGCAAAATCATTTTTAAAGGAAAGAATCTTAAGACATTCGACCCTGTAAAACTGCGACGTACAATTGGATACGTTATTCAAAATAATGGACTAATGCCTCACATGACCATCAAAGATAATATTACCTTGGTCCCTAAACTACTTAAGTGGTCACAGGACAAGATGGATCGTAAGGCAACAGAATTAATTAAATTGGCTGATCTGCCTGAAAGTTACTTAGAACGTTATCCTGCAGAATTATCTGGTGGACAACAACAAAGAATCGGTGTAGTGCGTGCTTTGGCTGCCGATCAAGATATTATTTTAATGGATGAACCATTTGGTGCTCTAGACCCAATTACACGTGATGACTTGCAGGATCTAGTTAAGCATCTTCAAGAAGAACTTGGTAAGACGATCATCTTCGTTACCCACGATATGGATGAGGCCTTAAAACTAGCAACACATATTGTCATTATGGACAGTGGTCACATTATTCAAGACGACACGCCTGACAATATCTTGCAACACCCTGCTTCTGATTTCGTTAAGGAGCTATTAGGTGAAGAACGTTTGCTTCAAGCACAACAGAATACTTTGTCTGTCAGCGACATCATGTCGAAGAACCCAGCCAAGATCACACTTGGTCAATCACTAGCTGAGGCTATTCGTGAAATGAGTTTAAAACACGTTGATACGCTATTAGTTACAGATGATAATAACAAACTCAAAGGCTTTATCGATCTGGAGACCATAAACGACCGCTACTCGAAATATTCGAACGTCTCGGACATCTACCAACCAAATCGCTTTAAGGTCAAGACAACGTCATATTTGCGTGATACCAGTGAGCGTATTTTAAAGCAAGGCTACAAATACGTCCCTGTTATTGATAACGACAATAACTTAATTGGTATCGTTACTCGTGCCTCTCTAGTTAACATCATCTACGATGCTATCTGGGGTAGTGAAGAATTGGATAATCCTGAAGGCATCAAGTTACCCGATTCAATCGCAAAGGAGAGTGATAATGCATGATTACCTTTCTGAACCAGCATGGCTCTGAATTGATAATCAAAACCTGGGAACAAATCTATATCTCAGCTTTTGCCATTATCCTCGGAATTATAGTTGCTGTACCACTTGGCATTCTATTAACACGTTACGACAAAACTGCTAAATACGTAATGTCGATCACTGGAATGCTTCAAACTATTCCTTCATTAGCATTATTAGCTCTGATGATTCCAATCTTTGGTATCGGAAAAGTCCCAGCTATCGTTGCCCTATTCATCTATTCATTACTACCAATTCTGCGTAACACATATATTGGGATGAAAAAGGTCAACAAAAATCTACTCGACGCCGCACGTGGTCTGGGAATGACGACGATGCAGTCCATTTTTAAAGTTGAAATACCAATGTCCATGCCTATTATAATGTCTGGTATCAGGCTCTCAACTGTTTATGTAATTTCTTGGTCTACTTTGGCGTCGTACATCGGTGCCGGTGGATTAGGTGATTTCATCTTTAACGGACTGAATCTCTACAATCCAAGTCTTATCATCGGTGGTACTATCCCGGTTACTATTCTGGCAATCCTTGCCGATTATCTATTAGGGATATTCGAGAAAAAAGTTACACCAAAAACGAAACGTAGTGAGGTGTAATTATGAAGAAATCAATCAAAAAAATATTTACAATTATATCCTTGATGACAATGCTATTAGTGTCTGGATGTGGATGGCCTGGATTAGGCTCTGGTTCAAAAGATACAATTCGAGTTGCCAGTTTATCTACGACTGAATCGATGATCATGTCAGAAATAATCATGGAACTCATTTCACATGAGACTAACTACAACACTGAAATCGTTAATAACTTAGGTTCTAACCAGTTAGTTCACGCTGCTTTGATGCGTAATAACGCTGATATTGCTGCCGAGAACTTCACTGGTGATGAATTGATTGCTACTTTGAACCACAAACCGATTCAAAATCGTGCCAAAGCTAACCGAACAGTCAAGCGTCTCTACAAACAACGTTTCGACCAAACTTGGTTCCCAACTTATGGATTCGCCAACACATACAATATGTTGGTAACTCAAAAAATTGCTAAAAAATACAACTTGCACAATATCAGTGACTTGAAGAAAATTGCTCCAACCATGAATATTGGTGCTGATAATATCTGGATCAATCGTCCTGACGATGGTTACCCAGCTTTTTCACGTGCATACGGATTCACCTTTAAACGTGTCTATCCTATGCAAGTTGGACTAGTTTACTCAGCTGTTGCCGCAGGTAAAATGTCGGCTGTCCTTGGTTACTCAACTGATGGTCGTATCAAGAGTTACAACTTGAAGATATTACCTGACAACAAGCACTTCTTCCCTCCATACGATACAAGTATGGTTGTCAACAACAGCTTGTTGCGTAAGCACCCTGAGCTCAAGCCATTGTTGCACCGTTTGGATGGCAAAATTTCATTATCAGAAATGCAAACAATGAACTATGAAGTCGATAATAATCTCCGTGAACCGGCAGATGTCGCTCAAGAATTCTTACAAAAAAATAACTATTTCAGAGGTGATAAATAATGGCTGACCAGCCGCTATGGAGACAATTGATTTTTTACTTTACCCACAATGGGATGTATATTCTAGAACAATTCTGTAGACACTTTTTGATCTCATTCTACGGTGTTCTGATTGCTGCGATAATTGGTATCCCATTAGGAATATACATTGCTAACCATTACAAACTTGGTAATTTCATTATCAGTATTGCCAACGTTATCCAAACAGTTCCTTCACTTGCCATGCTATCAATCATTATGCTGGTATTAGGATTGGGACCAAATACGGTTATCGTAACGATTTTCTTATACTCGTTACTCCCAATTCTGAAGAATACATATACCGGAATGCGTAACGTTGATCCAAATGTCATCGATTCGGCACGTGGTATGGGTATGACCGGCATTCAATTGCTGTACATGGTCAAATTGCCACTTGCCATGTCCGTTATCATGTCTGGTATTCGTACAGCCATGGTTGTCGCTATTGGTAACACTGCTATTGGTTCCTTCGTTGGAGCTGGTGGACTAGGAGACTTAATTATTCGTGGTACTAACGCTACTGATGGTGCCCCATTGATTCTTGCTGGTGCTTTGCCAACCGCTCTTATGGCTGTTATTACTGACTTATTGATTGGTTTATTGCAAAAATACTTTGAGCCAACCAATTACATGAAAAAATAATATTTAGCACTCGACAATTAAGAGTGCTAAATATTTGAACTTCCCCCCAAGCAGGTACTATACTGTATTTGTAATGAAGGAAAGGAAGTAATTGATATATGACAAATGAAATTATGGATCGTCATAACGACGTTATGAGAGACTGGTTTGATAATGCATGGATGAATAACTTCCCTACATTTTTCAATGATGCTAATACAGATACAACACTAAAAACAGATATTAAAGAATCTGATAAGGATTATGAAGTTCATGTAGATATGCCAGCTTTTGATAAGAAGAACATTGATATTAATTATCAAAACAACACACTAACAATTAGTGGTCACCGTGATAGTTTCAATGATCATGAGGACAAAAATGGAGATATGATTATGAGCGAGCGCTCAAGCGGTCGCTTCGCAAGACAATATCACTTACCAGCAGTTGATGAGAATAATATCAAGGCTGATTACAGCGATGGTGTTTTGAAGATCACATTGCCAAAAGTTGAAGATAAGAAAGATCTTGGTCATCATATCGAGATTAACTAGATTGAATGAGTCACGTTTGTGGCTCATTTTTTTATATCGTTGATTGTTGTTGTCCGCCTGCAGGCGAGAGTGTTTCTGCTAGTCTAATTTCATATTTAAAAATAAAAGTCGTAATAATATTTCCCATTTTTAAGGAAATGTTATTACGATTTTTTTTATTCTATAGATAGCAATAGAAACTCATTTAGTAACGATAAAACTTCTAAAACACCCATACTAAATAGACAGTCATGAACATAAATATAGAAAGTAAATTTAGCTGGAGGTCACAAGATATTTAACAAGTCGTGAAAGTGGCGTAGAACGGTGGTCTACCCGTTCGTACAACACTGGACAATCTTGGAGATTTTCAACGCAAAGCTTCAAGTCGAGACCCGAGACCGCACTTCGGCTCGGGTCGGTCCACACGAAAGGTTTAATATCTTGTGACCGGAAGCGGCAACCAACCCTACTTCTTTTTCAAAAGAGAATAAACCAAAACCAAACCAAGCCAGAAAACAATTGTAAATACCATAGCCAATCGGGTGCTACTAATAATCAACAACAAAACTAATATCCCGATAAAGAATATCAAGCTTAGATAATTTGTAAAAGGATACCCTGGCATCTGATATTTACCCAGATTCTCAGTCCGACGTCTATACACAACATGTGTCCACAAAAGAACAATCCACACAACAATGAAGTTGATTGTTGAAACTGTTGAAATAACGCTGAATACATTTGCCGGCATAAAGTAATTCATCAAAACAATCACTAACAAAGCGACACTTGAGAACATCAATGACCAAATCGGTACTCCATTGCGTCCTACCATTGACATTTTTTTTGGAGCATTACCCTTGATACTCAGACTGTACAGTGTCCGACTAGTACTGAACAAGCAACTATTTGTGGCGGATAAGGCTGCGGTTAGGACAACAAAGTTAAGGATCCCGGCTGCTCCTTTGATACCAATTGCTGAAAAAACTTGAACAAATGGGCTAACATCAGTCGTTATTTTATTCCAAGGATAGACACTCATAATTGCGACCATAGCACCGACATAAAACAACCCGATCCTAATCGGAACAGCATTGATAGCCTTAGGTAAATTTAATTCCGGATTCTCAGTTTCACCGGCAGTGATACCGACCATTTCAATTCCAACGAAAGCAAAAACTACCATTTGAAATGACATCAAGAAGCCAGACACGCCAGTCGGAAACATCCCTCCATGACTAACAAGATTACCAAAACCAGCGACACTTCCAGAAACTGGTGTATGAAAAATTGCCATTGAAATACCAACAATGACTAACACAATAATCGCAATAACCTTAATCATCGAAAATCCTGATTCCATCTCACCAAACAACTTCACATTAACAAAATTCATCGTAATCAGAATCAACAAGATAACTAGTGCTGATAACCACTGTGGAACTTGTGGAAACCAGAATTTGATATAAATACCTGATGCCGTTAAGTCTGCCATTGCTAACGTTATCCAGCAGAACCAATACGCCCAACCGGTCACGAATTCGAACCTGTCTCCAAGATATTCTCTGATAAATTCCAAAAATGAATGCTTTATAGTATCAGACAAAAGTAGTTCTCCAATAGCACGCATCATCAAGAAACAAAATAATCCTGTTATTAAATAAGAAAATATTATTGAAGGACCAGACTTATGAATCGCCTCACCCGATCCCAAAAATAATCCAGTTCCGATCGCACCACCAATGGCAATCATCTGAATATGTCTACTACCTAGTGACCTAGAAAGAGTTTGTTTTTCGTTCATAGTTTCCACTTCCTTAATTTTGATTGTAAAAAAAGACGCCGCTATTACATCTCTGTAATAGGGCGTCAAAAACGCGGTTCCACCTAAATTCGCAATTGCTTGCATCTCTTAGGCTCGATATAGTGAGCCAATCTTGTAATTCTGCCATAAAAATCCTACTGAATCTCAGCTAATTTCAGCATCTCTGTCATTATTTTTGTGATAAACCGACAACATCACGATCCAGAAGATAATTGTAATAATCATCGGAACCCTAGTTGTTCTTATATATAGAAGCAACAATAAAATTGCTGTGAAAAACGCTAAACTAATGTAATTACTAAATGGATACAACGGCATCTTAAAAATTTTGATACCACTGGGATTTTGCTTTCTAAATAACAAATGTGTCCAAATAAGAATCATCCAAACGATAATGAAATTGATTGTAGAAACCGTTGAAATTAAGCTAAAAACATTGGATGGAATGAAAAAGTTCAATGCAACAATCACTAATAAAGCAGCCGCTGAAAACATCAATGCCCAAACTGGAACTCCATTTCTACCAATTAACTTGAACTTCTTTGGAGCGTTACCCTTCAAACTCAAACTGTACAATGTACGGCTAGTGCTGAACAAACAACTGTTGGTTGCTGAAAGTGATGCGGTTAGAACGACGAAGTTCAAAATTCCAGCTGCACCGTTGATCCCAATACCTGAGAATACTTGTACAAATGGACTGGATGTCGTCGATATCTTGTTCCAAGAATATACACTCATGATGGCAATCATGGAGCCAACATAAAATAGTCCGATTCGTATGGGCAAGCTATTGATGGCCTTAGGAAGGTTAATTTCAGGTTCAGCTGCCTCACCAGCGGTCAATCCAACCATTTCAATCCCTACGAAGGCAAAAATAACCATTTGAAATGACATCAGGAAACCTTTGAATCCAGTTGGGAAAAATCCACCGTGGCTTACTAAATTAGTAAATCCTGCATTACCACCTTCTACTGGAGCATGGAAGAATGCCATTCCGACCCCAACTACAACTAACGCAATGATAGCAATGATTTTTATCATGGAGAATCCTGTTTCCATTTCTCCGAATAACTTCACGTTCACAAAGTTCATTGAAAATAATACTAGTAGGATAATCAAAGCTGATAACCATTGTGGAACACTGGGTAACCAATACTTGATATAAATTCCTGATGCCGTTAGATCCGCCATTGCCACGGTTATCCAACATAGCCAGTATGCCCAACCAGTTACAAATTCAAACCTATCTCCCAGATAAATTCTGATAAAATCCAAAAACGAATGCTTCGTAGTATCTGATAATAGTAATTCTCCAATTGCTCTCATCATGAAGAAGCAAAAGAAGCCTGCAATCATGTATGCCAAGATAATCGATGGTCCAGCTTCATGAATCGCACTTCCTGAGCCCAAAAACAGCCCTGTACCAATTGCTCCACCGATAGCAATCATCTGTATGTGTCTTCCCTCAAGTGACCTCGAGAGCGTTTGTTCTTGTGTGGTAGATTCTTCTTCCATAAATAAACTTCCTTCTTCAATACAAAAAGAGTTAAAAAAAAGACGCCACTATTACATTTCTGTAATAGGGACGTCGTAACGCGGTTCCACCCAAATTTTGCAATTATATTGCATCTCTTAAAGCCAATATAGACGGCCAACCTGTAAAATTAAAACACCATTTTCATTGCCGACTTTCAGCCTAGATCAGCATCTCTTTGGATGAACATGTGTATAGTATAAGTGGTACACTCTTAAAAAGCAACTAACAATATAAAAATATAATTAATCTAGACCAATTCAAAAATTGAAAATTCACACTTTTTTCACAATTTGGAATTATTTATTTCATAATTTCTCGGTATTATAGTAATTGTAGATGAGAGATACAGATATCCCTTTTCTCACCCCCCTATAACATATATATTTAATCCCCTATTTGAAGACATCCCTCCCCAGGATGTCTTCTATTTTTTCGACTTTTGGGTATCAACTAGTAGTAGTTGTTAACAAAATAAGTTATACTGTTATTCGTGAGGTAAATTACTTACCTCAAGGGAGACAACTATTGTTGTCATTTAAAATGGACAAAGAATTTAAAATTATAAAAAAGACTTATCATAAACAAGTGGCTATCCAGATTCACATAATTTTCACAATTTACAAACAAATACTTCATGATAGGCCTGTATTATATAAATTGTAGATAAGAGATACCATAATCCCTTTTCTCATCCCCCCTATAACAATATTTAATCCCCTATACAAAAAATACACCTTCCCCGGGTGTATTTTTTTTGTCAATTTTTCAACCACTTTATGCCCTTTTGCCAATGATTTTAGAGCAAAAAAGGACTATATTAGACGTATAAATAATTTTATATTTAAGGGGAATGAATATGAATTTGATCAAGAAGTCATTGCTGACTAGTTTGGCAGCAACAGCATTATTATCAGCGGGGTTAATGGCAAATACTACGACTGCGGACGCAGCCGCAAAGCATATTGTTAGAACTAATCACGTGACCTATCTCTATACTAAGAAAGGTGCATCAGTTAAGAATCGTGCCCTTTCAGCTCATAGTGATTGGTTAGTAGGAAAGGTTATTTCAATTAATGGTCAAACATACGACCAAGTTGCTACTAACGAATACGTAATTGAAAGTGAAGTTACCGATGTTTCAAATCAAGCACCAGTTCAAAAGTCTAGTGGTGTAGTCTTCGACGGTAACGCCGCACTTTACAATGACCAAACTGGAAAGATGGATGGTAACTCATTACCAGACGGTACTTTCTGGACTGTAACTAGAGCCGTTATTAACAAGAATAATGTCGTATTCTACAAAGTTTCAGCTCACGAATGGGCAGCTAGTCAACATCTATATGTTAAAAATCTAAATTCAGAAGTAGAATACTCACCTGACTTTGGATTAAATGCTAGTGATCCTAACGCCAAGAACAGTGCTAGTGTTACTGCTATGCAAAGCGCAATCTATGCAACTATCAACTCAGAACGTGCTAAGAATGGTGTTGGTGCATTGAAGACTGACAGCTCAATCAATAATATTGCCATGACACGTGCCAAAGAATTAGCACAACAATTCGACCACATGCGTCCAAATGGTGAATACTTCGATTCAGCCTTCGCAGAAGCAAACTATCCAACCAATGGTGTCGGTGAAAATATCGGTGCCTTCTACAAAGCAAGTAAGTTCAAGACTGGTCAAGCAGCATCAGACGCTCTACTAAAGATGTTCCTTGAAGAACCTGGTCAAATGCACTACTACAACATGATTAGATCAGATTACACATCAGTTGGTGTCGGTGTTTACATCGATCAAATGGGACAACTTTGGATTGCCCAAGACTTCGCAATGTAATTGTATTTAAATACGAATAAATAGATTTAAACCAAAAATACCACAGGGAAAATGTTAATATTTTTCCTGTGGTATTTTAATTTGATTAAGAACAAAAAAACAGACCTACGAAAACGTAAGTCTGTTGTATGGTGAGGTGCAGCGATCTTCCAAACGTTTGCACGCCGACCGCGTACCCTCACCTCGGCTTGGCACCACTATTAGTATTGCATTATTTATAGTAGTAAGCCAATCTAATATTAATCTATTAATTCAAGATACGGTCAATTTCATCCTGATTCTGATCAGAATCATCCCGTAATTTACCCCGACGCATGAAACGAGATGGGATAGGTTTCTTAATTATTTCATCTTTAAATAATAACTCAAATGCTTCCTCACCCATTTCTGTTAACCGATGATCAATACTGGAAAAACCCATCAAGAAGCTGATTGGCAAATTCTCTTGTCCAGTAACTAACACATCACTACGGTTCATTTCTTTTAATTGTCTTTTAGCTCCAGCCGCAATTTCGTCTCCATTGCAAAAGGCGACTTGCAAGTCTGGTTCATAATTCAGGAATTGAGCAACCGCAGTTATTCCATCAAACATAGTCTTTGATTCTCGAAACAATAACTCATCACGAATATCTTCACCAAATACTTCTCTGTACGCCTCAGTCGTCAGTTTCGCACTCTGACTAGTATTTTCACTACGACTAATAGTCATACCTATCTTGGTATATCCTTGATCTTTCAAAGTCTGCAATGCGTTCACAAATGAAGCCCTTCTATCGGTAAAAGCTGACGATAATGGATAATCAAATGTATCCTCACAACAAGTTATCGGACCATATTTCTTATACTCAACTAATTTATCAAATGGAATGGCACGAGACGTAAAAATCAATCCATCAAATGCGTGATGCTTCAACATATCCAGAAATTTGATTTCTTCTTCTGGGCTATAATTTGATTGTAAAAATGTTGCTTGATAATTGTTTGCGAAGGCGGCACTAATAATGGCATCCGCTAATTTTTGAAAGTATGGGTGATTAACATAAGGCAAGACCACGCCAACTCGATACGTTTTGCCTAGACTCAACGCTCTGGCCAAATCATTCCGATGGTAATTCAGAGTCTTCATAGCTTGCCTAACTTCAGCAGCCGTTTTTCCCGCAACATAACCTCGCTGGTTAATTACTCTAGAAACTGTCGAAATAGAATGTCCTGATAATTTCGCCACATCACGAATGTTTGCCATATTTTATCCCCCTTGTGCTTCTATCCTAATAATAACGTATGGAACCAGTTCCACAACAAATATATGTTTTTTAAAATACTGCTCAATTAATGGCATTTTTTATTCGGCAAACTATGATTGTTAGCACGCTACATTTGCTTTTAGAAATTTTTATAGGCATTTATGACAAAATTCATAAATCTTCACAATTTCTTCACATTTTAAATACAAAGGGTTCACACTTCGGCGGTATTCTATTACTTGTAGATGAGAGACATAAGCCTCTCACCTCATCCCCCCTATAACATATATTTAATCCCCTAAAAACATTAAAAGACATCCCTCCCCAGGATGTTTTTTTTATTTTGTCTAATTTAAAATTTTCTGTGGGATTCCGCCTCCGATTGAAAATAACGTGTCAGCTGTGGGATCGTCTTCAGCCAAAGAGCGGTCTGAAGACCTCGATTTTGAACTTTGCACAAACCGCAAATTTCAAAAGTCGTCCTATGCTGTAAGGACGGATAAACCACCGTCCAACAGCACTTTCACAGCTGACACGTTATTTTCAATCTCCGGCTAGTTTGTATGTTTTTACTTTTTTAAAAAAACTAGACTTCAAAGTTTATAAAATCAAACTTAATAATGATACAGGATAAAACATAAGAATCTAAACCACATTAGCAGGAGGTTACGAAATATTTTATCAGCCGTGAAAGTTACGTTGAACGGTGATTTACCGTTCTTACGTAACAGGACGAATTTGGAGATTTGCGAAGCAAAGCTTCAAATCGAGGCTTCAGACCAAGGCTGGAGCCAATCCCCACGGCAGATAAAATACTTCGTAATCGGATGCGGCAAAGGAACAAAAGTAATAAAAACAGCTGTTGTTAGTAGGCGAACTATCAAGTTCAACCTACTACAACAGCTATTTTTTTGCCGTAAATACCGGTATTAATATTTCATCAATTATTTGTGCGATAACTTGTTTAGTTACGACCGCTTGACCAACAACCTCGTTAATAAACAGCACTCCTGGCAACTGTAATACCCGTGGTGAAAGTTTTGATGTATCCACTTCTCCACGCTTTTCTGCCTGCTCAAGAATCTGTTCAATCGCACTTTGCAACATATTATCAGAATTTGGAGCCGCAAATAATTTCTCAATTGGAATCGACTTCAATCTATCCGTTACTAATCCTCGGAACTTCTCTGCACCGAACATATCAAATATCTTAATTAACTGATTAAAAAAGGTCACTAAGTCCCCACGCAATGATCCGGTGTCAGGAATGGTTGCATCTAGTTTTGGTCCAAATTTGATAATGGCACTGGCAGCCAGACTAGACTTTTCTGGCCAACGACGATATAAAACCGGTTTAGCTGCATTAGCTCTTTTGGCGACTTCGGCCATGGTAAATTCTTGATATCCTACTTCCTTCAGTAAATCCCATGCAGCAGACAAAACGGCATCCTCCAAATCAGCTCCACGGCGGCGTGTTTGATGTTTTTCCTCAGATTTAGACAAATTTATTCACTCCATTTCTTGCAATTTAAGATACTACGGTGTACTATTCTGTTCAACAAGATAAATAAGATACCAAAGTTTCTTATATGTAATTATTTATCTTCGTAAAATATTCGAGGTGTTGAAAATGGAATCACAAAATATTAAAGAAACCTCTACCGAACACTCATCAGTAGTCAAAGTAGCAATTCTACTTGTCATCGGTGCAATTGCTCCAATGCTTGATACAACTATGACTAACGTCGCTATCAATACTATCATGAAAGATTTAAATAGTTCGGTGAACATGGTTCAATGGGTAACTACAAGTTATATTCTAGCACTTGGCATCGTCGTTCCTATAGCTGGTTGGATGGTCGATCACTTTAGTGGCAAAAAAATATATTTAACTTCATTACTAGTATTTCTCATCGGATCAATTATTTCCGGCGTTTCAACTGACATCAATATGTTAATAATCGGTCGTATTATACAAGGTGCTGGTGCCGGTATCATCATTTCGATGGTGACAACTCTAGTTGTTCGTGCTACTGGACCAGAAGGACTGGGAAGTATCATGGCTATCGTTAGCTTACCTGTAGTCTTAGCACCAGTTCTTGGCCCTACATTTGGTGGTTTCATTATCAAATCACTCAACTGGCACTGGATATTCTACGTCAACATCCCTATTGCTCTAGCATCACTGATTTTACTATATTTCATGATGCCACAGTTTAAACCAATCGTTGCTAAAAAACCGTTCGATTGGATCAGTCTTCTCTTTCTTGGTGGTGCTTTTACCAGTCTAATCCTTGGTATCACCAAATTAAGCTCTGGTGGCAAATTTACTAATACCAATGTTTTTGTCCCCATTCTAATCGGATTCGGATTGCTGATAAGTTATGCGATTTATGCTTTGATATTCCCCAAACGTGCTCTTGTGAGTCTCAAGCTATTCAAGTTTCCTAGCTTTACCGCCTCAAGTATTCTTTTATTGTTATCCGGATTAACTGTCAACGGAGCAATGTTCATCCTGCCACTATATCTTCAAAATATTCGTGGATTAAGTGTTGTGATGTCTGGAATTTATTTAATTGCTCAGGGGTTAGGACTATTAATTGCCCGTAGCCAAATTGGTAGATTAACTGACCGTATCGGTGCACGTTGGGTCGTTCTAGTTGCCATTGTTATTGCAGTCATTGGAACTCTGCCATTCGCTTATTTCAATGCCAAAACAGCAACTTGGATAATTCTTGCAACACTATTTATTCGTGGTATCGCTCAAGGTGGAATGACTATTCCAATCATGTCTGATGCGTACTCAGGTGTGCCATCTGAACTAGTTTCTGAAGCAACAACCGCTTCTCGTATGTTACAAAATATCGGTGGAGCTTTCGGTACCGCATTACTTGCAACCTGGATTCAAACACAATTAAATGGTGAACTTATGACACCCGCTCATCTGAATTCAGCCTATCAAGGTGCCTTCGTAGTTACTGTCATCGTTACAGTGCTCGCCGTTATTCCAGCTTGGTTCTTGAGCCACCATATGACTAAAGAAAATATTTAAACTTGCGGCGTAAACGCGTGACAAAACATAGCTTTTCCGCTTAAACCAAATAAGGACTGTAATCCAAGATCGGATTACAGTCCTTATTTATCTTAATGCTCGAAAGCTGAACATGTTTTTTCACGCTCTTTTTGTACCCAAATGAATTGCAGCGGACTTCAACATCAAATCCTGAACTCTAACATTCTCAAAACCAGCCTTGTAATACATCTCAACTAGTTGTGGAATACTGACGAATTTATTCACTGAATCATCTAAATACTGATATTCATTTTTCTTTGAAACGAAAACCTTACCCATCATGGGCATTATCTTATTAAAATAAAGTTGCCAACCTATGCGGATCACTGGAGTCTCGACCTTGAACGCTTCCAGACAGACAAGCTGTCCACCTGGTTTCAAAACTCGATAAATCTCTTGTAATACCTTATTGGCATCGGGTACATTCCGTAATCCAAATCCGATAGTTACAACATCAAAGCTATCGTCGAGAAAAGTCAGATTCATTGCATCTCCAGCTAATAACTCGACGTTCTCTAGTTCAGACTGTCCAACCTTAGCTTGCCCTATCTTCAACATTTCTTGACTGAAGTCCATTCCAGAAACTCTGGCTAGTGGGAATTGACTACCAAGCATGATCGTCCAATCCGCTGTGCCGCAGCAAAGATCCAAAATACGCTTGGGACGATTAGTGATCATTGAAGTTGCTTTGGCGCGCCACTTTCTGTGGGTACCCAAGCTCATGATCGTATTCATCTTGTCATAGTCATTCGCAATCGTATTAAAAGTCTTTCTGACATCATTTTCTGGAACCTTATTAGTTAATGTCAAAATTCCACCTCAATCTATATGTTTAGTTGATATGATTCATTCTTCCATAATACAACATATACCTTTGGCCTGAAGCTGAAATTCTATATTTTGATACTCCAGCATTGTCTGGTTGGATAATATTAGAAATATTTTGAGCTCCAGTTACGACTTTCATAAAGGCACGACTAACAAAACCGTGGCAAACGACCAGAATCTTCTCGTCACCCTTCTTAGTCATATCAGTCATGAAGTCATCAACACGTTTGTAGACGTGATCGTATTCTTCACCATCTTTGGCATACTTTGTGTATCCTGCCATTAAATAATGGTTCTCATCGAATACATCGGGATGTTGTGCGATCATCTCTTCTTCAGTCTTACCATCCCAGCTACCGTAATCGGCTTCTAGTAATCTGTCATCGAATTTGATTTCGTGAACATTTTGATTCAAAATCTCAGCTGTTTGTTTAGCTCTCAATAGTGAACTTGAGTAAACTTCATCAAACATATTAATATCAATATTCTTCTCGAGTTCCTCAACTTGAGCGACACCTTTCTCGTTCAAAGGCTTGTTGGTAGACATACCATTAATACGGTTCTCGTAGTTAGTATCTGTCTCACCATGTCTTACAATGTACAATTCAACCATAAAAAAATTCTCTCCTCTGTTAGCGCTTTACATTCATATTCTAAGTATTTCATTGTTGTCTTATCTTTTCAACTCTCTTGTTGACTTATCTTTTAAATTCTACTATGATTAAGAAAATCAAATAGTCCTTTAACATTGGTCCCGTGAGGCTAAAAAGGTACACGTACAAGTCTTTTATTTCGCATACACGGGATAGAGGACTATTTTTTTTGCAGAGAGTGGAGAAAGTTGGCTTTCGAAAACGAGTTGCGACAAGCAAACCTCTGTGCTTATCCTCACTCTCTAATACAAAATGGGGGAAAACAAATTGGATACAAACGACAAGACTTACAGAAATCCTGACGCGGTTATTGATCTATACGAAAGACCACCGCTAAGTAGCTGGTGGTTACTATCATTACAGCATTTATTCTCAATGTTTGGAGCTACAGTCCTAGTACCATTACTAATTGGATTGGATCCTGGTATTGCACTGTTCAGTTCCGGTATTGGTACTATTCTTCATATTTTGATCACCAAAGGTAGAATTCCTGCCTACATGAGTTCAAGTTTTTCTTTCATCGTTCCAAGTATTGCCCTAATGAAAACAGCTGGATATGCCGGTGTCGCTCAAGGTACTATCGCAGTTGGTTTGGTATATCTAGTAGTTGCACTACTGATTGCCT
Source organism: Companilactobacillus hulinensis (assembly GCF_003946555.1). Classification (GTDB taxonomy): domain Bacteria; phylum Bacillota; class Bacilli; order Lactobacillales; family Lactobacillaceae; genus Companilactobacillus; species Companilactobacillus hulinensis. The sequence goes on along the minus strand of NZ_RHOO01000009.1, from coordinate 57,338 downwards.
TCATCGGTTCTGACTGGATCGATAAAGCTCTACCACCTATCGTTGTTGGACCTATTATCATCGTTATTGGATTGTCTGTCGCAAGTAATGCTGCCGACAACGCTATGATGAACAATGGCCACTACGACTTGAAATACTTCATTATTTCAATGATCACATTATTCTTAACTGTCTTATTCAATATGTACTTCAAGGGATTCTGGAGCAACATTGCCATCTTGCTTGGTATCGTTTGTGGATACGGAATCTCTGTTGCCTTTGGTATTGTTGACTTCACACAAGTTGCCAACACACCTTGGTTCAAGTTACCTAACTTCGAATTTCCATTCATTAGCTACACGCCTAAGAAAATCTATTGGGATGCCATCTTGAGTTTTGCCCCGATAGCCTTCGTTACAATGGCTGAACATCTAGGCCACATCATGGTTCTTGATGAATTAACACACAGAAACTTCTTCAAGAATCCCGGACTACACAGAACACTTGCCGGTGATGGTACAGCCTCAATCTTTGCCGGATTGATCGGTGGTCCTCCTATTACATCATACGGTGAAAACATTGGTGTTATGGCCGTTAATAAGATCTTCTCAGTTTACGTTATTGTTGGTGCCGCCGTCTTCGCCGCCTTGTTCGGATTCGTTGGTAAATTAAGTGCCCTAATTCAAACAATCCCCGGACCAGTTATCGGTGGTATCAGTTTCGTGCTATTCGGTGTTATCGCATCAAGCGGTTTAAAACTACTAGTCGATAACAAAGTCGATTTCAATAAGAAACACAATTTGATGATTGCTTCAGTTATTCTAGTTATCGGTATTGGAAATGCCTACTTAAAGATAGGAACATTCCAATTTACAGGTATCGGTGTTGCTACAATTGTCGGTATCGTATTGAACCTTATTTTGCCTAAGAAAGCATTATCAGAATAGAGAGTGGAGAAAGGCGGGAGATTCCGAGCATTGCCTAGATTAGTGAAGGTATCACGCAGTGATGCATTTACTAATCGTAGCAAACGCAGGAAGCTGACTTTCGCAACTCGTTTAGAGAGTGGAAGAAATCCGGGAAATGTTGAGCATGACCTAGATAAATGATTGATGTGCTTTATGCATCCATTATTTATCGTAGTCAAGCGGAGACATTTGGTTTCTGCAACTCGTTTAGAGAGTGGAGAAAGGCGGGAGATTCTGAGCATTGCCTAGATTAGTGAAGGTATCACGCAGTGATGCATTTACTGATCGTAGCAAGCACAGGAAGCTGACTTTCGCAACTCGTTTAGAGAGTGGAAGAAACCTGGGAAATGTTGAACATGACTCGGCTTCTGTATCTCATTTACAAACCTAATTCAATCTAGCAGATAGCTCAGCTATCTGCTTTTTTATTTGTCTACCAATATCAGTGTCACCCACCGTTTGACGTTTAACAGACTGTTCAATAACACGCTTAGTCGAAACAACGTCGGTCATATCTTTGATTGCCTTTTGACGAGTAGTAAATGGTTCATGGGTTACTAGTTGTAATCCGTAAGAATTATAGAGCAACGTGTAGCCCCCAATACCAGTAGTCTTGTGATACGGTTTAGACATCCCACCATCAATAACGAATATCTTGCCATTAGCCATAATAGGTGAATGCCCCAGTTTAACTGGTGTATGACCATTAATAATGTGGCCGGTTTTAACGTCCAATCCAAACTCCTGCAATAACTTGTCCGCAAACCATTCTTCTTTTCGCAACGAATAATAGGGATTTTTCTTCTCATGTTGTAATGACTTATCATTAATAAAATAGCGCTCAAAGGTCGTCATATCACCCTTACCAAATAATGGCGAGAGTTTGCCAGTCCAAAGATACCAGAGAATGTCTGAATTATAACAATCTTTAGTTTGAGGATTACTAAACGCTGCTCTCAAAACTTTATCGAAGAAGTCAAATAGTGACTTGCCAGAATACTTTTTACCAGCAAGCTTCAGACTTAACATCTCACCCTGACTATCGACTGGAACACAGCCATGAAGCAATAAGTTACCGTTATAACGAAGGTACATTGACCCATTATCGACCATGTATTTCATATGCTTACATAATTTCTTAGAATTAATGAATTGTTCAATTAAATCATCGATGATTATTGATTCTTCCTTAGTTAATTTATAAGGATCATTTGAATCTACGAGTTGGAAACATCCGTCAACGATATCGTATTTTTTGCCGCCAATATTGATATGTTTTTTACTGTTGGTAAGTTTGCCTAACATCATCCGAGAGCTCATTAAAAAATCCGGGTTACGCTTAATTGCCTGACCCTCTAATTTGAACTGCATAATGGCGATTGCCTGTTGGACACAATTATTGCGTTGTTCTATCTCAGGTGTTATCTGCGTTCCAGTGTCTGACTTGGGACAAAATGACTTCAGTGGTTGATAGTTCTTCAATGCAAATTTCTCTAGTTTATCAAAGTTGATTCCATACGATTCACTAAGAATATCCAAGTTATCATAGCGTGCACTGATCCTGACAAGATTGGCCATGCAGAGCTTTGATCCTGAGACACTGCCGATCCAAAGGATATCATGATTGCCCCACTGAAAATCAAGACTGCCACAATTATTCATCAAGTGATCAATTATCAAGTCAGGATGTGGTCCACGATCATAGACATCCCCAATGATGTGTAGATGATCTACGACCAGCTTTTGAATTGTATGGCAAGTTGAAATAATAAATGAGTCTGCCATTTTAAGTCGAATGATGCTGTCCATGATTTCCGAATAATATAGATGCTTAGTCCCATCACTAGGATCAGCATACAAAAGCTCTTCTGTTATATAAACAAACTCACTATCCATAGCCTTTCTGACTTTTGAACGTGTATATTTGTTGGCAGTATACTGCAACATCTCAATCAAATTGTTGAAAGTCGTCATATACCACTGATTCAAATCATCATTACTTTCAAATTTGTTCTTAGTTTGGCGCAATATTTCTGACGGATAGTAAATTAGAAAAGCCAATTTTTTCTGGCTCTCATCAGTCAAACGACCAGTGAATAATTCACTGACCTTTTGCTTAGTATTTCCTGAACCATTTCGTAATATATGAGCAAATTCATCATATTCGCCATGAATATCGCTGACAAATGTCTCGGTTCCTTTGGGCAAATTCAAGATAGCGGAAAGATTAATAATTTCTGATTTAATTTCATTATCACTTGTGAATGTATTTTTCATAAATTTAACTATACCTTTCGTATATGAACTGGTTATTATAACTGTTACATATAAACAATCCGAACTATACCAAATAGACAGACGATTTACAAGAATCACAAAATGCTTTGCGTTAAAATGTTTATATGGAGGTATTAATATGACTTTAAATTTGGAATCCACAGTTACATTGAACAATGGTGTTCAAATGCCACAAGTAGGATTAGGTGTTTGGAAAGTGAATAATGCCGGTGCATCTCAATCCGTCCAATGGGCGATCAAGCATGGCTACAAGGCTATCGACACAGCCAAACAATACGGCAACGAAGCTGGTGTTGGTGAAGGACTCAAGAAGGCCCTCGCCGACAATAATATGAAACGTGAAGATATCTTCTTAACAACTAAGATCTTCAATGGTGATCAAGGTTACGACTCAACTCTAGAACAATTTGAAGGACAACTGAAACGTCTTCAAACTAGTTATGTTGACTTACTTTTGATTCACTGGCCAGTTGATGGCACATATCTTGAAACATGGCGTGCACTAGAAAAGATTTATCACGATGGCAAAGCTCGTGCAATTGGTATTTCTAACTTCAATATTGCCAAAATGAAGGACATTCTCTTGAACGCATCAGTTAAACCTGCTGTGAACCAAATGGAATTCCATCCACTCTGCCAAGAAGCTGACATCAAAGACTTCTGTGACAAGCACAACATCCATCTAGAAGCTTGGTCACCACTTGGCGGTGGAGCCGTTCTTAGTGATACACGCTTGAAAGCTATCGCTGACAAGTATAACAAGTCAGTAGCCCAAGTTATTTTACGTTGGGATCTACAACGTGGAATCATCACTATTCCTAAGTCAGTCCACGAAGCACGTATTATTCAAAATGCTGATATTTATGACTTTGAATTAAGTGACGCCGATGTTGCCGAAATCAATGGATTCGATATTGACAAACGTAGCCTTTGGTACGGAGACTTCTTATGGCATGGTAATCCAGATGGTTATGATGATTCAGTCGAGGTTTGGGACGACTAGATTCGTTCTCGCCTACGTCTGAAAACAAAAAATACTGTAAGCAGTGTAAAAACATACACCCGCCTACAATATTTTTTTCGATTATTTAACTCTAACTTTTTCTGCATGATTGTTACGATTCAAAATTCCTTCTGCAAAGATAATTGATTCTTCATTATCGATCAACATACCACTAAGGTACGAATTTTCAATCAAATGAGTGAACTTGTGGGTTCCTGCGGCCAATCCGATATTCGCCAAAATATTAGTATCCACAAGATTATCCCCAACAATTGAGATTTCTTGAATAGCATCTAACTTATCCTTTTCAAGGTATTTGGCACGACTGTTACATCTGGCCGTTGAAATCGCACCATATCTCAAATTGTAAGTTTTAAGTGATGTCCCAAGTTTCCATTCAAAATCGGTCGATGGCCTGACCGCAAACTTGGTATCACCACCACCCTTTAATGAAATACCAACAATATCATCATATTCAAAGAGTGGAACTAGAAACTTGTCGAATGATTGTTCAATCGTCCAACTCTTAACCAGTCTGGTCGGATCGCCATTAAAATACACATCAAATGAACCATTAGCGAGTTCTCCAACAATAACAGTTTTTGAATAAACTGATTCAAAGACTTCTGAGTTCAACAGTGGTGCTCTATCCCCACGTTGGAATCTCGAAACTAGGGAATCTTCACGAAATGGTGAAAACTTCAAATCCATTTGTTCTAAGAATCGGTTCATTTCTTCATAAGTATCAATCATAATATTTTCAGCTTCATCATTACTTTGCTTGAGTGCAAGGCGAATGGTAAATGGGATATTCATGCTATTAATTGTTTTGTTCATAAATTCGGTCATAGGCAACTACTCCTTTATTTTGAGTTGTTTATAAGTTTTAATTTTAAGTTTTAGTGGTGAAGTGTACTTCAGCTTCACAACTTTATTGTAAAAGGATTTTATGAACAAAATATGATGGAACTTCGAAAATTAATAAACATTTGTATTACTGAACTATTACTAGCTATAGTTTAACTACGTTCATTTCTATTTTAGAAATATTTTTTTGTTACTAAACGATCCATCTCGGAAATTAATTACACCTAATTTTCCATCAACTAGCATCCCAGTCAAACAATCGGAATTAATTAATTCTGGAAACTTTTCGGTTCCTGCCGAAATACCGGCATTAGCCCACACAACGGAATCAGTCATATCATCACTTAGTATCGTGACTTGTTCCATTCGACCAACTTGACTACGTGGTACTCGTTCAAAATTCAAATTATTCACGGTTGATACCGAGCAATTTTGAATATAGTAAGTGGTCAATATTTTATTTTTATCATCCGGATTTGCAATATTCACACTCCATCGATGATCAGATCCACGTCGAGTAGCCACTTTTACATCATCTCTGCTTCTTAAAGAGACACCTTCAATGTCCAATCGATTCAATAGTGGTTTCAAATAAGCATCAAAAGCTTCTTCCATCGCCCAACCTTTAACTAATCCAGTTGGATCATACTTGCCATTAAAATATGCACTGAAATAGTGATGCGTCATTTGTTCTGCGCCTATTGTTTTGTCATATACCAGCTGAAAAATTTCTGACTTTATCAAAGGTCCTTGGTCGCCATTTTGAAATTTTGAAACTAGTAAATCCTTCTTTTCAATTGAAAAATCGTCATCGATTTGATGCAGATTTATTTCTATATGACGCTTGGCATCATCTAAGCTTTGTTGGATAGAATCATCCGGCTCAGTTGTAGCAATCACAATATTAAACGTTGTATTCATTTGTTTAATAGCCGATGTTAGAAAGTAATATTTAATTTCATCATCCATATTTATTATTCTCCTTAAAGAGTATTTATATCCGATTCGATATATTGTTTTCTTATGATGAGAAGAATTATAAAGTCTGAATGTGAACAATTTGTGATGTGAATTTGTCTATAATACGAAAAATTTGAGACAAAAAATAGGGACCGTAATCCAAAGTCGGATTACAGTCCCTATTAGTTTAATTCTCGAAAGTTGAACATACTTTGTTCCACTCTCTGAAGATATTTATTATTTATTTTGTAGTATCAACAATATTCTTAGGTGTTTCACCATCGATCAAGGCTTTGTTTGAATCAAAAGCAACAGTAATCATATTGTGAACCGCTGTTTCTGTATAGAAAGCATTGTGTGGTGTGATGATAACATTAATACGTTCTGCCAAGTTCTTGATCTTAGGATTTGGAAGATTATCAATACTGCCCCACTTCTTACCGAAGACAGAGTTTTCATTATCCAAAACATCTAAGCCGGCAGCACCAATCTTGCCATCATCCAAACCAGCAATCAAGGCATCTGTATCGATCAATTCACCACGAGCACAGTTGACGATGAAGACGCCATCTTTCATTTGTGCAATGGCATCTTTGTTGATCATGTACTTATTACTATCAAATAATGGCACGTGCAATGTGATGATATCTGATTGTTTGTACAACTCTTCTAGACTATCAACATATAATCCCTGCTTTTCAATGTCATCGTTGTGATAAACATCATACGCAACGACTTTTGCACCGAATCCTTGCAAGATTTGAATAACTACACGTCCAATATGACCGGTACCGATAACACCAACAGTTTGTTCACGGAACTCTCTACCAATAGTAGGTGCCCATGTGAAGTCGCCATTGTCGAATTTAGCATCGACTTCTGGAACACGACGTAGCAATCTTCCTATCAATAGAACTGTATGTTCAGCAATAGCATTTGGTGAATATACTGGGACATTAGTTAATTTCATACCAAAATCATTTAAATCTTTGAAGTCAAAATTATCGAATCCCACGTTACGAATAGAAATAGATTTGATTCCGTAATCTTTCAATTGTTCCAAAGCAGCACGTTCATATGGAGTTGTTTGTAATGTAACAACACCGTTTGAACCTTCAGCTAATTTGGCGGTATCTGGTGTTAATGTATCGCCAGTATAACCAACCTCAATCTCAGGATTTGCGGCTTCCCACTTCTTCAATGATGACAATTCATCGTCACGAATTCCGTAAGCAAAAATTTTCATAATTTGTCATTCTCCTTTGTTATTTTAGTCTCCGTTAGTATCATATCTGTTTAAGATATAGATAGCAAAGACAACGATAACTGCACCGATAATCTCGGGAATATTGACACTATACGATAAGAAAATCACGCTCAGCACAAGGGTTGTAAACGGTTGTACAGCGTCCGTGATACTGATGGTTGCAGCAGTTGTATATTTGGTACTGAATACCATCATTAAAAAGGCAAGAACGTTACTCAAAAGAATAACCGTTATAACGCCAATTAATGACTTAGTTGATAAATGTGGTGGATTCACCCAAACCGGTGTAAAGAAGTTTGAGAAGACACCAGCAATCAGCATTCCCCAACCGGTAACCAATAATCCATTGTGCTTAGCAATCAATCTTTGGGGAATAACAACATATAAAGCAGCTGTTATACCACTTCCAATACCCCAAAGAACTGATTCAAACGGAATAGATAAGTGGGAAATATCCCCACGTGTGATCAACAACACAACTCCGATCAACGCTAATGCAAATGAAATAACATCAATTCTTAGAACTTTTTTATGTGTGAAGACGATGGCACCAACCATAATAAATAGTGGTGATAAATATTGTAGAATTGTGGCAGTTGATGAATTACCTGTTTGAATCGCATAAAAGAATGTATACATATTTGCGAATAAACCAAAGATCGAGAAGGCAACAAGTATCAAAGTATCCTTCCACGATTTAAAAATTGAAAAGAATTCTTTCTTAGGTAGTACAAATAAGGCAATCACTAAAAGGATGACACCAGCAACTAGAGTTCTAGTGCCGACAAACCACATTGCGGGAATATTTGCATCCTTTGCAACGATTTGCTGAACAGCACCTGAAACACCCCAAGTAACTGACGCAAGGAAGGCCAAAAGAAAACCTTTGTGCAAAGTCTTCTTGGTCATTTTCTTACTTTCTTCCATTAATTTTTCCTCCTGAAAATGTAAAAAGCATTAATAGAGATATTATACAGGTTAGTTATTGAAAATGCTTATTAAATACATTATAAAAATTTTCAGAAAAAAGACCTGTGATGAAATTTCATCACAGGTCGATTAATTTTATAGGTTCTTATCCATATCAAATGTAAGTTTTGATAGTGTAATTCCCTTTGTATAAAGTTGTCCAAATAATTTGTGTGTCTTATCTGACATTTCTTTAACAACTTTTTGGTTTCTGTCAGTCAAGAATTCTACAAGCTCATCACCGGAATAATTCTTAGCTAACTTATCAGTTTCAGCAACACTCATACGCAAGTCTTGGCGAACTTCTGTTAGGAAGTCGATGTCAGCTTGAATGAATTCTGAGTAATGTGATTCAACAAGAACTGACAATGCGTTATACATCCAGTAAGCATCTTTGAAATTGAATTCTAGAGATGCATCTTTGTAACTTGCATCTGTGTCATTCATATTTGTGTAGAACGGAATGTATGGTGTGTATGTTGGGAATCCGATACATAACCACATAATAGCGGCGAATTCATCAGGAACATCATTTCTGATTTGGAGAACGTGTGAATTTTGTGTTCTGTTCAAACCAATTGGACGGTAACGATACTTGTCATCATCTGAAGCATCTGTACTGAATGGATCGTAAGGTGTTTCGTTGTAATGTGAACCAAGTACATATTCAATATCATCAACAGAAATCTTGTGTTCTGTCTTCATGATAAATGGCAACTCACCATCTTCTGGATCTTGTTCGATTTCTGGATTGAAGAACTTTTGACCGAACCATACACGTGGTGTGTTGTAGTGGCGATCCTTCATATTATCTGTACCGAAGATATGTCTGAAGTTGAATCCATGTTTGTCTGTATTCAAGTGGTTTGCTTCAACAAATTCTTGGATACCCTCTGACCACATGAATTGTGATGGATCATCGAAGTCAACTTGTTGAATTGAAACACGGTTAGCACAAACTGCATAACTATCATCAGGGATTCTTTGAGCAACCCAGTGATGACCAGTAACAATTTCCATATACCAAACATCGTCTTTATCACTGAACAATACTGAATTACCAGCAGGTGAACCATACTTAGCAATCAAATCACCAGTACGTTTAACAGCAGCTTTTGCTGAATCAACATAAGGTAATACCATACGAACGATGACATCTTCGTCCATACCATCTTTTACTAGTGGATCAAATGCAAGTGCACGTTCGTTACCATATGTACTTTCAGTGGCTGACATAGCAACGTTAGCACCATTAATACCACTTTCGTCATAGTAACCGAACTTCTTGTAGTCTACGTTAGGAACAGCAGGCCATTTGTAGCCATTTTCTGGAACTTCAGCCTCGAAGCCGTTAAGCCATGACTTAACTTTGCGTCCCTTTTCACCCTTAACAGCTGGGTTTAATACAAAACTATGTGGTGCGACTGCAAAAAATGTATCGTCATTTCTGGCAATCATAGTTGAACCGTCCATGCTGGCATTCTTACCAACTAGGATAGTTGTACAAGCATCATCCAAATGATTTTTATTCATTATTGTGAAATCCTCCTAATTAATACTAGTTTATATTTTATCATAATTGAAAACGGTTATCATTCAAGTCTCTCTTCCATTTAATTCCGAATTAGTGATATACTTTTTAAAGTAAAGTTGTAAAATAAATAGCAAATAGCGAACTTTAAATAACTAATAACAAATTAAGTTCGTAAATGATAAACTATTTTTATTAATATATCGGGGAAGGTACAAAATGGACTTAAAAATGCACGATTCTGAAGATTCATTCTTCAAGAATCTACTACTAGGGTTTCAACATTTGCTGGCCATGTATTCCGGGGATATTTTAATTCCTATCTTACTTGGTGCAGCCTTGAACTTCACTGCCACACAAATGACTTACTTAATTTCAGTCGACATCTTCATGTGTGGTGTCGCAACATTGTTGCAAATCAAGCGTACACCATTGACTGGTATTGGATTACCAGTTGTGCTTGGTTCCGCTGTCGAATATGTAACGCCGTTACAAAATATCGGACAGCACTTTGGGATTGGATATATGTACGGTGGAATTATTGCTGCCGGTATTTTCATCCTATTAATATCGAAAGTATTCTCAAAACTCAAAAGGTTCTTCCCACCAATAGTCACTGGTTCATTGATCACATTGATTGGATTCACATTGATTCCTGTTGCCTTCCAGAATATTGGTGGTGGTAATGCTGCCGCAAAGAATTTCGGTGATCCAACTGACTTATTGTTAGGATTTGGTACAGCACTTCTTATTATAGTAATCAATATTTGGGGACGCGGATTTATCAAACAGATCTCGATCCTAATTGGTATCGTTGCCGGTACTATTGCGGCCATTGCCATGGGAACGATGGGATTTGCTAGTGTCCACAATGCTCACTGGTTCCAATTACCACAACCATTCTACTTTTCAACTCCTAAGTTTGAATGGTCATCTATCGTTATCATGTTATTAGCATCATTGACATGTATGATTGAATCAACCGGTGTTTATTACGCCTTGTCAGAAATAACTCATCGTGAACTAGATGAAAAGGACTTGCAACACGGATATGCATCTGAGGGTATCGCCGCTATCTTAGGTGGTATTTTCAACACATTCCCATATTCAACTTTCTCTCAAAATGTTGCCATTGTTGAATTGTCAGGAATCAAAAAGAACAAACCCGTTTACTTCTCAGCCTTTCTACTAATCCTGTTAGGATTAATACCCAAGGTCGGTGCTATCGCTACATTGATTCCAACATCCGTACTTGGAGGCGCTATGCTGATAATGTTTGGTACAGTTGGTGCTGAAGGAATCAAGATGCTTACAAAAGTTGATATGAGTGGCGATAACTTATTAATCATGGCTGTTTCGATTGGTCTTGGATTAGGTGTTACCGTTCAACCTACCCTATTACATTTCTTACCTTCAACGTTACAAACAATCTTGAATAACGGATTAGTTGTTGGTAGTTTCACTGCAATTATTATGAATATCGTTTTGAATCCACGTAGTAAAAATTAAAACAAAAATAACATCCTAGTCAGATGACTAAGATGTTATTTTTTTACCCTTGTTATTTAAATATCACTAATTTGAATAACTAATTAATTGTACTTTGGTAATTATATTGTTTACACATTTTAGTAACGTTATACTTTTATAACACTATGGGAAAGAATGAATCTAAGATTCAGGTTGAGATACTTATGATTAAAAAATTTTTCTATCTAAAAAAGTTACCATCGAATGATTATAACCATTACTTATACATAAGCAATTCAACTAAAATACAAAGTGATCATTTATATAACGATATACTTTCTCGTGCTCTTAAAGAAATTTATTTTATGAATATAGATAAAAATCAGGAAATTGTTGAATTATCACAGAAAGGCTATCTACAAGTGTTTGTCAAAGATAGACTTGGTCAAAATCACTCATTCAAAATACTCAAAAAACTTAGAAAATTTACCCATCATTACGAAATACGGATAGATGACAATTTTAATCACATCCGAGTGACCTTTTTCACCATGAAGTTACAATATTTTGTTAATATGGATAAGGGTATCTGTCTAGCAATTTACCTCAATAAATCAGCATACAAAGGCAATTCTGAATCCTTTTTAAATACATTGATTCAAGAATCTGATATAGTAAGGCAGAATCTAAGTCGAAAGAATATTTCAAATTGGATAAAAGGAGAATAAACTTATGGATTTAAAAGGTATTTTAAAAAGCTCAATTGCAAAGAATGATAAGTACTTACAAAATAAGATGAATTCTCCACAATTTGATTTATCTATGAAAATTATTGAATTAGAAAACAATACTCCATTTGATCAAGAAAACATTGCCAAAAAGCTAGATATTCCCTTTGATTACTTACTTGATTTAGAAGCTGGCAATACTGATATATCTATAAACGATTACAACATAATTATTGAAAAGTTAAAACTCCTAATTACAGAAAATAACGATATTAAAGAGTTAAAACAAAAATAACATCCTAGTCAAACGACTAAGATGTTATTTTTTTACCCTTTTTTGAATACATACTTCATTATCAATGCCCACACAGCTGGAATTATATACAGAGGACTAACGAATCCTGCTAGAAGTAATACAACTGCCCAAGCACCATTACCATCATTTAAGTTATGAATCGAGAATCCAATGATTGCCTGAATCAACATATATCCTACAAACAGAACTAGGCCAATAATTCCCCATATAAGCGTTCGTGGTAAGAAATACACTAATGAATAGTTATTAAAAGTTCGTATAACGTATAAAATAACGGCACTATTGACGACAATCATTATCTGCCATGCCAACAATTGCGGTAAGGTACTTTTATTTTCCATCACATCCACCTCAAGTTCAATTACAGAATATCATACATATCATTTGACTATTTGTATTGAAATTTACCCTTTTATTTTTAAAAATTTGCGTTACACTTATTAACACAGTTTATTAGAGAATAATTAATTTTCTAATCTGATTCAAAGAAAGAGGGACTATTGTTATGAAAATTTACGTATTTGGCGTTCGTGGAGATGAAGAAGCACCACTGAAAAAATGGGCTTCAGAGAATCCAGACGTAGACATAGATTATACAACTGACATCCTTACTCCTGAAACTGCAGATAATGCTAAGGGCTTCGACGGTGTATGTACCGTTCAGCGCACACCATACGCTCGTGAAGCTCTAAAGAAACTGCATGATTTCGGTATTAGTAAGTTATCAGTTAGAAATGTTGGTACAGATGGCTTTGATTATAAGGACCTCAATGATTTTGGCTTTACGCTGACTAATGTTCCTGTCTATTCACCTAACGCTATCGCTGAACACGCATCTTTTCTAGTTGGACGTTTGCTCCGTCGTGTACCAGAATTCGACAAAAAGTTTGAGCATGGAAACTTCCAATGGGCACCCACTATCGGTACTGAGATCAGTGGCAAAGCCGTTGGTGTTATTGGAACTGGACACATTGGTAGCGTCTTTGCCCGTATTATGCAATTTGGATATGGTGCCAAAGTCATTGCTTATGATATTGATCCCAACCCTGCCCTAGAAAATCTTGGTATTTATGTTGATTCATTAGACGAGTTACTCGAACAATCTGACATTATTTCATTGCATACTCCACTTGAACCACAGGACTACCATATGATTGACGCTGATGCTATCAGTAAAATGAAGCAAGGTTCATACATCATCAATTGCGCCCGTGGTGGTCTAGTTGACACTGATGCTTTAATTGACGGACTAGACTCTGGCAAAATTGCTTGTGCCGGACTAGATGTTCTTGATCATGAAAATGGTATTTTCCAAAAGGACTTCGGCAGTATTGATGCAGTACCTAACGAAAAATTCAAGAATCTAGCTAAACGTGACAATGTTATCATCACACCACACACAGCCTTCTATACTAAAAAGGCTGTTCACAATATGATTTATGAAGCCATGGATACACAAGTTGCACTGTTGAGTGGCAAATTAACTAAGAATATCGTGCACACAAAAAAAGTTGCCGAAACTGTTTGACAAAGTTTTGGACTAGGTGTAATTTATTCACCAATTAATAATTAAAACTTGTTTAATTCTATTAGACGTTGAAGAGAAGAGTAAGTTAACGAGTAGTTTGAAGAGTGACCGCTAGATGGTGAAAAGGCGGAACGAAAGTTTAACTGAAGATGAACTTGGAGTCTTACCTAGGTGAAAGCCAAAGGTACGCAAGGATGCGATATCATCCCGGACATGTTAGTGTCGTTGAGGTATTTTGAGTGATCAAAATATGAATTAGGGTGGTACCACGGTAGTCGTCCCTACATCGCAGAGTAATTCTGTGCATGTAGGGACGATTTTTTTTTGGAATTAAATAAGTAAATATACGGAGGAAAATATTATGACAAAAACACAAACTAAAATTGGATTTCAACATGTAGGAAGTTTCTTAAGACCAGATGTACTAAAACAAGCACGTAAAGACTTCGCAGCTGGAAATATTGACCAAGCGGCACTCACAACTATTGAAGATGAAGCTATCAAAGACCTTGTAAACAAAGAAATCAATGCCGGACTAGACTATGTTACTGATGGTGAGTTCCGTCGCTCATACTGGCACCTAGACTTCTTCTGGGGCTTTGAGGGTATCGATCACATTCATTACGGTGAGGGCTATAACTTTGCTCATGAAGAGACACGTGACGACACAGCTATTCTTTCAGGAAAAATCAAGTTTAACAAGGACACTCACCCATTCATTCAACATTTCAAATTCTTAAAATCATTGACTGACGGAACTGATGTTGAAGCTAAACAAACGATTCCCGCTCCTGCTCAACTATATATCGAATTATTCCGTGGAAAGAATGCCGACAAAATCAAGGAATTCTATGATTCAGATGAAGAACTCTACGTTGATATCGAACAAGCCTATCATGATGCAATTCTAGCCTTCTACGACGAAGGAGCACGTACAATCCAACTTGATGACTGTTCATGGGGACTATTTTTAGATGACAAATTTCTAGCAACTCCAGATGGTCAAGCGTACGCCAATTCAGGTATTCAAGATATACTACTAGAATTAAATAACGGTGCTATTAAAGACTTACCCGAGGATTTGACTATCAACACACATATCTGCCGTGGCAATTATCATTCCGACTTTGCCTTCGCCGGTGGTTACGGTCCTGTCGCTGACAAAGTATTTGCCAAAGAAAACGTAAGTACATACTTTCTCGAATACGATTCAACACGTGCTGGTAATTTTGAACCATTAGCTAAAGTTTCTGGAGACAAGCGTGTTGTTCTAGGATTGATCACTTCCAAAAAAGGTGAATTAGAAGATCGTCAAGTAATTATCGATCGTATCAAAGAAGCCAGCCAATATCTTCCATTAGACAGACTATGGCTCTCAACCCAATGTGGATTTGCTTCTACAGAAGAAGGAAATGTTCTAACTGAACAACAAGAATGGGACAAGCTCGCATTAGTTAAATCAATTCAAGAAGAAGTCTGGGGTTAAACCAAATATGTGTTGGCGTTTCCAAAAAAGCGGTATAATGAACTTGTAAAGAAATTCATTTAATATATGTTGGAGGTGTTGATCATGCTAAATATTATTGCTGATATCTTCAATAAAATCGTAGACTATACGATCAACTTCGATTGGTGGGGACTTAAATAACCGACTTTACTCAGCCGATCAGTAACTTACGATTTTGTAAGAAGAATGTAAGTGAAACAGATGTAGAATTTATCAAAAAAACTTTAGTATATTTCTCAGGAGGTAAGGATAAATGAGAAGTCTACTAAAGTTTTTGTTATTATCAGCTACAATTATAGGATTGGCATATGTGGGTGCTTGTGCGTACACTAAAGACCGCACAGACCAGTTTTCACAGGCACTGGGCCAATACAATTTCCTAGTTAAAAAAGAAGCACGCTACGTAAAAATAGACAATGCCAAGGGTAAAGATGAAGATGGCTACGGTAATTATGATTACAACTTAACTAGTTATGATAAGGAAGGTAACGAGCATCCTATTCAATTCACAGGTATGGGTAAATTGAAACAAGATCATTACCTTGAAGTAACTACTAAGGGTGCTTATGTTTATACTTACAAAGAAGTATTCAAAAAAGATATGCCTAGTGATGTTTACAATAAGTTACAGGCTGAATAATGGTCATGACATTTGTCATGGCTTTTTTGCTCTTCTTTTGCCGCTTACAGTCGAAAACAATAAGCAGGCTTTGGGACCATCTTCAGCCACAGTGCGGCCTGAAGATTCGATTTTGAACTCTGCATAACCCCGCAGATTTCAAAAGTCGTCCTGTGCTGTAAGGCCGGTAAAGTTCTACCGCCCTAACACCACTTTCACAGCCTGCTTATTGTTTTCGACTTCCGGCTACTTTAATGGCTAATAATTGAATTCGTTAATAGCCCCCCATCGCTAGTTAACCATGGCCATGTTATCCCACACTACTTAACAATCGTTAGAGAAAAACACCTATTCTTATACAGAATCAAATTAGCTGGAGGTTACGAAATATTTTACCAGCCGTGAGTGTGGCGTCCCGCCACAGGACGAGCTTGGAGATTTGCAAAGCAAAGCTTCAAGTCGAGGATAGAGACCGACTTTTGGCTCAATCCGGTCCCCACGGCAGGTAAAATGTTTCGTAATCGGAAGCGGCAATCAAAAAAAAGTGCATAAAAAAAGAGCCAACAGACAAATGTCCATCGACTCAAACTGCATAATTACTTAGCAGCTTTTTCATCACGACTCTTAAGGAATTCTTTAACGGCTTGAGCTTTTGCCATGCGTTCTTCACCGTTTTTTGAGTTAACGGGACGGCGGTGGCCTGTATAGCCTTTATGTGTATTTTGTGACATCTAAATCCCTCCTCCCTTTACTAGTATTGTCTTATTATTCAACCCTATTATTGTAAAGGAATTGGTCAAATTATTCAACAACTAATTTCCATTATACTAGGATTAATTGTGTTTCTCTACTATCTTTTTTTAAACAAGTTATGATAGCCGAAAAATTACATCTTATTTGATAAAAAAAGGCCAATCGATATATGCTCGATCAGCCACTGAAAACCGTATCAATTGTTTTCATATAATATATAATTCTAACCTAAACTGTTTTCAGTTTCTAGCTTAGTTGTTTTGCTCGCATTCGATTCTTCTTTAGCAACCTTTTCAGCTTCGTATCCTTTTGAATGAACACGGAATGCTAATAGGAATCCTAGGATGGCCAATACTAATGTAAAGGCAAATCCGTAATGTGCACCATTTGTAAATGCTAGAGCAGTTGAATGTCCACCATTAGCAAAGTAACTGCTTTGACCAGCGCTCAACAACAACGTTGCGATACCAGTTGCGACGGCACCGATAACTTGTTGGAAAGTATTGATAATAGCTGAACCATCAGCTGATTGATATTCATTCAATGAATTCAAACCATATGTTTGTGATGGTGACATTGCTAGTGGGACACCAATCATAAGAACGATATGTGCAGCAATGATATAACCTAATGAACTGTTTTGATTACTGAATAGGAACATAACGGCACCAATAGCTGAAACTAAGAAACCCAGGCGTGCCATCCACTTAGCACCAATACTGTCGTATGCACGACCAGCACCAAATGATACAAGTGCGTTAACAACACCACCTGGTAACATAACGGCACCTGTCAAAGCAACCGCTACACCAAGACCATTTTGTAAGTACATTGGTAAGATATACATAGCGGATAAAGTAATACCGAAGTTAAGCATAACAAGTACTGACCCAGTAACGAATTCTGGTCTGCGCAACACGGCAAAGTCCAATGTAGGAATCTTTGCATGCAACTGTTGTCTGATGTAAACAACAAGTATAACTAATCCAGCAATCAGTGCAATAACTGCAACTGGAACATTACTGCTCAAATAGCTGACACCAAAGACGATCAAACCAAAACTAATTGTTGAAAGTCCAATAGCTAACCAATCAACATCTGGTTTAGTAACTTCGAAGACATTTGTTAGATTTTTTTCCATGAATCCTAATCCTATTAATAGGAAGATAATGAATGAAACAAAAATCCATCTCCATGATAATGCACCCAAGATAATACCGGAGATTGTTGGTCCGATAGCTGGGGCAAACATAATAACAAGAGCTGCAGCACCAAGCGCTGCACCTAACTTATTAGGTGGGAAAATTCTCATAGCGATTGAGAACATCAATGGCAAAATAAGGCCTGTAGCGATACCTTGGATCATACGGCCGAATAGCAAGATTGCAAAATTAGGTGCAATTGCGGCAATTATTGATCCAACGATGAAGTCAAGTAGTCCGAAACGAACTAATCCCCTAGTTGAAAAATGTTTCGTTAATAAACTTGAAAGTGGTAGAACAATGGCAATAACAAGCATGTACCCTGTAACAAGCCATTGTGCTGTACCAGTTTCGACAGAAAAAGCTTTCATAATGGATGGAAGAGCAATGTTAAGTGAAGTTTCACTGAACATTCCTACGAATCCACCGATCAAAACACCCATTAAAGCCAAATATGGATGCTCTGGTTTTGTGTTAATTTGAGATTTACTCATAAGTACCTCCGTTTTTGTTGCAACAGTGGATTAATATACCAGAAAAAAAAAGTTTTCGTAAGTTTTTTCTGAAAATAATTTTATTTGTTTACAAAAATGGTTGTATTTTGGAGATAAAAATAGGAAATAACATCATCAAAATTCACAGAGAAAATCTCCAAACAAGACTTTACCTCCATTATGATGTACAATATTAAGTACAATAATAGGTACAGGAGGTACTAATATGACATTTGCAGTCACTCAAAGTGATTTTAGAGAACACTTAAAAGAATATTTGGACAGTGTAAACGACGATAACGAAATTGTTTATATTGCAAGATCCAAGAGTCGTACTGCCGCCGTTATTTCACAAGAAAAATTAAATTGGTACGAAAGTATCGTCAATGCAAAAGAGGATTCTCTGGAATATGCCATTGCTAGAGATCAATTGATCCGTCATAACGCTATCCCTGATGATCAAATAGTAGAATCTGATGATAAGTATTGGGGACAATTCACTCAATGAAAAAACTAAAATTCAAACCACGTGACACTTTTAACCGTGATTTAAAACGATTAGCTAGTTTGGACAAAAGTATTATTCCCGAAATAAGATCAGCTATAGAATTCCTGCTGGAAAATCATGAATTGCCAGAGGAATTCAAAGACCACAAATTAGAGCGAAGAATGGCTGGCTATTATGAATTTCATCTCAGAGACACTCCGTCCGGTAAACAACCTACTGACATTAATAACGTTTTAGTAATATATACTATTGATGAAGATGAATTAATTCTAATTGCAATTAGGGCTGGATCTCATTCGAAACTTTTTCCAGGTCAAAATAGTTCTGTTAGTTATCACAAATAAATCTTGATAAACAAAAATACCGGTTCAGAAGTTTTTACACCTCTGAATCGGTATTTATTTTGTTAAATTTTATCTGTTGATAGAACGAGCCATACGTTGAATGGCATGACGTTCGCCACGAATTGCCTTGCTCAATGCATAGATATTTTCAAATGGTGATTGAATTCCCCATGCAGCATCACCGATGTGTTGAATATCAACACCATCAATTTTGTTTCTGATAGCAATGTTTTCAATGTAACTTGCGCCAGAGCCTTCTTGACTAGTACCAATTGTGCTCATTACCAAAGCGCCCTTGCTGTGAGCTAGTTTGACGATTTCTTTGAGTTCTGCATCGTCTAATTCTGGAACTGTACCAACTGCAGGAACTAAGATTACATCTGCGCCTGCTTCTAGGAAGCTTTCAACAGATTCTTTACTTACAACTGGTTCGTTAACACCGGCACCATGCATCTTACCAGCAATAACCAAACCATTGAAGTTAGCCTTAGCAACTTTAATATTGGCAGCAATTTGAGCATTTGTAACACCTGTACCAGGATTACCAGTTAAGACAACGAAGTTAAATCCAAGCTTGGCAACTTCTTTGAGTGTCTTCTCACTAGCCATACGACCTTCAGGGATAATCAATCTATCCTCTGACATATCAGCATTTGGATCTACAGGTTCAAGGTTGACACCGATAGGTCTGCCGACTAATTTTTGCAATCTCTTGATGCTTTGTCCGTCATGGTGAGCCTTGGCAGTTGCCAAAGTTTCTTCACCTTCATACAAGCCAAGAATTACTGGATTCAAGACATCTAGTCCGTTAAGTAAAATCAAATCAGCACCGAATGCAGCAGCAATTTCTGATGTTGTAAGTCCGTCAGTTGCTTCATGTCCAGTAACGTTTTCACTTAGAACGACACGTCCTTCACTAGCCTTGATACTTTGTTTTAGTTCTTGACCGTCCATGGCCAAAACTTCACTTGTGTTTGCACTAATTAATCTTTTTACCATACTGGTTCTCCTAACCTTTTTTGTTTTTTGAAACGAGTTGCGAGAGCCAGATTTCTGTGCTTGCTACGAATAACAAATGCATCACTCCGTGATACATTCGTTATCCTAGGCAATGCTCAAAATCTCCCGGCTCTCTCCACTCTCTAGTTTAAAACGAGTTGCGCAAATCAGATTCCTGCGCTTACTACGATTAATAATCGCACCAACTTCGTTGGCACCATCATTATCCTAGGTAATGCTCAAAAGTTAACCGCTTTGTTGCACTCTCTAGTTAAAACGAGTTTATGAAAGACAACTTCCTGCGCTTACTACGATTAATAATCGCACCAACTTCGTTGGCACCATCATTAATCTAGGTAATGCTCAGAAGTTCCCGTCTTTCAACACTCTCTATAGTACTCTCTATAGTTGTCCTGCTTCTTCCAACTTCTGTTGTTTGTTCAAAGTATACATGAATGGGAAGTAAATCAAGACGTCAAGTACGACGTTAATTAATTGTAATACTGATCCTGTCCAACTATTTGTTGCTAAGAATCCTGAAATTACTGGAGGCATTGTCCAAGGAACAACGGCACCGGTACATAGAGGAACGATACCTGTCTTCATTGCGAAGTATGTTGTAATTGCGTTAACGATAGGTGCAAGAATGAAGGCAATGATAAGTGTTGTATTCAAAACAACTGGTAAACCGAACATTGTAGGTTCGTTAATATTGAACAAACCTGGTGTGATTGTTAATGGTGCCAAAACTTTAGATTGTTCACTGGCTTGGTGTGTAATTACCAAGATACCAATACATAGAACTAATCCGATTGTGGCACCGCCACCACCCATATAAACAAAGTTATCAATGAATGGTTGTGAGATGATGTGACCACCATGTGCAAGGTCCAAATTGCCGGCCTTGAACAATAGACGGTTAGCATCAGTGTTCATTAACCAAATAGGTGAAATGATAGGGTTGATGATGTTACCACCATGGATACCAACGAACCAGAACAAACTGTTAAGCAAGATAGCAACAATTGTTCCGCCAAGTGTATCACCTAACAAGCCTAATGGTTTAGATAAGATATGCAATAGAAGATCATGGGCATTACCAATACCTGTCCACTCAAGGATTGCGTAAATTAAACCGAATAGCGTAATAATAACAGCACCTGGAATTAAGGCACTAAATGATTTAGAAACTGCAGGTGGAACTGTTTCTGGCATCTTAATTTGAATATTGTGATTAATAAACCATTGGAAAACATAACCTGTAACTAAACCAATAATAAGAGCAATAAATAATCCTTTTGAACCTAAGTAACCATAAGGCATACCTTCTAGAGGAACCTTGTCGCCACTCATAATGCTTGGTGTAAGTACGAAGAATGATGATACAGCGATAACACCGGCTGATTTACCATCTGTCTTGTACTGTTCAGCATAACTAGATGCAATACCAAACGCACCGATCACACCCAATAGTCCGAATGAACCGTTGGTGATCTTGCCAAATACTGCTGCAACTGATACCCCATGGAAAGTAGTAGCAGCTAACCAATCGGTCCAAGGTGTAATTGGCAAACTTCCTAAAATAAGAAATACAGAACCAATAATGATCAATGGCATAGATAGTGCAATACCATCACGAATCGCAATCAATGGTTTGAAACCACCAATTTTAACAGCTACAGGCATTAGTTTTTCTTCAACGAATTTACTAAGGCCTGAATCTTTATCCTTTGACATAAATCTCACTCCCTCAAAAGTAACTTTGTAACCGGTTACAAGACACAGTGTAGCATTGTGGTATAGTCCATTCAAGCAAAAAATATAATTATCTTCATAGATTGGCATAATAGATGTATTAGAATGCCGTCAGACCAACTTAGAATAGATATAAATTATTTTTTAAATTTATTTACTGAACATATAACTTTATCGATATTTAGACTGGCCATTTAATAAAAATTGATAAATATTAAGCTTATGGAAAATTTCAAAACATTGTTCCATTTTGTATATTATTAGAAGTATGCTTCACTTTTTTAATATTTAATTGTATTATTAGAATATTCTTAATAATGAAATTACATTCAAGGAGAAACTATATGGAATATCTTAAATTAATCGGTGTCGTCATTATTATTCTAGGATTTGCTTTCCATCTAGATACTTTGGCAGTTGTTATTGCGGCTGCCTTGGCAACTGGATTAGCTTCTGGTATGTCGATCACACACCTACTATCATTAATTGGACAAGGATTCATGGATAATCGCATGGTTTCCCTATTCTTGATCACACTACCAATGATCGGAGTTGTCGAGCGTCATGGATTGAAACAAGCCGCGGTTAGTGGCATATCTCGACTCAAGAATCTTTCACCAGGTAAAATATTGAATCTATATTTGGCTATCAGAGAGATAACTTGTGCCTTTGGTATCTCATTATCTGGTCAAGTTCAATTTATCAGACCATTGATCAATCCGATGGCTCAAGCATCTGCCAGTGTTAAAAATACCCTTTCACCCAAAGAAGTCGATTTGATCAAAGGACGTTCGGCTGCAATCGATAATATTGGTAACTTCTATTCACAAAACCTCTTCATCGCATCAAGTGGTGTCTTATTGATGTCTAGTACCATGAAGTCATTAGGGCATCCCGTTGCACCGACTGAGATTGCCTTATACTCGATTCCCGTTGCCATAATCGCCTTTGCATTAACGTTCTATTACAATACAAGATTCGACAAACAGCTACAAAAATAATCATGAAAGGAACCATTTATAATGAACGCAAATAATATATTAGAGTTTTTTTATGTTTTGATGGGCCTGATCATGCTGTTCGCTAGTATCGAATCATTCCGTGATAAAGAAAATCCCGCTAGAATCGGAACTGGATTATTCTGGTTGATATTGGCCGTTATCTTCGCAGCTGGAAAACTATTACCAAGCTTTGTAATTGGTATCTTAGTCGTATTAATGGGACTGCTTTCCCTATTCAAACAGATCAAGGTCGGTCGTATTAAGGAAGTTGACGTCAAAGTTGCCGAGAAATCAGCTAAACGATTAGGTGGCTGGCTCTTCTTCCCAAGTATTATCTTGGCTATATTATCAGTACTAATTGGACAATTCACCTCACTTGGTGGACAAGTTGGTATCGGTATTGCTTCTGTTGTTTCATTGATTATTGCAATGATAATGACCAAGTCGAGCGCAAAAACCACTTATCATGACAGTGAAAGAATGGTTAGATCCGTTGGTACTGCTGGTGTTTTACCGCAATTATTAGCCACTTTAGGAGTTGTCTTCACAGCTTCAGGAATTGGTAACCTAATTTCCAAGTCAATTTCAGGAGTATTCCCAGTTGGTAATCACCTCTTGGGAGTTATCCTATATTGCGTTTCCATGGCAATCTTTACTATGATCATGGGAAATGCCTTTGCAGCCTTCGCCGTTATAACGGCAGGAATCGGGATTCCATTCGTTGTTATGCAAGGTGGTTCTCCGATAGTTGTCGCCGCACTTGGTATGACTTGTGGATACTGTGGAACCCTATTGACACCAATGGCAGCCAACTTCAATTCACTGCCAGTCGCATTAATGGAGATGAAAGATAATCTGGGGGTTATCAAACAACAGGTTCCAATTGCACTATCGTTGTTGGTTATTCAAATAGCCATCATGTATGTATTAGCATTCTAGAAAATAAACTTTGAGGAGAAAATTATGAAAATTTTAGTTACAGGTTTCGATCCATTCGGTTCAGACAAAATCAATCCCGCTATCGAGGCAGTCAAAAAGTTACCTGATGAAATAGCTGGAGCAGAAATCATCAAGTTAGAGATCCCAACTATTTTTAACAAATGTGCTGAAGTTGTCCATGCAAAAATTGAAGAAGTTAAACCAGACTATGTCCTAGATATCGGACAAGCTGGCGGACGTTTTGCTTTAACGCCAGAACGTGTTGCCATTAACTTTGACGACGGACGCATTAAAGATAATGCCGGTTATCAACCACGCAACACTCCGATTCATGAAGATGGTCAGAATGCTTACTTTACACAATTGCCAGTTAAAGCAATGGCAACAGCCATTCAAAACGCTGGATTACCAAGCTATGTTTCAACAACCGCTGGAACATACGTCTGCAACCACATCATGTATCAAGTTCAATACTTCATTGATAAGGACTTCCCAGATTTGAAAGCTGGATTCATGCACATCCCATTCTTACCTGATCAAGTTGTTAACCGTCCTGAAACAGCTTGCTTGTCATTAGATGATGACGTTCGCGGTATTACTGCTGCGATTGAAGCTATTGTCGAACGTGACGGCAAAGGTGATTTGGATGTTATTGGCGGTAATATTGCCTAGGTTTTTATTTTGGGTAAATTAAAAGACTAGATGTTTGGCTGTTGTGCCGGGTATCTAGTCTTTTCGTTTAAAGGTTTGAATAATACTTTTTTATTTTATCTGAAATTAAATGTCGTCTTTGTTCGAGGAATTTATTGTAATCATGAAAATCATAATTAATTAAACTCTTCGGTATCGCATTCTGTTCAAAAGAGTTATCATTCATGAATTCAGTGACCCTACTATCATGAAGATATTTATTCGGCGCTTTATCACTAATTAATAAATTGCGTGGCTGTGTTAACCAAGTATAATTTGCAACTTGATTATATTGCTGCTGTGCAAAACCATTGTTTTTTAAATATGCCTTTGGAAAAATATGATGTACATTTCCCTGATTCTCCAATAAGCTGGACACTCGGTGATCTTTCTCCAGCCAAGCAATATCATTTCCGTGTACTTGTGACATTTGAAAAACCCTCCAAACATTAGCAGCGGTTGAAGAAGTTTCAAGCTTAGTTGGTAAAGTTACATTCCAAAAATCGTCAGATAGCACCTGTTTAGTAACTCTATCTATTATTTCTTTAGGATTTCCATTTATGAACAATTTTATGTCCATTTCACTCTTGGATTCTGATGATCCACTATAACGATTAGTTAATGCGGACATAACAATCCATCTTTTAACAATCGATTCTATTTCACTCTCTGAAAAATCATTATTATTTTTCAGAAGCAAAAATAATGAATATCCAAAGTTAATAACCCCCATACCATTTAACACTAGAACCCCGTTATCACACATACCTAAACTTTTTAATATCATAATGTAACGTTCAAAATTAGATTCATTAACAATTTGTTCTACACCATGTCTCAACTTTGTATACGCATCAGACATGGCATCTTCTGTATATGTTCTACTCTTGAACTCACGTCCAGAAATCAAGCTAACCAAGTCTGAATGCTTGCCACGTCCGAACTCAAATCCTAGAACAACATGAAATAAATCCCCAAATCTTGGATTATATAAATTTGAATTTTCATTTTTGGCCCATTTAATCAATGAAAAGTATTTAGTGTCTAAAAATGCTTTATCATTATTAGTTATGGAATTAATAGATAATGGATCAGCCAATAATCTAGAGAAATATTCAACACACTTACGGATATTATTCCCATCATGATCTGTATCGGAAGAAAGCTTTGACATTATAAAATCAGCCGTAGATAGTTCTGTTCCTTTAGAATTAATTCTATTAAATATTTCTGTGACAGATTCTATTGGCAAACTAGCATCAAGTTCAATATTCCCAATATCATTATTTACCAGATTTAAAATTTTTTTGATTGCTTCGGCAATAACATTTGGGTCCGTTTCACTTTTTTTAGCGAATGACGGTATAAAATCCCATTCATGAAATTCACTGCTAAATAAAACTGAAATATCTGAAATCCATTGTGGATCCTTTGCTATTGCACCATTGAATGTTTGAAACTTTTCTTCAATTGGATTAAATGAAATTCGTATGCGCTTATATTCAAACTTAGAATTCATTACTTCTTCGCCAGCAATTGCCGCACGTAATGCAGTCACACGTTGCTGCCCATCAATCATAATTTTCTTGCCAGTAGCGATACTACCATCTTTCAAATGAACACTTGGATTATTCCAAGTAATAATATATCCAACCGGAAATCCATTATATAGAGAATCAATAAAATCACGAACTTTTACAGAACTCCAAACAAATGGTCTTTGTAATTCTGGTAATCCAATTTCTCCACTACTTATCCAATTTAACAATGTTCCAACTGACGTATTTTGAACCCTATATTTGCCCGGCTGTATATTATTCATTTAAATTCCCCCAAAATATAAATATCACTCCTTAATTCTATAACAAATCACAAAAAAATACCGTTGCAGCTACGCAACGGCACAAGTATAGTCATTATAAAAATAATTAAATCAATTTTTATCTACAATTAGACTTTCTATAGATTCTATATTTGAGAAGACTAGATCCTTTGCAATTTTATTAGTATACCCACCCTTAGATTGATATAAATATGATTTATATCCCAGCGGAGGGAAAACTTTCTTTATTTAAATTACCCTCTAGATTCAAATATCATCCTCTATTCTTCTGATGAATGATAACTTGGATATTTTTTTATATTTTTAGTCAAAAAAACCTCCATTATTCAGGACGTACCTGACACAAAAGTGGAAATGGAGGGATTGGCTTCTATACAGAATAGAATCATGTAGCCTGCGTTGAATCAAATTTATTTAACCCCACATACCACTTATTCTAAACATAATTATATAGTATGGCCTACTGCAATCCAAATGCCTTAAAAGCTGCATCCTCAACTGTGTCATAAAAAATCAACGTAAATGCACCCATAAGTTTTGCAGGAACACTTGATAGATCTGCGGCTGAAGTATTAGGTAATAATACCTTTTTCGCACCACTATCTAATGAAACTTGCAACGTATCTGCTAAATTATCAGGTTTCTTAATGGATCCGCCTATTGTATGCTCACCCAATACTACAAGGCTATCTACAGTTGCTCTACCAATGGAAATAGAAACTAATGCAATATATGTTGACAAAGATAATCGATCAGTCATCTCGGCATTATTTAAATTAACTGCATTAACAACATAATCATGTGTATTCAAACTGATTTTGGAACTAATTGAATGTGAATTAGCTTTTAAATATTTATATGCTGTATCCATCGATTCTCCAGCTTGACGATTTCCCGAAATACCAGTTTTCTCAAACTTCCCATTACCTGAAATTATCTGCGATTCAATTTCGAATAAGCTCAATCGTTCATTTTTATCATACGTAACTGTATAAATCTGACCTGGTTTCTCAGTACCTTCAGGTATAAGACTCTGAGATCCCTTTTCTGGTACTGAAACAAAATGCTCCTCGAATGTATCATTATCGATATAGGAAAAATTAACATCGAAAAATTCCATACCACCAATTTTCTTCAACTGTTCTTTAACACGCCTACGCAATTCCATTGCAAATTGAAGAACTTGTTCTACATCCTTCTTCTCATATTGTTCATTAGGATAAATTAGCTTTAGCATACCTGAAACTGTCTTACGAACAGCAATTGTGTCACGCTGGTTCAACTGACCACCTAATTTAAAATATTTATCGATGGCATCCCCAAATGACTGTTTTCGAAGTTCTCGCATAACTTCCGCAAAATAATCAGTAATTAATCCATATCCATTAGTAAAGAAAGATGGTTTGTACTTAGGAATTTCCCATCCAGGAATATAGGCATGTATACGATCTAAAAAAGCAGAATCGTTTGCCATAACAGTGGGAAATGGTTCGAATAAATGCGAAGTTCTCATCACTACATCAATACTCTGATTAATATTACCTTCAAAAACCATCGAAGCACTAGCTTGAATCTCATCCTTACCACGAGAGAAGGATCCTGAAGCCATATAGTCTTTCATAATTTGTACACCATCGTTATCTTTGAAGTTAATTCCAGCAACTTCATCAAAAGCAACAATATCCCACATGCCAACAAGTCCAACCTGATGTCGACTCATATTGTAAAACAGATTAGCAACTGTTGTTTGACCACCAGAAACCAAAATAGAGTTCGGTGAAAGCTCTTTATACACGTGTGACTTACCCGTACCACGTGGACCAAGCTCAACTAGGTTGAAGTTGTTCTCCACAAACGGAATCAATCTGGCTAAAAACAACCATTTTTCACGTTCCGAGAAAAGTGTCGGCTCCATACCGATTGTACGAAGAATAAGATCAACCCATTCTTCAGTCGTAAAATGTTCTCTGGCATTATATATTTCCTTCATATCCAAGCCAGCAACCTGTATTGGCGTTAACGTATCAATTGTAAAAGGAGACTTATCATGTGAATTTTCATCATATTCATAATTCAATCTAACAATTGACCAGATTCCACCACCAAGAAGTCTTTCGAAGTCTTCAGGATAACGACTATCGACAACAACGTGATCAATCCCCAAGTTACTAAAAACTGCCTCATAACGATCCGCTCTTTCATTTAACTTAACTGTTAATTTATCAATAACTGTGTAAGATCCTAACTCACGAATCCTAGACTTTACTTTTTCAGACTCATCGGGCCGCACATAATTATTTGCTAATGTCTTTTTAACATTTTCAACGCCACGCTCAATCTGCTCTTCATCGGTACTATTGGCGTACAAGCCTAGCAAGTATTCCAGAACATAGGTCGGTACATTAGCCCCCTCTTTGATTCGATTGGTCAAATCCTTACGAACAAATCGACCTGGAAGAAATTCTAATAGCTTATCCAATAAATCATCATTTTGATTGGTCTTATCAACATTCAAATCAGTCATGTGTTCTCCATCCGATCAGATATCGAATCCAAAACCACCTTGGATTGCAATATCCATAATGTATTCAATCTTATTTCTAGTATTATTATTCGTATTTTCAATGACTAGGTAATATTTCTTTGACTTATCATATTTTTGATCTGCTAAAGTAACACGGATTTTTATAAACCTATCCTTAACATCTTTCGAACTAATATTGGCATTAACTGAAACTGGACCAGAGATAGCTTGTCCATCTTCATCTTCAAAGTAAATTCGATATTCTACAGGATTAATTGTCGAACTTATCGCTTCAACCTGATTGAGATTAATTGGAACCTCGAGAGATGTGATCCTGTTGGTTGTATTGGTTAACCGCAGCTCCACATCATGTGCAGCCGATCTACTTGTGGTGGTTTTAACATCTAGCACAGGCACAATCATTTCTTGCATAGAAGATCCCCCGTGAACATAATTGAACGATCCCGAGGATTTAAAAATATTTTCTGCTTTAGGATAATAAATATAACGACTATCATCATTATTCAAAACATCAGACATTTTCTGCCTACCAACACCAAGTTCATCTATTTCACGATCAGTTATCAAATATCTTTGGGACTTAATTTCATCGGCTGATGTCGGAATTTCAATTTTATCTCCCGAAACCACCTTATCATCACGATAAATATATCCGTGATCAGCGGTAACGATAATGTGAGCAACATTGCTAGTACGTAATCTAGTTATCAATCTTCGTATCTCATTAATTGCATCACTAGTAGCCTTAAAGGTATCATCCTCAGTTTTTTTATTATCCGAAATGGCATCAATCTGATTATGATAAATATAAATGACTTCTTTACCTGCAATTTTTTCTTTAATTTCCTTAGTCGACGCACCCTTTAAATCATCAAACTGATAAGCTGCACTCTTTTCATTCCTATTACGTAAAATTTGATCACGCATATTTAAATTTACAGCTTCATTGCCATCGACCAATAATTTTTTGTCTTCAAAATCTAGCTTATCATTTGGTAATAGCGATGGCATCCCCATATAAGTGACTGAAGGTAATCCAGTAATCATATAATCCATGGTCTGACTAATAATTTGATCATCACGACTCAATTGCTTTTGTAAATCTTTAGCAGCTTCAAATCTGAACGCATCCGAAATAATTACAACAACACGATTTGTTTCTGGTTCAATATGGTTCTTATAGAAATTACGTTGTAATTGATGAGAATTAACTTCAGAATAATCAAATTTATCATTCCAAGCATTAATATACTTATTCAAATAGTCATTGATATAAATATTCTCAACCAAATTCTTTGTATCATTAAAGTTCTCGGGCATATTTGCCATTTGATAAGAATAAATGAATTTACGATAATCCGTATCCTCTTTATACCCATCGTTATTAACATAATCATTAATCATACCGTCCAATGAAGTGGAAGGCATATTTTTGTCACGTTGTACCAAGTACCAGGCCTTGCGCATCATATGATATAGCAACATATATTTATGTCCATAATGCATATTGCTGCGTTGTTTAGATACTTTCCCGATATCCAAACCATTTATTTCTGCATTTAAATCTTCTAACTTCAATCTATCTTGGATCCATAACAAGATTTTCTGATCAAACTGTTCAAAGACATCAGACTTCTCTAAGTCATCAATCTTAATACGATCAAATACAGAATCACCATTAATCAGAGTCCAAACGTTTGCAGCTATCTTAGCAAATTCATCGTTATCTTCATCATGATACAAATCACTAAATTGTTGCATAAATGTCTGAACATTGGCCCACCTTAAGCTCAAATCGTACTCTTTATATTTGGTTGGTACGGCCAATTCCATTTGTTGAAAAGACATGGTCAAATATAATCCTGCAGCAAGCTTAATTATTTGTGGACTATCATCACTGTATCCAAACTGTTCTGAAACATTACTCCAAAAATCTTCTAATACACCGTATTTTTCAAATTCTGGGAGATATTTGTTTTCATTTAACGAATTGATTAGTACTTCCTGAAGAATATCAAAGAATGAAATAATTGTTTTTTTAGACCTTACGATCGAGGCCATAATTGCTAATTCAGGTTTAGTTTGATAACTATCTAAGTCATACTTTAGAAATTGTTTTTGTCGTTCCTTACTCCCGAAAAATGATTTGTGATCTCTTAAGAAACCACGCAAATTGTTCGGCAAGTTAAGATCCTTACGTAGAATTTCGATGGCATCAGCTTTGAACGACTCAGAATACGAAATCATATCCTTGAGGTGATTTTGCTCCAAATCTGGTTGTGGATATGGAGCATAAACTAAGACCTTCTGTCTATTATCTAAATCTAATAGATCGAGTTTTGTTTTAACCTGTTGACCCGGCTCCATAACTCTTACCTGAGCAATCCCATCCAAGGCAGAACTTATGTCGTCAATGCTATCAGAAAACTCACCGTCATCATCAAACCAGAAAATAAATTGATTGTTTCCGGAAAACTTATCCTTTAGCGTCACTACAACTTGATTAATATCCACATCAGCCATACTTGTGCCCCTTTTCAATAAAATAGCTATTTATATTATAACCGAAACAAACCTTTTTATACCTGTATCTTATTCCTCTAACCAAGCGAACTTTAGTAAAATTCCGGGAATGCCAATTGCTTATTGGGCTAGCGCAAATTTGCTTCACGATTTTGTAGAAGGTATGAAAATGGATTCTATAGTAAGTCCTAAAGTAGGTTTACAAACGGGAGATAACAATAAATTTCTACGTCAATGGTTTGAAGTAAATAATTCAAAGATAAGTTATCATTCGAAATCCATAGCTGATTCGCTCTTATCGGGCAAAAAATGGTTTCCTTTAAATAAAGGTGGATCATACAGAAAATGGTATGGTAATTACGATTATGTGGTTAATTGGGAAAATGATGGATACGAAATGAAGCACTTTTGCTGGCCAAACGGTAAACAAAGATCAGTTATTCGAAATCCTAATTATTACTTTCGTGAAGCGATAACTTGGTCAGATATTACAAGTGGTGATTTTAGTATAAGATACAGAAAAAATGGTAGTATACATGAAACTTCAGGAATGTCAGCATTCGACATTCCTGAGCAAAGTAATTTAATATATATTCTGGGACTGATGAATTCAAAAGTTTCAAATTATGTTCTTAAAATAATTAATCCAACAATACATTTAAAAACAGGAAACTTTGCACAATTCCCAGTACTTAAATCTGATTTATTGAACATTGATAGTACTGTCAAAAGGGCAATTGAAATTGCCAAAATTGATTGGGACTCACAAGAGATATCATGGAATTTTTGTGAAAACGACTTGATAAGAAACAAATTAAGTACAATAGAATCTTCAGTTATCGCTGAAAACAATATATTATTTTTCACATTTAGAGGCCCTCCATATATAATTTGTAACAAATATGTGCCAAATTATTCAAACGGAAGGATTTAAATAATGGTTAGCTATCGAAAAAGAGGAAGTTCATGGCAATATGAAATTTCATACAAAGATATTGATGGGAAATACAAGAAATTAAGGCAATCAGGTTTCAATCTTAAATCTGAAGCAATAACTGCGGCAAATAAGATCCAAATAGACCACCCACTATTACATACCGTAAGATCTAGCAGTGAAACACTCGACGCATATTTTGCCCGTTGGATAACAGTTTATAAAAAGGGTGTTGTAAGCAAAATAACCTATGATAAATATTTGAATACATCAAATCACATACATGAAATATTCGGGAATTTGAAATTAAAGGATATATCTAGGCGAACATACCAAGAAAGAATGAATCTATTTGCTCTGAAACATGCTAAAAGAACTGTTTCATGTTTCCATAAACAAATCAGGGCAAGCATTCTCGATGCATTGGACGAACAAATAATAGTTCTAGATTTTACAAGAAAAGTAGTAATAAAAGGAAACGACCACTTAAAAAAATCTAAGATTTCATTGAATTACGATCAATGGAAAATGCTTATCAAAAATCTAGATCCACATTGTTCTAGCGATGTAATTATTTATATAGCTGCAGTAACTGGTATGCGCTATGGTGAGGTTTTGGGACTTACTATAAAAGACATAGACTTAAGTAATAATGAAATAAATGTTAATAAAACATGGGACTATAAGTACGGAACTGGTTTTAAAAAAACCAAAACAAAAACATCAATGAGAGTAATTCCCATTGATGCTCACAGTAGTCGATTTCTAAAAATATACATAGATGGTTTCACAAATGAATCCAACACTACTTTATTCATGAATGATTCAGGAAGGACTTATGTAAGTGCTGAAATAAATAAATACTTAACAAAAAAGCTTAATTACTTGAATTTACCACGAATAACTTTCCACGGATTGAGACATACTCATGCTTCAATACTGTTATATCAAGGGGTAACAGTATTATCCGTTTCCAAGAGATTGGGACACAGTAATATAACAACAACACAATCAACTTACCTACATATAATCAAAGAACTAGAAGAAAAGGACGAAGATATCATCAAAAAAGTTATAGATAAAGCATTAGAATAGTTGGCACATTTTTTGGCACCTCAATCTCATTTCTGTAAAATGAAATGAGATTTTTTAGTTATTTTATCTTAGAAAATACACTTTCAATTGACTGAATTTTATCAAAATTAGCTAATACACCATCATCTAAGTCTAATGATATTTTCTGATTAGCCACATGTTGCATTACGATGTCATATTTCTTGATTTCATCCAGTTGTTTACTTAGATGCTTAATAGATTTATCAAGTTGTTTTTTAGTTTTGATGGACTCTTCTACATCTATTAATTTTTGAAGTTGATTAAGTCGTAATTCATAAACTCCTTGTAATGGATGTATATAATCTGTTCTAACCATTGCAAACTCATCTTCGTCATATCTATGGAGATAGATTAATGCTTTAAATCCATCATTTTTACCACTCGACAATTCCCAGTAAATGGGACGTTTCTTATACATTTGTTTGTGATCCTTAAAAAATTCCTCTACGAAATATTTTCTAATGGAATCTTCAGGAGTATCTGCTTTCTTTCCCACTATCGAAGCAATATATTCCATATTTTCTTTTACCGTATTCTCATCAAAAGCAACAGACAAGAATTCTTTAAGTCTATTTATTATATCTCGATCATCATCAAAATATTTATCATCATTCAGTAAAATAATATTATCCTTATTTGGTTTGAAACTTACATAATTGGAATCATGCCAGTTATCACCTGAATAAATTAGCCCATCCTTATCCAATGAATATCTACCAAACACAAGACCAACAAAGTATGACAAAAGTCCCTTAATATCACGAGTAATATCGATATTCACAAGGGTAACCTCATCAGGATCAACGTGATAATCTAATTCATCATCTAATTTATATAAATTTATGAATTCCTTATTCAGCCCTGTTTCAATTGACGCCATCTCTTCACGTGCTTCAGTAATTCGTTTGTTTTCAGCGATAACTGAAGATTCTATTGCTTTTATATTATTATTAATCAAGTTATTTTTACAGAAATTCCATGATACTTCTTGTGCGTCCCAATCCAATTTTGAAATACTAATTAAATGTTTTACTTTTGTAGGAATATCCTTTGTCTTAAATGGAGATTCAATAACTGGAAAGTTTTTAAAGTCACCTATTTCTAAATGAATAGTTGGATTTAATAATTTAAAAAGATCATTACCAATAGGAGTATTCATAAGCCCTAATATAATTAATAGGTTTTCATGGGTTGAAAATGCAGACATTCCAACATTATTGTGAATACTTCCGAATTCTCGATATCTCATACTGAATCCACCACTTGTAATATCCGACCAAGTTATTGCTTCACGAAAGTAATAATTTGTATTTTGTGGTCTTGATCGTACCTTTCCGCTGCTATCTTTAAAATTCTTGATCTCCATTCCATCATTTTCCCAATTAACCACATAATCGTAATTACCATACCATTTTCTGTATGATCCACCTTTATTTAAAGGAAACCATTTTTTGCCCGATAAGAGCGAATCAGCTATGGATTTCGAATGATAACTTATCTTTGAATTATTTACTTCAAACCATTGACGCAGAAATCTATTATTGTCAGCAGTGGCAAGTCCCTGCCTAGGATCTACAATTTTATCCATACGAGTACCGATTTCAAAATCGTGAAGCAAATTTGCGCTAGCCCAATAAGCAATTGGCATTCCCGGAATTTTACTAAAGTTCGCTTGGTTAGTTCGATAAAGGTAGTTGACATCAGTATTATAAATAGCCTCTAACACTTTATCTTTTTGTACTTCCATGCCGCCTTTAAAATCAGAAAGCTTGATATATGTACCCTTTTCTTCGTTCTTAAAGTTCTTCAAAACAAATGTATTAATTGGCACAGTAGCTTCCTCAAAAGCTGAATACTCCATTTGAATCAAACTAGATATCTCTTTGTGATTTACAATATAATTTCTTAGTTCTTCATAGCGTTTAATAAACATCCAAACGAACGGTGTCATATAAGCGGAATATCCGCCTTCTTTAACAAGATTGATATTATTGTAAATAAAAATTGAAAACATATCTCCCGAATAATTTGGATAGTGTTTCTTAACATATTTTTTTAATTCTTTATCAAATTTATTCATATACGGTGGATTAGTCACTGCAATATCATATTTGGCACACATGACTTCTACAATATCTAAAATCCGTAGTAATTTATTACGAGCATCAGTTGTTCCAAAGACATCTAAGGCGTCCATTTGTAAACTATTTAGTAATTCTCGAATTGCTTTAAAATCGTAGTCTTTATTTGGCAGATCAATGATTGATCCCAATTCACGAGCATTACTATATAAATCAATAATTTCTTTTAATTCTGAGCCAGTCTCTCCAGTTAATTGGTCAATCAACTCATCAGGCATATCATCAGTATCTTCAAATACATATACGTTTGGAGTCAATCCTTCAGTCCTTAATGCTCGACGATTGTACTGTCTTACTTTCATCATTAGAGCAAAGTATGAGAGTTGATAAGCACGTGTATCAATTTCCAAACCATATAAGTTTTTGGTTAAAATCAAAACAGCAGCATCCCTGGCAGAATAACCTTCTTCCAGATAGATATCCATTAGAACATCGAAGGCATAGACAAGAATATGTCCTGATCCCATAGCATTATCGATAACTTTAATATCTTCAATATTTTCATTATCGTTAATTAATTTTATATCACCTGGTAATAGGTATTTTAATTTATCAGATAAACCACTATCTTGATGACGTTCCAACCAATACTTCCCTAATGAGTTGTCAACCATATAACGGACAACCCAATCAGTTGTAAATAATTGAGTAGCTGCTGGAATGTCACTTTTTTTAACGGCACCTCCAGAAATATTTACGACTTCATCATGTGGTTCTGTATTGTAATACTGATAAAGCCAACCAATAATCTCAACTTGTCCACCTTTTGAAACGTCAAAATCATCAACATTTACATCATCGATTAAGTGCTTAATCACGCCATTATGATAGTTTGGAGTGAACAATAATTCCGCATAATTATTAGTTTTTTCGAATAGATATGGCAGATTCTTGTTCAGAGCATTCGCTTGTTTGATAAATAACATATGATACAAATCATCCATGTCATTAGGATTCAATGTGTCGCTAGCTTTTTCAATCAATGCTTTTTCCGATTCGCTAAACCCACCTAAATCACTTTCAATACTCAGTGGATCGATCATAATATCAGGCTCATTACGATTCTGTGTACTTGATAATACATTAGTCCTACTTGGTAGATAGTCATTAACTTCCATGAATCTAATCGCAATAATTCGATTGAACCAAGTATAAGCAACTTCTTCTACTAAATCTTTAAAAGCAGTTGGAAAGTCATTTTTCTTGGTCCTTCTACTCAATTCTTTAACTAATTGCTGTCTTTTACTAATATCAGAACCAGTAATAGGATGTGTATCGTCGATATAATACTCAACCTCTGGTGTCGAAATATCCAATTTATTACTAACACCATCAGCAGTGATACCTAATATTTCGGCTTTTAATTTAATTTCATTAATTAGTTTTTTGCGAGACTCAATCGCAAATTTCTTTATGGCTGTTTTATCCATCGTCTTACCTTTCTCACAAAAAAGTCATCCAATTACGGATGACTCTTTTATTTTACAATTCGATATCCACACTATCGTTATTTTGTAACTGTTTTAATAATTCCTTTTTCAATAACTCCAGTTTAACATCAATATCCTCTTCATTCTGAATTCTCCATGAACGAGAAATTGATAGATCGTTAATATTAATATGTTTAACTTGCTTCGGAGTCACAGTTGGAACTGGATCTTTGACAGTGACCTTTGTGGTATCAACCGAGCTACTAGTTCCTTTTTCTTCACTAACGTCCTTGTTGTCTACCTTTACTTCCAGCCGTTGGATATTATCAGCTTCGCGTTTTGCAACAAATGCATCAATTTGATCCAGCATAACGGATTTACGAGTACCAGCTGCCGCTGGAAAAATAGCCACTACATCATTCAGCGTATTGGAATCTTCAGCATTCTTAATCAACTGATCAAAAATACCATTAATCTTATCATCAAAATCATCACTTGCATCATTCTTTGCGGCATATTCTAAAGCATCATTTCGGTTGGCATTAATAATTCCCTTAGTGTCATGTAAACTTGCCTCAAATTCTACCATGAATGCATTGTTGAAGTCGGTGACCAAAGTATTCAATTCCTGAACCTTACCTTGTGGTCTATTAGAATTGATAATATTACTTATTTTATCAACAATTTGTTTTACTTCATTGTGCTTAAAGAATTCTTTTGAATTATCATATATATTCAACTTACCTTGAGCATTTTTCCAAATTGCCTTTTGATTGGTACTCTTGTAAAATTCACGAATTCCATATTCATCCATATCATCAGACCAATCAAGAAGCTGATCCTTCTTGTCACTGATATATTTGAAATATGCATCAGAATCTAATCCACCTTGTCTAGATCTATTCAATGGTTGAATTAAATCTCGACCGGTTTGTAAAATATCTTGACCTGGATAATAGGAATCCTCTCTCAAATAGGAATCAACTGTATCTAATTCATTTTTAACATTATCTTTTAAATCATCTACTAGAGCATCATCATCTTCATTAATGAATGTTCTCTTATTGAAAACCTCATCTGCGACTTCAAGAAAATCTTTTTTGACCTTAGGATCTATGGCATTTCTAGGTTCCATCTGGACTTTATCTATATAGGATTTTTTTGTAAAGTAATCGGCAAGTTTAACTGGTTCGACAGCTGTGCTCAAACTTAGGACTGTTCCTTGAACATACACCTTGATCTTCGCATCAATGAATAACTTTGCAACCAACCATTTAATATCAATATCACGATAACCAAATGGTATACCAGTAAATTTATCCAAAATAGACTTGAGAGAAACTCTATTATGTCCAGAAACCATTCGTGTGATTTGATCATCAACCGCTTGTAATGCCTGTCCATTCTCGCCTGTATCTAATTTCATTCCATCCGTTTTTTTAAACAAGTTAATAATGGATCTATCATCTTCTGGAACATCAATATAACTGAGATTACGATAAACTTCATCGACCAATAAGGTCTGAGCATCTTCTAGGCGTTTATTAAAATCTTTTCCTGAAACTTCATATTTCTCACCTTGGACATAGATATCAGTATCCTTTAGAGCATCACGAATCTCATCACGGGCTTTATCATTAAGTGTATTACGTTCAATACTCTTCAAATCAATAATACGTTTTGATCGTTCATCCGTTGGCTGATTATTAATATCCATTAGATATTTTTGGATTTTTAAAGCTTGTCTAAGATCATCAACATACTGTCCTTCTGCAGGGAAATCAACAATTACCTGAGGTTGATCTGGTGATGATGAAATTCTTCTCAACTGAATCTCATCCCTATTGAAGTCACCCTCCATGGTATTCAACTTAATGCTCAATGCACTATTAACTTGTCCGATAGGTTGCTCATCGACGAAACGATCGAAATTAAATGTATAGTTTTTATTGAGCTTAGGATATACAAAATTCCTACTAATGTCTTTGGTCAAATACTCACCAATTGCTTTGGAAATTTCACTGTAGTCAACATTCTTACGACTAATTTGTTTACTAATATCTTGCTCTGCATCAGTTAAGAACTCATATCCATGCGTTGTCTTTTCAACTAATTCTTGATTCATTAATACACGTAAGGCATCTTTGACCTTGCTTTCTAATTCCGTTCTATCAGTATTAATGGAATCAATCATTAGAGTAACGACGTTATTCAATGTAGCATCAAAATTTGAAACATACTTGACCATAAATAATGTTTCTAGAACTTGAACAGCAAATGGATTATCTTCGTGGTTAGGATTAATAACATCATTATCAATTGCGTGTTTAATAACAATTAAGTGAGTATGATCAAGGAACTGATCCAAACCATTAAAGAAAATACTGAATGGAACAATCGTATCTAATTCACGGTTTTCTAACAATTGTGCTGATTCTTGGAAAACAGCTAGCATTGAACGTTCTCCATTAGCTAAATGTTTACCATCTGACCCATTCTCACGAATGGCAGTCAAAGTATCTTGTAAAAGATTGAATTGATAAGGTACAAATGGGTAAACATCAGCAAAGGTCTCTGGGCTATCATAACGTTTACGTTCTACATCCCCATCAAACGTCAAAATATTATTGATACTGTGTTGATCTTTAACATAAACTTGTTCCAATTCTGTCTTACTATCTTCAGTCTTAGCCAATAAACGTTTTTTAATAACTTCATCTACATTGGCTGAAGACATAGCGATACGTGTGTTAAAGCGTCCTTGAATCTTAGAGAAGTCTTGTCCCTTCAAATTATCAGTAACTTCATCAATGGCTTGTTGACTGGTAACAACAACCCAGGCCTTACCGTGTGTATAAGTACCAAGATCTTCAACAATGCTTTGCAAATTCAACATTCTATTAGGGCTGTCACCAACATATTGACCAACTTCATCAACTAAAAATACCATATGATAATCATCGGCCTGCTTCTCTATATGCTTATTAATCATCTTGGCAAAACTCTCGACACTGATAGGATATACAGTTTTAACTTGATCAATTAATCCTGAGGCATCTTCTTCATTCATATAGCCAATTTCAATAAGTGTCTTTTTAATTGCACCAAGATTAAAGGCAAAACTATTTCTAGCTTCAATCCAGTCTGTCCCCTTTATTTCCTTGAACTTACTCTTGAATGCCTCATATTCTTCAGGGCTATCTTCAAGTAACTTACGTTCCATATCCGCAATCCAAAAGTTAGTTCCAGTAAATCCTTGTTGCTCATTAAACACTTGTAAAAATACATTTAAAATTGCTTCTTTTTCGGATTTATTTCTATCCTTAGCTTTTGAATCAATATTAAATAGCATGACGTCATTAGGAACTGTCGTAGCTAATTCCATATCATTAATCGTCATTTGATCTTTAATCTTGCTATCATCCAAGAAATAATCAATCGCACGTTTACCATCAACTTCTCGATTCTCTAGTAGATAAGACAGAATCTTCAAGAAGTGAGACTTACCAGATCCAAAGAAACCTGAAATCCAAACTCCCATATTAGTAGTGTCATTATTGATACTCTTGGAATATGCACCAAAAAACTTTCTAAAATGTGTTTCCAATTCTCTGGTAACAACATATTCTTCAAGTTCCTGTTTGATGTTAGCATCTTGATCATCACCAATTGTAATAACACCTTTGATATTACGATTAATCGGTTTCGAAAATACGTCTTTAATTTGCATTGCTAATTCCTCTATATTTAGTTAATTTGAAATGCACGATAATAATTATCTTCTTTTGCTTCGCCAAACATGCTTAAGCTGAGGCCGTCGTACTTACCCGGATAAAATAGTACCACCGGAATATCACTTATAATCTGATGCATAGTATTCAAAATTTTATGTGCTCTAATCAATGGATAGATTTGGCCAATTCCTGTTACAAAAACTACGACATCGGTTTTACCATTTAATTTAGCTTCCATATATTTTACAAATTTGTTGTCAGAATTAGTCATTTCAAAAGCATTATTCAATTGCTCAGCCAAATAATCAATTCCATCTTCAGATTCCATATCAATGACTGCATCATGAATTCCCATATCATCAATAAGTTCCCACATGATCTTATAAACATTGAATTCAATAATATCAACGCCCACCGTTTCTTTGTTTAATTGATCCTTCATATTAATTATATCTTCAGAAACAGTTGGTTCATCTTTAGGATCATATGCCAATATATAATAAGAAACTTCATTAGATAATCCTCTACTATGTTGGAAGTCACTATTTTTAATCTTATCTCTTAAATGTTCTAATTTTGTATTAGTATCAGTCATCTTATCTCCCCAATAATGATGCTAGAGCTACATTTGCATTTTGATCTCTCATAACATCCTGTAATCTAATATCTATTAAAGGCCGTATCACATCGTCGTACTCACCCTTGTCTTCAAGAAGCCCAGCCTCTCTTAAAAAGGATAAATATGATCCTGCAAGCCTTAATACTGTTTCATCTGTCCAACCAGCAACTTGATCACTTTCTGCCTGCTTGCGATCAAAGAATGATTGAACTTCATAATCATAAAGTTTAGAGTCTCCTAATAGTAATTCAT
Organism: Companilactobacillus hulinensis; assembly: GCF_003946555.1. Lineage (GTDB taxonomy): Bacteria > Bacillota > Bacilli > Lactobacillales > Lactobacillaceae > Companilactobacillus > Companilactobacillus hulinensis. The sequence goes on along the minus strand of NZ_RHOO01000009.1, from coordinate 15,506 downwards.
CTCTGAACGATTCATACATAAACTCACTGAATAGCTTGTCCATGTTCATTATTGAAACTAAATTAACTATCTTTTGATTCGACATATTTAAAGATGGAAATAATTCAAGATAACTCTTATCTAAAGTATCTATCCTCATTTTAATAGTTTGATACATACGTATAGATCTGTCCTTAGAGCTTTGTTTAAAATAATTATCCTCTACAGACATAGCTTTAATATCATCAAAACTTTTACCACTATTTATCAAATCAATATATTGAGAAAATTCATTATACCAAAAGGATCTTGAGACTAATCCTGCACTATATTTTGCCATTAAATTGTCACCTCTAAAGTCATTTTCTGTCATCTATAATTATATCAATCCATTGAGTCGAAATTTTAAATTTTTTAAGGTATTTAATTTAATCTAGCCAAATAAGTATAACAATTGTAAATAGTATTTTGTTTAAACATTTTAAAAAAGAGTATTATTTTAAATGGGCTTACAAAATAAAAAAACTCGTAATTTACGATACAGAGAAATAATACAAAAATAAAAGCAGTTGTCGAAAAAAATTCCGACAACTGCTTTTATTAACTTACAATATTAATCAAATGTTATATCTTCACTTAAACTATTATATAGCTTGATTTGCGTATCAATTTGAATTTGATTAACCAACCAACCTCTCAATTGAGCTTGATTTATAAAATCATCAATTCTATTGACGCCATTTAGTTCCTTTAGAGTAACCACAACCCCAAATCTTACTCCTTGACCATCTCTTTTTTTCAAACGCTCTATCGTTTTGACACTCATCCCCCACTGTGGATTTGATTTATTCACAATGGGTTTGGATCTTTTTCTTGGTGTAAACGTCTCTGCAATATGTTTAACGTTATCCCATTTTCTATATATCGCACGAGCAGAATTTTCCCTTATGTAACCGGGAGCATCATCATCATTTTGCTTGTCCTTGTTTATTGGTTCAATCCCGTCCTCTTTTAATCTACCAAATGTTAAATTTAGTTCAGTATTAGTATAGTCGACTCCCTGATTCCTAGAACATTTGGGAAAATAGCACATTGTGGCTTTTGCAACATATGGAAATTCATTTTTAAATATCGGTACAGGGAAATCATAGTTATATGAATCATATTTTTCGGATATATCTGTCACAATAAATTTTATTTCGTCATCCTTGGTTGATAAAATATCATTAATTTTTATTGGAACAATACCGTTACCCAGTAATGTTTGTTCCTCAAAACTTTTTTTATCATTCCAACCAATAGCTGAATCAATTATTAAAGCCTTCGCAGCCTCTTTACTTAAACCCATAATATAAATTAAATAAGCTAGTTTTCTACTAATAAAGGGTGCAGCAAAACTTGTTCCGGCTACCTGTTCAGCTCCCAAAGGCTTACAAACATTAATAAAATCGCCATTACCTCCTCCATAATATGAGACATCTGGTTTTATGAAAAACGATAAGACGATTCCTTTTCTTGAAAAATCTACCGGATTATTATTAAAATCAACAGAGTTAACTATTATTGAATTCAACGAATCTGCTGGAGCTCCAATTTTCTTCCTGTGATTATTTACCATCTTAAAATTAGTACCAGCTATAACAAATATTACATCATATTCAAACTGAATATCATCTAGAACTGCAGCTTCTGCTGAAATAAAGTTTGATCTAACCTCATCGGAAGAACCCAACGATAAATTCCATACTTTAATATCAGTATTCTGAGATACAATTTCTTGAATTTGTTTAATAATTGAAAATGAATTGAATCCTGAATGTAAAGAAACTCCAAAATGGCGTACTCTAAATCTCCCACATCCATCATCCAAATTCTTATTTAAATTGGGGCCATCAACAATCAAGGATGTGACTGCCGTCCCATGTTCGTAATCGCTAGATTCTTTGGGAATATTCTCAGATATCATATCGTGATAATCCACCCATTCTCCAAAGTACACATTTTGTTCAAAAAGTGTATCAATAACACCAACAATTGGCTCATTGGTAGGAGATGGTATAGCAGTATTTATATCTTCTATAGATTTTTCAAAATCATCATGTGATAGTTTTGAAAAATCCTCAACCGCCATAGAAATCAAATATGGAGCTCTACCCAAAAGCAAGTTTACATTCCTGTCATCCAGTAATACAGTCGTACTATTTAAGATACTTTCCGTAGTAATATTGATACCAATTTTACTCAACAGTTTGCTTACATCCACACCAATATCATAAAAAGTAATAATGGAATTTTGAATATTCTTAATATCAATTTTTTCTATTCCAAAGTTATCAACAAAACAAGCATCCCGAATATATTGTTTAAATGTAGTTTTAGAAATGTCGTATTTTTCATATGGAATAGAGTCAAAAGTAGCAGTAGTATCAAACAATTCTTTATTTATTACTACATCTGAAAAAAATAACTTGAATACTTTTAAAACATTTTCAGAATTCTTTATTGTATTTTCTAAGGTATTTTTGGCTACGTAATGTGTAATTATATGTTGATTTTTATCTTTATTGAACTTTGCCCCTACAATTGAATCATTTGATGTATTTTTACTATCGATTTTCAAATATCCATTAATTCTATTACTCTTCGCTACTATTCTATTGTAGTAAGCACTAATTAATACACCATCGATAAGATTATTGTCGTTCCAAAAATTCTGAACCTTCAATAATGAATTATGTATATTAACTAACTTTGAATAATTAACTTTCGCATCCCTAGGCACTGACATTGACATACGATTCGCAGTTCTGTTTCGCTGCATGAATCTTTTCCCATTTAGTGTTAGTACATTATTCATGATTTACCCTCACTCAATTCTCTGGAAACACTGCTTTTTGAAATTCCCGTTAAAACCTCTATTTCTCTAACCGTAAATCCCAACTTATATAATTCTTCAATGTTTAGTGATTTTCCGCTATGAATCCCCTTCAATAAACGTTTTAAATAGTCATTGGGATCATCAGGATCACTAAAGGCCAATGAAGTTCTTATTAGATTTTTTAAATCTCCTGGAAGTAATTTACTAGTATTACTCTTCATTATTTTTTTAAATAACCTCGTATCTCTAGTCACACCTTTAAACTGTTTCAAATAATCATTTAAAATACTTTCAGAGACCTCTAACAGATCTTGATCAGTATATCTATCAAAATTTATAGTTGCATCAAATCGACGAACTAATGCTTTATCCAACTCATCAAATAAATTAGTAGTTGCAATCATTACTACCTCAGGATTAAGGGTGTCTAATGATTTCAAAAAAGTAGAAGTAACTCGTCCCATTTCTCTAATATCATTTTGATTTATCCTATCTAATGCTATTGCATCAATTTCATCAAATAAAAATACATACTGATTCAAAAAGGGCATACCATTAATTGATTTAAATAATGAATTTAAATTTTTAGACGTTTGGCCTAATTTGCTATCCACCAAATCACTAAAATTAACCATCAATAGCTTTCGACCCAATAATCTTGTTATCTGTTTTGCACTTTCTGTTTTCCCAGTTCCTGGAGATCCAGCAAACAAAAATTTATTAATACCAATATTATGATTAACTGCATTTATTATTCCCTTTAGATCATTAGATATTGTCGTAGGAAGTGGTAGTGCATCAGTATTTGTTTCAATAAGTGTAAGGTTTTCACTAATATCATTAATCTGAGGAACAAATCTATCTGATTGTGACAACAAACCCATAATATATTGTGCAAGTTGTGACTCACCTGATCTATCAAAATCTCTAGCAATAGTTATAGCTTGATCTTTAAATTCTCGATTTTTATCTTCATAGTGATATTTGATTAAATTGAGTACATCTTCTTTTTTCATACCAATTCCTCCTTACATTGGTCACATTATATCACGTTTGGGACAGTATTAGTTATAATGGGACAATAAGCTGCAATTAAAAAAAGCACATCCAAAAGGACATGCTTCAATCAAACTTCTACATCAACTAATACCAAGCAGGTTTATCCCCATCAGTACCAGGTTTATCAACACCAATTGACTCGCGGTTAAACTTGTCAGGTGCTTGTGTAATATCAACAACTAATTGAGCAACAGACTTACGTGAAACTTCTGTACCCTTGAAGGCTTCACCTTTTTGAGTAGTCTCATAATCCACTTCGTCCTTATCAGTTAACCAAGCTGGACGAATAATTGTGTATTCCAAATCTGAATCTTCAATAACTTTTGCGGCTGAAGCATAGTTTGTAATGTAGCTGCCAAGTGTCTTATTATTCCATTCACCGAACTTGCCAGGTACTTCATCATAAATACCTAATGTTGAAATCCAGATCAAGCGTTTCAATCCGGTTGCATGCATTGCTTCAACGATTGTTTCGGCTTGTTCTTTGATATTGCTACCAGCTAAGTTGGCATAAACAACATCAACGTCTTTCATTGACTCGACCAATGTATCCTCATCAGTAGTATCTCCACCAACAATTTCAACCAATCTATTATCAATATCACGTAATCTTGCGGGATTTCTCAAATACAATCTCAAGCTATTATTAGTTGAATCCAAATATATTTGTGTTGCTCGACGGGCAATCTTTCCGTTAGCACCAAGTACCAATACTCTTGTCATTCTCTGTATCCCCCTACTTTTTCTTTACGTTCTCACTATAGTTTAGAACACTATTTATTACAAAAATAGCTTCTCGTAAAAATTAAGGTAGACATAAAAGTGATAATTATATTTATGGTGTCATTTATTGGTTCTAATCCACAGATATGTTTTTTAGCCACTGCTCAATTAAAGGTTCATATTCACCAATCAGCTGTTCCTGTTCAACAAATCTTTTAAACACATAAATCGATGTCATTTCTTCTTTTAAAATCTTATTTTCAACAAGTGCTCCTTCAGTTCTATGGATATCTTCCTTACCAAACCTCATAAGCCAGTCAACAACTCGTTCTGGTGTTTGAATAGAAAACAAATCCTGATCTACTATTTTAGATACTCTGTCAGCAATGCGAATTCCCTCACTGTCTAAATCTCCCAAATAAGTCATTTTCAAATTTTTATCAGCTAAATATTTCAATAACTTATTGTATGATTCATTGAAGTCGTTCCCTGATTGGTTAATCAGTGGCCATTGAGGATGAAGTTTATGCAGCCAAATAAATACTCCATTATTTTCTACAATAATAGCTTTTTGATTCATAAAAGGAATATTCGACATAAAGTCAACTTGCCAAGGATTCAGTGTCACTGGCTGTGGAAGATTCGTTTGAAAAATATTAGCACTAATAAATGATGTTCCTATCAATTGCGAAGTTAATTCATCAATTCTTTTATCATCAAAAAAATGTTTCAAGATCCACTGATAATACTTATAAATTACTGGATTCTCTTTAGAATCGTTCAGAGTATGTGCTGTGAATCCCAGATCCACTGCTTGTTGTCCACGAGGTGGCAACTGAATACCAGCATTGATCTTGTCAAATAGAACATCTAACTTTTCAGCATTTTCAGGTAATTTATTACCTGATTCATTCTTGTACATTTCAGTATAGCGACTCATCTTATTCCTCTCGCCAGATCATGGCTTCACGAACAGTATTGTTATGGAACTTACCATCATTTCTATTCTTTGGAGCAATTACATCATATGCAATGTTTTCAACTCCGTCTGCCAAAATTTTATTTTGTGCGCCACTTGGCATTGTTGCAATAAAGCTAAATCCAAAGTTATCAATTGTTCTAGCAAATGATTTAGCTGTATCAGGATCCAATTTATCAGCGAATTCGTCAAACATCACCATGTGTGGTGAATCAACTTTCTTTGATCTCTGTAAAAACATCTTAGGAACCAACAATAATGGCAAAACCATAGCTTGTGCCTTCTCTGCTCCAGATCCACCAGATTGAACAAAGTTATCATCAACTAATTCAAATTCACCATCTGCGGCTTGTTTACGATGTATCCACACTTGGAATTATGACCACTGACGGATATCTAACAACTGGTGTGCCGCTTCCATAAACTGATCATCATCTTCAGCAATATTGATATCATTTGCCAATCTCTCCAAACGCTTCTGAACCTCTTTCAATAATGCTGGTCTTTTAGTCAAGTCGCTGTTCCGTGCTTCCTCAATAACCTGTTCATCAACATTCACTGGATGCAAAGATACCTTTAATTGAATACCCTGCGATTGACGAACTCCATGAGCCAAAATTTGATTGTATTCGTCGACCAAATCATATTGTTCTGAAATCTGATGCGTTGCGGCTCCCATATAAGTTAACTGTGCTGCCTCATTACCGGTATTAAGTTGTTCCAATGATTTGGAAACAGCTTCTTTGTCCTCTGATATTAATTTCTGAGCTTCGTTTATATCAAATGACACAACTCTTAAATCGTTTTTATCGATTGAGCGTTGTTGCCTCATTGAACTGGCGATCATGGCATGTCCACGCTCCTCAAAAATTGCATCTAACGCATAACGATCAGGCTTGCCGTCTACATCACTATGACGAATATTGTAGCCAATCTTATCAGATAAATCACCAAAGCTATGATTTTTGATTTGATTACGATTTTGATCCACGAATTTCAATGTTTCAGTAATCTTATCAAGCTCATAACCTTTGATCATATATGGAGCTAAGGTTTTAAGATTGCTTTCCGTCCGTGTAGCTAACTCTTCTAAGGTCAAATGCAGTTCTGCAATCTTTTGATTCAAATTATTGATATCAGTTTGTGTTTCTATTTTATCCTTATTAAATTCATCTTCAGAGCGTTGGTACTGCGCTTGTTTATTATTGGCCTCAGTTATTTTCTTTTCTAGTTCATTATCAATTACTAACTCGTTGATTTGTTTTTGCAATTCATTAATTTTCTTCTTCTGATCAGCTACTTCAAAGTCTTGATAATCATCTTGCAGTTTGCGTCCTGACTCATCTTTAGCATTCTTAGCAAATTGAAATTTATCAGTTACTCGAACTGTTTTAGATTGAATATCATTCATGATCCCTTGCAATTGTCTTAATTTATCCAACGTATCTGACAAATCTGCCAATAAATCTTTTCTATCCAGGAAACTCTGAAGATCCGAATGTGTTGCTAACAAATTCAATCTCTTCTGTTCTAATTCCGTATAATGAATGTTCATCTTTGCCGCACCAGCATTATGGACGTCCATATTGTCTTGATGCAAGCCTGCTCTGACTTTACCAGACATCAAACTAGTTACACGTAAATCAATCTTTCCATCCATGTTTTCACGGATTTCAGAGACTATCTCGATATCAGCAGTCAATCGGCTTTGACTTTTTTCGATATTTTTATATTTTGTAATCAGCGTTTTTGTTTTTCGTAAATAGTCTTCCATAGATGAAATCAATTCTGATGTTTCTTTGTCTTTAATAAGTTCCTTTAAACTACTCAAATCAGCTGCAGCTGCACTAACACTATCTTTTAACGGAATAATTTGTCGATTAACGTTTTCAGCATTCTTATTTAATTGATCAAGTTCCTGTTGAACATTTTGCAACTCCACTTGTTGCTGTTTATATTCCGCCTCTAAGTTTTCATAATTAGCTAGTTGTTTCGTTAGGAAAGCCACCATATCCTGCTTAATATTGCGCTGATCCTCAATATTTCGCTGTCTAGCCATCTTTTCCTGAAGATTTTGAACATCCATTTTTGCCTGTTCTAACAATGGATGAATTTTTTCAAGCTGCTCAATTTGTTCAGATAATTTACGCTGATTATTATCTCTAAGACTCTCTTGAGAACTTAATTCGCGATTCTTTTTTGAATATGGTTCAAGAGTTATATCATTCAAATGATTCAAGTTTCTCCAAAATATTTCTGTCTTAATTCTATTTAATCGTTCTTCTGCTCGAGACAAGCGCTCAAAAGTCAAATTTTTCTTGTTAACCTCTCGTTGTGAGAAGGCAACTGAATCGATCATCTGGTTATCAATACCTTCTTGAGCGTTCTTCATTGCCTCAAGAATTGGCGTGATACTTGCATTACCAGCAGTTAGTATTGGTGATGCCAGAAGTCTATAGGTGATTGCCAACTGATTCAAATTTTTCGTATCAACGAATCCATAAACTTTTTCAGATACACAGTTTTGAAACTCACTTACGTTTGAAAAAACTTCAAAATCAGCATTGATGTTCTCATTTGCTTCAATGAATTCGTCCTTTTCGAGACTTATTCCCGACTTATCGGTTGTTTTTATATTTAACTTATCTTTCGTATTCTTGCTAATTGCCACAAACCACCATGTTGGCTTCTTATTTTCACCAGCAGCTCGATGTGCACCTATTCCTACAATGACTTGCCTAGATGGTGAGCTCATCAACATGTAGCTATAACCAGTTCTAACTTTCATAGAACCACTGCCCCAACCAAGCAACATCCCTTCAAACGTACGAGAATCATTAGAACTGTTACGAGTAGTGGATTTACCCAACCCTTTTGTTCCTTTAGCCGGATTAAACGATGGCGTAGCAATGGATCCATCTATCAACATTGGGAAGAAGCAATTGGCTAATGTCGTCTTACCGGCTGTATTCTCACCGATTAACGTCAAATTACCATTTGTTGACGCCGGCATATCCAAGCTTTGATAATTATTAAAATTTCTTAAATGAAAACTAACTGGTGTTAATATATCTCTATCCATACTTAATGCTCCTCAACTGACTGTTTTTTGGATACAAACCGTGCAATTATTGGTGTCGGAAAAACAAAACCATTCCTGATATTAATTAACCCAAAATCATTTAATGCGTCTTTAACAAGACTCAAACCAATATTACTATTCGGAAAGAACTCTTTTGAAATTACTTTGATTTCCTGATTCAATTCTGATTCTGAAATACCTGAATGAATTCTATGAGCCACTTCAATTGCCACTACCGCAGGCTTTGATTTGACCTGCTGTCTCTTCTTATCTAGCAACAAAGCATAACCATCACCACATTCCAAATAAAATCGATCTAAATTATCCCATTGCTCAGCAATCTTATCCTTTTTATTCAACAAGATATCCCACAAATATGGCGATCTTTTGGCGCTGATATATCTATGTATTAGTAGAGCACGATTAACTCTTTGTGTGTCGTTCAGGACAATATTGTTCTTGCTAGTCAACTGGTCGACAATTCCTTGTGCAATCAAATTAAAATTAGGATCAACATTCCAGTATTCTGAAATTTCTTGATTATGTTCACTATCAATGAATTCTGGGTGATCTACGGTAAACAATTTGAATCTATCTACAAATAATGTAGTGATCAATCTATGAATTTCCCTTTCATCCAAATCTGTAACCTCACTATGAACCTGTCTAACGATTGTCTGGGTCAAAACATCCCGATCAGTTCTTTCATCTTGCAATTCTGGCAGGTTGATCACAGCCTTCAAAGTTGCCAACAATACATGAACCGTTTCGGGAGATTCAAACTCTGAACCAATCAGCAATAACAAATTCTCTTGGATACTCTCCGGATAGATTCCTATTAGACCATGTAGATAATTATTAACTTTTTGTTGGACAACGGTCTTTTTTAAAGATTCAGTTGCCTCAGCCATTTCTTTTGAGATACTTTTCATACTATTTGCGAATATACCTGTATCAATTAATTGATTAATAATTAAACGTTCGCTATTAAATAACTTCGTTGCCATTTTTGACCTCATTTCTTAAATACAAAATTGAATCCACTTGGTAAACGAACACTATATTCTTCCGTTTGACAGTGTAACCAAATTGGCCCCGTAGTAGGAATTGCTGTTACTTCTTGAATTGGTCTACCAAAGGGGGCAAAACTCTTGTAATTATTATATCCAGTAGCACTATACAAACGCATGATTTCATCACGTGCAATAATTGAAGTCAATTTCAGATCATGGTCAACACGACCGGTACTTGAATTAACCATTGTTAATTGCTTAAATTCCTTCAATGCATCACGTCCATTCTCCTTAACAACATCGTTATCAGCAATAATTGGATTATCCGCCGAAGTGGCAACACGTCTATTCACAGCATCAGCTTGATAGACTGCTGGTCCCAATTTATCAGCCTCTAATAAATCCGCGGGATTAGCCACCAATCGATCCTGAGCTAAATGTCTTGGAATCTGTTTGGGTACCGAGATATCTTGATAATGTGTCAACAGTTGATCAATCTGTGTTGTTAACTCCTTAATATCTACAGTTTGCCGATTTATGTGATCATATTCAGTGCTCAATAACTGAATGGCACTCATCACTGTGGTATAAATAAGAAAAATTGAATCATAACTACTATCGATTGCCGTAGTGGTTGGATCAAAACTAGCTGCTAATATTTGTAACTGATTATAAACATACTTTTTATCTCTTTGCGTATTCAGCGCTAGCTTCATCTGATTATTAACAGCCTGATCTACTTCTAGACTATCAGAACCATACCTACTTCTTGCAACTTGATCCGGAAGGCTTTTGCTCTTACTTAGTTTTTGAATAAGAGACATTTGAGATAATAATTGCTTATACGCTGGCATTGCTCTTTGTTGAAGCATCTCATTAAGGTGCTCTGCCAATTCTCCACCGTGATTAAACGCTAAGTCATTAGCAACTTCATCCAGATCCTGACTGAGTTTATGCATACCCTTCATCACATCAGAGTACGCCGAAACCATATTATTGAAATCATTGAACAATTGAGTATTAGATGTGTCAGGATATGGCTGATTCAGCTTTGAAATCAATTCTTGGAATTCCTTGATTCGAGCCGTATTGGCGGTCACGGTACTTTCAGCGTCTAGTATTTTGGGAATCATGGCTAAGTATTCAATCCCTCTACTGGTAATTCGATATACTGAAGCCTGTTGCATATGGTAATTTCCACTAGCCATACGAACACGTACCTTACGAGGTAAAACTTCGATAAACTTGGCCTCTTCGACCAATATACCTAAAACATTTTTCAAAACTGCATCAGTTATCTGATTCTCCTCTATTTTGTTATCTAAATAATCGGCATTATATCTTTCAACAATGAAGCCAAGTGTTTGAGGGATATTTATGCTATCCCGATTACTGTACAAAATATTCAAGATATTCCACCCAGCAAATGGATGATCTCGACTTCGACCTAAATTAGCTGCTAACAATAGACCTCTTAAATCATCATTAATATTTAAAACCAATTGACCGACCTCCCCAGAACTACCTATTAGTAAATTACGCATCAAAAAAGAACTACCTCTCTATTCTAATAAACAAACAAAGAAGTAGCTCTCTTTTTCAAAACAAATCTAATACTCAATCCCCTTACGCATAGCACCTTCCAAACTAGTACCGTATCCTTCACCAAACAAATTCAAATGTGCCAACAAATAATAAGTCTGGTACCAAGGTATCCGTTTCTCCCAACCAAGTTCAAGTGGATACTCCTTAGCGTATTCTTCATAGAATTCACGACCAAAGCCACCAAATAACAATGTCATGGCAATATCCATTTCACGATTACCATAGAACACATCTGGGTCGAACAGAATTGGTGATCCATCTGCTTCATAACCAACATTTCCGTTCCACAAATCACCGTGCAATAGGCTTGGCTCAACTTTGTGTTGTGAATAGAAATCCAAAATTTTCTCTTCCAATTGCACCATCAAATCTTCGCGGTACTGATTCCAATAGCGCTTATGTTTAACTTCATTGACCAACACTTCTAGACGTTGCTTGACGAAGAATACTCCCCAATCGTCTTGCCACGTGTTGATTTTGGGATTCTTAGCATTCAAAATATTATGATCTAACCCGAACTTATCATTATGTTTCTTATGCATCTTGGCGACCATCTTACCAAGATCACCATCATATCCTTCACCAAATTCAAGATAATTAGTTAGCAAATAACCATTTCCATCAACGGTTCCGGATTTAACTGGCTTAGGAGTATTAACGACGGATCCGATAAGCTCCAGTCCTTCAACTTCGTGATTGAAGAAGCTGCCGTCATTATCTGGTTGTACTTTCAAAAAATACTTGGAATCTTCAGTCGTGAGTTCAAAACTCTGATTGATATCTCCTCCGGAAACACTCTTCCAATCTACGACATTCCCTATGTCTAGTTGCTTGAACCATTCATCATTTAATTCCATCTTTGTCCGTCCTTTCCACAATTCATCATTTCCACATGCTATAATTTGAATGTAATACATTGTCTCAAGGGAGGCTTATCATGACAAGTAATGTGGCCCATCTGATCAAGGTCGCTTCAAATGAAATATCACGCAGTATCAATGATTTCGCGTCTAAATATAATCTAACTGGTACGCAAGTGCAAATAATAGACTTTTTGACTAGTTTGCCAGAAAAAAAAGATATTTTTCAAAAGGACGTTGAGGCTGAATTCAACATTCGCCGTTCGACCGCAACTAATATTCTCAAGAATATGGAAAAGAAAGATCTCATTAAACGTGTACAAGTTTCTAGTGATTCACGACTAAAGAAAATCATTCTCCTTCCCAAATCAACGGAATTAAAAGGTGCTATTGATCAATTTATGAAAGAAAATGACCAAAAGATCCTTTCAAGTTTAGGGGCATTCGAACGATTAGGATTCACTCGTGCCCTACAGAAACTACCTGAAAAACTCAAAACAGACAAAAAGTGAGGTACTTATTTAATGACTAAAGTAATTATGGATTGTGATCCTGGAATCGATGACGCAATTGCTTTGACAGTTCTATTGGCACATCCTGAAAAGGCTGATTTGATTGGTGTAACAACTGTTGGTGGTAATGTTCGACTCGAAAAAGTTACCGCTAATGCTAAAAAACTACTAACATTTCTAGATGCCAACACCGAATTAGCATCTGGACAAGCTGAACCATTAGTTAAAGAAATCGAAACTGCCGGTGAAATTCACGGTAAAACCGGTATGGACGGTTACGACTTCCCTGAAGAGAGTTCTGAATATCCTTTGGCAAGCCATAACGCCGTTACATTCATGTACAACAAGATTTCTAATTGTGACGAAAAAGTGAACATTGTCGCAACTGCCCCATTAACTAATATTGCATTGTTACTGAAGACTTTTCCTGAAGTAATGGGAAACATCGAACACATCTACATCATGGGTGGTTCAACATTGCAAGGTAACATCACAACTGCCGCAGAATTCAACGCTTACGTCGATCCTGAAGCTATGAAAATTGTTTTCGATTCTGGATTACCAATCACCTTATCTGGCTTGAATCTAACTGAGGACAAAGCTTATATGAAGATGGACGAGATCAAACATATTAAAGATCTCGGCAAAGTCGGCGTCATGGCAAGTTCAATCCTTGGATTCTATTCATCCGCTGAACTTGCTAAAGGTATGACAAAGATTCCCGTTCATGATGCATGTGCCGTTATGAGCTTGATCGCACCAGAATTATTTACTAAGAGTACTAATTATTCCATTGATGTCTCACTATCTGATGATCAATTCCGTGGCATGACTTATCCTGACCGTAGGATTTATGCGGAAGAACATAACAACATCAAAGTATTGGAAGATGTTGACCGTGAGGCATTTGTTAAGTATTTGTTTGATTCAATTGCTTCTTATGAAAAGTAGAATGAACTGTGACGTAACTATAGAATTCAGTTAACTTGCAGCGTAAACGCGTGAAAAAACACAACTTTTTCCGCTTAAATCAAATAGGGGCTGTAATCCAAAATCGGATTACAGCCCCTATTTGCCTTAATGCTCGAAAGTTAAACGTGTTTTATCACGCTCTCTTATTCCTCTTCAACCTCAAAATGATCATAACCACTTTCAGAAGTAACCTTAACCTTCGGAAAGTTCAAAAAGACAAACAACAAACTCATTATAATCATCAAGTAACAGTACCAAACCCATGGAACAACAGCTATCGGTGAAACTTTAGCCATCCCACCGGCAACCAGTAATTGTCCAGCGTAGGGAATAAGCCCTTGAACATGTGTCGCAAACATCGACAACAGTGTCGAAACTCGTGCACGAGATAATTTGAATTTACGACCTATTTCAGTTGCCAAAGGGGCAACGGTGATAATTGCAATTGTATTATTGGTCGTGGCAACACACAGCAAGGTTACTAATGCACCAATCGAGAACTCAGCGCCATGTTTGGACTTAGTTTGTTTACCCAAAGTATCCATCAACCACTGGATTCCACCGAGATACTTCATAATTTCAACCAAACCACCAACTACAATCGAAATCATAGCAATATCTTCCATGCCGGCCATCCCATCTTGAATGTACAGCATCGAACCAATCAGATCAAAGTCCTGGTGAATCACACCAATAACTACCCCCGACAAAATACCGACTAGCATAACTGGCATAACGTTCAATCCAACTAAGGATAATACAATAACCAAAATATACGGTATCAAATCAACAAAATTCCAATTGTATGAGCCGGTCAAAACAACTGTTTTAATAGGATATAACGCCAACAATATTACGTTGATTATAAGTGCTGGAATATAAGTAATGATATTTAGTCGAAATTTTTCTATCTGTTCAACCCCTTGAGTTTGAACGGAAGCAATGGCTGTCGCTGAAATAAACGACATATTATCTCCAAACATCGCACTTCCAACAACAATTCCTGCCATCAAAGCAGGATTAACGCCGGTCTTGGTCGCAACACCAACAGCAACCGGCATCAACGCTGTAATCGTCCCCATCGAGGTCCCCATCGCAAAGCTCAAGATACAACCGATAACAAAGATTCCCGGTAAAATCATATTTGATGGCAAAATACTTAATCCTAAGTTAGTAACTGAAGATACAGCATGCATCTTAGAGGCCACACCTTGAAAGGCTCCCGCTAAGATAAAAATCACGACCATCATAATCAGAGTTGGTTCACCGCCACCCTTACAAAAAGTCATGACTTTATTCGCAAATGATAGTTTCTTAGTACCTTTCGGCGGAGAAATCATGAATGAAACGATTGACGCAATAATCATTCCCACCAACAATGGCATACTATCAAATTTACCTGAAACAATTCCCGTCCAGGCATACAAGATCAAAAATACAACTAGCGGTAGCAAGCCCTTAATGCTACCTTTTTTTGTTTCCTTCATACAAAACTCCAACGTAATTTATTGTAAACACACTGTTAAAAATATTAAACCACGTCTATTAATTTAACAAGCGCAAATTGCAAGAACAAGTTAGCCACTTTTTAAAATACTGATACCAAGGGGATTTCAGTTAATGGAGTTAAGTAATTAAGCACATTCTTCATTGAATAGCTCAGCCGGTGTCTGATACCCAGTATTTTTACGAGGCATATTGTTTAGTTTATCTTCTGTTTGTGCAACCTCCGAAGGGGTTGCCAAATCGAGAGAGATTCCCTTTGGAAAATCTCTTCGTACCATGCGGTTGTGAACCTCATTGGTTCCTCGCTCACTGGATGTATATGGATGAGTGAAGTAGAC
>NZ_RHOO01000008.1 GCF_003946555.1 Companilactobacillus hulinensis | reverse complement strand
TGGCACCACGGTGATACTGTGTTAAAGTAGATATGCTCATAGTAAATGTCTTCTTTCATGGTCTGTTTAGTCACTACCATTGTAAAACATTTACTATGGGTATTTTTTTTTGATTAGGTGTTCGGATTAATTTTACAATTCACGAAATAAAAAAAGTGAGCTGATTAATTAAAATCAGCTCACTTTTTTTTAATAATATTATTATTTTTTGCGTGGTTTTTGAATTGATTTGTTATCAAGGTCAGTTCTTACTACAAGAACGTCACATGCGGCTGTTCTTGTTACGTATTCGGTAACTGAACCAATAAGCAATCTTTCCATAGCGTTAAGACCAGTAGCACCAATCATAATCAAGTCTACATCTAACTTCTTAGGGAAGTCGGTAGCAATGATTGCCTTTGGTGCACCATATTCAATGCTGTAGTCAATGTCAGTTAAACCTGCATCTTTGGCAGTTTGAACATAACTCTTAACTGTTTCCTTAGCTTTTTCAGTAATTTGTTCAACCATAGTTGAATCAAAGCTTGATACATTTTGAAATGCACGTGTATCAATTACATGCAATAGATGAACTGCGGCCTTATTTCTTTTTGCAACTTCAACTGCTTTTTTAAATGCAAGTTCTGCCTCAAATGAGCCGTCGATTGGTACGAGAATGTTTTTGTATTGTTGTAACATATTATCACCCCGTTGATTATTCTTTATCTACATCTTTATTTTAGTTGATTGAATGATATAAATACAGTCATCTGCCAATATTTGCTAAATAAATTGAAAATCCGGCTGCAACCACACTTCCCAGTATAAGGGTAATGAAATTGCTTTCTTTAGAGCCTACGATTACGATAATGACACCGGTAATGGAAATTAATAGTAAAAGGACAGCTGTAATTATCATAATAGTTTTCAAGTTTAAGTTTTCATTTGGTGAGTAAATCAGGAACTTTCTGTTTCTGTGTGACCATAAATTGAATGCTAGTGCTAATAAGAAAATGATGAATATTAGCATTAAAATTTTAATTGCCATTATTGTTTCCACTCCGTTTTGCTTTTATTTTTAACTGATCAAGCTGTTCCATTCGCATTTTGAGAGCTTGTTCGTACTTACCAGTTGTCTTAGGTTCATAATATTTACTATTAATTAAATTATCGGGTAGATATTGTTGACTTACCCAAGCGTTTGGATAGCTGTGTGGATATTTGTATCCGACACCGTGGCCTAATTTTTTAGCTCCACTATAATGTGCATCTTTTAAGTCATCGGGAATAGATGTGGCTTTGCCATTTCTGACGTCTTCAAGCGCTGCATCAATGGCCGACATGCCAGAATTAGATTTGGGACATAAACATAAATCAATTACGGCATTAGCCAGTGGAATCCGAGCTTCGGGAAGTCCAACCATCTGTGCCACTTGAGCTGCTTGTACAGCACGTTGACATGCTTGAGGGTTAGCTAGACCAATGTCTTCATATGCGCACACTAAGAGCCTTCTGATGGCTGTGGTGAGTTCTCCAGCTTCAAGTAAGCGGGCTAGGTACAATAGAGCTGCGTCCGGGTCACTGCCGCGAATCGATTTTTGGAATGCGGAGATGACATCGTAGTGACTATCACCGTTTTTATCTGCCGAAATGGCTTTTTTTTGAACAGACTCTTCAATTGCCTTTAAATCAATGTGTATTGTACCATCTTGTTCCTCAGTTGAAAGAACTGAAAGTTCAAGCCCATTAAGAATACTTCTCAAGTCACCATTTGTTGAATTTACAAGTAGTTCTAGCGCGTTATCGTCCAATTGGACATTATAATTACCCAAACCATTTTCTTTGTCAGCTAGTGCACGTTTAACGGCTTGTTTCAGATCATCTGGTTGAAGTGGTTTCAACTCAAATATTTGTACCCTAGATCGAATGGCAGGGCTTATGTTGATGTATGGATTCTCAGTCGTGGCACCAATCAAAATTATTGATCCACGTTCCAGTAATGGTAATAAGAAATCTTGCTTTGTCTTGTCTAGCCGATGTATTTCATCAAGCAATAAGACAACTGTTCCACTCATTTTGGCTTCTTCAGCGACTATTTGTAGATCCTTTTTACTATCAGTCGCAGCATTTAGCTTGCGAAATGCGTATTTGGTGCTTCCAGCAATTGCGCTGGCAATACTTGTTTTGCCGATACCAGGTGGGCCGTACAAAATCATTGAAGATAGCATTTTGGCATTAACCATTCTGCGGATGATTTTGTTTGGACCCACTAGATGTTGCTGGCCGACGACTTGATCGATATTTGTCGGTCGCATACGGTATGCTAGTGGTTTTTGCATGTTACCTCCTATATAGTACAATAAGTATATTCTACAACAGAGAGTTGAGTAGAGAAACAAACTTATGCTCAACTATTGAAATAGATTTTTTGGATTATGAAAGGGGAGAATAAAATGTTTAATAAAAATGATTTTGACGTATTTGATGATGATACTCTTTCTGGTCGCTTAGATCTTATCAGAGAACAACTTGATCCCAAGTTTGAAATATTTGGGAATAAATTGCTTGATGAACTTGAACAAGAATATCAAGAAAAATTTTATTTAAAGATTGCTAAGCATCAAAGAAGAACTAAGAATCCACCACCTGATACTTGGTTGGCAATTAACATGGATAAAAAAGGTTATAAAAAGACTCCACATTTGGAGCTCGGATTATGGCCTGATAGATATTTTATAACGTTTGGCTTGTTGGCTGATGCACGGAATCGTGTTGATTATTATCCATTGATCAATTCGTGGAATGATCAAATTGTTAGTGATGGTTGGCTGGTGTCAAATGATCATACGATTGCTGAAATGAAGACTTCTGATAATTATTTGGATGTGGTTTCAAGATATACAAAAGTGAAGTCTAGTGATTTTGTTATCGGATATGATCTATTAAAGGACTCGGACATAGTTAACCAGGGGAATTATGATGAACTATTGTTTGATAAGTTTGTTGCTTTGAGCAAGTTGCTAGTTCAAGCAAATAAAGAGGTTGCGAAAGAATAATTCGCAGCCTCTTTTTGTGTTTTTGGGTATAAAAAAACATCCACATGAAGTGAATGTTTTGAAAAATATTAAAGGATTTGGTTGTAGTATTCAACAACTAGTGATTCATCAATATTTGGTTCTAGTTCGTCACGTTCTGGGTTACGTACTAATGAACCAGTCAATGTGTTATCATCAAAGTTTACGAAACCGGGACGACCAACAACATTTTCAAGGTTAGCTTTAACAATAGCTAAGTCCTTTGACTTTTCACGAAGGCTGATCTTTTGACCAACTTGAACTTCGTATGATGGAATATCAACGCGCTTGCCATCTACTGTGATGTGACCATGGTTAACAAGTTGACGTGCTTGTGGACGTGAGCTTGCTAGACCTAATCTGTAAACAACGTTATCAAGACGTGTTTCAAGAAGAACCATCAAGTTAACACCGTGGATACCATCAAGCTTACCGGCACGGTTAAATAGGTTACGGAATTGACGTTCGTTAACGTCATACATGAAACGTAACTTTTGCTTTTCAGCTAATTGTTGACCGTATTCTGAAACCTTACGACGATTGTTTTGGCCATGTTGACCAGGAGCATAGTTACGACGAGCGATTTCCTTACCTGTACCTGAAAGTGAGATTCCTAAACGACGTGATAATTTCCAACGAGGTCCTGTATATCTAGACATAAATAAATTCCTCCAAAATTTTGTATGGAGTAAAATAATTAACAAGAGTTTAACATTCGTGCAGTTGCCGCTACAATTTTCACCACATGCAGCCGTGGGTTACTAGTTGAACAAAATGTCGGTAACTGTTGACGTTCTTGCCGCTCTTTGCTGCATATTTTACACGAAGACTAGTGTAACGTGATTGATAGGCAATGTCAAAAGAAATTTTTGGTTGAATATTTAAAACTTTATTATGAAAGACTATTAAAATAAATAGTGGGGTGGTTCTCTGGTATAATTCAAGTTATATGATATTGAATCATCATTAGGGGTGTTAAAGTGTCGATAATTATTATTGGAATAATTTTACTGGTCTTAGTCTTCCTATGGTATATGTGGTTTTTGCAAAAGAAAAACGCAGGTATCTTAAATTCATATAAAGAACGTGCCGATGAATTAAAGAAAGACAAGTTAACAGGTAAATTAAGAAAACTAGAAGATATGAAGTTAGCTGGAGCTAGTCGTGATCAATTCAGTGGTTTGAAGTCAGACTATCAAAAGCAACTAAATGAAGTTGTTCCCACCATTTTGACTGCAATCCGTGGAGCAGAATATATGAATACGCAATTTAAGGTATTCAGTTCAGCCAAGTCGTTGCGCAAGGTCGATGAGAGTCTTACTTCGTTGAAGGAAAAGATTGATAGTATTTCTAATTCATTAGATGAATTATCTAAGAGCGATGAATTAAATGCTACTCAAAGCGAGGCACTTCAACAGACTTACGAAGACCTGCGCAAAGAAATCTTAACTCAATCGTTCAATTATGGAACTGCGGCAGATAAGCTAGAGGATGAGCTTACTGAAATAGCCGGGTTACTAGATAAAGAGACGCAATTGACTGAAAAGGGCGATCATATTGAGGCCAGTCAGTATTTGGATGACGTTAAGATTAAGCTTGGTTTGATTACTGATCAGTTGAAGGTGATTGAACCACTTCATCATGAATTAAATGAAGTATTCCCTGGTCAAATTGAGGAGATCAATTCTGTCTATCAAAAACTTCTGAATCAGCAATTTAATTTTGAGGAAGATATTGAGGCATTGATCAAGGAAGTTCAAAATAGTCTGGATTTAGCAAATTCTGAATTAGGTGAATTGAATTTTGATTATGTAAACAATACTAATGAAGAAATACGTCAAAACATTGACCATTTGTATGATGTTTTGACAATTGAAATTGATGCAAAACAGAGTGTTCTGAAGCAACAGAAACCTGTTTTGGATTATATTAATCACGCTAAGTTCCAACACAATCGTTTAGACAGTCGAATCCAGAAGTTGAGCGTCAATTATATTTTAAGCGAGACTGATACTAAGAAGTTCAATGAGAACCTAGCGGCTCTAAACGATATTAGAACTCGTTATGATCAAGATGTTCAAAATGTTGCCGATAAGGATTCCATTTTTTCTAAAGCTGAGGAAGATTTTAAATCAATTGTTTCTCAATTGGACGATATTGAATCCAGTGAGAAATCAATCAACGATAATTTTAATCAGATGCTTTCAAGTGAAAGAATTGCCAGAAATAGTGTTGATAAGTACGCTAAACGTCTTGAGATTCAGAAGAAAATTGTTGAGCAACTTAGACTTAAGGGGTTACCAGATGATTACTTGGATTATTTCTATATGGTCTATGATGAAATTACGAAGCTCTATAATGAATTAGATGCTGATCAAATTAATATGGAAGACATCAGCAAGCAGGTAATTGTTACTCAAGAAGATTTGGATAATTTAGTTCAAAAAACAACTGATTTGAAGATGAACGTCAAGTTGGCTGAGAAGTTATTACAATATGCTAACAGATATGATAACAAGGACGCTGAGTTTACTGATCAACTTGGTCGTGCCCGTTCTTTGTTTGATGACGACTACGAGTATGCTGATGCGGTTGAAACAATTTCTGCAGCTTTGGAACGTGTTGAAGCCGGTTCAGTTGAGAGAATAAAAGAAACAATTAATGCATAATTTTTGATTTTGCGTTATCTTATAAGATAGTAAAAAAATTAAGGCCTTTAAGGCCTTTTTATTTTGGTGGGAAAATATATGATTTATTTTGATAACAGTGCAACAACTAAAATCGAGAAATCAGTTCTCGATACATACAATGCTGCTAGTTTGAATTATTTTGGTAATCCATCTAGTTTGCACAAATTAGGATTGAAAGCCTATGAATTGGTAGAAACTTCTCGTAAGCAAATTGCTAGTTTAATGGGAGTTAAACCATACGAAATTGTATTCACAAGTGGTGGTACAGAAGGTAATAATTGGATCATCAAAGGAACCGCATTTAAGAAACGTGAATTTGGTAAACACATCATCACGACATCAATTGAACATCCTTCAGTTATGAATTCAATGCATGAACTTGAAGAATTGGGATATGAAGTGACTTACCTGCCAGTTGATAAGACAGGCCATGTCAGTGCTGAAGATTTGAAGAATGCTATTAGAGATGATACTATTCTAGTTTCAACTATGGCTGTTAATAATGAAATTGGTTCTATCCAACCAATCCATGAAATGGCTCGTGTTTTGGATGATTATCCCAATATCAGTTATCATGTTGATGGCACACAGGCTATTGGCAAGAATATTGAAGATCAGTTCATGGATCCTCGTGTTGATTTCTATACTTTCTCTGGTCATAAGTTCCATGCGCCACGTGGTATTGGCTTCATTTATATGAAAGCTGGTAAACAACTTGAACCATTGATGGCTGGTGGCGGCCAAGAAAAGAATCTAAGAAGTGGTACTGAAAATACCCCAGCGATTGCTGCTATGGCTAGAGCATTGCGTTTGCTTAAAGAAAATGAAGCTCAAAAAGCTGAGAAGATGACAAAGCTCAAGACAGAATTGATCGAACACATTCAAAGTCTTCCAAATACGCATGTATTCTCACAACTTTCTGACGATTTTGCTCCACATATCATTTGTTTCACGATTGATGGAGTTCGTGGAGAGACGGTTGTACATACGTTTGAAGATCGTGATATTTATATTTCAACAACTAGTGCATGTTCATCAAAGAAGGGCTTGGAATCAAGTACTTTGAAGGCTATGAGTACGCCTGAGAAGGTTGCTACAAGTGCTGTACGTGTTAGTTTGGATGAAAACAATACAGAATCAGAAATGAAAGAGTTTATCAAGAATTTGGATGAGATTCATGAACACTTCCAAATTTTAAATTAGGAGAATTAAATGGAATATACTGAAATTATGGTTCGCTACGGTGAACTATCAACAAAGGGTAAGAATCGCAAAAGCTTCATCGACCGTTTACACGGAAATGTAGCTAAAGTCCTAAAGGATTACCCTGATCTAGTAATGAGACCACACCGTGATCGTTTACATATTCAATTGAATGGTGAAGATGCTAAGCCAATTATGGAGAAGTTAAAGAATGTCTTTGGTATTCAAACTTTTTCATTGAGTGTTAAAGTTTCACATGACTTTGAGGATGTTAAAGCCAAAGCTATCGAAATGATGCATGAAGCTTGGAAGCCAGGCATGAGTTTCAAGGTTGGAACTAAACGTTCTGATCATTCATATCACCTGGATACTAACCAAATTAATTTACAACTTGGGGATGCTATTTGTGATGAATTCCCAGGAATTGATGTTGAGATGAAGCGTCCTGATATCAAGATTTCAGTTGAAGTACGTCAAGATGGTATCTATCTTTCATACTTAACTGTTAAAGGTGCTGGTGGTTTACCTGTTGGTACAGCTGGAAAGGCTATGCTGATGTTGTCTGGTGGTATCGATTCACCTGTTGCCGGATATCTTGCTATGAAACGTGGAGTAGATATTGAAATGGTTCATTTCTTCAGTCCTCCTTACACTTCAGAACAAGCTTTGAATAAGGCTAAGGAGCTTACAAGTAAGTTGACGGCCTTCGGTGGTAATATCAAATTTATCGAAGTTCCATTTGCTGAGATTCAAGAGACAATCAAATCATCAGTTCCAGAAGGTTACTTGATGACAATTCAACGCCGTTTCATGTTGAGATTGACTGATATGTTGCGTGAAAAAGAAAACGGCTTAGCTATTTTTAATGGTGAAGCTGTTGGACAAGTAGCATCACAAACACTTGAAAGCATGGCAGCTATTAATGATGTTACAACGACACCAATTTTGCGTCCCGTTGCAACTATGGATAAGACTGAAATCATCAAACTTGCTGAGGATATTGATACCTTCAATTTGTCTATTCAACCATTTGAGGACTGCTGTACTGTCTTTGCTCCACCAAGTCCTAAGACAAGACCAAGCATCGAAAAGACTCGTAAATTTGAGAGTTCTCTAGATATTGACGGTTTGATTGAACGTTCATTGGCTGGTGTTAAGATCACGACTATTGAACATGGTGACCATTTTATGGAACAACAACAAGAAGATATTAGTACTTTATTGTAGAATTAGTTTGACGTAATTAAATTTATGTTTTATTATCAATTCAACAGCTTTGATCAGGAGTGTTAAGTGAATAAGCGTAAGAGAGTGCATGTTAGCTGAGAAATGCGCGGTTTAGATACTTGATTGTTACCTGTGAGCTATCAAAATTTGATCGGGCCACCGTTATCTGTTGAGAGGAGAATCTATTTTTTGGATTCTCAATTTAGGTGGTACCGCGAGCATTCGTCCTATTCTGGACGGGTGCTTTTTTTGTTTCAAAAAGTGGCTGTTATTGCGAGCATAGAAGCTCATTTATGGAGGAAAGACTATGAGAGAAATCGACATGGATACGAAATACAATCCAAAAGAAGTCGAAGAAGGACGTTATCAAGCATGGCTTGATGATGATGATTTCAAACCTTCTGGCGACAAGAAAGCTAAACCCTATTCAATCGTTATCCCACCACCAAATGTTACTGGTAAGTTGCACATGGGACATGCTTGGGATACAACGATTCAAGATACTTTAGTTCGTTACAAGCGTATGCAAGGTTACGATACACTTTATTTACCAGGTATGGATCATGCCGGTATTGCTACACAAGCAAAAGTGGAGGCTAAGTTACGTGAACAAGGAATTACTCGTTATGACCTTGGTCGTGAGAAGTTTGTTGACGAAGTTTGGAAATGGAAGGATGAATTTGCTTCTATTATCAAATCTCAATGGGGCAAATTAGGTCTATCGCTTGATTACTCTCGTGAAAGATTTACCTTGGATGAAGGATTATCAAAGGCTGTTCGCAAGGTCTTTGTTAAGTTATACAACGAAGGTTTGATTTATCGTGGTGAGTACATCATTAACTGGGATCCACAACTTCAAACAGCCTTGTCAGATATTGAAGTTATCCATAAGGATGATGAGGGTGCATTCTATCATGTTAAGTACCCATATGCTGATGGCTCAGGTTTCATTGAAATTGCTACTACTCGTCCTGAAACAATGTTTGGTGATGTTGCTGTTGCCGTTGCTCCTGATGATGACCGCTATAAGGATATCGTTGGAAAAGAGATTATCGTTCCATTAGTTGATCGTAAAATTCCAATTATTGCAGATCACTACGTTGATAAAGAGTTTGGTACTGGTATGGTTAAGATCACACCTGCCCATGACCCTAATGACTTTGCCGTTGGTAACAGACATGACCTTAAACGTATAAATACAATGAATGCTGACGGAACAATGAACGAAAATGCCGGTAAGTATAATGGTATGGATCGTTTCGAAGCACGTAAAGCTATTGTTAAAGACTTGCAAGATGCTGGATATATGATTCATATCGAACCATACGTTCACAGTGTTGGTCACTCAGAACGTTCTGGTGTTCAAGTTGAACCTAGACTATCAACACAATGGTTCGTTAAGATGAAGCCACTTGCTGAAACAGTTTTGGCTAATCAAAAGAGTGATAATAAAGTTAACTTTGTACCTGATCGTTTCGAAAATACATTCACACAATGGATGGAAAATATTCATGATTGGGTTATCTCACGTCAATTGTGGTGGGGACACCAGATCCCTGCTTGGTATAACAAGACAACTGGTGAAACATACGTTGGAGAAGAAGCTCCTAAGGATATTGAGAATTGGGAACAAGATAAAGATGTTCTTGATACATGGTTCTCAAGTGCTTTATGGCCATTTTCAACTATGGGTTGGCCAGATGAGAATTCAGAAGACTACAAGCGTTATTTCCCAACCGATACATTAGTTACTGGTTACGATATTATCCCATTTTGGGTTTCAAGAATGATCTTCCAAAGTTTGAAGTTTACAGGCAAGAAGCCATTTGAAAATACTGTTATTCATGGTCTTATGCGTGACTCACAAGGTCGCAAGATGAGTAAGTCACTTGGTAATGGTATTGACCCAATGGATGTTATTGAAAAATACGGTGCTGATGCTTTACGTTGGTTCGCAATGAATGGTACAACTCCTGGACAAGATACTCGTTTCAGTTATGACAAGATGGATGCCTCATGGAACTTCATTAATAAGATTTGGAATGCTTCACGTTACGTTATCATGAACCTTGATGATGACACTCCAGCTATGGATGATCTTTCAAAGGTTACAACATATGATCTTTCTGATAAGTGGATCCTAGCTAAATTGAACGCTACAGTTAAGAATGTTAACGAATTACTAGACCGTTTTGAGTTCGGTGAAGTTGAACGTAGTCTTTACAGCTTCATTTGGAATGATTTCTGTGACTGGTATATTGAAATGAGTAAGGCAACATTGACTGGCGATGATGAGGCTGCTAAGAAACAAAAGAAGATGATCTTAACATATGTACTTGATCAAACTCTTCGCTTAATGCACCCAATTATGCCTTTCGTAACCGAAAAGATTTGGTTGACTATGCCTCATAATGGCAAGACAATCATGCATGCTAAATATCCAGAATATCATGCTGAGTTAGATAATGATGATGCTATGAGCCAAATGGATGTCTTGATTGATCTTATTAAATCATCAAGAAAGATTCGTTTGGAGGCAAATGCACCAATGTCTAAGGCTGTTGATATTATGATCAAGCCACAAGATGATCATGTTAAAGATGTTATTTTGAATAATGAAGAATACATCGATCGCTTTATGCACCCTAAAGAATTGAATGTAGCGACTGACTTGTCAGCTCCAGCTTTGGCAATGACTGCTGTTACTAATGGTGCTGAATTGTACGTTCCATTGGCAGAATTGATTGATCTTGATGAAGAAATTGCACGTCAAGAGGAAGAATCTGCTAAGATAGATAAGGAAATTACTCGTTTAGATAAGAAATTATCTAACAAGAATTTCGTTGATAAGGCACCTGAAAAGGTTGTTGCTGAACAAAAAGATAAGTTGGCTGATTATCAAGTTAAGCAAGAAAAGATTCAACAACGTATTGACCAATTGAAGGCTAATAAATAATTAAAATTAAATCAGGGGGAAAGACATATTCTATTTGTCTTCCCCTTTTTTTGTTGAGAAGGGTATGAAATGCTGAAAAATTATCAAGAAGCAATTGACTATATTCACTCTTTGCCGAAGTTTCACCGGACCAATAAGCTAGATAGAATCAAGTCAGCACTAGAGAAGTTAGATAATCCTCAAAATGATTATCCAACGATTCATGTAACTGGTACGAATGGTAAGGGAAGTACATGCAACTACCTATCTAATTTGTTAGAGGCTGACAATTTGCGTGTAGGGATGTTCACATCACCATTTATCAAAGTATTTAATGAAAGAATTCAAATCAGCCATCAAATGATAAACGATGCCGATTTGTTGCGATTAACTAATAAAATTATTGACTGTATAGATGAAATGGAATTATCAGAGTTTGAATTTGTGACATGTTTAGGATTTCTATACTTTAGTGGAAGAGTAGACGTTGCAATTATCGAAGTCGGAATTGGAGCAGCTCATGACAAGACTAATGTCATTACTCCGGATGTGTCAGTAATAACCTCAATCGAGATGGATCATGAACAGATAATCGGTCCCACAATACAAGATATCGCTATTGAAAAGTCGGGAATCATCAAACAAAATGTTCCACTTGTTACCGGCTATTTACCTGGAACAGTTCGAGGTATTGTTTTGAACAAGGCCAAAGAATTGGATAGCCAAGTATTTGAATATGATCATAATTTAAAAATTAAGAATTTAGTAATTGATGACTTCAAAATCCATTTTGATTTTGGAGATGTTAAAATTGAGTGTAATGGGATCGAGAAGACTTCGGCAATAAATGCGGCTATTTCTATACAAGCATTTATATGTTTTGAAAATAAACATGGTCGAAAATTTGATTTACCTGAAATTGTTAGTCACATTGAATTAAATGAGATCCCGGCAAGACTACAAATTGTACAAAATAATCCATTAATTATCCTTGATGGAGCGCATAATTTGGCGGCAATTGATAATTTAATCAATTCTTTAATAACAAATGAGCCTAATAAAGATATAATTGTTTTGTATGCTGGAATGAAGGACAAAAATCGTCATGATATTTTGCATCTTCTAGCCAAGAATACAAAGCAGATTTTTGTTACTAGTTTGGATATGCCACGCGCTGCAAAAGCGGATGATTATGATTTGAGTAAATTTCCAAATGTTTCTTATATTAATAACTATCGAAAATACTTGGATGATCATGTACAAAGTTTGAAAAGTAATCAGATTTTGTTGATAACTGGATCCTTTTACTTAGTTTCAGAATTAGAATCGTATTTTGCATAATTTTTCTCGTAATTTTTTGTATGATGTTAAACTTAAGAGAACGAATTATACAGAATGGAATCAAATCATTAGAAACAAAAGAATTAATCGCGGTATTACTAGGTAACGGTACGAAAGAACAGAATGTAACAGAAATTGCAGATAAAATTGCATTTAAATTTCAGAATTTGCGATTCGACATGGAACAATTATTAAATGAAAAAGGAATTGGTATAGCCAAAGCTTGTATAGTTATGGCTGCAATTGAATTAGGCGAACGGAAATTAGAAGCTGATTCGTTATTGAATCATGTCGTTGATATGTCGAGTTTGAGTGAACATTTAATTAAAAAAATTGGGAACTCACCACAAGAGAAGTTAATAGCTGTATATTTAGATAACGGTCATCGCGTAATAGAAGAAAAGGTTGTTTTTGTGGGAACAGCTGATGCTGCTACGGTGCATCCACGAGATATTATTAGGGAAGCATTATATGTGTCAGCTACTCAGATTGTCATTGCTCATAATCATCCTAGCGGATTGTTGATACCGTCTGAGAACGATAAGAAGTTCTCGTTGAGGTTGAATAAATGCTGTCGGTTGATGGGAATTAACTTGATAGATCATGTTATTGTTACAAAAAATGCATATTTGAGTTTAAAAACACAAAAATTTATTTAGGTATGTCATTGGACTACTTTAAATTGGCCTTTTGTATGATATAATTTTGGATAGCGTAAAATGTGGTGTGTACTTTAAAGGAGAGAATATAAATTGTTTGGTATTGGATCAAAAAAGTTAGGTATAGACTTAGGTACTGCTAATACTCTTGTCTATGCTGAAAGTAAAGGCATCGTTTTAAACGAGCCATCAGTAGTTGCAAAGAACAATAATACTGGAGAAATCGTCGCTGTCGGTTCAGATGCTCGTGAGATGATTGGTCGTACTCCAGGCAGTATTTCAGCAATCCGTCCTATGAGAGATGGTGTGATTGCCGATTATGATACAACAGCAGCAATGATGAAATACTTCATTGAAAAGACTGCAGGTAATTCAAAACCTTCTGTTATGGTATGTGTACCAAGTGGTGTTACAGAAGTTGAGAAGAGAGCTGTTATTGAAGCTACTCAGCATGCGGGTGCTAGAGAAGCCTATGTAATTGAAGAACCATTTGCAGCAGCTATTGGTGCGGGACTTCCAGTTATGGACCCAACAGGTAATATGGTTGTTGATATTGGTGGTGGTACTACTGATGTCGCTACTATTTCACTTGGTGGTATTGTTTCCTCACGTTCTATTAGAGTTGCTGGTGATAAGTTCGACGATTCTATTTCAGCTTATATCAAGACAAACTTCAACTTACAAATTGGTGAAAGAACTGCTGAAGACGTTAAAATTCAAGTTGGTTCAGCATCAATCGAAAAAGCTAAAGAGCTTGAAACAATGCAAATCCGTGGTAGAGATCTAGTTACAGGTCTTCCTAAGACTATCCAATTGACTGGTGAAGATATTGCTACAGCCATTCATGAAGATGTTCAGGAAATTATTGAAACAATCAAAGAGACTCTTGAAGAAACTTCTCCTGAGATTGCTGCCGATGTTATTGACCATGGTATTGTACTTACTGGTGGTGGAGCATTATTACATCATTTGCCAGAAGTAATTTCTGAAGCAACTGGAGTTCCTGTATTCATTGCTCAAGACCCACTAGATTGTGTAGCCATCGGTACTGGAGAATCACTTAAAAATATCGATGTAATGCGTCGTCAAAAATAAGCGGGTTAATCCCGTTTTTTTTGTTTACTGTAGGAGGAAGCAATGCAAAAGTTTTTTTCAAACAAAAAGTTAATCATTTTGATGGTAATTCTTATCGTGACTTTTGGGCTTTTAGCGGTTACGGTAAATATCCGAGATAACAAAGACACTCCTCCTGCCGTTCAGCAAGTAGGTAATGATGTCGTTAGTGTTGTGGGTGGAGTATTTGCATATCCAACTAATGCACTAAAGAATGTTTCATCTGAGTTTTCTGATCTATACAATACGTATACTGAGAATAAACATTTGAAAGCTCGAATTGATGAATTATCACAAAATAAAGTGAAATTACAAGTTGTTCAAGAAGAGAATAAGAAATTAAAAGAAGAGCTTAAGTTAGATGCTACATTAACTGATTATTCAACTGTAAATGCATCTGTTTTGTCACGTTCACCAAGTAGCTGGCAAAGCTATTTGACTATCAATCGTGGAAGTACGAGCGGATTGAAAAAGAATATGCCAGTAATGTCAGGTAAGGGACTAATCGGACGTATTATTGAAGTTGATAAAATCAGTTCTAAGGTTGAATTAATTTCTACTAATAATGAATTAAATGATAAGTTTGCTTCAGAGATCATGGGTGACAACAATAATTCAATTACTGGAGTCGTAAGTCGTTACGATAGCGATTCAGGTAAGTTGGTTATGGAGAATGTTAACGATACCAAGAGCATTAAAAAGGGTCAGCGTGTTATGACTTCTGGTTTGGGTGGAGTTACACCTCGTGGTCTATATATCGGTAAAGTATACGGAATTAAAAAAGATAATTATGGTATGACTAATTCTGTTTATATAACTCCAGCAGCTGAGCTAAGGAACTTTACTGTTGTTACAATCATCAAGTCACAGGTTAGTGGTGAAAGATAATGAATATCAAAACTCAAAAGATCGTCGGACAAGTTATATTTGTGCTGCTAGCTTTTTATCTGGATGGTCTAATGAAGTGGGCGTTCTTAAATAATATGAACACAGGTAACTTCATGATTCTTCCACAGATCATGTTGATGGCAATTGTTTTATTATCAATGAGAATTGATAATCGTCGTCATTTGTTGACTTATGGAATAATCTTTGGTGTTATGTATGACTCATATTATTTTGGAATTATTGGTTTGTATACAGTTCTCTTACCTCTGATTATGATCGGAATCGATCATTTTAAATTCTTATTTATCAAAGCAAATATTGGATATGAACTATCAATTTATTTCTTAGCATTAACATTTTTACAAACAGGCATTTATGTTTTAGAAAGATTGCTTCAACAAACAAGTACAGATGTATTGGACTTCATAACTTATGTATTAGGACCAACACTACTTTGGAATATGATTGTTTTCTTCGTTCTATATATTCCGTTAGCTAATCTTAGTGATTGGTTGGTCAAATATCGGAGGGAAAATAAATGAGTAACGTCACCCTTAAAGGTAGTAAAGAGGGATTTGTTGTAATCATTAACGATGGAAGCGACTTCGAACAAGCTTTGAAGGACTTAAAGACATTGATTCTCAAGCAGAATATCGGATCTACTGATGATGACGTTATCCAATTTACTATTAAGACCGGGAATCGGCTTTTGACTAAGGAACAAAGAAAGACCGTTAAGACCGTTTTTAAAAATTATCCTCAAATCGAGATCAAAGATATTATTTCTAATGTTGAAGATAAACAAGATGTTGAAGAGCTATTGAAAGCTAATAAAATGACAATTGAAACTGGTATTGTCCGTAGTGGTCAAAAGCTTGAGTTTGAGGGGGATGTCCTATTCTTAGGCGTTCTTCATGAGGGAGCTAAGATTTCTACGACGGGTTCAATGTATATTCTGGGTCAGGTTGAAGGAATAGTCCAAGCTGGCTATCCCGACAACACTAGTGCAGCAATCTTTGGTAATTTGGAAAATGCCGCACAGCTTAGAATTGCTGATGTAATTGAGATAATTACAGAAGACAACGCTGACAAGTTGCATAATCATCAGTTTGCATATATTGATGAAATGCATTCTATCAGCGTTGATGATTTGCAAGACTACAAAGAGGTTATGAATGAATCTAGAAAAAGGACGGTTTAGTTATGGGAATATCTATTGTTGTAACGTCTGGTAAAGGCGGTGTTGGTAAGACTACGACTACTGCCAATATTAGTTCCGTCTTAGCTAGTTTGGGTAAAAAGGTCTGCATGGTGGATCTTGATATTGGGTTACGTAATTTGGATGCTGTTTTGGGTTTAACCAACCGAGTTGTTTATGATATTGTCGATGTTGCTCAAAATCGAGTGGTTTTATCACAAGCTTTGGTTAGAGATCCTAGATTTGAAGACAATTTGTATTTATTGGCTGCATCACAATTTGCAGATAAATATGTTTTGGATCAAGATTCTGTTAGAAGAATCGTTACTTATTTGAAACAGCGATTTGATTTTGTAATTATCGATTGTCCTGCCGGTATCGAATACGGATTCCAAAATGCTGTTACTGTAGCGGATGGTGCTATTGTGGTTACTAACCCTGAGTTGGCTTCAGTAAGTGATGCTGATCGTGTGGTTGGAATTCTGGAAAGTATGAAAATGCCGATAACTCCACATTTAATTATTAATAGAGTGCGTAAGAATATGATAAACGAAGGAACCTCAATGAGAATTGATGATATTGTTAATCACTTACGTATTCCATTATTAGGAGTAGTGGTTGATGAAGACGAGGTTATTGCAGCCTCTAATTCTGGCAAAACTGTTGTTTCTGATAAAAATAGTGATGCCGGTCATAGTTACAGAAATATCGCTCATCGAATGCTTGGTGAAAGTATTCCGTTAGATATATTCAATGATACAAAAAAAGTTGGATTTTTCAGCAGAGTATTTGGTAGAAAAAAGTAGTAATGGTACAATGTTGTTAAATTGAATAGTCAACACAGGGGGAGCCGATTGGCTGAGAGTGATTAAGTTCAGACCCTTTAAACCTGTTATGTTAATTCATGCGTAGGGATAGTGTTGTTCAAGTATGTAAAAACTCGAACTCTCTTGTGATGGCTTAAATCAGAAGGGAGTTTTTTTGTGTCAAAAAATAATAGTTTAGTCGTGCTAACTGAAGGTGCAATAATTGTTGCTGCAGCTCAAGCACTATCATTTGTTCCACATGATTTAGGTGTTTCTTCGATCCAAGTGGAATATGGATTAATTCCGATGGCAATATATGCACTCAGACGAGGTGCAAAGCCTGGATTAATGGCGGGATTTGTTTGGGGAATTTTGGATTTGATTCTTAAAGGGTTCAGCAGTGGTGGTTTCTTGAATCCATTGCAAGGACTAGTAGAATATCCATTAGCTTTTGCGGCTGTTGGATTGGTAGGACTTGGCAGTGTCCAAGTTAAGTCACAAATAAAATCTGGTAAAAATGCATTGGGATTAATAATAATGTATTCTGCATTAGGATTTCTAGTTAAGTACTTTCTACATTTTTTAGCTGGTGGTATTTATTGGGGAGCATATGCACCAAAGTCAATGAACCCTTGGATCTATTCATTGGTAATTAATGGCGGTAGTTTTATAGCGAACATGATCATGCTGCTGGTACTATTAGTTGTGCTTAGTCGAGTATTTAAGAGGTTCATTATTGTTAAAGAATAAATAAAATAAAAAGAGGTTGCGTGTCCGAGTAGGGACATACAACCTCCTTTTTATTTAAATGAAACTCATGAGTGATCCAAGAATCACTCCACCAACAGTTACCAAAATCATTACCCATACAAATATCTGAGTGAATTTGGTTAAAGTACTTTTAGGCTTTTTTTCGTCGTTCAAACCTTCCACCACCTAGTTTTTATATAGTGAAATGTTACTTCACCTTTCAACAATATGCAAGATTTGTCTCCAAAATGATTAGATTTTAGAAAAATCCCCCACCATGTTATATGTTGACGTATCAATATGTAAAACGTTTTTAGAAAGTGCTTTACCAATTATCCAATATCAAGTGGTTAATTGTGGTGATTTGTGGTAAATTAAGAAGTGTTAAAGAATTGAGGTGAACTGTGGATGTTCATGGGAGAATTTCATCACACCATCGATAGTAAAGGTCGAATAATTATCCCTGCAAAATTCCGTAAGGAAATTGGGGATATTTTTGTGATTACTCGTGGTATGGATGGATGCCTTTTTGGATATTCCATGGCTCAATGGGGAAAATTGGAAGCACAGCTGGACAAACTACCCTTAACTAAAAAAGATGCACGTGCTTTTACCAGATTCTTTTATTCTGCTGCGGCAGAGGTAGAATTTGATAAACAAGGACGAGTTAATTTATCTACATCTTTAACTGAATTTGCTAAATTAAAAAAGAATTGCGTGGTAGTTGGTGTCTCTGATCGAATTGAAATTTGGGACGAAGACAAATGGACTGAATTCAGCCAACAAGCCGAAGACAATTTTGAAGAAATATCGGAGAAAATGACAGACTTTGACTTCTAATGAATTTGTACACAAAACAGTTTTACTAAAAGAGACAATTGATGAGGTTAACCCACGGGATAACGCCATTTTTGTTGATGCTACCTTTGGTCGTGGAGGACATACTAAAGAATTACTCAGTAGGATGAACAATAGTACTGTTTATGCTTTTGATCGCGATGAAACAGCCATTGAAGCTGGAGAAGAGATTCAGGGTAACGCAGATATTATTGGTAGTAACAAATTAGTATTGATCCGTGATAATTTCGAGAACATGAAAGAACGCTTGAATGACATAGGTATTACTGAGGTCGATGGAATAGTTTATGATCTTGGTGTTTCTTCACCACAATTTGATGATGCCGTACGTGGATTCAGTTATAAAAAAGAAGCACGTTTGGATATGCGTATGGATCAGCGTCAGGATTTAGATGCTGAAAAAATTGTTAATGACTGGTCATATAATGAATTGGTAAGTATTTTTTATAAATATAGTGATGAAAAGTTTTCTAAGCAAATTGCTCGTTCAATCGAACGAATAAGAGAAGATCATCGCATAATTTCTACTCTGGAATTGGCAGATATTGCTAAAAATGCTATTCCAGCTGCTAGGAGACGTACCGGTGGTCATCCAGCTAAGAGAATTTTTCAAGCAATCCGAATTGCTGTCAATGATGAATTAGGTTCACTTGAAAGATCTTTGGAACAGGCAATATCACTGCTTGCACCGAAGGGAAGAATCAGTGTTATAACCTTCCAATCAAAAGAAGATCGAATTGTGAAACATATATTCAAAGAAAATTCAGAAATTGATTTACCAAGAGGACTACCCGTGGTTCCAGATAATTTGCAACCACCTCTTAAACAAATCACTAGAAAACCGATTCTACCAAGTGAAGACGAATTAGAAGTAAATAACCGTGCACATAGCGCGAAATTACGAGTTGTTGAGAAGATTTAGTCATGGAGAATTTATTATGAGAGAAAGTACAGCTAGAAACCTTACAAATTACGAAGCGGTAGAACAACCACAATTCAACCCTGTTGAAGCACCTAAGACCGCCACAAAGCATAAAGTAGCATTGTCAAAATTAGAGGCCACTTTGATAGTTGGGCTCGGTCTTTTGACATTGGCTTTGATGGTGAGTTTGGTAAGTGTCAAAGTTTCTATGACTTCCGCTCAAAATAATCTGGATCAAATAACAACTGAAATCACCAAAGTAAATACGAACAACGTAAACTTACGTCAGGAAATTTCTGAAATGACAAGTTTTGACCGTCTTTCAGCCTTTGCCAAAAAACATGATTTGAAGATGAGTAACAAAAACGTAAGGAACGTATCAAAATGAAATCTGAAAATAAATTAAATAAGGCAAGACGCAATCATAAAATCGTTGGTTTTTCAATTTTGATTGTGACTGCCCTTTTTTTTGTTACCGCGATATGGAGATTCACTTCTATATCAACAGGCAAGCATTATAACGGTATAAATTTGGAACAAAGAACGAAAATGAAATACCAGAGAACTTCCAAGGTCAATGCCAAGCGTGGAGATATTTTGGATGCCAATGGCGATATGATTGCTGGAGATTCTACGATTTATAATATTTATGCTGTTTTGGATAAATCTTCAAAGACTAGTGACGGTAAGAAAGACTACGTCTCTAATAAGAAGAAGACAGCATCGGTATTGAGCAAATATTTACCGTTGTCGAAGAAACAAATTCTAAAATATTTGAATCCAGAAAATAAAAAAGCTTATCAAGTTGAATTTGGTCAATCTGGCCGTGGATTATCTATTGAAATAAAAAACAAAATAAAAAAGGCTGACTTATCAGGTATTCATTTTGTAGAATTACCTTCTAGGTCTTATCCCAATGGTGTTTTTGCCACGAATTTAGTTGGTATTACCAAGGCAGATAATGCTAATGATGAAAACAGTAATATCAGCGGTGTAATGGGTATTGAAAAGTATTTTAATAAATTACTCACTGGTAAGAATGGTAAAAAGATCAATAAAGTTGATTCCAAAGGTAACGAATTACCTGATTCACAAGTGATTGAAAAGAACTCTGTTGATGGTTCAAATATTTATCTAACGCTTAATAGTAGAATTCAACAATACACAGAAATATTGGCACAAAATATTTCTGATAAGTATGCACCGAAGAATTTACAGATAGTCGTGATGAATGCTAAGACCGGTGCCATTGAAGCTGCTACTCAACGACCAACTTTTAATCCTACTACTGGTAAGGGAATATCTAATAGTTGGCGTGATACATTAGTTGAGGATCAGTATGAACCTGGTTCAGTAATGAAGATTCTGACGCTCTCTGCTTCTATAGATTCTGGGAATTACAGACCTAATGAGTTGTATAAATCAGGCTCTGTTGAAGTGGGCGGACGTACAATTAACGATTGGAACAATGCCGGATGGGGCTATATCCCTGTATCCGAGGCATTTCCAAGATCATCCAATGTTGGTATGGTTCATCTTGAAGAAGAGATGGGTTCTAAAACTTGGATGAATTATATGAAGAAGTTTGGCATTAGCAAGAAAACCAATATCGAACTTCCTGGTGAGGTTGCTGGAAGTATTTCTTATAAACATGCCAGTGATCAGGCAATGACTGCGTTTGGTCAAAGTGTCAACGTTAATGCTGTACAAATGCTTCAAGCATTCTCTGCCATTGCAAATAATGGTGAGATGATCAAACCACATATTATTCAAAAAATAGTTGATCCGCTTACTGGAAAGACGACTAAATCGTATAAACGTGAAGTTGTTGGTACTCCAATCAAGGCAAGTACTGCTAAACAAGTTCAAAATGCGATGCGCCAAGTTGTAACTAAGAATTACGGTACTGGTTTGGTTTACAACGTTCCTGGAATCAAAGTGGGAGTTAAGACCGGTACTGCTCAAATTGCTTCACCAAATGGCGGATATATGACAGGATCGAATAACTATATATTCTCAGTAGCAGGAATGATTCCTTATAATGATCCCAATTATATTGTGTATGTAACTATGAAACAGCCACAGCAAATGACTGAATCTCCAGAAAGAATTCTTTCGGAAGTCTTCAATCCACTAGTAAAAAGATTGGTTAGTCAAGGAAAGGCATCAAGTAGTGCGGCTGATACTGGTAATCAATATGTAAGTATTCCGAGTTTGTTGGACGATACGACAACTGATGCAGTTAAAAAGATAAAACAGCTTGGACTACTATCTGGTATCATTGGTACCGGAAATAAGGTCGTTCAACAGATTCCAGCCAGTGGTGAGAAGGTTATGCCAGGTCAAAGAATTGTTCTTTTGACAAATGGTGCAATGACAATGCCAGATTTGACTGGTTGGTCAAAGAATGATGTTATGAAGTTTGCAGAAGTAACTGGAGCTAATGTAACGACAAAAGGCGACGGATATGTAACAGATCAATCCGTAGAAAAGGGCCATGTAATTAGTGACAGTGGTAAAATTATAGTTACTTTGAAAAATCAATAATTTTCAATAAAATTGTTAAAAATAGTTAAGGGGATTTTTATGGAACTTAGTCACATTGTTATAGACATAGCGAGTGGAGCTGCGATAGTTGCGATATTGATGCCGTTTTTGATTGGATATCTTGTTGCACATAAAGAAGGTCAATCCATTCGTGAAGAAGGACCAAAATGGCACGAAAAGAAGTCAGGTACACCTACAATGGGTGGTTTGCTAATAATCTTAGCGACTGCTGTTACTAGTATTTGGGTTGGTGCTTGGCAAGGACAATTAACACATTCATTATTGATTACCACTTTTGTAATAATCCTTTATGGATGTATTGGTTTTATTGACGATTTCATCAAAGTCTTTAAGAAGAGAAACCTTGGTTTAAGAGCATGGCAGAAGTTATTATTACAAATTCTTGTTGGTGCAATTTTCTTATACGTGTACAACAATGATTCATTGCAATTTAACTTTACTATTCCAGGTGTATTTTCAGTTGATTCAGTGATCATTTTCACTTTATTTACAATGTTCTGGCTGGTTGGATTTTCAAATGCAACTAATTTAACTGATGGACTTGATGGCCTTTTGGGTGGATTAGGAACAATTTCATATGCCACATACGGAATTATTTCACTTTATCAAAACAGATATGATTTAGCTGTTGTTTGTTTTGCAGTAGTAGGTGGATTGTTGGCATTCCTAGTATTCAACCACAAACCAGCTAAGATTTTTATGGGTGATGTTGGTTCATTAGCACTTGGTGCTGGTCTTGCAGCCATCTCAATTTTGTTGGGACGTTACTGGTCACTGCTATTGATTGGATTAGTTTATGTTATTGAAACAGCAAGTGTTATGTTGCAAGTATTTTCATTCAAAGTTTTCCATCGTCGTATTTTCAAAATGACACCAATTCACCATCATTTTGAAATGCTTGGTTGGAATGAGTGGAAAGTTGATATTGTATTTTGGATCGTTGGTTTAATTTGTTCAGGAATTTATTTAATCTTATTTATGTAGGAAGTTAGTCATTTATGAAAACAGAAAGTAAATATGCAAATAAAAAATTTTTAGTTCTAGGATTAGCAAAGAGTGGTTTTGCGGTCGCAAAACTTTTGAAGAAAATGGGATCAGATGTCACAGTTGTTGATTCTAATAAGTTAGAAGGTAACGATGAAGCAAAGCAGCTTTTGGATGATGGATTTAACGTTATCACAGGCAGTAATGATGCTAAATTAGTGGATTCGTCTTATGATTACGTTGTCAAGAACCCTGGTATTCCGTATTCAAATGAATTGATCAAACATGCACAAGAAATTGGAGTTCCAGTAATCACAGAACCAGAGATTGCTTATAGTTTTTCTGATGCAACTATGGTTGCTGTAACAGGTACCAATGGTAAGACAACTGTAACTACTTTGATTCAATTGATGTTGGCACATTCACCTAAGTTTAAGAAGTCATATTATGCTGGTAATATTGGTATTCCGATTTCAAACGTTATTCAAAAGGCGACAAAAGACGATGTTGTGGTAACTGAATTATCTAGTTTCCAACTTGAAGGAACTATTGATCTTCACCCACACGTTGCAGTGCTAAACAATATTTATTCAACACATCTAGACTTTCATGGAACACGTGAAAATTACATCAAAGCAAAAATGCATATTACTAAGAATCAAACTAAAGATGACTACTTTGTTGTTAACTGGAATACCGAAGAATGGAGAAATCTTGCCAAGCAATCTAAGGCAGTTATTCGTCCATTCTCTGATGAACAAGTTCTTGATGACGGTGCATATATAAGAGATAACGAAATTTACTTTAATAAAGAATTTGTTATGAACACCGATTCTATTCAAGTTCCTGGTGAACATAACGTTCAAAATGCTTTGGCTGCAATTAATGTTGCCAAACTATTCGATGTAAGCAATGAAGATATCATCGATGTATTAGCTTCATTTAAAGGTGTTAAGCATCGTATCCAATATGTCGATAAAATAAATGGCAGAAAATTCTACAATGATTCTAAGGCAACTAACACTGAAGCAACCATCGTTGCGTTAAGTGCATTCAAACAACCAATCGTATTGATTGCTGGTGGACTTGATCGTGGTAATGGATTTGATGATTTAGTTCCATATCTAAAGGGCAAAGTTAGAGACATCATCTTGTATGGTGAAACTGCGGACAAGATGGTTGATGCCGCTAAGAAAGCTGAAATCAGTAGTATTACAAAAGTTAATAATTTGAAAGAAGCTGTTCCGGAAGCATATCGTCAAAGTAGCGAGGATGATGTTGTTCTTCTTTCGCCAGCAGCTGCAAGTTGGGATCAATTTGATACATTCGAGCAACGTGGAGACCAATTCATTGATGAGGTCGAAGAACTAAAAGGGGAAAACTAATGGCTAAACTACGAGTTATCGTCTCTGGCGGTGGTACTGGTGGTCATATCTATCCTGCAATGGCTCTGATTAAGCGCCTGAAGGAACGTGACATGATCGAAGACGTATTATACGTTGGTACCGAAAAGGGCTTAGAAAGCAAAATAGTCAAACAGGCAGGATTGAAGTTTAAAACTATAGAAATTAGTGGGTTTAAACGTAAATTGACACTTGAAAATGTCAAAGTCATGCAACTATTTTTGTCGAGTATTGGCAAATCTAAAAAGATCATTAAAGATTTTAAACCAGACATTGTTATTGGTACTGGTGGATATGTTTCAAGTGCGATCGTTTATGCGGCACATAGTAAGCATATTCCTACTGTTATTCATGAGCAGAATACTATTGCTGGAGTAACTAATAAGTTTCTTGGACATTTTGTAGATAGAATTGCTATCGCATTCAAAGAGGCTCAAGATCAGTTTTCCGAAAAACGTAAGATTGTCTTCACAGGTAACCCAAGAGCACAAGAAGTTGTTGGAATTAAGCCGAATGATCGTTTGAGCGAATTTGGTTTGAAGCCAGGTGTTCCAACCGTCATGATTTTTGGTGGATCTCGTGGTGCAGCTCCGATCAACAAGGCCGCAATTAGTGCTATGGAGAAGTTTTCAAAAGAGAATTATCAAGTCTTGTTTGTTACAGGTAGAGTTCATTATGATTCTGTGATTGAAAAAATCGATAAAAAGTACATAAATAGTGAAAATATCTCGGTATTACCATATATTGATAATATGCCTGAGATATTACCTGATATTAATTTGATTGTTGGTCGCTCAGGTGCAACCAGCATTGCTGAAATAACAGCGTTAGGTATTCCATCAATTTTCATTCCTAGTCCATATGTAACCCATGATCATCAAACAAAGAATGCGATGACCGTTGCTAAAAATGGTGCGGCAAAGATGATACCGGAATCTGATTTAACGGATGAATTATTCTTTGATGAAATCAATAAAATCATGAACAGTGATGAGATCCAGTCAGAGATGTCGCAAGCATCTAAAAAAATTGGTGTTCCAGATGCGTCAGATCGATTGATAAAAGTATTAACTGATTTAGTAAAATAAATAAGAACGAGGTTTTATGATGGCAAAGAAAAAAAGTAGCACAGTCAAAAACGTTATAATTTCTTTCATTGCTATCGTAATTATCTTCATAGCGTATCTTGGTTCTCCTTTAAGCAAAGTTAGAAATATTTCCGTTAAAGGTGTCAATGATTTAGGTGCACAGCAGGTTATAGATGCTACCAAGATCACTGACAATTCACTTCTGATAAATGTTTTTTTTGAAAAAAGTTCAATTGCCAAAAAAACAGAAAAA
Source organism: Companilactobacillus hulinensis (assembly GCF_003946555.1). Classification (GTDB taxonomy): domain Bacteria; phylum Bacillota; class Bacilli; order Lactobacillales; family Lactobacillaceae; genus Companilactobacillus; species Companilactobacillus hulinensis. The sequence goes on along the minus strand of NZ_RHOO01000008.1, from coordinate 67,077 downwards.
AAACTCCCTTCTATCAAGTCAGTTTCATTCAGAAGTCATAACTTTAGAGACCTTGAGATACATGTGACTGAGTATCGTACTTTGGGACTTATTTATAAAAATGGATACTATTATCGGATAATCGACAATGGGCGCATTATTGATCAAAAGATGAAAGCTCCTATTGGTAATTATCCGATATATAGTGGTTTTAATACTAAAAAAGATTTAAAGAAAATATCAGATATATATAAGAATTTACCTGATAGTGTTCGAACAAATGTATCACAATTTTATAATTCACCAACTAAGTTGGATCCATATCGTGTCAAAATTGACATGAATGATGGGAACAAAGTGGTTGCTGATATTAGAACGGTTCAGAACAAGATGCAGTATTATCCTGGTATCGCTTCACAGATGAAAAAGAAAGGTATGATTAATCTTGAAGTAGGTGCGTATTCTTATCCGTTTAAAGATAAGAAATAGGTTTAATATACTCATTTTTGTGTTAAAATTTTCTAATGAATAGATTTTTTTCTAGGTAAGGGAGGCTGCCACGATTAATGGACAATTCTGAATTTTTTGTAGGTCTAGATATAGGTACCAATTCAATCAAAGTAGTGGTTGCTGAATCGTCAAATGACAAGTTAAGTGTTGTTGGCGTTGGAAGCGAAAGATCCGAAGGAGTAAGCCGTGGCGTTATAGTCGATATAGACAAGGCTGCCGGTGCAATCAAAAAGGCTGTTAAAAAAGCAGAAACACAGGCAAATATAACGATACGTGATGTTGTAGTTGCTATATCAGCTAACATGCTCCAGATCGAAAAGTGCCAAGGAATGATTGCAGTTGGTTCCCAATCTAAAGAAATTAATGAAAACGATGTAAGACAAGTTATGGCTGCTGCCATGGTTCAAAACTTACCTAGTGAGCGTGAAGTAGTTTCATTGATTCCTAAACAATTTTCTGTAGATGGTTTTAACAACATTCGTGACCCAAGAGGCATGATTGGTGTTCGTCTCGAAATGAAAGGAATCATTTATACTGCGCCGAAGACAATCGTTCATAATACTAAAAAAGCAATTCAACAAGCAGGTTTGAATATAATTCACAAGGTGATTTCACCTATGGCACTTAGCCAAGTCGTTCTGAATGACGGTGAAAGTGACTTTGGAGCTGTCATTATTGATATGGGTGCTGGTCAAACTACTGCCTCTGTTGTTCACGACCATAATTTGAAACTTTCAACGGTCGACTTTGAAGGTGGAGATTATGTTACACATGATATTTCAGTTGTTTTAAATACAACAATTGAGAATGCTGGTCAATTAAAGCTTTATTATGGGAATGCTGATTCAGATGATGCCGATACTGATGAGAACATCAGCGTAGAAGTTGTCGGAAAAAGTGAACCTGAATCTATTTCTGAAGAATATTTAGCTGAAGTAATTGAAGCTAGACTTGAGCAAGTGTTTACAAGACTCAAAGATCCATTGGCTGATGCAGGTGCATTGTCATTGCCAGGTGGAATCGTATTAACTGGTGGAGTGGCAGCTACCCCTAACATTGAGAAACTTGCAAAACGAGTATTTGATGTCAAAGTTAGAAGCTATGTTCCTTCACAAATGGGAATGCGTTATCCATCATATTCATTGGGATTAGGTCTTGTGACATACGCATCAAGATTGAATGATATTGGTGTTATTGCTGATAATGTGGTTAACGGTGCTGCAATTAGTACTAAAAAGGCGGCTTCTCAAACAGTTGTTAAAGAACAAAACCGACCACAAACAGAGACAACAGCTACTTCTGTTCAGTCAGAAACTGAGCAAAAGAAGATGGCTGAGAATTCAAAGCCTGAAAAGGAAAAGAAGGTCTCAAAGCTTAAAGAATTCTGGAGCAAGTTTTTCGATTAAATCAAACATTAATTATTAAGATAAAAGTAGTAGGAGGAACTCCTTAATGGAATATTCATTGGATTCAAATAACAATACGGGGGCAGTTATTAAAGTCATTGGTGTTGGTGGAGCTGGTGGTAACGCTGTTAACCGCATGGTTGACTCTGGTATCAATGGTGTGCAGTTTATTGCTGCAAATACTGATGTTCAAGCATTGGAAAGCTCAAAAGCTGAAACTAAAATTCAATTAGGCCCTAAACTTACAAGAGGTCTTGGAGCCGGATCAAATCCTGAAATTGGACAAAAGGCTGCACAAGAAAGTGAAGAATCAATCAAAGAAGCTTTGGACGGAGCTGACATGATCTTTATTACTGCCGGAATGGGTGGTGGTACTGGTACAGGTGCTGCACCTATCGTTGCGGGAATTGCTAAAGAGAGTGGTGCGCTAACTGTCGGAGTTGTGACACGTCCGTTCGCATTTGAAGGCTCAAAACGTTCACGTTTTGCCGCTGATGGTATTACTGAACTCAAAAAAGATGTTGATACTTTGGTTATCATTTCTAATAGTAAATTATTGGAAATCGTTGATAAGAAGACACCAATGGGTGAAGCCTTCAGTATTGCTGATGATGTTCTTCGCCAAGGTGTTCAAAGTATCTCAGATTTGATCACTTCTCCTGGATACGTTAACTTGGATTTTGCTGATGTTAAGACAATTATGTCAGACCAAGGTTCAGCTCTAATGGGTATTGGTACTGCTAATGGTGAGAACAGAATTACTGATGCAACAAACAAGGCTATTTCATCACCATTGCTTGAAGTTTCAATTGACGGTGCTAAACAAGTCCTATTGAACATCACTGGTGGTCCTGATTTGTCATTATTTGAAGCACAAGATGCCGCACAAATTGTTTCAGAACAAGCTACTTCAGATGTTAATATTATCTTCGGTACTTCAATTGATGAAACTCTTGGAGACCAAGTTAAAGTTACAGTTATCGCTACAGGTGTTGAGACAGAAGACAAAAAGAAGCCATCTCCTAAGCGTCCACAGTTAAATAACCGTAACGCTGCTTTCAATCCAAATGAACAAAATGATACTCCACAACAAGCTCCTCAACAAAAACAACAACAATCAAGTGATCCTTTAGCAGATTGGGATATTAACCAAGATTCATCATCTAGTAAGGATGTATCTGGAGAAAAAGGTGATTTCGAAATCTTCAAGAAGCCAGAAACAATTGACTTGAATGATAACGACGATGACTCTACTCCTCCAATCTTTAAGAGACGCAATAATAGATAATAAGTTACGCATGATCAGTTGATGTGTGTAATTAGATTAAGGAGAAACTTATTATGGCTTTTGAAAAGTTAGGTAATTTCTTTGGAATTAATGACGAAGACAGCTATGATGAACAATCAAGCACTGAACAACAACCAGCTGCCGATTATTCTGGCAATGAGAAAGTTGTTTCGATGAATTCAGCAAATGAAGCAAGACCTGGTAATAGTAAGATTGCTATTTATCAACCTCGTGTTTATTCAGATGCTAAGTTAGTTGCTAAACAACTTTTGAATAACAAAGCTGTAATTGTTAATTTCAATAATATTAATGATGAACAAGCTAAGAGAATCGTTGATTTTCTAACGGGTTCGATTTATGCCTTGAACGGTGAAATCAAACGTGTTGGAGACAAGATTTTCTTATGCACTCCACCCAAATTTGAAATTGATGGAAGTATTCCTGAATTAAATGAATAAAAAAGATAGGGGAACTCTATGAATCAAATTTTATATGGTTTACCGTTTGTCATCGCAGGTATATTTCAGCTCTATGAATTTGTTGTATTTGTATACTGCATAATGACATTTATTCCTCGGCTATATCAGTCTTCATTCGGACAAATTGTAGCCAGATTGGTTGAACCGTTTTTCAATGCAATCAAAAAGGTTATACCAACAACATTTGGGATGATTGATTTTTCCCCATTGATTGCTTTGATAATTTTAGAATTAGTACAGAAAGTGATTTTTTGGATAATCTAATGACAGATAAAGAAAATGTAAGCTTAAAAAGTGGATATTTTCGTCCGGAAGAAAAGCCTTTTATCGATAAAATGAGCGATCTGCTACTTAGAACGCAAACTATGTATATACCTCAATTAACTGATTTTCTGAATTTAAGAGAACAATTGATTTTGAATAATCTAGTCAATAAGTATGATGATCTATATGTTCATTACTTTGGCGGATTTGAGGGTGCAGAGAGAGTCAGGGGTATAATTGCTCCTGACTATTTTGTATCGAAGGAATCTGATTTTAAAATTCAAATGTTTGAAATCAGATATCCTGAGAAGTTTGCTAATTTGCATCATGGTCAGATTCTGGGATCACTTACTGGTTCCGGGGTTGAGCGTGATCATTTCGGAGACATCATCACTGATGGTGACCGTTGGCAATTTTTTGTTTTTGATCAAATGGGAGAGTTTATATCGGAACAAGTTACTAAGATTGGACCGTATAAGGTTCATTTGATTGAAGAAGATCCTAAGAAACTGTTACTACCAAAAGACGATTCACAGGATGAAGTTATCAATGTGCACTCGTTACGAATTGATACTGTAGTTGCGACTGCATACGATTTGTCTAGGCAAACAGCTAAGACTCATGTTGAACATGGAAATGTTCAAGTTAATTGGGTCGTTAATAAAAATGCAAGTTCTTTTGTAACGATCAATGACACACTTAGTGTACGTGGCTATGGTCGAGTAAGAATTAATGATATTATGGGTAAGTCAAAAGGAAATAAATATATTTTGTTTGTTAATATCATTAATAAATAAATAGGGGCGTGAGATTATGGTATTGTCACCAATAGAGATACATGATAAGGAATTCGATAATAAATTCCGTGGTTACAACCGCGATCAAGTTGATGAATTTTTAGAACAGGTTGCTCAAGATTACGACCTTGCCCTGCAAAAGAATGAGCAGATACAAAAGGAATTGGAAGACACAAAGGAACAGTTGAAGTATTTTACTGATATGCGCGACGCGTTGAACCAATCTATTATTGTGGCTCAAGATGCAGCGGATAAGGTAAAAACTAATGCTGAACAAGAAGCTCAAGTAATTGTTGAGGAGTCTCAAAAGAAGGCTCGTGATCTGCTTGATCAATCAACTGCTAAGTCTAATCAAATACTTGAGGATGCTTCAAGCAAAGCTCGTCAAGTTACGATTGAAACAGATGATCTAAAGAAGAAGTCAGCTGATTATAGGCAAGGGCTTCAAGAAATACTTCGTCAACAATTGAGTATGATTGAAAGTCCTGAATGGGATCAACTATCTAAGGACACTGCCAGTGATGATTTGAAACAGCGTGTAGGGATGAATAGCGGCTATGATTATGACCAAAATGATAATCAGAACCTTGATCAAAGTTCTGATGATTCTGGTCAAAATAATTATGAAGATCCAACACAGAATTATGAAAATAATCAAACAGATTATGAAAATTCATCAGATACCATTCCCAATGACGAACAAATGAACTATAATAACAATATTCCCGATGAGAAACCTGCTGATCCTTATACAGTTAGTCATGAGCAAAATGCTCCAACTTTTAAGTTTGCCGATGACGATGCAGGTGACGATGACAACGAGGAATCTGATAATTAAGAGAATAAGTACTTTATAAAACATTTTTCAGCGAGCTAACGTATGGTGTGAGGTTAGTAAAATAATTTATTTAGTATATCGACTCTTAAACAACTTTATAATCAATTACCAATAGGTGGTATAACGAAGAACTCGTCCTAGAATTGGATGGGTTCTTTTTAATTTCAGAGGGGTGAAAGAATGAAAGTAAAAGACACACTTAACCTGGGAAAGACAAAATTCCCAATGCGTGGAAATCTTCCAAACAAAGAAGCCGAATGGCAACAAGCTTGGGCAGATAATAAGATTTATGAAAAGCGTCAAAAATTAAACGAAGGCAAACCAACATTTGAATTACTAGATGGCCCTCCATTCGCCAATGGTGATATTCACATGGGACACGCCTTGAATAAGGTATCTAAGGATATTATTGTTCGTTATCATTCTATGAATGGTTTCCGTGCACCATATGTTCCTGGTTGGGATACTCATGGTCTTCCAATCGAACAACAATTAGCTAAAAAAGGTGTTAAACGTAAGGAAATTGGTATGTCTGAATATCGTAAGATGTGCCGTGACTTTGCTGAAGGTGAAATCAAGAAGCAAATGGCTGGATTCAAACGTCTAGGTGTTTCAGCTGACTGGGATCACCCATACATTACTTATCAACCAGAATTTGAAAAAGAAGAAGTTAAAGTATTCGGTGAAATGGTAGACAAGGGTTATATCTATCGTGGTAAGAAGCCCGTTTACTGGTCACCATCTTCAGAATCTACTTTGGCTGAAGCTGAAATTGAATATAAAGATGTTAAATCTCCATCGATCTTCGTTGCATTCAAAGTACGTGACGGTAAAGACTTGTTGGACAATGATACATCATTCATCATTTGGACAACTACTCCTTGGACAATGCCTTCAAATGAGGCTATCTGTGTAAATCCTAAGTTTAACTATTCACTAGTTAATGCTGATGGTAAGAAGTATGTTGTTGCTGAGGAACGTATTAGTTTCTTACAAGAAAAACTTGGTTGGGAAAATGTTGAAATCCTCAAGACATTCAAAGGTTCAGAACTTGAAGGTCTTACAGCAACACATCCATTCTATGATCGTGAATCACTATTGATTCTTGGTAATCATGTTACTTTGGATGATGGTACTGGATTAGTTCATACTGCTCCTGGATTTGGTGCTGATGACTTTGTTGTTGGTATGAAGTACAAGTTGCCAGTGTTCTCACCAATTGATGAACACGGTTGCTTTACAGATGAAGTTCCAGAATACAAGGGCGTTTACTACGATGATGCTAACAAGATGATTACAGAACGTATGACAGAGAATGGCTCATTGTTGAAATTAAGCTTCTTTACTCACAGTTACCCACATGACTGGCGTACAAAGAAACCAGTCATCTTCCGTGCTACACCACAATGGTTTGCATCAATTGATAAGTTCAGACCACAATTATTGTCAGAACTTGAAAAAGTAAGTTTCATTCCTGAATGGGGTAAAACTCGTCTTTACAATATGATTCGTGACCGTGGTGACTGGGTTATCTCAAGACAACGTGCTTGGGGTGTTCCACTACCAATTTTCTATGCTGAAAATGGTGAACCAATTATGACCAAAGAGATCATTGACCATGTTGCTGATTTATTTGGTAAGTATGGTTCAAACGTTTGGTTTGAACGTGATGCTAAAGATTTACTACCAGAAGGCTACACTAATCCTGCTAGTCCAAATGGTAAGTTCACTAAAGAAACAGACATCATGGATGTTTGGTTTGACTCTGGGACAGCACATGCTGGTGTTGCTAAGTTACGTGATAACTTAACATTCCCAGCTGACCTAATTCTTGAAGGTTCTGACCAATATCGTGGTTGGTTCAACTCATTGTTGATCACATCTGTTGCTGCTTTTGGTGTTGCTCCATATAAGGCCATCCTTTCTCAAGGATTCACACTTGATAAGAACGGCGTTAAGATGAGTAAGTCACTTGGTAATGTTATTGCACCAGCTGACATCGAAAGACAATTTGGGGCCGAAATTATTCGTCTCTGGGTTGCTTCTGTTGATTCAAGTTCAGATGTTTCCGTATCAGTTGACTCATTTAAGCAAGTATCAGAAACATACCGTAAGATTCGTAATACTCTTAGATTCATGTTGGCTAATACAACTGATTTCGATCCTAAGACCAACAGAGTTGCATATGAAGATCTTCGTCCAGAAGACAAGTACATCGCCGTTAAGTTGAATAATCTAGTTAAAGACCTACATGCCGAATACGATGCCTATGACTTTGCTGATGTAACTAAGAACGTTGTTCGTTTCATTACTAACGAACTTTCAACATTCTATTTAGACTTTGCTAAGGATGTTGTTTACATTGACCCTGAGGACTCACATTCACGTCGTTCAATGCAAACTGTTATCTACGATGCAACAGTTAAGATTGCTAAGCTGATGACACCAATCTTGCCACATACTATGGAACAAGTTTGGGAATACTTGAAGGAACCTGAAGAATTCGTACAATTAGCAGAAATGCCAGAAGTTGAAGATCTTCCTGATTCTGACGAAACTGAAGCTGATTGGGCTGCATTCATGGACTTCCGTGATGATGTTCTTAAATCACTTGAAGTTGCACGTGCAGACAAGTTGATCGGTAAGTCACTTGAAGCTAAAGTTACAGTTTATCCAAGTGAAGATTTGAAGAAGACCTTTGATAAGATCAACAGTAACTTTGGTCAATTATTGATTGTTTCTCAATTTGAAATCAGTACAGATGCTGCTCCAGCAAATGCAGATAAGTACGAAGATGCTAGTGTACTTGTTGAAAAGGCTGACGGTGAAGTATGTCAAAGATGTCGTATGATCAAGACTGATGTCGGAGATGACTCAAACTTCCCAACTTTCTGTGCTAGATGTGCTAAGATTGTTACTGAGGAATATCCTCAAACAATTGAAGAAGGTTTTGAGGGCTAAAAATATGTTTCAAGGAAAAATAGTACGTTTTAATACGGAACGTGGTTTTGGATTCATTAATAATGACGGCGAAGATATTTTCTTCTTCGCAGACTCAGTTCTTAATCGTGAGGACTACTTTATTAGACCTGATCTTGAGGTTGAATTTGAAGTTGCTCCAGGATTCAAAGGACCACAAGCAGTGAATATTACTATATTAGAAGCTGAACAAGATACTGAACAAGACGAAGAAAGCGCTGAATAGTGCTTTCTTTTTTATTGAAATTATTTATCAGGGAGATAATTTATGAATGAAGAAGTAAATCCAAAAAGGTGGATGGTGCTAGTTTCCGTTGGTATCTTCACGTTAATGGCAACCTTAGATGGATCAATCGTTAATATTGCATTACCTGTAATTAGCAAAGATCTGAATATACCAATGAATATGGCCGAATGGATAGTTTCGATTTACTTGGTTACTATCTGTATTTTCCTTCTGCTATTTGGTAAATTAGCCGATTCGATTGGTAAGATCAAAGTTTTTAAAACTGGTTCGATTTTATTCATTATCGGTTCACTGATCTGTGGTTTTGGTTTAGATTTGCCAATTCTTCTTGCAGGACGTACCGTTCAAGCATTTGGTGCCTCAATGGCTATGGCGACCAATAATGGGATTATTACTCAGACGTTCCCATTACGTGAAAGAGGTTACGCATTAGGGTACATTGGCTCATTTGTTTCGATTGGGTCAATCGCAGGACCAGGTATTGGTGGATTAATTCTTTCTCAATTCCATTGGAGCTATATTTTCTGGATCAACTTACCAATTGGTGCAATAGCTTTGTTATTAGGGTATTTGAACTTACCTAAAAAAGAACCCAAGAATCCAGCAAGGTTGGATTATCGAGGATTCGCCGTTTATTTTGTAACACTGATATTATTCTTCGCCGCAATTTTTATCGGTCAGTCAGTTGGATTCGGTAATATTTATATTATGTTGACTTTTGCCGCAGCAATTGCATTTTTCTGTTTGTTTATTCATTTACAGAAGAATACTGAGCAACCAATGATTGAATTACGGATTTTTAAAAATCATGATTTCACATTAGGATTAGTCGTCGGATTTTTGATTTTTGTAACTAACTTCTTCTTCAATGTTGTTTCACCATTTTATTTGGAGAACGCATTGGGGATGAAAGCTTCGATTGCAGGATATATTTTGATGATGTTTCCAATTGTTCAGGTGATCGTGGCACCTATATCTGGTAAAATGTCAGCCAAGATCAATCCGATATTATTGACGATTGCTGGATTAGTAGTTCTAGCTATTGCTCAAATTGGATATTTATTCTTTAATGTTAATACAGGACTTTGGTTTATCTTGTTGTTCATCGGTCTTAATGGATTAGGAAATGGTTTGTTCCAAGCACCTAACAATACAATGATCATGAGCTCAGTTGAGCCTAAGGACTTGGGCATAGCTGGAGGATTGAATGCTCTGGCACGTAACCTGGGAATGATTATCGGTGTTTCGATTTCAACTACGATCTTGTTCCTATCAATGAGTAGTTTCTATGGTAAATCAGTTACGACATATGTAGATGGAAGACCAGATATCTTTATCGATGGTATGCGTGTTACAATGACATTTGCATTAATAATTTGTTTAATCGCTATAATTATGTCTGTAATTAGATTAATAAAATCAAGAGGTTTAAAGAATGGATAAAGAAGATTCAAGATATTACGAAGAAGTAGTAGCTAGCAAGCGTATGTTTGGCGGTAAGATTTTTGATGTTGACGTTGAGCAGGTGATTCTGCCAAATGGTATTCCTGCAATCCGTGAATTGGTTAGACATCATGGTGCGGTAGCGATTATTCCGTTTACTGACGATGACAGAATGATCTTTGTACGTCAATGGCGTGAACCAATGGAACAAGAAACATTAGAGATTCCAGCCGGTAAAATTGATCAGGACGAAGGTTCTGATCTACAAGAAGTTGCACTTAGAGAAATGAATGAAGAACTAGGTTTAACAACCGATAAGTTAGAAAAGGTTACTACTTTCTATACGAGTCCTGGATATTCAGACGAGAAGTTAACTGTTTTTAAGGCAGCCAATTTAAAACAAGTTGAAGACAAACGTCCACTAGATTCTGATGAATTCTTAAATGTTGAAAAATTAACACTCGATGAAGCTAAGAAACAAATTGAAGATGGAGTTATTTGTGATTCCAAGTCTATCTATGCTGTTACTTATTGGGAGTTAATGAATGCAAAGAATTAGTGAACTTTGGGAAAAGTTCAAAAATGTATTAGTCGATACATTTTCTGGTGGTAAAAAGAATCAATCGAGTGGTTCTGTAGTTTCAGTTGATGAGGTTGAAAAGAAGCAAAAAGAGCTTCGTGATCAGGAAAGAAAACGTGTTGAAGAAGAGTATAAAAGACAGCATCCTGATCAAATTGAAGAAGAAAAATTAATATCTTTTGAGCATAAGACAAATAGATTGAAAAAAAGGCTAAATATTGCGATTATTACAGTGTTTGGCTTAATTGTTATCGTCTTTCTAGTCCTATTTTTTGTCTAGAAATAATTAATTAGATATGAGGAGAAGTTATAAATGAAAATTGGCGTAATCGTTCCAATGGAAGAAGAAATCAAATTACTTAGAGAATCTCTTAGTGATGTGAAAACAGAAAATGTTGCTGGTGTTGAATTAACGATCGGTAATTACAAGACACATCAAGTTTATTTGGCTGAGAGTGGAATCGGTAAGGTTCAAGCTGGAATGACAACGACAATTATCAATGATCGCTACAAGCCTGATTTTGTTGTAAATACAGGATCTGCCGGTGGTGTTGGCGAAGGTTTATCAATTGGTGATGTTGTAATTTCAAGCAAACTTGCTTATCACGATGTGGATGCAACAGGTTTTGGTTATGCTGTGGGTCAATTGCCACAACAACCATTGTATTTTGATGCTGACCCTACATATGTAGGTAAGATCGAAGCAGCTGCAAAAGCTACTGGATTGGTATCTCATACTGGATTAATTGTTACCGGAGACCAATTTATTGACGGAAAAGAAAAAATTGCTACAATTAAAAGGTCGTTCCCAGATGTTTTAGCATCTGAAATGGAGGGTGCCGCTGTGGCTCAGGTATGTGCACAATTCAAGACACCATTCGTTGTAATTCGTTCAATGAGTGATGTGGGAGACGAAGATGCTAGTGTTAACTTTGACGACTTCGTTAAAGAAGCTGGTCGAAAGTCTGTACGTATGTTATTAAACTTCTTGGATCAAGAAGTATAGAAAGGGATTTTTAAATTGGAGTTTACTTATTTAGATAATGCTGCCACCACACCAATGGCTAAGGAAGTTGTTGATGTAATTTCTGAACAAATGGCAAACAATTTTGGTAACGCTTCGGCGACAAATTATTTTGGCCGTCAAGCACGCAAAGTTTTGGATGAAAGTCGCCATACTATTGCTCAAAGTATTAATGCCAAAGATTCAGAAATTATTTTTACAAGTGGTGGAACTGAAAGTGATAATACTGCTGTTATTGAAACAGCTTTATCACGTCAAAAATTAGGTAAACATATTATCACTACAGCGGTTGAACATGAGGCTATATTGAAATCAATGGCTTATCTAGAGACCTTAGGCTTTGATGTTACATATCTTATGCCAAACAAACGTGGTGAGATTACTGTTGATCAAGTACGAGATGCTTTAACTGATGACACGATACTGGTCACTGTTATGTATGGTAATAATGAAACCGGAGCAAGAAACCCAATTGCTGAAATCGGTGATTTGTTAAAAGATCATCAAGCATTCTTCCACACTGATGCAGTTCAAGCATATGGTCAGGAAGATATTGATGTTCATGCACAACATATTGATATGATGTCGACATCTGCTCACAAGATCAATGGTCCCAAATTTATTGGTTTCTTATATATTAATGATGCAATCCATATTCCATCTTTTGTAAAGGGTGGCGATCAAGAAACCAAGCGTCGTGCTGGTACTGAGAATGTTCCTGCTATCGCTGGTTTTGCTCAAGCGGTTAAGTTAATTACTCCAGAAGTAAAAAATGAACGCCGTGACCGTTATTTTGGATTCAAACAAAAGATTCAGGAAATTTTAAAAACAAATGATGTTCCGTTTGAAGTAAACGGACCACAAGACGAACACGCTTTGAACCATGTATTCAATCTCTATCTGCCAGGGATTGATCGTGGCGTATTATTGACCAGATTAGATTTGGAACATTTCGCCGTTTCCGGTGGTTCAGCATGTACTGCCGGAAGTCTTGAACCTTCACATGTGCTAGTTGCTATGTTTGGTAAAGACAGTCCAAGAGTCAACGATTCAATCAGAATTAGTTTTGGTAAAGACAATACTGAAGACGATATCGTTAAATTCTCTAATAAAATGGTTGATATAATTAAAGACTTGACTAATTAGTTTTATTTATTCAAACTTGACTTATTAAGAATTTCACTTAGGAGGTTTTTACTATGAGTAAAAAAGCACAAATTTTAGGCGATTCAGAATTCTATGAAATCAGTCCTGAAATTAAAAAATATGCATTACGAGATGTCGGTTTTCAAGAAACTAAACAAGGTAATTTCCGCCTTGAACGTCCCATTAATGGTAGTTCACCATATGATGCTCGTTATGTCTTGAAAGTTACCATCAATAAAGATTTGGATAATCTTAAATTAGCAGTCACTGATAAAAGTGGGATGCATAATCTTAACATCTTTAAATTGAAAGATACTGAAAAAGAAGTCAGTGATCTTAGATATTTATTAGGTTTTATGATTGAGAAAAATGTTTTGGCTAAGAGCTAAAGAAGTGTAGGAGAGAGATTAATGGAGAATAAGAAGAAGCGCGTTGTTGTTGGAATGAGTGGGGGAGTTGACTCCTCAGTAAGTGCTCTTCTTTTGAAACAACAGGGCTATGAGGTTATCGGTGTCTTCATGAAGAACTGGGATGATACTGATGATTCTGGCGTATGTACTGCCACAGAGGATTATGAGGATGTTGCTAAGGTTGCCAATAAGATTGGTATTCCTTACTATTCAGTTAATTTTGAGAAGGAATATTGGGATCGTGTATTCGAGTATTTCTTAGATGAGTATCGTAAGGGCAGAACTCCAAACCCTGATGTTATGTGCAACAAGGAAGTTAAGTTCAAGGCATTCTTGGATTATGCAGAGAAGTTAAATGCAGACTATATTGCTATGGGTCACTATGCACAAAGTTTCCGCGACGATAATGGTGTTGTTCACTTGCTTCGTGGTGGGGATGCAAATAAGGACCAAACTTATTTCTTGAGTACTGTACAACAGCATCAATTACAAAAGGCTTTGTTCCCAATTGGTGGAATGCAAAAGTCTGAGGTTCGTCGTATTGCTGAAGAGGCTGGTCTTGCTACAGCTAAGAAGAAGGACTCAACTGGTGTATGTTTCATCGGTGAGAGAAACTTCAGAAAGTTCCTTAGCGAGTTCCTACCTGCACAAGCTGGTACAATGATGACACCTGACGGTGTTGTTAAGGGTAAGCATGCAGGTTTGATGTATTACACAATTGGTCAAAGATCAGGACTTGGAATTGGCGGTAACGGCAAGTCTAACGAGCCTTGGTTCGTTGTTGGTAAGGATATGTCAAAGAACATTCTTTACGTTGACCAGGGATATGAGAACCCTAGATTGTATGCTGACCACCTGGAGGCATCAGATCTTTCATTCATCACTGGATTAGATTACGGCGACGAGTTCCATGCAACTGCTAAGTTCAGATATCGTCAACAAGATGTTGGTGTTACTGTTCATGTATTGGATGACGGCAAGGTCAGTGTTGACTTTGATAACCCTGTACGTGCAATTACACCTGGACAAGAGGTTGTCTTCTATGATGGTGAGGAGTGTCTCGGTGGAGCTACTATCGATGGTGCTTATATGAAGTCAAAGTTGCTACAATACATCTAATTAAATCAAATTTAAAAAACGTAATTTAGTAGATCAAGTGTAAAAGCTTGGTCTATTTTTGTATATGCTTTCGTAACTGCTTGAAAAAATTTCTGAAAATCATCATAATAGTAGGTAATTAACTTTGTAAGGTGAAAATAATATGGATTTATATTTTGTCAGACATGGAAAAACCGAATGGAATTTAGAGGGAAAATATCAAGGTGGTCACGGGGATTCTCCATTGCTACCAGAGAGTTTGCACGATATTAAGTTACTTGCGAAAAGACTAGAAAGTGTGCAGATAAATAATGCATATACTAGTCCGCTTCAACGTGCACAAACAACTGCACAGACACTATTAAAAGACATGAATAAGCAGATTCCATTGACTGTAGTTGATGGATTACGTGAATTTGACCTTGGCATTATGGAAGGTCAAAAATTTGTTAAGCTGGAAAAAGAAATTCCAGAAGTTATACATGCATTCCGTTATGAGCCAAGTGAATACGATGCTGAACGTATTGAGGGAGAATCATTTGAGCAAGTAGCTGAACGTACTAATCAAGCTGTCCAAAATATTGTTGAGAGTAATAATGAACAAGGTGCAGTATTGATTGTTAGTCACGGTGCTGCATTGGTAACGTGTATTCAATCATTATTGGGCACAAAAATTGCTGATATACGTAAGGATGGCGGTTTATCAAACACCAGTCTGACACATTTGGAATATTCACATGGACAGTATAGCTTGATAAAATGGAACGAAACTGACTATCTTGATAAGAAACTTTCAAGTACTGATACGATTTGAGGTATTAAATGGATAAAGAACAAGTCAAAAAAGAAATTAAAAAACTAGTAGATGATCTGAACACTAATAGCAGACAATTGGGGAAAATCTTAAAATTGTCGGCTTATTTAGTCGAGGTTGGTGATTTGGAACAAGCCGAAGAGCTGTTGATCAGATCGATGCCACTATTTCCAGAGGATAAGGATTTACTTTATAATTTGGGAAATGTTTATTATTTGGCTGGCAAATATGACAAGTCTAATGATATTTTTCAAAAACTTATAAATGCGAATTATGGATTTGTCGCCTACTTTATGATGGCTAAGACTTTGGATGAACAAGGCAAACGACAAATGGCAATAGTCTATGCACTGACAGCTGTCGAAAAGAATAAACAAGATCTTGCGGCTAATGAATTAATGGCAGACCTGCTTTTGGCAAATGGTAATTTCTCAGAATCTATGAGTTACTATCAAAAAGCCAACAAGATCAAACCACAGTCGAAGTTCTACTTCAATATGGCATTGTGCGCCATGAATTTGAAGGAAGATTATCAGGCTTATCTTAATAAGTCTAAAGAATTAGATGCTAAGTACTACTTAAAAAATGAGAAGAAATTAGCAAATCTACAAAAATTTATCAAAGAAACGGGAGATAGCAATGGCAGAAAGTGAAAAACAATATTTCATTGGAACTGTCAAAGCTATTTTTTTTGAGAATCCAGAAAATCTGTTCAAAATTTTTACGATAAAAATTAAGAAGACCAACACTGATTGGGACGGAACAGATATAGTTGTTACCGGCAGTTTTGGTGAGATATCTGAAGAAGAAGAATATAAATTTGAAGGCAAGATGATCGACCACCCGAAGTATGGCAAACAATTTCAAGCTGATACTTATCAACACAGTCGCCCTAGTGGTCGAAAAGAACTTATTACGTTCTTCTCTGGTGAAGAGTTCCCAGGAATTGGTAAGAAAAAGGCCGAAAAAATCGTTGATGAACTTGGTACTGATGCTATCGACAAAATTTTGCAAGATCCTAATGCCTTGGATTTCCTAAAATTAGGAGAAGAAAAGACTAATCAGATTGTTGAGCAGATCTCTAAGAATCATCAAACTGAACAGGTTTTGTATCAATTGAGTAATTTTGGCTTCGGTAATGTCTTAGGAGCCAGAATTTATCAAAAATATGGTGTTAAGACGCTAGAAGTTATTAATGAAGATCCTTATAAATTAGTTACAGAGGTTAAAGGTATTGGTTTTAAGCGTGCAGATGAGCTGGCTAAACGATTGGGAATTCCAGAAGATGATCCAAGACGGATCAAGGGAGCTCTAGTTCAATTTGTTGCTGTGCTGGTACAAAGTTCTGGAGATACGTATATTGAGCTAAATGAGCTTCTTAGACGTGCTTTAAATGTGCTTAATCCTGGTAACAATAATAGTGATGAACTGAAGCAAAAAATCATTGGCTGTTTGAGGGAGTTAGTCAACGATGGTGTTCTTCTAGTTGAGGATAATCGTGTCTACGATAAATCATTCTATGAAGCTGAATGGTCTATTGCTCAGTCGTTAAAAATGATTACTGATACATATAAGGGTGTTGACTGGAAGGATTCGGCATTCAAGAAGGAATTGAAGCACGTTGAGAAGCAATTTAAAGTCTCATATGACCCATCGCAAGAAGAGGCAATTAAACAGTCTCTAACGCATTCTTTGTTCTTACTTACAGGTGGACCTGGAACTGGTAAAACGACGATCATCAATGGAATAGTAGCCGCATACGCCAAGTTAAATGATGCTACCTTAGATCCAGCATCAGAAGATTATGCGATAGCTTTGGCGGCCCCAACTGGGCGAGCAGCTAAACATATGGGTGAGTCAACGGGATTGCCAGCAATGACAATTCATAGATTACTTGGGTTGACTGGTACTGAAGACGATGAATTCGCTGAACCGACGCTTGATTGCAAGTTGTTGATAATTGACGAGATGTCGATGGTTGATACCAAGTTGTTCCGTACATTGATAACTGCGGTACAGCCCGGAACACAAGTCGTGTTAGTTGGTGATAAGGATCAGTTGCCTTCAGTTGGACCTGGTCAGATATTTTCAGATATGATTAATAGTGGAGCATTTCCAACAACTATTTTGACTGACATTCACAGACAAGATGAGGATTCTACTATTATTCAATTGGCTCACGACGTTAATGAAGGCATCGTGAATGATGATGTCTTCCAAAACAAGTCGGATCGTAGTTATATTCGTAGTAGTAGTCGAAATATTCCTGAAGTGTTGTCACAGATCATTCAAAAATCCGATGAGCGTGGATTCGATATTGCGGATGTTCAAGTATTGGCACCGATGTACCGAGGAGTCGCCGGAATTGATAATCTGAATAAGACAATTCAAGATGTAGTTAATCCGATGACCCCTAAGCGTAAACAAGTGGAAATGGGCAATGTTCATTATCGAATTAAGGATAAGGTTGTCTATTTGGTCAATACACCTGAAGATAATGTATTCAATGGCGAGATCGGTAAGATAATTGGTATTTTATTAGCCAAGGAGAATACGGATCATGTTGACAAACTAGTTATAGATTTTGACGGTAATGAAGTTACTCTTGACCGGAAAGACTGGTTGAATATTTCATTAGCATACTGTACTTCGATTCATAAAGCACAGGGTTCAGAATTTGAAATGGTGATCTTGCCATTAGTAAATGAAGAGTCACGAATGCTACGTCGAAACTTGTTATACACGGCAATTACACGTTCAAGGAAGTTGTTAATTATGGTGGGTGATCGATCGGCTTTTGAGAGATCAATTACTGATCAATCGTCAGAGCGTAATACCACTTTGAAAGAACGTATTTTTGAAACGTTCAAAATTAAACCAGCTAAAGATGATGAAGATTCTGATGAAACTGAAGTTGAAGATTCAGTTGATGAGTCTCCAAAAGATTACATACTAACTTTGGATATGGTAATGAATAGTTCTATCGATCCTATGATCGGTATGGAGGGCAGTACACCATTTGATTTTATGGATCAAAAAAGCTAACGAAAACTTTCGTTAGCTTTTTTTTACATACCAATTGGAATCCAGAAGGGATGCTTATCAACAGTAAATTTAATATCAAAATTATTGTTTCCTAATTCTTCGCCGTCCATTTGACCTTGTTCGGGTGAATAACTGGTTAATCTGTAGCTGGAGTTTTGCGTGTGCCAAACATTTTTATCATTCAGATGTGAGCCATTGCTGAATAATTCAACGAACAATTTGATAAACGTCCATCCAGAAATTTTGTGTACGACAACTAGGTCTAGTTTTTGATCAAATGGTGTCGCCAATGGATCTATTGCTACACCCCCGCCAAAGTAGGGATGATTAGTGGCTGAAACAATGTAGGCATCTTCAAAGTGCTTAGTTTCACCGTTAACTGTAACATCAAGTGGGAAGGCGTCTTGATTCTTGATAACTGTTACCAAACTAGAAACATACGCTAATGTTCCAAGTTTCATCTTATTGAGCAAGTCTTTTCGTTTTGAATGGTTAGTCTCATAAACGGTGTATGCGTCTAATCCAATGCCAATATTGTTAACAAAGTATTTAGTTTTATCAGTGAATTCAGCTTTTCCAACATCAATAATTTTAGGAGAATTCATAGCCATGATCTTTTGAATTAGAATATCTGGATTTTGCTTGCGTATCTTGATACCGCGACTAAAATCGTTTCCTGATCCACCAGGGATATATCCAAGTGGAGTATCTGGTTTGCTTGATTCACGAATGCCGTTTAAAGCTTGATTGAGTGTGCCATCTCCGCCTAGAACGATAATTCTTGCATCAGGTGCCAATGAGTTGGCTAATTCTTTAGCAACCCTGACACCATCACCATTTCGTTTGGTAGTGTGTATTTCGTAACTGATCTTGTTTGAGTCAAGATATTTTGTAACAGTCTTCCAAATATTGAGTGATTGACCATTACCAGCTTTCTCATTCAAAATAATTTCTAATTTACTGACTTTTGCCATGAAAAAAATTCCCCTTAAAATTAAAACTATGTTTCCATTAAATCACAAAATTTATAATTCAGTAAACAAAAAAGCCGTAGATTTTAGTAATCTACGACTTTTTACTATTAAATTTAGATTGAAGTTGAAATCAGCATTGGTAAGATAACAGGATTTCTAGCTGTACGTTTGTACAAGAATTCTTGTAATCCTTCAATGATGATACGTTTTAGAGCGGCTTCTGTGACTTTGTTATCTTCGTCATCAAATGCATTCTTGATAAGATGGAAGACACGTTTTTGTGCTTGATTGATCAATTCTCCGGATTCGCGCATGTATACGAAACCTCTAGATAGAATATCAGGACCAGCTAAAACGATGTGCTTTTGATAGTCGATTGTTGCAACGACTACGACCATTCCTTCTTCAGAAAGAACTTGACGATCGTGGATAACAACATTACCAATATCACCAACACCTTTACCATCGACATAAACGTCTCCAGCAGGGAAGTGTCCGGCAACGTGTGCTGAGTCTTTTGTCAAAGCAAGCACATCACCATTTTCAAGTAAGAATGAATGATCCAATGGAACATCACACAATTGCGCTAATTCTGTATGGATCTTCAACATTCTGTATTCACCGTGAATTGGCATGAAGAACTTAGGCTTCATTAAACGAAGCATCAATTCTTGTTCTGTTTGACCACCGTGACCAGAAGCATGGATATTATTAACCTTACCATGAATAACTTCGG
Source organism: Companilactobacillus hulinensis (assembly GCF_003946555.1). Lineage (GTDB taxonomy): Bacteria > Bacillota > Bacilli > Lactobacillales > Lactobacillaceae > Companilactobacillus > Companilactobacillus hulinensis. The sequence continues at coordinate 47,020 of NZ_RHOO01000008.1, read as the reverse complement.
CGCCAGCTTCAGAAAGTTGGTTGATCAAGTGGTTAACACTGATTGTATTACCAGGAATAGGGTTACTTGAGAAAATAACTGTATCGCCAGGTTGAATTGTGATCTGACGGTGAGTACCGTTAGCAATTCTACTCAATGCGGCCAAAGGTTCACCTTGTGAACCAGTACATAGAATCAATGTTTCATTGGCAGGAGTACGGTTAAGTTCGTGCGGATCAATAATCATTTCATCAGGGATATTTAGATATCCTAATTCACGACCATTAGCAATTGCTTGTTCCATACTTCGTCCGAAGACGGCAATTTTTCTACCTTGTTGCATCGCTGCATCAACAGCTTGAGAAACACGGTAGATATTTGAAGCGAAAGTGGCAAATATAATTCTGCCTTGAATAGTTTCGAATATTTGGTGAATTGTTAGACCAACTGAACGTTCAGACTTAGAAAATGTTGGTATTTCAGCGTTTGTACTATCAGATAGTAAACAAAGAACGCCTTCTTGTCCAAGTTGGGCCATACGTTGCAAGTTTGGTGCAGGTAATCCGGCAACAGGTGTTAAGTCAAACTTGAAGTCACCAGTTTCAACGATGATACCTTGTGGTGTATGTACAGCAACACCGAGTGTATCAGGAATTGAGTGAGTTGTTCTGAAGAATGAGACACTAAGTTTAGGAAACTTAACGACTGTATCTTCATTGATGACATTCATTTTTGTTGATTTAAGCAATCCATGTTCTTCCAACTTACCATTAATCAATGCACAAGCTAATGGACCGGCATAAACAGGTATGTTTGGAAGTTGTTGTAATAGATAAGGAATACCACCAATGTGGTCTTCGTGACCATGGGTGATAAACAATCCCTTGATCTTATCTTGATTCTCGACTAAGTAACTGTAATCAGAGATAACATAGTCGATACCTAGAAGTTCATCTTCTGGGAATTTAATACCGGCATCAATAATGACAAGCTCATCTTGATATTGAACACCGTACATATTTTTACCGATTTCGCCAAGGCCCCCGATGGCAAAAACGGAAACTTCATTATTTTTTACTTTTACGGTCATTAATTAAAACTCCGTAAGTTTGAAATCAGGACTTTTTTTCTCATATTCTAGATGTTCTTCATCCAATTCTTGAATGAACTCAATATGATAGTCCGTATTATTCTCAACTGCTTGACGAACGATGATGCTTGAATCAGCGTCCATGTAGAGTGATTTTGTAGATTCACGACGGGGGTTATCTAATTCGCTTTCTTGGTACAAAACTTTATAAATCAATAGTAATTTCTCCTTTAAATAAGCCGCAATCGGCATAAGAAGTCAGTAATTGCGGTTCCATTTTTTATTTCAAATTAACGAAACGTATGCTTCGTCATTGTATTTACCAGTCCATTTGGTTGAAATATCAACAGTTAGCACAATTTTAACATATATGATGTACTAAGTATACTTACTTAACCTTGATATGAGTGGAACTACGAGATGACAACAGTGCTTGGATCGATGTTAAAAGGCTTCTTTTTATTGATCTTGTCATAGTACAAATGTCCATTCAAATGATCGATTTCATGTTGGCAAACGATAGCAGGGTAGTCTCTTAATCTCAATGTTTGAGAATTACCGTCGAAGTCATCATATTTAATGGTAATACGATCGGAACGTGGAACGAATCCAGTTACATCTTTATCAACTGATAGGCATCCTTCACCTTCAGATAGAGCAGCGTTTTGAACTGAATTTCTAACAATAACCGGATTGATCAAAGTAATCTTGAGCAATGGATCATCAGGATCGTCATCATTTGGTACTAATACTGATGCCATCATTTTTGATACACCAACTTGTGGTGCGGCTAAACCAACGCCAGCTCTTAATTGATGTTTTTCGGCAAATTTTTCATCTTGACTATTGATCAAATATTCCATCATATCGTGAGCCAATTGCTTGTCCTCATCACTAAGTGGGAATGTTACCTTTTTAGATACTTGTCTTAAAACGGGATCGCCATCACGGACGATATCTTTCATTAAATACATATTTTCCTCCAAAATAAAATGATGTGTTCTGTTTAATTAAATTAACTATTTCTTCTATTATAAATTAATTTCCTGAAAATTTTGAGTAAAACGAAGAAAAACTTTAACTTGTCACTAAATTTGTTATTTTTAGGTGTCGTTTTACTAGGAAATTATGCATTGTCCATGATAAACTTTGAATTGTATGTTAGCGCTATCAATAAGATCAACACAATTGGAGGACAAGTTATGAAACTTATCGATTATGGTGTTAGAGAAGATGAGAAGCAATACATTGAGGAGTGGTCAGAGGACAATAATATTGAAGTTAAAATATTGTCAGAACTGTTAACTCCAGAAACAGTGGAACTTGCCAAGGGATTCGATGGAGTTGTTGCGTATCAACAATTGCCATACGATCCGTCTATCTTTGACAAAATGAATGAGTACGGTATCCATGTTCTTTCGTTGAGAAACGTTGGAGTTGATAATGTTCCAATTGACGCACTAAAGAAAAATGACATTCGATTGACGAATGTCCCAAGTTATTCACCTGAAGCTATTGCTGAATATTCAGTAACAGGGCTGATGGCATTATTAAGAAATCTTAAGCACATGATTCGCAAAGTAGATCAACACGACTTCGATTGGGCACCAGATATTGGACGCGAATTAAATCAGTTAACAGTCGGAGTCGCCGGGACCGGAAGAATTGGACAGGCAGCAATTAAGATATATGAAGGTTTTGGAGCAAAAGTCATTGCCTTTGATAAATATCGTAATGAAGAACTGGATAAAAGGGGATTGTACGTTAATTCACTTGATGAATTGCTGAAACAATCAGATGTGATTACATTGCATTTGCCAAGTCTAGGGATTGGAAACACTGTCATTAATTCGAAGACAATTTCAGAAATGAAGGACAATGCGATAGTTGTTAATACTGGTCGTGGAGACCTAGTTAATACGGCTGACTTGTATGAGGCTGTAGTGTCCGGCAAGCTTTATGGGGCAGTATTGGATGTTTACGAAAATGAAGTAGGAATTTTCAACAATGATCTTACGGACCAAGATTTAGAAGATAAACTACTAGAGAAAATGATCAAAAGCCCTAGGATCATAGTTACACCACATATTGCTTTCTATACAACCAAAGCAGTTAAGAATATGGCAACAGTATCTCTTAACTCAATGGTGGATGAGTTAAACACTGGTAAATCAACAACGGAGATTAATTTGAATAAATAGTTAACATTTTCACAAACTTTTCTGAAAATATTTTTCACGTAAATAGCGGAATAACCTTGTTTTTTCGTACATCAATGGTAGACTAAAAATATATGAAAGCCCTTACAGTTTCACAAGGGTTAAGTTTCTTTATGAAAGGACTGTGGAGAATGGCAAACGAACCAATTGTTGATTTTGAAGCGATAAAAAATGATTTAACAAATGTACCGAAGCCAATTCAAGTTTTAAATGAAAACGCTGACGTAGTTGATCAAGAAGTTTTTGATTCATTTTCTGATGATGACTTAGTTGAATTTATGAAGAAAATGGTATGGGAACGTGCTTTGCACGAACAAACAATGAATTTCTCACGTCAAGGACGTATGGGATTCTATGCACCTACTGAAGGTGAGGAAGCATCTGAGATGGGTACTGTTTTGGCAATGAAGAAGCAAGATTACTTATTGCCAGCATATCGTGATGTTCCTCAATTAATCCAACACGGGGCCACTGTTACTGAGGCATATCTATGGTCAAGAGGACATGTAATAGGCAATAAGTTCAAGGCTCGTTCATTAATGCCACAAATTATTATTGGTGCTGCATATAATGAAGCTGCCGGTGTTGCCATGGGTATTAAGAAGAACAATGAAGAAGATGCTATTGCATTCACATATACAGGTGATGGTGGTACTTCTCAAGGTGATAGTTATGAGGGTATGAACTTTGCTGGAGCATTCCAAGTTCCCGCATTATTCATTGTTCAAAATAACGGATTCGCTATTTCAACACCTCGTAAGAAACAAACAGCTGCTCCAACATTAGCTCAAAAAGCTGTTGCTGCTGGTATTCCAAGTGTACAAGTTGATGGTATGGATATCTTAGCTTGTTATGCTGTAGCAAAAGCCGCACGTGACTATATCACTGCTGGTAATGGACCTGTAATGATTGAAACACTTACATATCGTTATGGTGCTCACTCAAGTGCTGGTGATGATCCTAAGCGTTACAGAACAAAGGAAGATACACAACCTTGGTTCGAAAAGGATCCACTTATTCGTCTAAGAAAAGTTCTTGAAGACAAAGGATTATGGTCAGAAGAACAAGAAGACAAATTAGTTGATGAATACAAGGCATCATTCAAGGATGCTATTAAAGAAGCCGACGCTGTTGCACCTGACAAGGTTTCAGACATGTTAAAACGTACTTTTGAAATTCCAACTCCGGAAATGAGAAAAGAAATTGAAAAATTTGAAGCAAAGGAGTCGAAGTAAAGATGGCAAAGAAAACCTATATTCAAGCAATCACTGATGCTCTAGATATTGTCTTGGAAGACGATCCAAAGACATTGATCTTCGGTGAAGATGTTGGTAAAAACGGTGGTGTATTTAGAACCACACAAGGCCTTCAAGAAAAATACGGTGAAGATCGTGTCTTCGATACTCCATTAGCTGAATCAGGTATTTTAGGATTAGCTACAGGTTTAGGATTAACTGGTTGGCGTCCAATTCCTGAAATTCAATTCATGGGATTCTCATTTGAAGCTGTTGACCAAATTGTTGGACAAGAAGCAAGAATGCGTTTCAGATTCGATGGAACAAAGACTTCTCCAGTAACAATTCGTACACCTTATGGTGGTGGTACACATACTGCTGAAATGCACGCTGATAACCTTGAAAATTACTTCACAGGTACACCAGGTTTACGTGTTGTTATGCCAAGTAATCCATATGATGCTAAGGGACTATTGATCTCATCAGTTGAGAACAACGATCCAGTTCTATTTATGGAGAACTTGAAGCTATATCGTTCAATGAAAGACGATATTCCAGATGGCAAATATACTGTTCCTTTGGACAAAGCAAATGTTGTTCGTGAAGGTAATGATATTACTATTGTTGCATATGGTGCAGAAGTTAATGAATCGATTAAAGTTGCAGACAAATTAGCAGAAAAGAATATTTCAGTTGAAGTAATTGATTTAAGAACAGTTTCACCAATTGATTCAGAGACAATTTTCAAGTCAATTGAAAAAACACATAAAGTTGTAATCGTACAAGAAGCACAAAAGATGGCTGGAGTTGGAGCACAAGTTGCTTCAGCAATTGCCGAAGGTGCTGTACTTTCGCTTGACGCACCAATTGGTAGAGTGGCTGCTCCAAATAGTGTTTATCCATTTGCCCAAAGTGAGGATTATTGGATTCCAGGCGCAGATGAAATTGAAGAAAAAGTAAACGAAATTCTTAATTACTAAGGCTTATAGATAGAAAGGAAGGATTCCAGCCATGGCTTATAAATTTAAACTACCAGAATTAGGCGAAGGAATGGCAGAAGGTGAAATTGCTAGCTGGCTTGTCAAAGAGGGAGACACAATCAAGGAAGACGATTCGATTGTTGAAATCCAAAATGATAAATCAGTTGAGGAATTACCTTCACCCGTATCAGGTACTGTTAAACAAATCGTTGCTCAAGAGGGCGACACAGTAGAAATTGGCGATACCTTAATCGTTATTGATGATGGATCACCAGACACAGGAGACGATGAAGCTCCTAAAGCTGATGCTAAGGCAGAAGAAACACCTGCACCTGCCCCTGCTTCAAATGCTGAACCAGCAGCTCCAGCACCAAAGGCAGAAGCAACTGGTTCAGCAAACAAGAACTACTTGGCAATGCCATCAGTTCGTCAATATGCAAGAGACCAAGGTGTTGACTTGTCATTAGTTACACCAAGTGGCAAACATGGTCAAATCAGTAAGTCTGATGTTGATTCATACAAAGCTGGAGCACCAGCATCAACAGCTTCTGCTGAAACTGCCGCACCAGCTGCATCAGCAAAGGCTGCTGGTCCAGCAGTTAAACCATACAAGTCAGATGAACCAGAACTTGAAACACGTGAAAAGATGAGTATGACTAGAAAAGCTATTGCTAAAGCAATGCGTAATAGTAAAGACATTGCTCCACACGTTACAAGTTTTGATGATGTTGAAGTATCAGTCTTGATGGCTAACCGTAAGAAGTACAAAGCAATTGCTGCTGATAAAGGTATTAAGTTAACATTCTTGCCTTATATCGTTAAAGCATTGGTTGCTGTAATGAAAGAATATCCAGAATTCAATGCATCAATTGATAATGCAACTGACGAAATTGTCTACAAGCATTATTACAATGTTGGTATTGCTACAAATACAGAACATGGTTTGTATGTACCAAATATCAAGAATGCTGATTCTAAGGGAATGTTCGAAATTGCCAAAGAAATCAGTGAAAATACCCAAGCTGCTTATGACAACAAGCTAAATGCTAAGGCAATGTCAGGCGGTTCAATCACTATTAGTAACGTTGGATCAATCGGTGGCGGCTGGTTTACACCAGTTATCAACCAACCCGAAGTTGCTATTCTAGGTGTTGGTAAGATTGCTAATGAACCATATGTTGACGAAGATGGCAACATTCAAGTAGGTAAGATGTTGAAACTATCATTGTCATATGATCACAGATTAATTGATGGTGCTTTAGCACAAAACGCATTGAATCTATTAAAGAAATTATTGCATGATCCAGACATGTTACTAATGGAGGGTTAGTTATGGCAGAGAATGTTATTGAAAAGGATACCGTTATTATTGGATCAGGCCCTGGTGGTTACGTTGCCGCTATTAGAGCTTCAGAATTAGGACAAGATGTTACGGTTATCGAAAAATCAGATACAGTCGGTGGTGTTTGTCTAAACGTTGGATGTGTTCCATCAAAGGCACTTATCACAGCTGGACATAGACTACAACAAGCCAAAGATTCATCAACTTATGGTATTACTACAAGTGATGCAACTATTGACTTCGCTAAGACACAAGCTTGGAAAGACGAAAAAGTTGTTGCTCGTATGACAAGCGGTGTTGAAATGTTACTTAAGAAACATCATGTTGAATTGATCAATGGTGAAGCTTATTTGGATAATGACAGTCAATTACGTATTATGCCAAGTGGCCCTCGTCAATTCATGGACAATGGTGGTGGTCAAACTATCAAATTCAAGAACTTGATATTGGCTACAGGTAGTCGTCCAATTGAAATCCGTGGATTCAAGTTTGGAACACATGTTATTGACTCTACAGGTGGATTGAACTTGCCAGAAGTACCAAAAGAATTCGTCATCATCGGTGGTGGATACGTTGGTACAGAATTAGCTGGAGCATATGCCGACTTAGGTGCACATGTAACTATTCTTGAAGGATCACCTTCAATTATTCCTAACTTCGAAAAAGATATGGTATCAATTGTTAAGAAGAACCTTGAAAAGAAGGGCGTAACAATTATTACTAATGCCATGGCTAAGAATAGTGAAGAAACTGACAATGGCGTTAAAGTTACTTATGAAATTGATGGAGAACCAACAACTATTGAAGCAAATTACTGTATGGTAACTGTTGGTCGTCGTCCTAATACCGATAATTTTGGTCTCGAAATGACAAATGTTAAGTTGACAGATCGTGGCTTGGTTGAAGTTGACAAGCAAGGACGCACATCAGTTGATAACATTTGGGCTATTGGTGATATTGTTGCTGGACCTGCATTGGCTCACAAAGCATTCTTTGAAGCTAAGACAGTTGCTGGAGCAATCTCTGGCAAGAATACTGAGAATGACTATATCGGTGTTCCTGCAGTCTGCTTTACTGATCCAGAGCTAGCTAGTGTTGGAATTACACAAACAGAAGCCAAGGACAAAGGAATTGAAGTAAATGTTGCTAAATTCCCATTTGCTGGTAATGCTCGTGCCGTAAGTTTGGATGCTGCTGAAGGATTCGTTAAATTGATTGCTGACAAAGAAACTGGCACTCTATTAGGTGGACAAATTGTTGGACCTGGTGCTAGTGACCTTATTTCTGAGTTGAGTGTAGCTGTAAATTGTCAACTAAATGCCGAAGACATCGCATTGACAATTCACCCACATCCAACTTTGGGTGAACCAATTCAAGAAGCCGCCGATATCTTGATTGGATATCCTACACATATTTAATGTAAAAAACACTTAAGCGATGCAATTGCATCGCTTTTTTTGATATAGTGGAGGTATTGAAAAATAATTGTCAATGAAGGGGAGATCATACCAATGCAAGATAATTACAGTTATCCATTGAATCCGGATTGGACTCAGGATGAGATTGTCGATGTTATTGCGTTGTACAATGCAGTTGAAACGGCATATGAGCACGGAATCAAACGTGAGGAGTTCTTACAGAAGTATCGATCTTTTCAGCAGGTCGTCCCTATGAAGATGGAACAAAAGCAATTGGACAAAGATTTTGAGTTTGAATCTGGATATTCAATTTATCAGGTTTTTAAACAGAGTCAGAAAACTTCAAGTAATGGGAAAGTCAGGATTTATAATGGAAATAACAGCTAAAGCGATAGATGCATTTGTTGTGAATGTATTGGAAGAAGTTGGCAGAAGTTTGGTAATAGATACTACCAAAGACAAATTGGTTGATACTAAAAGAGATCGAAATGATTTAGTAACCAATTTTGATAAGTCGACTGAGAAGTTTATTGTTTCCATGATCAAAGAAGCGTATCCAGAATCTACCATTGTTAGTGAGGAAGGTTTTGGAGACGATGTTAAGAATATGGATGGATTGGTATTTTTTGTTGACCCGATTGATGGTACGATGAATTTTGTTAAGCGTGGGGATGATTTTGCTTCCATGATAGGTGTCTATTTAGACGGTAAGCCGTTCATTGGAGGAATTATTGATGTTATGCAAAACAAAGTTTTCCACGGTGGACCAAATTTTGGAATTTACTGTGATGACAAAAAAATATTGAATCCGGAAAATAAATCATTACGTGATGGTTTGATAGATATAAGTGCACGAATGGTACTGAGTGATTTTCTCAATACTAAGGAGGTTGTGAAGAATAGTAGCGGCCTAAGAGTGTACGGTAGTGCGGGAATTATTTTTGAACATTTATTATTAGGTAAAGAAGTTATGTACATGTCATATTTGGCTCCGTGGGATTTAGCAGCTGGTCGAGTATTGTGTGAAGGTGCAGGTTTAGAGGTCTCAAGTGTTGACGATGACCCCGTAAATATGCTAAAATCACAAGTCGTAATAGCTGGCACACAGAAAGTTGTTTCTGAAGTGCTTAAGACGGTTAAAAATTGTGACTGAACTGTGAATTACAATCACAGTTTTTTTATTGCAAATGATTATTATTGTCGTTTATGGAAGGAAGAAATACTTTGACTGAAAAAAGAAGAGAAGATATTAGAAATATTGCCATTATCGCCCACGTTGACCACGGTAAGACTACCTTAGTTAATGAAATGTTGAAACAATCAGATACACTTGGCGAACATTACCAAATCCAAGATCGTGCTATGGATACTAACGCTATCGAAAAGGAACGTGGTATCACAATTCTTTCAAAGAATACTGCTGTTGATTATGATGGCAAGAAGATTAACATTTTGGATACACCAGGACACGCTGACTTCGGTGGTGAAGTTGAACGTATCATGAAGATGGTTGATGGTGTTCTACTTGTTGTTGATGCTTATGAAGGAACAATGCCACAAACACGTTTTGTTTTGAAGAAGGCCTTGGAACAACACCTTACACCAATCGTTGTTATCAACAAGATTGATAGACCAGGTGCTCGTCCTGAAGAAGTTGTTGACGAAGTTCTTGAATTGTTCATCGAATTAGGTGCTGATGATTCACAACTTGATTTCCCTGTTATTTATGCTTCAGCTATCAACGGAACATCAAGTTACGATTCAGATCCTGCTAAACAAGAACACACTATGAACCCATTGTTTGATACTATCCTTAAGACAATTCCTGCTCCTATCGATAACTCAGACGAACCATTACAATTCCAAGTTGCCCTACTAGACTACAACGATTACGTTGGTCGTATCGGTATTGGACGTGTATTCCGCGGAACAATCAAGATTGGTGATAACGTTACAGTTATGAAGCTTGATGGTTCAACTAAGAACTTCCGTGTAACTAAGATCTTTGGTTTCATGGGTCTAGATCGTGTTGAAGTTCAAGAAGCAAAGGCCGGAGACTTAATTGCTGTTTCTGGTATGGAAGATATCTACGTTGGTGAAACTGTTTGTCCAGTTGACCACGAAGAAGCTCTACCATTGCTACGTATTGACGAACCAACACTACAAATGATGTTCCTACAAAATAACTCACCTTTCGCTGGTCGTGAAGGTACAGAAGTTACTGCTAGAAAGATTGATGAACGTTTAAGAAGACAATTGCACACTGATGTTTCACTAAAAGTTGAAGATACTGATCAAGCTGGTGCTTGGATGGTTTCAGGACGTGGTGAACTTCACTTGTCAATCCTTGTTGAAGAAATGAGACGTGAAGGTTTCGAATTACAACTATCTCGTCCAGAAGTTATTTACAAGAATGTTAATGGCGTAAACAGTGAACCATTTGAGGAAGTTACAATTGATACTCCTGACCAATATGTTGGTTCAGTTATCGACTCAATGTCACAAAGAAAAGGTGACATGAAGAACATGGAAAGTACTGGAAATGGTCAAACTCGTTTGATCTTCTCAGCACCTTCACGTGGTTTGATCGGTTACTCAACAGAATTCTTATCAATGACTGGTGGTTATGGTATCATGAACCACACATTCGAAGAATACAAGCCAGTAGTTAAAAACTGGGAACCAGGTAGAAGAACTGGTGCTTTGGTTTCAATCAACCAAGGTCCTTCAACTACATATAGTTTGCAATCAGTAGAAGACCGTGGAAAATTATTTATCGGTGCTGGTGTTGAAGTATACGAGGGTATGGTTGTTGGTGAAAGTAACCGTGATCAAGATATCGCTGTTACTGTTACAAAAGGTAAGAACCTTACAAATACTCGTGCTGCTGGTAAAGACCACGCTGCTGCAATCAAGACACCAAAGGAAATGTCACTTGAACAATCAATCGAATTCCTAAACGAAGACGAACTTTGTGAAGTAACACCTAAGAGTGTTAGATTACGTAAGAAGATCTTAAGCACAAACGAACGTAAGAAGTATGACAAGCAAAGAAAGATGTCTAAAAAGGCTTAGAGCGTTTTGAAAGGCGTTAAAAACATGAGCATTACCTAGGTTATTGAGGTTGCCAACGTAGTTGGTGACATCAATAAGCGTAGTAAGCGCAGTGTTTTGCCTTTCGTAAACGCATTTCAAAGGGTGTAGCAAAGCGCAGAAAGTTGCTTTGTGCAACTCGTTTTGGATAAACATATTCAAGCCACTAAATACATTTATTATTTCAAAAACCAAACCAATAAAAAGCTGCCAAATCCAAAAGGATAGGCAGCTTTTTTAGTACCAATTTTTTGTACTATCTTATAATGTTGACGTATAGTGCTAACCGTTTTATCAGTGGTATAATCTTAGTATTAGATTTTTAGGAGTAAAAATGTGAAAAAATTAAGGAAAATAGATTTATGGATCGTAATTCCATACATCCTACTTCTGGGTATTGGTGTAGTTATGGTTTACTCCGCGAGTTTTTACAATGCCATGATGAATGGTGGGAGATCTAGCCAATATTTGATAAAACAAGCAATTTTTGCAATTCTGGGTTTAGGCCTTTGTTGGTTCTTTTTTATGCTTAAAGATAAGCTTTTCAAGCAACAAAAAATTGTAGTCCTATTTTTACTAGGATTCACTATAATTCCTTTAGGTCTTTTGATTATTAAGGGAATTGCTAATCCTGCTAGTAAGATTAATGGTGCATCCGCTTGGATCAATTTGAAGTTATTTAATTATCAGCCCCTAGAAATGGCGAAGTTGTCATTGATCTTATATTTATCGTTGATTTTGACTAACAAACAATCCAAGTTGATGGAGAAACAAACTGGCTGGATGGTCTGGAAAGAAATTCAGCAACCGGTTCTGACAATCATTTTCATGATTGGATTAGTATTTTTTGAGCCCGATATGGGTGGTTCTGTAATTCTAGGACTTATTACGTTGATATTGATTTCGGCATCGACTATACCTTTAAAATATATTTTAAAGTTGAATGGTACATTGTTGTCGATGTTTGCGGCGCTTGTATTCTTTATAGTGAAATTCCAGCCAGCATTTATTGTTAAAAATTATCAATATGCCAGAGTTTTAGCGATGCAGCATCCGTTCCAATTGGAGCGAACCTCTGGGGCGCAGCTTGTTAATTCGTTCTATGCTATTAGCAATGGCGGAATATTTGGAGTTGGACTTGGTAACAGTATTCAAAAACGTGGATATTTACCAGAACCACATACTGACTTTATTCTGGCAATCATTAGTGAAGAGCTGGGATTAGTTGGAGATCTTATTGTTCTGGGACTTATATTTACGATTATTTTTAGAATGATCCTTTTGGGAATACGTTCTAAGAGTAATTACAATTCGTTAGTTTATTATGGTGTTGCGACAATGATCTTGTCACAAACTGTTTTTAATGTAGGTGGATTACTTGGATTAGTTCCTTTAACAGGTGTAACGTTGCCGTTCATTAGTTACGGTGGTTCAAGTATGCTTGTGTTATCGATGGCGCTGGGAATTGTACTTAATTTGGAAGCAACCACAAAATTTGCAAAAGAAAAACAAAGGTGATTTTATGTATAAAAAAGTGGAGCGTCAGGCATTGTATGTCTGGGTCTACTCAATGAAATGGAAAAAGAAGCTGCAACATTATGGAACAGTTAGATATGTTTCACCAAAAATGAAATATATTATGATTTATGTTAATTCCAGTCGAGTGGCTGAAGTAAAAAAAGAATTAGTATCTAAGAATTATGTTAAACGTGTAACTATGGCACATCGTAAAGAATTAGATGAGCATTATGTTTTGAAAGATGATGCTGAAAGAAAAGATAAATTAGAGGAGTAATCGTTCATGAAAGTCGTTTCAGGAAAATTTGGTGGACTGAACTTGAAACCAGTTCCCGGTAATAATACGCGACCAACATCTGCAAAAGTTAAGGAAGCAATGTTTAGTATGGTTTCGCCATATTTGGGTTATGGGAATGCTTTGGATCTGTTCGCTGGAACTGGTAGTCTAGGAATTGAAGCTGTCTCACGTGGGTACGAGAGGGCTTATTTGGTCGACAAAGCATATAAGGCAATTAATACGATCAAAGAAAATGTTGAAAAGACAAGAGCTGATGATCAATTTGTAGTGGTGAAGTCCGCTGCTACTGAAGCATTGAAGAAATTCGCTGAAGACGGTGTAAAATTTGACCTAGTATTTTTGGACCCACCATACAGGATGAAGATTACTGAGCAGATCATTAAGGATATGGTAGAGAATGATCTTTTAGCTGAGGATGCTATTATCGTTGATGAGACTGATTATGATGTCGATTTGAGCGATTTTGAAGATGTTAGTTTGATAAGAGAAAAAAAATATAAAGATACGAAAGTAGCGTTATATAGATTCGGAGATTAATATGACAAATAAAATTGGAATTTATGCTGGAAGTTTTGATCCAGTGACTAATGGACATTTGGATATTATTCGTCGATCTTCTAAGCTGTTTGATAAATTAGTTGTTGCAACGATGACTAATACTTCAAAAAATTATATGTTTAGCTATGAAGAGAAGAAAAAGTTCATCGAGGATGAAATAAAAGATCTCACTAATGTTGTCGTTATTGATGGTAACGGGCAACTCACTACTAAATTGGCCCAACAATACCACGCTGGATTTTTGGTTAGATCAATGCGTAGTGGTGATGATTTCGTATACGAAGCAGGAATTGCATCTGTGAATAAGGTACTTGACGATAATATCGAGACGATATTTTTATTAGCTGATTCTAAATATGCTAATATATCATCATCGATGATCAAGGAAGTTGCCAAGTTCAATGGTGATATCAGTCACTTGGTACCTGCTTCAGTAGCAGCTGAATTGACAAAAAGATTGCGGAAGGAATAATACCATTGAAATTCAATAAAACCAGAAATAAGATATTTGGTGCATTATTTATTTTTGTCATGGTAGTTGCGTTTTTTTATGTACCAACCGGATATTACCTGGAGGTTCCAGGTAGTGCCGAAGCCACTTCAAACTTTGTCAAAGTAGATGGAAAGCACGATAAGAAAAAAGGAGACTTCTTATTAACGACCGTGGGAATCGTTCAGGGTTCACCATTTCAGTTATTGAAGTCTATGGGAAATGATTTTGAAACTATTTACTCTCGTGAGGACTTGATGGGGGATGAAAATAGTCAGGAATATTTCCAAGTTCAACAGTATTACATGAAATCTGCTACTAATAATGCTATTCAGGCGGCATATTCAGCCGCTGATAAACCATTTACTAAGAAGTACTTGGGTGTTTATATAATGGATGTGATGGATAACTCTGATTTTAAAGGGAAACTACAAATTGGAGATACCATCGATTCCATTAATGGATATAAGTTTAAGAATGCCAATCAATTTATAAATTATGTAAAGAAACGAAAGAAGACTGCGACCGTCAAAATTAGTTACGTAAGGGATGGCAAGCACAAGTCTGCTAGCGGTAATTTAGTTAAATTGAAGCAAACTAAGCGTTATGGATTAGGTATCACACTGACTGATAACACTGAAGCAAAGGGTAATCCTCCAACTAAGATCGATGCTGGTGATATTGGTGGCCCTTCAGCGGGATTGATGTTCACACTTCAGGTATATTCTCAAATTGCCAATAAAAACTTGAAGGATGGACGAATCGTAGCTGGTACTGGTACGATTGCTCCAGACGGAACAGTTGGACCAATCGGTGGGATCGAGAAGAAAGTCTATGCTGCTGATGCGCAAGGAGCAACGATATTCTTTGCACCAGATGATCCTGTAACCAAATTGATCAAGAAGTATGATCCAACATACGTGAATAACTATCATTTGGCTAAACGAGCTGCTAAAAAGATTCATACCAAGATGAAGATTGTTCCTGTTAAGAATTTGGATGACGCAATCAACTATCTCGAAAAAACATCTAAATAAATTTATTGGATAGATCAGATTAAAAATCTGGTCTATTTTTTTCGTAATTTTATTCGAGGTGGTTATAAATGACAAATAAATTATTAGACTACATTTATGAGAATAAAATATTGACGATTTTGATTGTTGGACTGATAAGTTTGGGAATATTTCATTACATATTTCAAAAACCGGTACAAGTTCAATCAGGAGATCATAATCAAATACGATCAACCGATATACGACCAATTGAAGAGAAAAAAGGAAAAGTTGAGAAAACATCTAAAGCAAAGGAAAAAGCCGAGTTTGTAATGGTTGATATACAAGGTGCAGTGAAAACTCCTGGTGTCTATAGATTAAAGGGTACTGGAATTGTTAGGGATGCGATTCGCTTGGCCGGTGGCCCTAGTGAGGATGCAGAATTAAAGCAAATCAATCAAGCTCAACATGTTACAGATGAAATGCAAATTATTGTTCCAAGAATTGGAGAAGTTGCAGAGCCAAATGCACAAGGAACACCGACAAACAACCAGTCATCTGGCAAAAAGGATTCAAAGGGGAAAGTAAATATTAATTCAGCGACCGTGAATGATTTTCAGGGTGTTAGTGGGATTGGTCCCAAAAAAGCAGAAAAAATTATCGATTATAGAACTAAGAATGGTAATTTTTCGACTTTGGAGGATTTAACCAAGGTATCAGGCATTGGGGATAAGACGTTAGAATCATTACGTGACCAGTTAACAATATGATTAGGGATCTATTGATATTTCCGGCATTAGTCAGTTGTTTAATAATGGCAATTACTTTTAATCCGCATGAGTATAGTCTATTGGTTGTATTGTTTTTGGTAATTGTTAGAATTGCTTTTTTGAAGAATTTGAAATTAATAATTTTTACTACTCTGCTAGGACTTTTAATGGGTGGCTATGCGCATCATCAGATGATTTCTAAACCGAGTATGCCGTCCAATGTAACTCAGTTGACTCTTGCTCCAGATAATTTGAAGGTTTCAGGTGATTTATTATCGGGAATGGCGACAAGTGGCAAACAGAAGTATAAAATTTATTACCGAATTCCAACGGAACATGATAAAGAATCGTGGAAAAATCTAGATAAGATTGTTGATACAAAAATAAAAGCCAAAAATATTGAATCTATCAAAGTTCAGCGTAATCCCGGTGAATTTAACTATTCAGAGTATTTGAATCATAAGAAAATTTATTACAGCATTACTATAGACAAGTTTGAAAAAATAACTCCAAAATTAGATTTATCTATTAAAGATAGAATAAATGTTTTACGAATACATCTAATAAAAAGATTCGATCAATTACCGAAATGGCTCAAAATACATGCGCATAGTCTTTTATTGGGATACAACGACAACGAAGATGAAGGGTTTCTGAGTAGCCTTAGTACGCTTGGTATCATTCATTTGTTTAGTTTGTCAGGTCTACATGTAATTATTTTGCTGTCGTTTGTGAGAAAAATATGCTCTAGCATACGAATTACCAGAGAATTTGTTGATACCACAATGTTAATCATTCTTCCGATGTATGGAATTTTTGTTGGATCAAAGCCTGGAATTTGGCGTGCGATAGTTTTGGCAATGGTAGGAATAGTTTGTCTTAAGTTAGACGTAGTTTTAAGCAAGACCGATATATTCGCAGTGACAATGGTTATCTGCCTACTAATTGATCCATATGCTTTGATGGATATGGGAGGTCAGTTAAGCTTCTTATTGTCATTTGCCTTGTTATTTTTAAGTAGTGGTAATGTTTTTGTTCAGACAATGAAGATAAATTTGGTTAGTTTACCGATAATCTTATTCAAGACGTATCAATTCAGTTGGCTGATATTGTTAGCAAATCTTATATTTGTTCCAATATTTGAATATGTAATTCTTCCAGTAACAATTATTTCTGCTATTTTTGTTAATTCTGGGATGCCTATTTGGAGAATATTCAATTTTGTATTTGAAAAGATGTATGGTTTGATGTCGATATTATCTAATAATAACGATTATTTGTTCATTACTGGTACTTTGCCGGTTGTTTTTGTACTTATATTAACGGTAATCGGTTTATTTATATCTGAAGAAAAAAAGCATTTAAAAAAATATTTGATATGGTATTTGATAATTTTGGTATCTGTTATTTGTCTTAATAAGTTTCCTATACGTGGTCAAGTAGCAATGATTGATGTTGGTCAAGGTGATAGTATTCTGATCACTACGCCAATTAATCGCAAAGTTTACCTGATTGATACTGGCGGCAAGCTTGGATTCCCTCAAAAGGAATGGCAGAAGAGGAAACAATTAAATCAAGTTGAGACATCAACTATTCCTTATCTGAAGAGTCTGGGAATAAATCACATTGATAAAGTATTTTTATCGCACAAGGACGTCGACCATATCGGTAACTTAGAAACTTTGGTCGATAAGTTTCCTGTTAGAGAAGTCGATTTTGGGTCTGGTTTGGAACAGAATTTCAAAATAAGTTCTCTAATAAAAAATAATCCGCAAATAAAATTCAACAGGTTACAAACTGGTGATAGTTTTAGGGTGGGTAATATTAATTGGAATATATTGTGGCCAAAAGAAAAATCCATTGGTGAAAATGGCGATTCCTTAACAATTCTAGCTAAAATTCAAAATTCTAATTGGCTCTTTACGGGGGATTTAGATAAGAATAGTGAAAAGAAAATTTTGGATTCTCAAAGATTCCATGTGGATTATCTGAAAGTTGGTCATCATGGATCGAAGACTTCTAGTAGTGAAAAATTTATCCAGAGTATTTCTCCAAAATTAGCTTTGATATCTGCGGGCATTAATAATCGATACGGCCATCCAAATAAAGAGACAATAGATACCTTGGATAAATATCGAGTTGATCATATGAATACAGCTGACTATGGTATGATTATTTGGTATTATTATCCGTTTGGTAATAAAAATGAAATAACAACTTTTTTAAAGGGTGAAGTAGTTGAAGATAACAGAGTTAAAACAGAAGCTAAATAACAAAAGTGTTGATAATTTGTATTTAGTTACAGGTAATGAGCAAGTATTTATTAAACAAATTCAAAATATTTTTAAAAATCTTATGTCTCCAGAAGAACGTGATATGAACTTTTCAAACTTCGATTTAGAAGAGGCACCACTTGATGACATGATCAATGAGGCTATTTCTGCACCTTTTTTTGGTGAAAAAAGGGTTGTTTTTGCCAACCATCCTTATTTCATGACATCTCAGAAAGTTAAGAATACTGTCGATCAGAATCCTGACTTACTGATAAGATATGCGCAAAATCCAACTCCTTCAACGATTTTGGTTATATTTGCAACTTATGACAAGTTAGATTCTCGTAAAAAAGTAGTTAAGCAATTAAAAAAACTTGCAACTAATATAGATGCAAGTCAGATGGATAGTCACTTATTAGTTCGAACTACTAGAGATGAACTACAAAAGGATGGATATCAGATTGATCAAGATGCATTAGAAATGTTGATCAATAAAACCAAATCTAATTATTCTCAGATTATTAATCAAAAGAGCAAACTTGAATTATATGCTTTGAAATCTAAAAAAATTGATTTGAAAGCTGTAAGTGAATTGGTTCCACAGAGTCTAGATGATGATGTTTTCGACTTGATGAATCAAATATTGGCTCAGAATGTCTATCAAGCTGAAGAATTGTATCATCAATTTTTACTTCAGAAGATTGATCCAATATTGTTGGTTGCAATTATTATGTCGCAGCTAAGAATTCTCATTCAAACTAAGGTATTAAGCGCACGAGGACTAACCGAAGGTACGATTGCTAAGAATTTGAAGGTAAACCCGTATCGTGTAAAGATGACACTTAAACAGGGTAGGAATATGAAGATTGAACAATTAACAGAGATGTATGATGCGATTGTCAATTTGGATTATCAAATCAAGTCAGGACAGGGTGATAAAGAATTACTATTTGATTTGTTTATTGCAAAATATGCATAAAAAGACCGCACATAATTCTACGATGTAATTCAGTAGATTTATGTGCGGTCTTTTTTGGGCAAAAAAAATAAGCAACACACGGTTGCTTATATTAATTTACTTAGATTAATTAGTTCATCTTAGCAAGTCTTGACTTATCGCGAGCAGCTTTATTAGCTTTGATTAAGCCTTTTGACTTAGCCATGTCAATGGCACGAACTGCTGTACGGAACAAGTCATCCTTGTTGTCAGCGTTGTTAGCAGCTGATGTTTCAAAGTTCTTAACAGCTGAACGCAATGCACTTCTTTGTGAAGTGTTGCGAAGGTTGGCCTTTTCTTGTTGCTTTACACGCTTCATAGCTGATTTAATTTGTGGCATATATTTCACCTCCGATTACCTTTTAAACTTAAACTCAATACATAGAATTATACATAATCGGTAGTTTCAATGCAATGAATAGTTTGATTTTTTTTATTGGACTTGAAAATTTCCGATAAATGTAGTAAATTATTTAGTTGTGTTAACCATGCTCTGTTATACGATTCACCAACGTATTGCATAGTGTGGCTAAATTTTATAGAAAAAGGTGAAAGAAATGGCTATTTCAAAAGAAAAGAAAACAGAAATCATTAAGCAATATGCTCGTAAAGAAGGAGACACAGGTTCTCCAGAAGTACAAATTGCTGTTTTAACATACGATATTAACTCATTGAACGATCACTTGAAAGTTAACAAGAAAGACCACCATTCATATGTTGGTTTGTTAAAGAAGATTGGTCACCGTCGTAACTTGCTTAAATATCTTAGAGATAATGATGTTCAACGTTACCGTGAACTTATCCAATCACTTGGTCTACGTCGTTAATAACAATTATATAGGAAGTTCCTTTTTAGGAACCTCCTATTTTTTTTTGCATAATTTCATTATTGCATAATGGTGTGATAGAATGAAACTTAGGTATAGCTCGAGTAGTCTTACTATGCATTAAGACTTAAAAAAACACATCTAAATATTATGATCTATGCTATTTATATGAAATGAGAGATGAAAAGATGAGCAAAAAAATTAAGATTGTACTCTTAAGTGGTGTACGTGAAAACGGAAAGAATATGTACGCTGTTGAGGTTAATGATGAAATTTATATTCTAGATATTGGTTTGCAATATCCTGACAACGACTTATATGGTATTGATGTTGTTGTGCCTGATATGACATATATTAAACAAAACATTGACAAGGTTGTTGGTATTTTCTTGTCACATGGACATGCGGATGCAATTGGTGCATTGCCATATCTTATTGGTGACTATGATATTCCAGTATTTGGTTCAGAAATGACCATCGAATTAGCTAAGATTGTTTGTTTCAATGATAAAAGAAGTAAGAAGTTTGATAATTTCCATGTTATCGATGAAAACACAGCAATTGATTTTGATGAAGCATCTGTATCCTTCTTCAAGACAACACATTCAATTCCAGGATCACTTGGTATTGTCGTAAAAACAACTGAAGGTCAAATCGTTTATACTGGTGACTTTAAGTTCGATCAAGCTGCTGTACCAACATATAAGACTGATTATGCTAGAATTGCCAAAATTGGTGATGAAAAGGTTTTGGCCTTGTTGAGTGATTCAGCAAATGCGGAGTCTCCATATGAGAACTCAAGTGAACGAGATATTTATGAATATATTCTAGATACCTTTAGCTATCATAATGGCCGTATTATCGTGGCACAAGTTGCATCTAATATCCAAAGAATGCAACAAGTAATGGATGCTGCGGATAAAACTAACCACCGTGTATATCTATCAGGTACTGATGCTGAAAAGATTCTTAAGACAGCTATGAAGTTAGGTTACTTAAAGATTTCTAACAAGGATCTTCTTGTAAACACTCGTGAGTTAAAGGATATCGACCAAAGCAAATTAGTTGTTATTGAAACTGGACGAATGGGTGAACCTATCAAGTTGCTTCAAAAGATGGCTAATCCAGCCGCTAAGACTAAGTTCCAAATTGAAGAAGGAGACCTAGTCTTCATTGCAACGACTCCTTCACACGCTATGGATACAACTTTTGCTAAGACGCGTGATGCGATTTATCGTACAGGTGCTGAAGTTAAGTCACTGGGTGATGAGAAGCACTCATCAGGACATGCTAATAAATCAGATCTTCAATTGATGATCAACTTGTTAACACCTGAAAATGTTGTTCCTATTCAGGGTGAATACAGACTTCTTGATGCACACGCAAGAATTGCACATGAAACAGGCATTCCTTATCAAAATATCTTCTTGACTAAAAAAGGTGATGTTTTGAATTACGAAAACGGACAATTCTATCAAGGAAAAGGCGTAGATGCTGGTGATACTATGATTGATGGTATCGGTGTCGGTGATATTGGTAGCATTGTGTTGCGTGATCGTGAATTATTGGCTCAAGACGGTGTTTTCATTGCAGTTGCTACAATTGACCGTAAGAAGAAAAAAGTCGTTGCTAAGCCAAAAATAACAGCACGTGGGTTCGTATATATGCGTGCCAGCCGTGATTTGTTGAGTGAAAGCTCAGACATCATTGTTGATACGATCGTTGATTATCTTCAAAATAGTAAGGACTTTGATTGGTCAGATCTTAAACAAGGAGTTCGTGATAAGTTGAATCACTTCTTGTATGAGCAAACTAACCGTCATCCAGTTATCTTGCCAGTTATCATGGAAGTTAATCAGAACAGACATAGAAAATCCAAAAATTAGGTCGACTTCGGTCGATCTATTATTATAACGAGGTACTTTATGGACGACTCAGATAATTTAAAACGTATATTGGATCAAGCAGAAGAGGCATTTGACAAGGGTAATTGGGATGATGCTACTGATTTGTATTCGCAAGCCTATGGAATAGAGCAATCTTTTGCGATTAATCAAGGATTAGCCGCTTCTTTGCTGAATTCTAAAAGAGCTGATGAAGCAGAGGCAGTTATTTTGGATTATTTCAATTATTATTTGAGTGACCCAGAAGCAGCTGGACTAGCAACTGATATTGTTATTGAAAATAATGATTATTTATTGGCAAACCAGATGCTTTATTTCTATGCAACGAATCCACTTTCGACAATTAAAAAGGCATTTATAGATGAATTTGGTAATCGTGTTCAATTGTCTGAAAATCGTCATAATCGTTCGTTTAAGCCTCGTATGAACAAGATTGAAGCGTCACTGAATTCTATCGTCACACAACCAGTTATTGATCAAATACAACTACTTCGTAGTTTGAGAGAATTTGATAATCAGAGTTATTTAAAAAGTGCTCAAATTTTATTAGATAATCCGCTGTTACACCCGTTGTTAAAAAGTGAAACTGTCGAGAATCTTTTTAAGCTTGGTATCGATGAAAATATGGACATTTCGTTTTATGGTGAAAATAAAAAGTTTAATCCATCGAAGCTAAAGCCTATATTGTCAACTGATGTTTATTTGGAAATGTGTGATGAATTGGAAAAGATCCTAGTTGATAGTGAAAATGAAGTGCAACTTGATAATATGCGTAGTGAATTGTCATTATATGCTGCAATGGTGTATCCATTTGGAGAAGAAATTATAAAAACACCTACGCTCTGGACAAAAGTATTCCTTTTGCGGTATGGTTTACTGGATGAGTCTCAAGTAGGAGACAATCCGGAGCTTCCAAAGGTTAAAAAATGGATAAAAAGGTTTGATTCTTTAATTAATACCTTTCAACAGTGAAATTATGTAAACTTTTTTCACTAATAGTATTTACAATTTTGGCTGCGCCCCGTATAATCCAAAGAGTATATTTTTAGTAGGCGAGTTATACTGAATTACTTTGCTTTCGCCTCTGAAAGTAGTATAATTTTTCAGTAAAGAGCCATCTAAAGAACATTTTCTTTGGATAAATCTTATGAAATGAAATTTTAGGAGGATTCTTTGTAATGGCAGAAAAAGAACATTATGAGAGAACTAAGCCCCATGTAAATATTGGGACAATTGGTCACGTTGACCACGGTAAGACTACACTTACAGCCGCAATCACAAAAGTTTTAGCTGATAAAGGTTTAGCTAAGGCTGAAGATTACGCTGATATTGATAAGGCCCCAGAAGAGAAGGAACGTGGGATTACTATCAATACAGCTCACGTTGAGTATGAAACTGAAAAGCGTCACTATGCACATATTGATGCTCCAGGACATGCTGACTACGTTAAAAATATGATCACTGGTGCTGCACAAATGGATGGTGCCATCCTTGTTGTTGCTGCTACTGATGGTCCTATGCCACAAACACGTGAACACATCCTATTGGCTCGCCAAGTTGGTGTTGAATACATCGTTGTCTTCTTGAACAAGACTGACCTTGTTGATGATGACGAACTTGTTGACCTTGTTGAGATGGAAGTTCGTGAATTACTTTCAGAATACGATTATCCTGGTGATGACACTCCTGTTGTCCGTGGATCAGCTTTGAAGGCTCTTGAAGGCGATCCTGAGGAAATCAAGCATGTTGAAGAACTACTTGATGTCGTTGATGAATATATCCCAACTCCTGTACGTGAAACAGACAAGCCATTTATGATGCCTGTCGAAGACGTATTTACAATCACTGGACGTGGTACTGTTGCTTCTGGTCGTATCGACCGTGGTGAAGTTAAAGTCGGTGATGAAGTTGAAATTGTTGGTTTGAAAGAAGAAGTTGAAAAATCAACTGTTACTGGTCTAGAAATGTTCCGTAAGACATTGGATCTTGGTGAAGCCGGAGATAACGTTGGTGTTCTTCTTCGTGGTATTAACCGTGACCAAGTAGAGCGTGGACAAGTTCTTGCTAAGCCAGGTTCAATCCAAACTCACACTAAGTTCAAGGGTGAAGTTTATATCATGTCTAAAGAAGAAGGTGGACGTCATACTCCATTCTTCTCAAACTACCGTCCTCAATTCTACTTCCATACTACTGACGTTACTGGTGTTATCGAATTACCAGATGGCGTTGAAATGGTTATGCCTGGTGACCAAGTTACTTTTGAAGTTGACTTGATTGCTCCAGTTGCCATTGAAAGTGGTACACGTTTCACTGTTCGTGAAGGTGGACGTACTGTTGGTGCTGGTGTTGTTACAGAAATCTTAGACTAATCTCTTTGAGACTGTTTAAAAAGAGTTGAGACATTGTCTCAACTCTTTTTTTATAGATTTTTTGTACAAAACGGGTCAAAGTATTCTATAATACTATGGAGTTGTCTAAAAAGACTTAGAATTAGCGTGAAATATTTACAATGTTGCTGTTTTAAGGTAATATTACAAAGTATGAGATCGTGAAATATACCGGAGGGATAAAATGTCTGCTAAGGCTAAATTTACAAAAAAAGAAAATAATACTGGTGAATTAAAATTTGAAATTGACCAAGACACAATTAAGAAGGGCTTAGATACTGCCTTTGATCGTGTTAAAAAGAGCTTGAACGTTCCTGGATTCAGAAAGGGCCGCGTTCCTCGCCAAATCTTTAACCGTATGTACGGTGAAGAAGCACTTTATGAAGATGCTTTGAACAGTGTTCTACCAGATGCTTATGAAAAAGCCGTTTCTGAAACTAGTGTAGAACCAGTTGATCAACCACAAATTACAGTTGATTCAATGGAAAAAGGTCAACCATGGGCTATCAGTGCAACAATCACTGTTAAACCAGAAGTTGAACTTGGTGACTACAAAGGTCTAGAAGTTAAGAAGCAAAAACGTAATGTCATGAAGGCTGACGTTGATGCACGTCTTGAAGAACTACAAAAGCAACAAGCTGAATTAGTTCTTAAAGATGGTAAAGCTGAAAAGGGCGACACAGTTGTTATTGACTATGTTGGTTCAGTTGATGGTAAAGAATTCGATGGTGGTAGTGCACAAAACTACTCACTAGAATTAGGTTCAAACTCATTCATTCCTGGATTCGAAGATGCTTTGATCGGTCACAGTGCTGATGAAGACGTTGACGTTAAAGTTACATTCCCAGAAGATTACCAAGCTAAAGAACTAGCTGGTAAGGATGCTATCTTCAAGACACAACTTCATGAAGTTAAGACAAAGGAATTACCTAAGTTAGATGATGACTTTGCTAAGGATGTTGACGAAGATGTTGACACACTTGAAGATCTTAAGAAGAAGATTCATGACGAATTGAAGGATCAAAAGAAACAAGCTGCTGAAGATGCTATCCAAGAAGAAGCAATCTCTGCTGCTGTTAAGAATGCTAAGATCGACGAGATCCCTCAAGCAATGATCGACACTGAAGTTGATAACCAAATGAACCAATACATGGCTAACTTGCAACGTCAAGGTATCGATCCTAAGTTGTACTATCAAATGACAGGTACAAGCGAAGACGACTTGAAGAAGCAATTTGCTAAAGATGCTGAAGAACGTGTTAAGACTGACTTAGTTATCGAAGCAATCGTTGCTAAGGAAGGTATCAAACCTTCAGAAGACGAAATCAAAGCTGAAATCAAGTCATTGGCTGATGAATACAACATGGAAGAAAAAGCTGTTAGAAACGCATTAACAGATGACATGTTGGCTCATGATATTGCAGCTAAGAATGCAATCCAAATGATTGTTGATTCTGCTGAAGAAAAATAATTTCGATTATTAGATTTAAGAGACCGTTAGGTCTCTTTTTTTTGGAATTTGGCAGTCTTACACGCTCTCTAAACTAATTACTTTACTAGCACCAGCTTAAATGCTAGACTTTCAAAGTATCGGAACTATTGAAGGAGAATATGCATATGTTTGATAGTACAGAAACTACAGGTACAATCAGTTGTTCTTTCTGTGGAAAGACTCAAGATCAAGTTAAAAAAATCGTTGCTGGACCTGGCGTATACATTTGTAACGAATGTATTGATTTATGTAAAGAGATTATCGATGAAGAATTGAAAGATAGTGCTCCATTGAATCTAGATAACATCCCAACACCATTACAAATCAAGAAAATTCTTGATGATTATGTTATTGGCCAAACTGATGCCAAACGTGCGCTTTCAGTTGCTGTTTATAATCATTATAAGAGAATTAATAAGATGGAACATTCAAAAGACGGTGACACTGAACTTCAAAAGAGTAATATTGCCTTAATCGGACCTACTGGTTCAGGTAAAACTTTCTTAGCTCAAACGTTAGCTCGTATTTTGAAAGTACCATTTGCTATTGCTGATGCCACAACATTGACTGAAGCTGGTTATGTTGGTGAAGATGTTGAGAACATCTTACTTAAATTATTGCAAAACGCCGACTTTGACGTCGAAAAGGCTGAACACGGTATCGTTTATATTGATGAAATCGACAAGATTTCTAAGAAGAGCGAGAACGTTTCAATCACACGTGATGTCTCAGGTGAAGGTGTCCAACAAGCACTCTTGAAGATTCTTGAAGGAACAATTGCTAGTGTACCGCCACAGGGTGGTAGAAAACATCCACAACAAGAGCTTATCCAAATTGATACAACAAATATTTTGTTTATCGTTGGTGGTGCTTTTGATGGAATTGAACAAATTGTTAAGAATCGTTTAGGCGATAAGACAATTGGATTTGGTGCTGAACAAAATGAATCTAAGTCACTTGACGAAGAAAAGAGTTTGATGCAACAAATTATCCCAGAAGACTTGATGAAATTTGGTATTATTCCTGAATTTATCGGTCGTATTCCAATTGTTACTGCGTTAGAGAAACTTACTGAAGATGATTTGGTAAATATTCTAACTAAACCTAAGAATGCATTGATCAAACAATATCAAGAATTATTGTCACTCGATGGTGCTGAACTACAATTCACAGATGGAGCATTGAGAGAAATTGCTAAGATGTCGATCGAACGCAATACTGGTGCCCGTGGGTTACGTTCAATCGTTGAAGAAACAATGCTTGATACTATGTTTGATGTCCCTGGTCGTGATGATATTGAACGTATCAAAGTAACTAAGGATGCAGTTCGTAAAGTTAAGAAACCGGAATTGATTCTTAAAGATGGAGAGGTTGCCTAGTAGGCGGCCTTTTTTTATGGGAATTATGATAGAATACTTACATTGAGGTGAATTATGCAAGTAAATAATGTATCTATGAACTTGAGTGCAGTTAGTTCTAAGCAATACCCAGACGAAGGATACCCAGAAATAGCCTTATTAGGCCGTTCTAACGTTGGTAAGTCTTCATTGATAAATACACTTATAAATCGTAAAAGCTTTGCGAGAACGTCTAGTACGCCTGGTAAGACCCAGACACTAAACTTTTATAACATTGAAGATCAATTATATCTGGTCGATGTTCCAGGATATGGATTCGCAAAAGTTTCTAAGAAGCAACGTGAAGAGTTTGGAGTGATGATCGAAGAATATCTTACAACTCGTCATGTGCTTAAAGGCGTAGTTATTTTGGTTGATGGACGTCACGAACCAAGTGACGATGATATTTCTATGTATCAGTTTGTCAGCTACTATCACATTCCAACGTTGATCGTTGCTACTAAGATGGATAAAATCAAGCGTAATCAGTGGAATAAGGCAATTAGCAAGGTAACTAAGACTATGCAGATCAATCAAACAGATAATTTACAATTATTTAGTGCCGAAACTAAATACGGTAAAGAAGAAGTTTGGAATTGGATCGAAGCTCATATGTAATAAAAATAACGTCACTTTGAGGAATTTACCTCAAGGTGGCGTTATTTTGTTGTTGGATTAATTAATTGTTCAAAGTTGGAACTTTTCATTGTCGTAGGTGAATTTTAAGATACTGCAATTTGTAAATCCATCTTCGTGCAGCTTAACGGGATTGTACCACTCAGTCGAGAAGGCGGTTATCACTCCTGCGTGAGCAACAATCAATACGTTGTCATTATTGTCGGCATTGTTCATAATGTTTTCTACAGTGCCATTAAAGCGGTTCTGACCGTCCATGCTATCCTCTCCGCCATATTGAACGAAGAAGTCTCCATAGTGCTTGTATGGATCAAACTGAGGGTTTAAGTCCTCGCTTTCACCTTCAAACATCCCGAATCCAAATTCTCTAAGTCCTTTAAGCCGTTTATACGGCATATCAGTAACAAGCTCTAAAGTATCACTGGCACGTTCGGCAGTTGAACAGTATGCTTCGTCGAATGTTATATTGTTGTCCTTAAAATATTTTCCAGCTGATTTGGCTTGCTCTATACCAACATCGGTTAATGGTGAATCACACCATCCCTGAATTTTGCGTCTGATATTGAACAAAGTCTGTCCATGGCGCATCAAATATAAAGTCTTACTCATTTGTTCCACCCTCTAAATAATCTCTCTAGCAATGCAAAAGGCTGCTTCCAATGCAGCAGGTATTTGTGTTGCAAAATCGGATCGAAGATCCCACTTACTTGAGTCTAAATTATCTGCGGTTGTAAAGAAAGGGTAAGCGCTAACTTTTCTGAATTTACTCCAAGCAATGATGGCTGAGGTTTCCATATCCACGAAGTCACAATCAGAGTTCTTGCATTGCTTGAATGATTTCATTTTTTTGGTTGTCAAAGTTTTCTAATAGCATAACAGCACGTCCTCAATAATTAAATTAGAAATATTATACATCAATTAGAACTTTTTAATGAAAAACACTTGCAATATTTTGAACGTCTGTTAGTATCATATACATAAATTAAATTTCAGCTTCACAACAAGTAATCATTTACCTGAGTGTTAAGAGAATTGACGGTTGGTGCGAGTCATGCAGGGTAATCTGATAAAATACCAAGTTGAAATTTCGTGTCCAACGTTACTGGAGTAAAGAGCAGATAACTTAGTTATCTGAATTTGGGTGGTACCGCGCAATTAGCGTCCCTGCATATACTGCAGGGGCGCTTTTTTTATTCCCAGCGACTCGGGCAAAATAATAGGAGGATATTTAGATGAACATTATTGATGAACTTTCATGGCGTGGTTTGATCAACCAACAATCCGATGAGGAGGGCTTGAGAAAGTTAGTCGACAAGAAAGACATTTCCCTTTATTGCGGAATGGATCCAACAGGAGACTCAATGCACATTGGTCACTTACTTCCATTTATGACATTGAAACGTTTTGGTGACGCTGGTCACCATCCATATATCGTTATCGGTGGAGCAACTGGTTCAATCGGTGATCCAAGTGGTAAGAAGGCTGAACGTCCAATGCAAACTATGGACCAAGTCAACCACAACGTTGAGGCTCTAAGTAATCAAGCTAAGAGAATCTTCAAGGACTTCACAATGGTTAACAACTATGATTGGACAGCTCCAATCGGAATCCTAGATTTCTTACGTGATTATGGAAAATTATTCAATGTTAACACAATGTTAGGTAAGGAAATTATTTCAAGTCGTTTGGAAGCAGGTATTTCTTTCACAGAATTTACCTATCAAATCTTGCAATCACTAGATTTCTTAACACTCTATCGTGAACATGATATTCAGTTACAAGTTGGTGGTGGTGACCAATGGGGTAATCTTACAGCTGGGTTGGACTTGATTCACAAGGCTGAAGGTTCAGATGCTGAAGTATATGCATTGACTATCCCATTGTTGCTCAAAGCTGACGGAACAAAATTTGGTAAGACTGCTGGTGGAGCCGTATGGCTTGATGCTGAAAAGACATCACCATATGAATTCTATCAATTCTGGTTTAACCAAGATGACAAAGACGTAATTAACCTTCTTAAGAAATTCACTTTCTTAAATCAAGATGAAATCGCAGCCTTAGCTGAAAAAGTTAAGACAGCACCTGAAGAACGTGTAGCACAAAGAACTTTGGCAGAAGAAGTTACTAAGTTTGTTCACGGAGAAGAAGCACTCAAAACAGCAGAAAAAATTACTGAAGTACTCTTCTCAGGTGAAATTCAAGCTCTTACTACAGACGAAGTTGCACAAGCCTTCCATGGTGTACCAAGTGAAGAAATCTCAACAGATGAAATCAACTTAGTAGATCTCTTGATTGCCACAAATGTAGACAAATCAAAACGTCAAGCTCGTGAAGATATTCAAAACGGTGCTATCAGAATTAACGGGGAAAGACTAACTGATACAACAGAAATGATTGACCCTAAAGATTCATTTGATGGTAAATACATCGTTATCCGTCGTGGTAAGAAAAAGTACTTCTTAGCCAAAATTAAATAAAAAATTTAATTAGGGCGATGAATAAATATGAAAAAAGAAAAAAGACTAAGCACAATTGAAAGTTTAATAGTAATGGTAGTGATGTTTGGATTACTCGGGACGATGATGATCGGTTTCGGTATGACACCACAGGTTCCGATTCTCTTAACATTTACATTATTGCTATTTTACGGTAAGCTTCGTGGTTTTAGTTGGTCGGAGTTACAAGAAGGAATCGTTGATGGTGTTAAGCCAGGAATTATCCCAATGATAATTTTCGTTATGATCGGTGTTCTGGTTGCATCATGGTTGATTTCAGGCGTTATTCCAACAATTATGGTTTATGGATTAGAGATACTTAATCCCAGTTTCTTCTTATTCACAGTTTTTGTTAGCTGTTGTTTAGTCGGAGTTATTGTAGGTAGTTCATTTACGACAATTTCTACTTTAGGAATTGTTTTCATGGGTATTGGTCAAGTTATGGGTATTGATGCTGTTCTTACAGCAGGTTCAATTGTTTCTGGATCACTCTTTGGTAACAATATGTCACCACTTTCTGGAACAACTAATCTTTCTACTGGAATTGCGGGCGTTAAAAATGTCTTCAGTCATATTAGAACGATTTCCCACACTGCTTTGATCTCTGCAGCAATAACCGCTATTATCTTTTTATTCATCGGTCACAGTAATGGACAAGTTGATATGAGTTCAGTTCATCACATCATCAATGCATTGCAGGCTAACTTCTTTGTTTCACCTTGGATGCTTATACCGATCATTGTTCTGATTGGTTGTGCTATTATGCAAGTTCCAGCTATTCCAACTTTATTGAGTGGATCACTGACGGCAATCATCATGGACATGTTCATCAATCACACATCATTTAAGACAATCAGTACCGTTATCATGCAAGGATTCAAACTTAATTCATCTGACAAGCAGATCAATGCAATTGTCAGTGGTGGTGGAGTTTCAAGTATGTTGGACAGTATTTCATTAATCTTGGTCGCTTTGACACTGGGTGGTGTATTACTCAAACTTGGTGTTGTCGATAATTTAATTGGCAAACTTAGCGATAAGGTAAATACACCTGGTAAATTGATTACCGCATCAATGATCAGTGCTATCGGTGTTAACTTCTTAGTTGGTGAACAATACATTTCGATTATTTTGCCAGGAACAACTTTCCGTGGTAATTTCAAAAAGCTTGGTATCAAACCACAATACTTATCACGTGTTCTAGCAAGTGGTGGTGCTGATATTAACGCTCTGGTTCCTTGGGGTGTAAGTGGTATTTTCATTTCAGGAATCCTTGGAGTAAGTCCATTCGCATTCATTCCGTTTGCATTCTATGTGTGGATGAATCCATTATTGACAGTTATATTCGCATTTGTCTTTGGTAAGAACTATATGAAAGACTCAGAGGCAAGTAAGAGTAAACTCCCTTTTGTTGAAGACACAATAACAATTAATAATTAGTTATTAATAATAAAATAAAAGCGACTATTCAAGTTGGTATGATAACTTTGATAGTCGCTTTTATTATTTCAAAAATGATTTTCAACTTGACGATTTATACTAATTAACATATAGTATTTCCAACGAAAACTTTTAAACAAGTCCAGAGAGGCCTGCAAAGTTATAGACGGTTTTCGGGTAACTTAAAAATAAAAGATCACTTTTAATCGGATCCAGTGAGATCCCAAAGGCGTAATATATGAAACTCCAACTTTGGGACACTGAATCTGACAGTGTCCCTTTTAATTTGGAGGAAAACAATGAAACATATACTTTCAATGTCACAATTATCAAATGAAGAGGTTTATAGCCTCATGGATTCAGCCATTGATTTCAAAGCTGGAAAGGAATCAGATATTGGTTTAGATAAGTTTGCCATCAATATGTTTTTTGAGAACAGTACGAGAACTAAGACAAGTTTTCAAGTTGCCGAAATGAAATTGGGAATGAAAGAAGTAATGTTTGATGCATCGACTTCTTCAGTTACAAAGGGTGAAAGCCTGTACGATACAGTCAAAACAGTTGAGAGTATTGGAGCAAGTGTTGCTGTCATTCGCCACCCAGAAGATAAATATTATGAAAAACTAATTAACGATAATATGAAGATTCATATCATCAATGGTGGGGATGGTACTGGACAACATCCCTCACAATCTTTGCTAGATTTAATGACGATTTATGAGCACTTCGGTCATTTTGAAGGTTTAAAAGTCGGAATTGTCGGAGACTTGAGTCATTCACGAGTAGCACATTCAAACGCTGAAATTTTAACAAGATTGGGTGCGGATGTGAGCTTTGGTGGATTAGATTCATGGTACACAGAAGAATTCAAAGAAATTGGACCACATATGAGTGTCGATGAGCTTTGCCAAGAAATGGATATTGTCATGTTATTGCGTGTCCAACATGAGCGATTAAGTTCAGAAGAAAACAAGAACTTCTCTAAAGAAGACTATTTCAATAAGTATGGTTTGGATATGCGACGAGTAAACATGATGAAGTCAGATGCGATGATCATGCATCCAGCTCCAATCAACCGTGGAGTAGAAATCGCTGACGACGTGGTTGAGTGTAATAAGTCATATATTTTCCAACAAATGCAAAATGGTGTGTTTGTCAGAATGGCAATGATCGAAGCGGTACTAGAAGGAGACAATATTGACAACAAAATTAATAAAGAACGCCAAGCTGCTATACGATAATAAACTAATTAATAGTGACGTATTGATCGATGATGGTCAATTTGTCAAAATTGCACCATTTATTGGCAGTAGAGCTGATGAAGTTATTAATGCCGAAAGAAACTTGGTTATTCCCGGATTAGTTGACGTACATGTTCACTTCAGAGAACCTGGTCAGGTCCATAAAGAGACAATCAAAACTGGTAGTGCTGCCGCTGCACATGGTGGCTTCACAACAGTTGGAGCGATGCCTAACGTCACTCCAGTACCTGATAGTGTGGAAAAATTCAAGCACCAAATGGAATTAAATAAGCAATCCAAGATTAACTTGTTGCAGTATGCGCCAATAACTTTGGATGAAACGTCAGACAAGCTTAGTCCAATTGAAGATCTAGCAACTGCGGGAGCATTCGCCTTTTCAAACGATGGTCATGGAATCAACAACGCTAAGACGATGTTCAATGCTATGCAAAGGATTGCTCAGATAGGCAGTCACTTAGCAGCACACGTTGAAGATCAAAACTTGTTCAACAAAGGTGTGATCAACGCTGGAGATACTGCAACGAGATTAGGTTTACCAGCAATTGAACGAGTTGCGGAAACCTCACAGCTTGCTAGAGACTTGTTGCTAGCCAAGGAAACAGGTGTACATTATCATGTCTGTCACATTTCAACTAGGGACAGTGTGGACCTGATTAGAATCGCTAAGGATGCAGGAATCAACGTAACCTGTGAAGTTACGCCACATCACTTGTTACTGAGCGATGAAGACATCAAAGATGATGATGCCAATTTCAAGATGAATCCTCCGCTTAGATCTGAATCAGATCGACGGGCATTGATTGCAGGTGTACTGGATGGAACGATCGATATGATTGCGACTGACCATGCACCACATGCAGAAGATGAAAAGAATAAGGGATTCTTAAAGAGTGCCTTTGGAATAACTGGGATAGAAACGTCATTTCCACTGATGTATAGATTGTTCGTCAAGAGCGGCGTAATGACAGTTGAGAAGTTAGTTTATCTCATGGCAACGAGACCAGCTGAGATATTTGGTCTTGAAGCTGGCAAAGTTGAATTAGATAAGCCAGCAGATTTTACCATTATAGATTTGGATGAAGAATATCATTTTGAACAAGGTGATTTCTTGTCCAAAGGTTTTAATACGCCATTTGTTGGTGAAGATTGGGATGTTTTCGGGCGTATCAAGCAGACTTATGTAAATGGAGAAAATGTTTATTCAGAATAATTGGAGGTACTGAGGAGTAATGAAAAAGCCAGTAATAGTTGCGTTAGATTTTGCAGATGATTTCGAGTGTATTGAATTTTTGAGTCAATTTCCTAAGAATGACGAATTGTTCGTCAAAATTGGATTGGAAATGTTCTGTCAATTCGGTTATCCATTTGTTAGAAGTTTGAGAAACCGTGGATACAATATTTTCTTGGATTTGAAACTTCATGATATTCCTAATACAGTTCGTAGAACCTGCGAGATGATTGCTAAATGGGATGTTCAAATGTTAACTGTTCACGCCAGTGGTGGTGCAGAGATGATTGCTGCTGCCAAAGAAGGATTAGATGGAACTGATACAAAACTCTTGGCGGTGACACAACTGACATCTTTAGGACAAGTAGAACTAGCTAATGAATTACAAGTTCCACTTAAATCTCAAGACTACGTTACTCATTTAGCAAAACTAGCTTTTGATAATGGAGCCGATGGAGTTATTTCATCAGCACTTGAGGTACCTTTGATCAAAGAAGCAACTAGTGATGACTTTCTATGTATTACTCCAGGTATCAGACCAAAATCAGCTCAAGTGGGAGATCAAAAACGTGTTGCGACACCTGCTAAAGCACGTGTCTTGGGAAGTGATGGAATCGTCGTTGGACGTCCAATTACACAAGCTGATAACGGATTTGTAGCATATCAAAATATTTCTAAGGAGTGGAATAAATAATGGATAAAATCGATGTATCAAAGAATATTGCAAGTGAATTATTGGATATTAAGGCGGTAACGCTCAGTCCAAAGAGTCCATTTATCTGGGCTAGTGGAATCCATGCACCAATTTATACGGACAATCGTTTAACTATTGCATATCCAGATTTTCGCCAACAAATTGCTAAAGACTTGGCTGATTTGATCAAAGAGACATATCCAGAAGTTGAAGTTATCGGTGGTGTTGCAACTGCCGGTATTCCACATGCTACAGGTGTCGCAAATATTTTGAACTTACCATTGAACTATGTTCGTGCTCAACCTAAAGACCATGGTAAAAAGGGTCAAATCGAAGGTCGCTGTAAAAAAGGCGACAAAGTTGTCTTGATAGATGATTTGATTTCAACTGGTGGCAGTATTTTGAAGGCTGTTAAGGCCGTTCGTGAAGCTGGAGCAGAAGTAATTGGAACGGCTGCAATATTCTCATACAATTTACCCGAAAGTACTAAGAACTTTGATGATGCTGAAACAAAATTAGTTACATTGACAAATTACCCAACAATGATCGAAGTCGCTCAAGAACAGAATTATGTTGAAGCAAGTGACATGGAACTACTAAAGCAGTGGTATAAACAACCAGAAAGTTGGGGCAAATAATAATGGACTTATACAAACTTGCAAGACCTATGATTTTTGCAATCGATCCCGAAGTTGACCACCATTTGGTGGCTAATGGATTGAAGCTATTCAATGACAATTCTAATATTTTACGAAAAATATTCTATACAAAGAAACGTCCTAACTTGCAGGTTACAATTAAGAACCTAACTTTTGATTCACCAATTGGTATTGCTGCCGGATTTGATAAGAAGGCTGAATTTTATAACAGTCTTGGTGCACTAGGTGCTGGATTCGTTGAAGTTGGTAGTGTTACTAAGAAGGCTCAAGCGGGAAATAAAAAGAAACGTATTTTTCGTTTGCCTGAAGATAATGCCATCATTAATCGTATGGGCTTGAATAACGATGGTATCGAGACCACCAAAGCAAGACTTGAACAACATCCCGCTAATGATGTGAAGATTGGTTTGAGTATTGCGCCAAGTCACGGCTTGAATGATGCTGGAAAAGTTGCTGAAATGGTAGAGAGTGTCAAAGATATTCATGATCAGGCAGATTACATTGCGCTGAATATCAGTTGTCCTAATCAAAAAGGTGTTGCTACATTGCAACATGTTGAATTATTAACTGAGATCCTGACAGGTATCAAGGAATTAAATATTGAACAACCGGTATTCTGTAAGTTTGGAAATGATATTGATACAGCCGAACTTATTGAAACACTACATGCTGTAGAAGGATTGCTTGACGGTGTGATCTTGACTAATACTAGTGGAATGAAACGTGACGAACTGGTATCTGACAACAAAAAAGAAAATGGTGGATTGAGCGGTAAACCACTATTTGAAACATCTATTGCTATGACTAAGTTAGTACATAGTGAGTTCCCAGAAATGCCAATTATTTATTCTGGTGGTGTGTTTACTCCAGAAGATGCAAAAACAGCTCTAGAAGCTGGTGCGACCTTAGTAGAGGTTTACACGGGATTCATTTATAACGGACCAACTATGATTGAACAAATTAATCGTTATTTGTCTGAGAAACAAATGATTGATGATTTGAAATAAGGAATACTTCTAAAAGTAAGTAATGATTGCGTAGATCATTACTTATTTTTTATTTGGTATTAATTATTCAATTAATGTGTATTTATACTTTTGAAGTAAATTGACACTTCAAAGTAAACCATATACACTTACGTGTAAACATCAAACTACCACATTTACATTGATGAGGAGATAAAAATGAATAGAAATTCCTTAGAACCAAATAACGATAAATATGAATATTCTGACTGGGCTAAGATTGCATTTGCACCTAAAACAAGCGAGAGAAATAAAGAATTACAAGCTATATCAGAAAGGTTGCGTAACAATAAAAAGTCGCGATTTGTTGCTTTTGAAATTGGTAAGCAAAAGTATTCCTAGAATATGATCAACAATTGGACAATTAAATCTATTAAAGATATTTCACAAAATATTATTTTGTCAGATTTTAACTGTATTCCTGATAATTTAAATATTGGGAAATATAGTAATCCTAAAAAGGATTATGAATTAATAAATGAGTTTTTAACGAATAATGCTTTGGATTATGCCGTTCGAGATATTATGCAGACATTTATTTTTATTTCGAAAAAAAATAATAAGATAATAGGCTATTTTTCCTTAAGTGCAGGTAGTAAAAGAGTCTATAATAGCTTTAAAAAGAATAAGGACAATGTTCCGACTATTGGTAGGAATACTGAACTCCCAACCGTTGATATGATTTGGTTTGCCATTGATCATGAATTTCAACGATTGGGATTTGGAGAAGTTATGATGCAACAAATATTTAAAATGGTCAATCATATTTCTCTGGAGATTGGTATTTGTTTATTTACCGTCGATTCAATACGTGATTCACAGTCGTATTATAGAAAGTACGGTTTTTTAGATGTGAATGATGGAACGGGTAACATTAAAGGTGACAAATTTATGGCAATACAAACTAAAGAAGTAATTCAGTTACTTAAATCTAAATAGGCCGACATCTCAGTGATTGGGATGTCGACCTATTATTTTTGTCTTTTAACCTAATGATATAAATACAAATCCAATGATACCTACTAGTAAACAGTAGAGTAATGAAGGAGCAAGAGTCTTTCTCAAAATGGTTCCTTCTTGTCCACTCAATCCAACTAGTGAACTAACGGCAACAATATTGTGAACACAGATCATATTACCGGCGGCGGCACCAATTAATTGTGCAGCTAGAACAACTTGCTGGGGAATATTGGCGTTATTGGCAATGTCAGATTGAATCTGCGCAAATGTCAATGTTGAAACGGTTGAACTACCAGTAACAAATGCTCCCAGTGCGCCTAAGAATGGTGCTATGAATATCCAACCGGCAGAGAAATACTTAGATACGAATCCGGCAATATACATTGGCATACTTTCAAGATTGGCGCTGTTAAAGTTAGAGTTAGTGAACACTTGAACCATGATCAAGGTAACAATCAGGGCAATTGCGGTATTCTTCATTGATTTGATAACGTTGATTGATGTTGGAATGAAGCTCTTAAGTGATTTGACCTGTATCAACAATCCTAATAACACGGCAACAGTCAGAATTGTTCCTGGTGAGTATAAAAATTCCCAGTCAGAATTCAACCCTTTAATCCCAAGAATATTTGTCCATGATAAGTTTAGAACAGAAGTCATGAATGACTTGAGTGCAGGAATTGTCCTTGATAGTAATAAGAGTAGAACGACTAGAATATATGGTGACCAGGCTGTTAAAAGCGACATGTCAGAGGTTTCTTCTTTTTGACCAGTTGAATCTTTCAGTGTCCAAGGATTAGTGAAACTTGACTTGGGTAATAGGAACTTTGTTCGAATAGTAATGATTGCAACGATGATAGTAATGAATGGTGCAAGAATCGATACGAATTCGTAACCTACGAATGTAGCAGTCATCAATGCCATCACACTGTAAAATATTCCGATGAAAAGTGTCCAGGGGATGAACTGTAACCATTCTTTGAGACGTGGTTCTTTTGAGCTACCGAATAAAAATACTAATAAGAACACCAGCATGGTTGGCATTAATGAACCGGCAAATAAATCGATCGATGTCAGACTTTTTCCGATGCTGTTCAAAAAGTTGGTATTTTCACTAACGTTACTTAATCCAACTGTAAGTGGAGTTCCAACAGCTCCAAAGGCTGCTGGAGTCGAGTCGGCAATCAATGCCAGCGTGACTGACGCGATAGGCGAGAATCCTAAGGCAATCATCAGTGGAGCGGTAACCATCGCAGGAGTTCCAAATCCTGACACACCTTCGATCAGTCCACCGAATAAGTAAGCAACTAGAATTATTTGAACCCTCATATCAGATGATAACTTCTCAAATCCAATATTGATCCTGGTGATGGCGCCAGTGTGTTCAAGCGTACGAAGCATTATCAGAGCGCCAAATAATATCCAGATAATTGGTAATGATTTATGAATTGCTTGTAAAATCGAAGCCAGAAGGATTTTGGTATGCATTTTCCAAAAGACTGCTCCTAGGATCATGACGACAATGGCACTGATAGACATCCCTTTAGTAGCAGGGAGATTCAATATTCCTAGTAGAATCATTGGTAAAATAACAGCCGATAAGGCAACAAAAATCATTCCGGTTCCTCCAAGTTGAACAATGCCTTTTAAAAAAGCCTCGAATAATTCTTCCATACAGGAGAGAAATACTTCGAAGCTTCAATTTATCAAAAAGAATTTATTCATTTTTATGTTTCTCAATAGTTAATATTTTATCATATTGTATTTTTTAAGGGAACTTTAACGATAACGATTGTCGCACTTATTTATGAAATGGGCATGGGTCCACCGTCAATACCTTTTGTCAGAATCATTTCAGTTTTGGGGTCAATTTTAGTTTGGGAACGTAGTATTTTACTCAAACTGTGATGTAATTCTTTTTCAGGCATTTTACTTTTGAGCCGCCAATTATTGTTAGTTTCATTAGTGGAAATTTCCCCTAACTTTTCGATTCCTTCGATATTTCTTGGATCGATCAAATTGGCAGGGTCAGTATTGATTTCAATAAAATAGTTTGTATACCAATCACAAAAATCTGTAAATTCATTCATGCTGCACCTCCATGAAACACACTCGTAACTATAAGCCAGATTATAGTTTGTACAATTGTTTTTTACAAATTATTAAGATTGGCGTACATTAAAATCATTAAGATAATACAAGGGGAATAAAAATGGATTTAGTTTTTAATCAAGTGACAGAAATTACTGAGGATGATTACAAATTATTGTTGGACGCTGATCCATATAAGAAGATGGTCGATAGTTATATTACGCGTTCAACCGTCTTTGAAGTACGAAATGTCGACAAATTGGTGGGAATAGTAGCGCTGCTTCCAACTAGACCAGAAACCTTGGAAATTGTGAACATTGCTGTGGCACCTGAACAACAGAATCTGGGAATTGGAACACAAATTCTAGACAAAATGATTGCGGCAGCCAAGACTGCGGGATATTCAACTTTGGAAATAGGCACTGGTAGTAACTCTTATCAACAACTGCACCTATATCAAAAAGTTGGATTCAGAATGTCTTGGATCGATAAGGACTTCTTCATCAATAACTATCCGAAGAAAGTAATTGAAGATGCACTAACATTTGATGGATTCATTCTCCGAGATATGGTCAGATTAACAATGAAGTTACGTTAGAGGGCCTGACAAAATACGTTTGACCTCTGAGTATAACTTAAAGAAATCTTGTAACGGAATAAGTTGTGTTTTACTGCGTATTTACACTACAACTTATTCTTTTTTATTACTTAAATAAAATAATTACTTTGACACGCACAGTAGTTGATGATACATTATAGCTATCGAAAGGAAGTCTAATTATGCAACCAATAATTTCAAAAGATATTATTCGTGGCCATACGACAACCATCGTTTTGAATATATTAAGTCAAAATGATAGTTACGGTTATGAGATTGCAAAGACAATCAAACAATTGAGTCATGAAGCATATGAGTTAAATGAAGCAACACTCTATACGGTTTTTAGAAGACTTGAAAAAAACGGTGATATTGAAAGTTACTGGGGTGACGAGAGTCAAGGCGGTCGCCGCAAATATTACAAGATAACCGATCAAGGTAAGGAAACTTTGAAGAATAATGTGAAGGAATGGAATTTTGCCAAGCATGTGATCGACGACTTAATTCTAGGAAGGATCGAACAATAATTATGAATGAAAAAATTGTGGATTTGGTAAAGCAACGCTTAACAGAGATTTTTGAGGATTATCCTCATACACCAGATATTCATGAGTTAGTTGAAGAGTTAAAGTCAGATTTGATTGCTTCCGCTGAAGATAAAGTTGCAGAAGGAAAGTCTGAAGAGGATGCTGTCAAAGAGTCCTTTGCAGAATTTGGAGAAATTACCGAGTTGATCGATGAGGTAATGCACGACGATAATGATGATTCTAAGGAAAATGCTCACGCAAATGATGGTCATCACATTGATATTAATCAATCTGGCATCATAGTCGATGGTGGAGAAAAGTTAAAAATTGATAAAACTGGTGTTTATATCAATAATGGGAAGTCATTCAAAGCTGATGGAACAGGTGTAACGATCGGTGAGGGTCGTGTTTTCAGCGCTGATGAAAATGGAGTGAAGTTTGGTAATATGACTATTGATGGTCGTGGTATCAATTTTGATCAGAATAAAAACAAAGTTCATGATACTTTTTCTAAGTTTGATGAACAATTCGATCACCATGTTGACACTGAGATTTATGTTGAAACACTCGATTTGGTCAATGAGCTATTGTTTGATATTGATGATATACAACGAATGGACATTTCCTATAACAGTGCGACAGTCAAAATTTTACCAACCGATGGTGATAAGGTGATTGTTAGAGAATATATGTCTCGCAATAATCCAGATTATTATGCTAGAACTAAGACTGATGGTGGCACCTTGATAGTTGCACAGGGACGTTATCCTAAGTTCTTACACCTACGTGTCAGAATACAGATTCTGATTCCTAGGAGTTTTGCTGGAGATATGAGAGTCTCAACTATCTCAGGAAATCTGCAAGTTAATGGGATCAGTAACGTTGGAACCCTTAAGACAACAATTAATAGTGGCAATGGTTACTTTAATAACATTTCAGTTGCTAACTTTTCGGCAAGATCACAGTCAGGTAAGCTTAGAATCGAAAACGTCAAGGCTGACGATGTACTACAATTGATCGCACATAGCGGCACTATTAAGATCGATAAGGTTCTAGGTCGTGAATTCGAGATCAAAGCTCACAGTGGGTCAGTCCGTGGTGACAGATTATGTGGTAGTGGAATAATCGAGAGTCACTCTGGAACAGTGGCACTTAGTGTCGATGAATTGA
Organism: Companilactobacillus hulinensis; assembly: GCF_003946555.1. Lineage (GTDB taxonomy): Bacteria > Bacillota > Bacilli > Lactobacillales > Lactobacillaceae > Companilactobacillus > Companilactobacillus hulinensis. The sequence goes on along the minus strand of NZ_RHOO01000008.1, from coordinate 4,973 downwards.
CAGGTGATCTCAATGTAGAATCACATAGTGGGGCTGTCAAAATTACGATGAATATGGATAACTACAAGTTTGATCTTCAATCTAAGAGTGGTATTGTCCGTGCACCTGAGAATGCAATTTTTAATCATGATACAGGCGACTTTAAAGATGGTCACGTTGGAAATGATTCAAAATATACAGTTAAAGGTAAGACAGCATCAGGAGTTGTTAAATTATATTAAAAAAAAACGATATGTGGAATTACTTCCGCATATCGTTTTTTTTTTTTGAGGTTTATAGAGCAAATTTTTCGATGGCATTACCAACGCCATCATGATTATTATCAGTTGTTATATAATCAGCGACCTCTTTAACGGCAGGTTGTGCATTTTCCATTGCGACACCTTTTCCAGCAATCTTTAACATAGGGATATCATTATCACGATCGCCCATAGTCATGACTTCACTTAAATCAATCTTCAAGATTTCTGCCAAATGTTTGACAGCATTACCTTTGTTGACGTCTTTAGGGAAGACCTCCAAGAATCCGACACCAGTTCTAACTACAAAGTAATTATCGTCAAAAGTTTCGTGTACTAGGGATGAAATATTATCTAGCTCGTCCTTATTACCATTGATTATGGCTTTGATGATTTCAAAGTCATCAGGAAGCTGGTCTGGTTCTCTAATGTATAATCCACCGTCGTTCTCAAAGGCCTGAGTAATAGTATATTTGTCAAACCAATCTTCGTGACTAGTGTATGTTTTGGCATTTTCGTCAACGACATTGTAGTGAAGATGATGTGCTTTAACGAAGTCCACGAATTCACGATAGAATGAGTTGCTTAATGAATTATGGTAAAGAATCTTTTGATCCATATTCTCAATGATTGCACCACCGTTGGTGATCATATATTGGTCTTTTCCAGTGATACCGAGTTCATTTGTGTAATTTATGATGGCATTATGTGTTCGACCTGAACAAAGTACTACTTTGATACCTTTTTGTAAGGCTTGATTGATCATTTCTTTGTTTTTATCAGAAATAGATTTTTGGGTAGTGAGCAGTGTATCGTCCATATCTATAGCAATTAGTTTGTAACTCATTGGATTCTCCTCAGTAAGACGTTTACTAACTATTATATGCGAAATGTTTAGAAAAATAAAAAACCACGATTGTCAAAATGACTGATCGTGGTTGTAAAATTCTGTTTAGATTATGGAAGCATCTTGTGGCAAACTTAGAAGTTGAGGTTTACTGAAATAGTATCCTTGCTTAAGTTTGATACCGAGTTCGTTGCTGAGCTTGTTGTCAGCATGATCTTCAATACCTTCAAGTACCAAACGCAAACCGTATTCTATACTGATTGCATGCCAGAAATGTAGTTTCTCTTGAATCTTAGGATCTTTGAACTTCTTGTTAAAGTTTTGTAGTGCAAACTTCAATTCAGAAGCGAAGGGAAGTAACTCTTGTATCTCCTGGAAGTAATTATCGCCTGTTCCAACATCGTCAAGTGAGATTTGCATACCCTTATCCAAAAAGGCTCTCAATTGAGGTAAAAGTTCGGCAACAGTATAATCACGAGCACCATTTTCTTCGGTCAATTCGACAATTAACTTAGTAGGATATAATTGTTCTTGACTCTTGATAATGGCATTGGCTATTGTAGTTGTCATAAGTTGTTCACGGCTCACATTTATGGAGCATCGACGAACTTTAATGGAAAGAACTTTTGTAGTCTCAATCAATAAGTCAGCAACGATCTGAGGATCAATTGCTGTGAACGATTCTGGTAGACGCCAACCGTCTGGTGTTAACTGTTTCATCAATAATTCGTAACTGATAATGGTATTAGTTTTGGCGTCTATTTGAGGTTGAACAAAGTAACGATAAGTTGGATTCAATAAAATACCTCCATGATATATTGTTTAAAATTCAGAAGAACAACAGTATACTATAATTATCGAATAAATGATAGAAAGAAATGATTATTTTCATGAAAGTTGTTGTTATTGGATGTACGCATGCTGGAATTGCAGCTGTTAGGGAAATCATTAAGAATTATCCTGGTACCGAAATCACAGTTTATGAACGACAAAGTAATATTTCTTATTTATCCTGTGCAACGTATTTACATATCGAAGGTACAGTTAGGGCATTATCCGATGCTCTATACGTCGAGCCAGACGATTTTATTAAGCAAGGGGTAAAGATGGAGGTCAACCATGATGTCATTCAAGTTGACGCCGCTGCTCATTCTCTGTTGGTTCAGGATCTGAAGACTAAGAAGATGGAGACCACAACTTATGATAAGTTGATTATGGCCACTGGATCTATAACTGCTATACCAGCAATTACTGGGATTGAGAATCCCAAGGCTCTATTGTGCAAGACATATGATCAAGCCCACGATCTTTGTCAGTATACAAAGAAAAAGAAGAATATCGCCATTATTGGTGGAGGATATGTCGGAGTTGAACTGGCCGAGGGGTATATCAAGTCAGGTCATCAAGTCTGGCTTATCCAAAAGACACCAGATTTACTCGACAGATATGTTGAGCCTGATTTGTCTAAAAAAATATTGCAGATATTAGTTTCCAAAGGTGTTCACGTTATTACGGGAACAAAAGTCAGTGCCTTTGAAGATACTCCAGAAGGTAACTTACTAGTTAGAACGACTGGTGATGATTTTGAAGTTGATATGGCTGCTATTACTTCTGGAATGATACCTCAGACTGACCTGTTACAAGGACAGGTTGATATGGCTGAAAATGAAGCTATTATTACTGATGATTATATGTATTCGTCAAACCCTGATATTTTGGCTGCTGGGGATGCATCTGTTATTCACTTCAATCCAACTAATTCTACAATGTATTCACCACTTGCTTCACATGCGGTTCGTCAAGGAGCATTGGCTGGAATCAATGTATTTGAGCGCCGACTTAGATCTATCGGTACTCAAGCAACTACAGGAATGAGTATTTTTGGCTATACTGTAGCATGTACTGGATTAACATTAGCTCAGGCTAAAAAGGCTCAGTTTAATGCTGCCAAAGTGGTTTATGAAGGACCATATCGTCCTGACTTTATGCCGAACTCATATCCAGTTACAGTCGAATTAGTATATGATAAGAACACACGCAAAGTATTAGGTGCTCAATTAATGTGTGAACACGATGTTTCTCAGGCCGCTAATGCTGTATCAGTATTGATGCAATATGGTGGAACAATTGATCAATTAGCTATGGTTGATATGTTATTCTCACCAAACTTCAACAATACCTTTGATTATTTGAATTTGGCTGGTCAAAAAGCTGTCGACCAAGAACACGGTTATTTACGTACTTAATTCTGTTTGAAAGGAATCTTTATCTATGGCAAATTATATCCAAGAAATACGCAGCCTCGTTGGTCACCGTCCAATAATTCTAAATGCTTCTGGAGCAATTTTGGTTAATAGTGCTAATGAAGTTTTACTGAATCTTCGAACCGATACTCACAATTGGAGTTTGCCAGGTGGATATCTCGAATATGGTGAGACGTTTGAACAAGCTTGTGTCAGAGAGTATAAAGAAGATGCTGGAATTGATGTCGAGATTGTTGAACCACTCGGGATATTCGACCAAGGATTTACAAAGTATCCTAATGGGGATGAAACCCAGGTCATTTCTCGGTTGTATCTTGTAAAACAGGTTGGTGGACATGAATTAACTGAGGCCACCAATGAAACACTTGACCTTAAGTATTTCCCACTTGATAATTTACCTCCACTATTAAATCAGCAAAATGCTGATATGTTGGAAGCCGCTAGAAAATATTTTGATAGTAAAAAGTAATAGGTTCGATATGGATGAAATTCATCCTTACCGAACCTATTTTTTATATTTTAGTTTCTAGAACATCAGCGACATGCATAATTCGTGCCGAAATATTCTTGTTGTCATGCACTTGATCCCAAGACATGTCCAAATCAATTTTATTTCTCTTAAGCTGAATCTCTAAGTTCAGAGGCTTCCTTAACCAGACAAAGTGAGACTGCCTTTTGTTTTTGAACGATGTAATATCCGTTGCTGTGTAAGTCTCATTTTCAGTTTTGACGTGGAAGTCGTGAATCTCAGAATAACTTATAAATTGTAAACTGGATTGCTTCGCTACAAAAATCAGTTTTAACTTTGAACGATATGAATTCATATCGTAGTAGGTGATTCCATGCTTCTCCAATACCCAATAGCCATATAGCAATGGCAAATAGCTAGGGTAGTAAATGAAGAGCAGTACAAAAAGAATCACTAAAAAAATTGTTATTCCAGCTTTGTAGTTTATAAATGAACTGGCTATTCCCAAGATTGCGCTGATTAAAATACTTCTGAACAAAGGTCCATGATTTATTTCTCTACCAAATGTAATCGTGCTATTCATTCTATCACCCATATTTTTCTGATACTTTAATTGTAGCTGTATGGAACCGTTTTCACAAATAGAAATTTGTTTTTACTCCGGTCAAAAAATATTTAACCTGCCGTGGGACCGCTTCGAGCCTTGGTCTCGAAGCTCGACTTTAAGCTTTGCTTCGCCAATCTTAAAGCTCGTCCTGTGGCTTCGCCACTTGCACGGCTGGTTAAATATTTTTTGACCTCCGTTTTTTTGTCGGTTCTGTTTGAAATTGGAGAAGGTTACTCGTTTTCCTCGTAAAAGTAATTTTAATTATTTTGTTGGTCAATCAATATTTTTACAGATTAGTTAAATACAGATAACGGCTGACAAACAAGCCGGAGGTTGAAAATAAATGCCAGCAGTGGCAGTGGTGTTAGGACGACAGCATGTCGTTCTTACAGCACAGGACGACTTTTGAAATCTGCGGGTTTGTGCAGAGTTCAAAAGCGAGTCTTCAGACCAAGGCTGAAGACGTTCCTCAGTGCGCCCGGCATGGGCGCTAACTTGGTGGTGAAAGTCCACTGTGAGCCGTAGTAGTCGGAATCACTAGCTAAGG
>NZ_RHOO01000007.1 GCF_003946555.1 Companilactobacillus hulinensis | reverse complement strand
GTTTTAGGCTGGAATACTGCCATTGATTCATTTCGTGGATATTTAACAAAGTGTTCGGATTAAACTTGCAATCTCTCATATATTAAACTTTAAATTAGAGAAATAAGGTGTGATGAAAATCATTAAATGCCCTTACCTTATCGAGCCTATGGTAACGATAATGTACACCGTATTTTATTACAAAAGCTGACCGAATCGCGATTCGGAAGGCTTTTTTACGTTCCAAAATAAATAGCCATTCAGAAAAGTTCTGAATGGCTATTTTTGTACATTAATCTCGATTGTTTCCAAACAATAAAATCAAACGTAATAATTGAAGTGCTGATGAAAGTGCAGCAGCCACATATGTTAAAGCAGCGGCACCAAGGACTTTACGTACCATTGGTACTTCATCACTTTCAAGCAGGTCACCTGAACTAAGTATCTTGATGGCACGTCCTGAAGCATTGAACTCAACTGGTAAAGTAACTACTTGGAACAATACTACTAGAGCGAATAACCAGATACCAATCGTAATAAAAAGATGATTAGCACCCAAGATGATACCTAGAAAGATCAGTGGGATAGAAAACTTTGAGCCGATGTTAACAGCTGGAACCAACGCTGCACGGGCACGCATTGGTGCATAACTTTGTTGATCCTGGATAGCGTGTCCACATTCGTGGGCGGCAACCCCGATTGCTGCAACTGAAGTAGAACTGTAAGTAGAATCAGATAGATTCAAAGTCTTATCACCTGGGTTATAGTTGTCAGTTAAATTACCACTGACACGATTGATCTGGATATCTTGAAGCCCAGATTGATCAAGAATATAGCGTGCTGCCTCAGCACCAGTGGTACCACGACGACTATCAAATTGGTCGTACTTATCAAAGTTATGTTTGACATACCATGATGCCCACAAACTTATCGCAATACCAATAATTACTAAGATGTAAGTGGGGCCGAATCCATATCCGTAATATCCGTACATTTATTGTTAACTCCTCTTTAATTCTTTATTGCCTATATTATAACCATTCTTTGTGAATTTTTCTTGAATTATGTGGTCTAAGCCTTCGAATTTCAAAGTATCGAGTTTGATTTGATCTTTGACGAAAGTGATAAGTCTATCACTAATCTCGTCTTTATCAATGTCATTTAGTCCAGTCGTTTTAACTAGGAGTTTTCCAGAATTATTGTCTATATCGACATTCTCGATAGCAACTAGTCCTACCAGTTTTTTGGTACGTTTGTCTTGTAGGAACCAGTAAATACTCTGATTTCTCATGACACTCTTAGCTGTATGGCTGATAAAATCAGTTGTTTCAGCGATACTTTTACCTAGGAATTCACTGGCTTCTTTTAATTTGAAATGTGTGGGAAATTCCCACATGAAATTCTCTGTTATAAATGGTCTGTAAGATTTTAATTTTGTCATTATTCGATTATCATACTCTTCTTAGCACTCTTGTGAAGTTTATTGATCAGTGGCTTCAACTTCTCAGTTAATAGAAGTCCAATTAAGTAAAAGGCGATACCAAATGCCAATAAGATGACGATATCCTTAGTTGCGTTTGGCCAATATATACCACCAACTGCCTCACGGAAAAGGTTAACCGCATAGGTAAATGGTAGGTAAGGATTAATAACTCTAAAGAATCCGTCTGATAAGACAACTGGGAAGTTACCACCGGCACCAGATATGGATAGAACTAGAATGATGATACCGAGTCCCTTACCGATTGTTCCAAACATCTGAACCAGTGAATATAGGATCGATATGAATACGAAACTAATAATCATTGAGAATAATACTAATGCAACTTTGTTTTGAACATAAGCATGCAAGATGAAGATATTACCAAGTGAAGCGGCGATTGCTTGAAGTAAGTTCAATGAGAAGAAGGTCAAGTAGCGACCGTTGAATCTTTGCTTGAAGCTGTAACGGTACTTCTCTTTGTCATTCAGTTTGAAATGAACTGTGAAGACACTTGATAGCAGTAAGGCACCAACCCAAATACATAGTGCTAGGTAGAATGGGGCACTGGCAGAACCGTAGTTTGGAACGTTATATAAGTTCTTTTGTTTCAAGTTGACTGGATTAGAGAAGAAGTCAGATTCTGTATTGGCGTCAGCTTTCATTAATTTGATGATAGCTGATAGGTCGACTTCTTTTTCGCCAGCCTTAAGTAACTTAGCAGAATGATGAACGTCTTTTTCCAATTGTGGCCAGTCATTGACAGCAAAGTCATTGGCAGCCGCAAGTGCATTCTCCAATTCAGGAGTCTTGGTGTTGATCAAGTTCAATGTAGTACTCAACTGGTTTTCGATTTCTGGCAATTGATATTGTACGAAGAAAGTTGCTGTAGCGAGTTTCTTCTTCAAGTTAGGATAATCCTTGTTGTAGAAGTCATTAGCGACGTTGATGCCAGTGACGATATTGCTCATATTGCCGTTCAAGAGCACATTAGCATCGTGAATTTCAGTACCGATAGCAGGTAATTGTTTCTGGTACTTTTCTAGATATACTAAGGCAGTTTGAAGGATACCTTTTGTGTTATTCAATAGTTCAGGAATAGCAGGGATAACGCTAGTATTAACATCGTTTAGAATCGAACCAGCATTAGTTAATAGTGATTTGACGTTATTGATAGTGTTTGATACTGCGTCAAGGATTCCTGATCCCTTGATAGTTGCGACCTTATCGGCAATCGTATTAGCTTGTGTTGATAGTGTAGCTAACTTAGCTTGTAAGTCGTCAGTACTCAAGTTATCGAAGTCATTAATGATCTCAGTTGCCTTGTTAGATAGATTATCGTTCAAAGCGGCTAGGTCATTTAGATGTTTGATTGGAGTATTCATGATTGTAGATTGATCTTTACCTAGTTGTGTAGCTAGTTGATTGTAGAGATTTTGTAGATCAGTCAAGGTTGAAGCAAGTTGACGGCTGACTGATGCAAGTTGGGCACTGTCGTCTGCCATGTTTTGGATCACAGTCTTCAGCTGTGCTTTAAGAGCTTGATTCTCAGGGTCAGCTTTAATTCTATCGATCAAAGTATTGACGTTAGTTGCGGAAGTACTGATTTGTTTAGCAAGGTTATAAACCATTGATAATCCAGTATCAACGGTTGATTTGATAACAGGTAGTGCATTTTGGATTTTTGGAATCAAGTTAGTATTGGCGTCATTGATAGCTGATTGTGCATCTTTACCGAATTGAGTAACTTCTGGCATGACGTTTTCAACTTGTGTGATGACTTTGATACCATTATTAACTTGTCCGATGCTGGTACCCATCAAGTTAGAGATCTTACCAAAATCATTATCTACGGTATTGATCTGAGTACCGGCGTTTTGAATTTCGGGTATTTTAGTTTGAAGTTGTTTAACGGCTGTACCACCGGCATCAGCTAATGGTAGGAAGTTGTTCAATGTTACTAATTTCTGTGCATCAGCGTTTAATTCCGGAATATAACCGTACATTTCATTAGCTTCAGCAAGTTTGTTGTTCAAATTAGGAACGATCGTATTAGCTTTTTGGACTTTGTCCATGATGTCCTGGAGTTCGCCCCGGTTGTCATCAGTCAATACTAATAGACTAGAGAGACGGCGCAACATTGGCAGGTTGTTCTCTAGTTCAACACCGGATTTGTTTAAGACTCCGGTAATGGTTTTACTTAATGTTCCAATAAATTCTTCAGAGATTGTATTCTGTAAGGTCGTCGCTCCCGAACTCGTTAATTTCGGCGCGACAGCATTGATTTTTTGGTTAACAGAATAGACTAGAGTAGGCTTTTTGATTTTCCCAGAAGCAAAACTGATGATATCTTTGGAGAAGTTCTTAGGGATGTAGATACCTGCATAGTAACTACCATCCTTAACTCCCTTATCAAGTTGTTCCTTAGAGTCAACAAAAGTCCATCCTAGTCCATCGTTTTTCTTAAGATTGGCGATTAAATTCTCACCAATTTCGATTTTTTGATCGTTTAATTTAACTGATTGATCATCAGAGTAAACGGCCACTTTCAATTCATTAGCATTAGAATATGGATCCCATAGTGCCCATACGTTAAACCAGCAATATAGACATGGCAAAATAACCAAGGCCAGCATTAGTAGAGTTGCTGGTGGTGATTTCAATGTGCGTTGAATATCTAATTTAAATAATTCCCAAGTTTTAATAATTGTTGCCCTCCTCAACTGTTCGGTTACTAACAAAACAAGTTAACATAAATAAACAATTAAATAAACCATAAAATAAATATTATGTTAATGGATTAGAATAAATAAAGTTGTTTACACGCTTCAAGATTACCGAATCGTCATGCATCAGCGAGTGTTCAGCTTTGGAACCATTAACTGGATAATCAATGTATTCTTTGACACGGGGTTTTAAAATATATGAAATAGATTTGACCGAAGTTACCGAAATATATTTATCACTATTGGAATAGTCATCCACGTTGCCGTAAATATTTAAAACTCGCAGGTCATTTGAAATGGCGTTGCGACCCATAAATATTCTGAAGTAGGTAGGACTCATGAAGGCAGGGCGTCCGTCAGACTCAATTCTATTTAAGTTCGGAAGATCGCCCAGTCCAATAATTCCATTGAATGGACCAGCGATAGTGACTAGTTTTTTTAGTCTTGGCATGTAGGGATGCAACTTTTCTTTTAGATTAACCAAAAGCAAAGCTACAGCACCTAAGGAATGTCCCACGGCATCGTAAGTATCGAATTCGTGTTTTGTTCGTAGGTCGAATAACAATTTGGATAACCAATAGGAAATCTGATTGCTACCGACATATTTGTTTTGGAAGACGACTTGAATTATTGGATGACTGTCGTCGGTCCAAGTTCCCTCATAAGTTATTTTTCCACACCAGCTAATTGTTGCCTTGATATATTTGTCCGCTTCTTTATGATTGAATTTCAGTGCTGATTCAATCATTTTCTCGGTCGTGTAGTCCCCGCCACGAAAGCCGTGAATATAAAGTATCGGCCATTGTTTATTTTTCATAGATTCACCCCAACACTAACCTATTATATAATGAAAAGGATAAAATTATAACCGGACGAGGTAAGACAGTGCAAAAATATTATGCAGTACGACGCGGCAAGAATCCTGGGATTTATCGTTCATGGGCTGAGTGCAAGGCTCAAGTTGATGGATTCACTAATGCCCGCTATAAAAGTTTCACAACAGAGGCTGAAGCTCAGGAATTTTTGAAGGGTAAAGATTCTTATGCTCCAACGGCTAAAAAAGGATCGGCTAATAAGACGAGTGATCTGAAGGATTTTGATGTAGTAGTTTATACAGATGGTGGTTCTCGTAATCACGGTAATGTTAAAGGTGGGCATGTTAGAAGTGATGATCGTGCTGCTTGGGCATATCACATCAATGCCGGTGGAGAGGTGTACGAAGGTACTGCTGGTGAACTTGGTGCTACTAATAATCGCATGGAAATCATGGCCTTAATCGAGAGTTTCAAACGATTGAATGATTTGAAACTTAATAATAGGAAGATAATTTTTGTTTTGGACTCACAATATGTCTTGAATGCGATAACTAAGAACTGGCTTAATGGTTGGAAGCGCCGTGGATTTAAGAAGGCTGATGGGCAGGTTCCTATTAATGTTGAGCTTTGGCGTGAGTTGGATAAGTTATTGCCAACTGTTACCGATAAGGCTTTTGAGTGGACTAAGGGGCATGCTACAAACGTTGGTAATAATCGTGTTGATGAGCTGTTGAATGAGACCATGGATAAGATGTAGTGTTTTGGTTTTCAACCTCCAGCTAATTTCTACAGCTTTTTATTTGATTGCTTTTTTAGGTAGTAGATTGGATGTTTAAAAAGTTCAAAAGGAGCTATAGGACAAATATTAATATTTGTCCTATAGCTCCTTTTTTGTGTTTAGTTGTTCTTTTTACGTCTGTTGATTTTGATCCCGAATAATCCTAGTAGTGTCATCAAGCTTAGTCCTATTAGTTGGAAGATGTTTTTGTCGTCATCTTCGCCTAATTGAGGAATTGTTTCTGTGGTTTGTTTTTGATTACTTGATGTGCTTGTTAGTTTGCTTGGATTATTTTGGGAATTGTTTGTGCTTACCGTCTCTTTTGTAGTGATTGTATCGTTAGTTTATGTTCCTGGATTAGAAATATCTGTAGTATTTTCGGTTGAATTATCATTCTCATCTTTCTGATTATTTGCGGGATCTTCTGGATTATCGGTATTTGTATTATCGATGTTTTCATTGGATCCATTATTATCCTTGTCAGTTGTAATATTACCGGTATCTTTATCGCCAGAACCTTGGTCGTCCTTATCCTCTGAGTTAGTATCAGTATCTGGAGTTGTGGGATTATCTGGTTCATCAGGGTTATCTGGTGTAACCGGTGTTTGGTTCTTTGTGTAGATAACGGTTTGTTCATTATCAGGACTTTCTGAACTTACTGGAATTGCTTGGATAGTGCCATTTGTAGCAGTATGGCCATCAATTACTGGAGCGGTGATTTCGTCAAATCTTTCGTTGTCACTTATCCAGTCTTTGTATTCTGTTTCGCCAGTCACTAGGTCCTTAGTTCCAGTCCGTTCAAAGTTTATGGTATTAATGGTATCGTCACGCAATTTTTCACCATTATTATTCTGATAGTGAATTGTTTGAGTGACAGCCCTTTTATCAGTTACATCTTCAGTTCTGTGTTTTAGTGTAACTGTGAATTCAGGAACAATACCGTATTCGGTAAAAATTATACCGTCAGTTGGAAAGTTGTCTAGCGTTACTTTATAACCAAGTTTTTCGTATTTATCTATCAATGTACTGGTTGAATAGTCGGATGGTGTGTTGAAATATCCAGGTATTTCAGTACTCTCAAGGTCGGTTCCAGTAGTTTCGTCTTGATAAGTTATTTGGGCTTGTTGTGGTTTAGCTGAGTACTCTACTTTTTCAGTCGTTACATTGCCTTCAGGTGTTATTACACCGGTAACCGTAGTCTTCTTAGGTGTATATCCGGTAATAGATGGAACGTCAACTTCTATTTCAGTACCAACCTTTTTACCAGTTATTTCGACAACTTTATCTCCATTTGAAGTAGGTATGGTTACAGTGACCTTGTCCAAAACTTTACCGGTATAAGTGACGATTTCGGTTGCATCATCAGAGTCGCCGGTTATTTCAGTGGATGAAATTTCATTTGAATCGGGAGTGTAGCCTTTGATTTCATCAGTCTTAACGGCATCGAATGATGTGATATCTATAGGCTGCCATCCGTCAAAAGTTATGTTTCCGGTAACCAAATCAGTGGTCTTTGTGCGACTTAACAATGCAGTCTGAGTGACTGGGGATTTTGCTTCAACTTTATTCTCGTATAAGTAATTAATCGTACGAGTTACGCTTTTCTCCTCTGGTTCGGATTTAGTATCGTGCTTCAAGACAACACGGAATTCTTGAGTTACTCCATCCTTGTTAAATACTTCGCCATTTGTTGGTGTGTATTCATCTGATACGAAAACATAATGTTTATCCTTTAACGATTGGATGATATCGGCTGTTGTGTATGCATCAGTGGAATCAAAAGCTCCTGTTAAGTTTGCTCTTCCTAATTCGTCGCCAGTGTTTTCATCAGTATAGATAACGGTGGCTGATTGTTGTTTAGGCGTGTATGTTATTTCACCCGTTGTTACAGTTTCCTCAGGAGTTACTACGCCAAAGACCTGCTCAGCTGTAAATCCAGGAATATTTGGAACAGGAATTTCTACGCTATTACCGACTTTGACATTAGTTAGCTCAACAGTTTTGTCTCCTTCTGGAGTAGGGATGGTTACAGTAACTTTGTCCAAAGTTTTACCGATGTAAGTTACATTTTCGGTTGTATCGCCGAATTCATTAGTGACGTCAATTTTTGATATGCTATCAAAATCTGGCTCATATCCAGTGATTTCCGCGGTGGGAACTTCGGTAAGTGTTGAATCTTCACTGTTCCATTTGTCATAATCCACAGTTTTATCAACTAGATCCACTTTGGCTGTTCTGTTAAAGGTGGCAGTTTGAACAACTGAGGGTTGAGCCGTGTATCCATTCTCGTAACCGTAGGTTATAGTACGAGTTACGGTTTTATTCAATGGTTCCAAATCAACACCAGAAGGTATATCAGACGTATTTTCGTTTATAGTAATGATTTTATGAGTTAATGTTATCGTGTATTCTTTTGTGGTGCCGTCTGTATCATAAATAATTCCACCTTCAGGGAAGTCAGAACTTTCCAGTTGATAGCCGTTATTTAAATAACTATCAATTGTAGATTGAGGATTGTATCCGTCAGAGGTGTTGAAATCACCACTCAAAGTGTCAGTTTTGATTTTTTTACCAGTTGTTCCGTCAATATATGTTACATTAGCGGTTTCTTTGTTGGCAGTGTATGTAACGGTAACATTTGAATTACTAGAATCAGCGGTCGTTGAAGATTCAGTTGTGCTTGCTTCATCTGGTGTGTATCCAGTGACCGTAGGTGATTCCACGGTATCAAATGTATTTTTATCGGTAGTCCATTCACCACTATTAGTTATTTCACCCGTTACTTGATCGAAGGTTACAGTGTGGTTGTAGGTAACAGTTTGTTGTACAGGATCAGAAGTCTCGTTCCCAGTTCCATCAACATATTCGATTGTACGAGTGATGATTTTGGTCAATGAATCAAAGTCAGTTCCAGCGGGATACTTTGGACCGTCCGGATTGGTTGCATCGATTGGATCACCAATGGTTCCAGGATTATCAATGTCGACGGTTTTAGTACCATGTACCAAAGTTATGGTGTAAGTTTTGTCTTCGTCTAAGTCATAGACTATTCCGTTCTCAGGAAAGTCACTGGTATCAAGTACGTAACCCTGTTTTATGTAGTCGTCAATTGTGGCTTGTGGATTATAGTTATCAGTAGTTTTAAAATCGCCGTTTCGTTCTACAGTGGATAATACAGGAGAGCCAGTAGCTGTCCCGTCAACAAAGTTTACAGTAGCTTTTTCACTGTTGGCAGTATAAATAACAGAGGTGTCAGGTGTTGCAGATCCATCAGAATTCATAGTGTAGGTTACTTTGTCTGAACTAGTTGTATATCCGGTTATCTGTGGAACATCAATTGTAACTTTGCCATCGACCATTTCAGTAATATTGAATTTCTTATCACCATCTGGCGTTGTAATAGTTACATCGGTATTAACGGCTTGATTGATATTTAATTTTGGTGCATTTGGAATATCTAGTGTATTAAAGCTATTATCAACAGTACTTATTCCACTTTGATATAAGCCTAAGGTAGTTTCAACCGGTAGGATTGGTGCGGATATGTTTTCAACGTTATTAACGGCGGATTCTAAAGTTAAAGAGTCAGCGGTCAGAGACTTGATTGTCTCGGCTTTTGGCATAGCTACTTTAGACACTTGAGTGGTTTCACCAGTATCAGGATCAGTCACTGTTTCAGCTAAGTCAGGAATTGCAGTGTAGTAGAACCGGTAGGTATTGTTGTCATTTGAATTACCTGAGATACCTTTTGTAATACTGTTAAATTCAGATAGTGGGTTAGGACTAGTGAATACATAATAGTCAGTTAGAAATGATACAACAGGTTTGAAGTTTAAGCCATTTTTGTCAAACTCCCTTGTGACAAATAAACCGGTAAGCTGGTAATCTTTTCCGTCAATAGAGCGTTTCTGGACTAAGTTAACTGTTAACTTATCTAAAAATACTGACCATTCTTCTGCATCTGGGCGATAGTAAGAGTTACCATTCGGATCAGCTTCAATCAAAGATGAGTCTATGTAAAAGGGGGATGAGACTGTGGTTCCAGGTATTTTGTTGCTCATAAGTGCTTGATCTATAAATGTACTTAAACTATCTCCATAGAATAGATAGCCATAAAGAGTGCCTCCTCCTTCATCTTCATTATTTCTGACAGAAGTGTCGTTGGTGGATAACTTTTTTGGATCAGCCAAACTATCAGTTGCTATTTTATTTAATTCTTCATTTGGAGAATTTTCAGCAAGTAAATTAGCTAAATCGTTGAATCCAGTTCTGAAGGTTTCAAGATCAGATTGGAATTCATTAAAATTTTTAGAGACTGTGGACGAATCTGTAAAATCACCGATAGTTATCGCAGCTTCTGGAGTGGATAGATTATAATCATTGACTTTTTTTGTGTAAGTATCAACCAAATCAGAATAGCTGAAGTTATTTTCTCCTTTTGGTTCTTGGTTTACATTGCGTTCGAGATATTTGGCGCCAGCAGGGGTCGTCATTTCGGTATTTGTAATGGCTGTGTGAGTTCCCTCTATAGCATCCTCATATGCGTAAGCGGCATGCAAGAAGTTATCGCCGATTGTTTGCAAGTTATTGTTTAAAATATTCCATTGACCAGTTTTTGCGGCAATGCCGGAGATGGTTGTCCATATTTCTTGACTGTTATTCATGGCTCCAATTAGATTGTTGATTTGATTGATTCTTTGTTGAAGCTTCTTTTGAGAATTAATGACTTCTGAACTATCACCAACAGTTTTGAATTGTTCGTCTATATCAGATTTAACTTGAGAATAATCAATTGAGGTAGAGTCGCCAGCAGATAAATTGCTGTCGTATAACTTTAATTTGTTCTGATATTCAGTCAATGCAGTTTGATAGTCAGTTTGACTTATTGCTAGGGCATCTATGGAAGGGTTGATAGTATCCTGTGAATCAGTTATTGCGGATTTTAAGTTAGATAGGTCGTTGGATGTTATTAGGTCTCGTGATGCAGCGTCTTTAACATCTTGAATATATGTTTGATACGCATTTTTCCATTCTTCAGTCGCTGCTGAAAGTGTTTCGAAAGCTTTTCCTGTGATATCACCAGTTGCTAAGATTTGTGCTACATCAGCACTGTTTTGAGCAACGGTATATGCATCTTGTGCAGTCTGATATGCGGTTGCTGCGGCATTAATAGCATCTTTTTTAGCGTCGATGTCAGCTGTACTTACAGAGCTTATGTTAACTGAACTTTGAATTTGGCTGATTTTGTCGTTGTAATTATTTACAGCAGTTTGCCAGTTGCTCAGGTTATCGTTAACTATTTTTGCTTGTGCCTCTAAATCCGTATGAGCCTTATCGGCGGTGTCATACGCTGTTTTTGCGTTCTTATAATTTACTAATTTGTCAAAATTGTCATCTGTAGGGTTCTTAGATACATCAACAGGCGACAAAGAAGTATTAGCAGCCGTGTTGTAGTCAGACACCGCCTGATTGTATTTTGTTAGTGCAGCATCGTAGGTTGACTTAAGGGCAGTCAACTCATCAACAGCCAAATTCTTTGAAATACCAGTATTCAAAGCGCCAGCTGCAGTTTGTAAACTGCTTTGTGCACTATTAACAGCTGTAGATTGATTGTAGGAATCAAGGTTAGCGTTAACAGTGGCTAATTCTTTGTCAACTTGTTTTTGATAGTTAGCAACTAGAGAATTGTAATCATCAATAGTGGTACCTTTGACTTCTCCGTCTTGAGTTACTGAACTAACAGCATTTGGTTCTTTCGCAATGGCTGCATTAATAGCTGCTTGATATTTATCAACTATATTCTTGGTTCCGACGGCGGAGTCTTGAAAATATGAAGCATCGTTTTGATATTGACTGAGCGTGAACTGCAACTTGGCTTTCCATTGTGGATCATTCTTTAAATTTGGATCATTTAACATGCTTTGTATTTCGGCTAAACGTGCATTAGCTTTATCAGCGTATTCGTTACTAGTATCTATCTGTGTCTGAGTATCGGTATATGTTTGATTTAATTCAGAACTTGATTGGTCAGTGACAGCATTGGCATCGGGAATTGTATCTTCTTGAATTGCCTCTTTTGACGTAACTTCAGTAGTCGGTGCTCCGTCATCAGTGGCAGCACGCACGGGCTTTGTTGTGGATGCTAGAGATAATCCCAATCCCAAGGCTGTAATGTTGGCATAAACCCAATATTTTCCAACTTTGTAAAACTTTTTACTTTCAGGAGCGGTTTGTGTCTTTTTCGAAGAAAATTTCATAACTAGATCCCCCTATTAATATTTTGTTTTTTTGTTGAATATAATATTTGTTAATACCTATTATAGAATGATATTTTGTGAATATTGTTCAAGTTTATATAGATTGCCTCGTATAATATGACAATTTGTATAGTAAACGACAAAAAAAGGCTGAAGCGCCATGGAATTTGTTCTCCATGATGTTTCAGTCTTATATTTTTACGTTCTTATTCACTCTCTAAAACGAGTTACAAAGGCCAAATTTCTGCGCCTGCTACGAATAACAAATGCACCACTTCGTGGCACCTTTATTATTCTAGGGAGTGCTCAAAATTTCCCGGCCTTTTCCACTCTCTGAAACGAGTTGCAAAGAACAACACCGCTCCGCTTACTACGAATAGTAACTTAACCACTTCGTGGCAAAATTACTATCCTAGGTAATGCTCGGGTGTTCCCGTTCTTTTCCACTCTCTGACTAATTAAATAAATTTGTAAAGAATGAAACGATACTGTCCCAAATTCTTTGTAGGAAGTTACGATTCTCTTGTGTATCTAAGTTGTTGAAGATATTCTTGGCTTTGCTCATGATATCGTTGCTTAATTTGTTAGCTTGTTCTTTGAAGTTTGAATTCTTTAAAGCTCCTGAATCTCTGATTTCTACCATTAAGTTAATGATTTTTTGTTTTTGATTATCTGTAATGATATTTTGTAGGTCATTTTTTTGTAGGTTGTTGTTAACGATAGTTGTGATTTGGTTAACGGTGATATTGGTACCTTTTTGAGCAATGTCAGACTTCATACCAGCAACGGCGTTGTTCAATTGTTTATCTGAGTATCCGTCGGTACCTTTATTGGCATCAGTAATACCGCTCAATACGCCCATTTCATTTTGGGCTGCGTTAACTTGGCTCTGGTTCAGTGTATCGCCACTGCTTGAATATGCGGCATAAATACCTGCAAGGGCACCGGAACCATCGATCGGTGTAGCTGATGTTACATAGATGTTGGCATCACTGATACCAGCTGTAACGGCAGCGTTTCTATACTGGTCAGCAGTAATGGTGGTGATATTGTTGCTTCCATTATAATCAACGATTTTAACGTTAATACCAGATCCTGATGAAGTCTTTTGGATCAAGGCTGATGACCATACACCAGAGTTACTTGTAAAAGAACTTCCACTTGGGTTTAGATACTTGACTAAGGTATCACCAGTTACGGTAATGGTAGTGTAGTTATTGTTACTACCATTGATCTGTGATGATAGGGCATCGATCGTACCTTGTTTTTGACTAGCAGTTAGGGATGTACCAAGAGTCATTACTGGTTGGTCACTCAAACTGTCAGCTTTCACGCTTTGAGTAGTGAAGATACCCAAGGTGATTAAAGATACTAAACTAAGTAAAACAATATTTAACTTTTTCACGGTCAAATCCTCCTTGACCCTATTAAACCAAAGAATTATGAATAATTCGAGAATTTTGAAAAAATGACGTTGTGTAAACGCTTAAAATAGTCAAGAAATAGTGTTTGTGGTATTCTATAGGTTCTAGGAAATCGCTTTGATTTACAAAAAAAGAAAGAATAGGTGAAACGAACAATGAAAATTGTTGTCCTCTCAGGTGGTAGAAGTACCGAAAGAAACGTTTCTTTGTCTTCAGGTGTGAAGATTACAAACGCATTAAGAAGTAAGGGTTATGAAGTCGCATATGTCGATTCATTTCTTGGAGTAGATGTAGAAGAAGATAAAATCGATGATTTATTCACTACAGAACCAGAAGATGAAAAGAACTTGATCATTGATGATGAAGTTTTGACAGACGAAAAGATCAACGCCTTACGTACTGACGATACTATTGGATTGCTCGGAAAGAACGTATTGAAGATTTGTCAACACGCCGATATTGTCTACATGGGACTTCACGGTGAAGATGGTGAGAATGGTAAGATGCAAGCTGTCTTTGACGTTTTCGATATCAGATATACAGGAAGCGGCTCATTAGCTTCAGGAATTGCTATGGATAAGAAGTTCTCTAAAGAGGTCTTCGTTCAAAACCATATCCAAACAGCAGACTACACAACAACCACAACTAGTGATATTACAGCTGAAGATATTCCATTCGGCTTCCCAATGGTTGTTAAACCATCAAACGGTGGTTCAAGTGTTGGTACACATATTATTAGAAACGAATCAGAACTCAAAGAAAATATCGCTGATGCTTTGAGATTTGATAAAGAAGTATTGATCGAAGAATATATCAAGGGTAGAGAATTCTCAGTTGCTATGGTTGATAATCACGCCTTACCAGCTGTTGAAATCACAGTTGATACAGGTTGGTATGACTTCCAACACAAGTTCGTTGAGAATAATGTTACACATTTCATTACTCCTCCAGATCTTGATGATGAAACACATGAACGTATGCAAGCAATGACTAAGGATACTTTTGAAGCCTTAGGTATGAGCAATTATGGACGTGTTGACTTCTTACTTCGTGACAGTGAATTGTATGTCATGGAAGCTAATACATTGCCAGGTATGACACCATTGTCATTGATGCCACGTGAAGCTAAGGCTGCTGGTATTGAATATGCTGACTTATGCGAAAGTATTATTAAGAGCAAAGTTCGTATTTATGAGAATGAAAAATAGATAATCTGAAATATTCAAAAGGGTCAACTTCAAATGAAGTTGACCTTTTTTGATGAATCAATAATGATAATCACGACTAGCGCTCATACCACGAACGGTCGAACCGTCCTTCCTATGAGTACATTCTATAGGGATTATGAATTGCCGTCAAATTTAGTGCGTATCACGTAGAGATATAGACCAATTCAGGTATACTTTACCCATGATGTAAATACATATTGAATGGGAGCTCATATGCAAAATGAGGATAGCAATGTAGAGTACAAAAGGGAATTTAATAAGCATTTAAAACGTGAAATTGTTAGTTTTTTGAATAGTAATTCAGGAGGAGTTATCTATTTGGGTGTAGATGATGGTACTAAAGAATTGCTTGAGATAGAAGATAAGGTTAAACATTCGTGGGAAGAAATATTAAGCAATTGGGCAATCAATGCTTTTTATCCAATTCCGTATGGACTTATACAAGTATTTCCAAATGAAAAACCATTTAGAATAATGGTAAAATCAGGGAAAAACAATAGACCTTTCGCAATTGCATCAAAAGGATTTGATTCATCAGGTGTATATATTAGAGAGGGTAGTTCAGCAGTAAGAGCTAGTAACGAAAGGGTGATGAGAATGCAACAGCAATATATAATAAGTGGGCGGTTTGACTCTGAAGTTTCTGAGATTCAGGATTTGAGCTTTAATTATATTAAGGTCATTTTTGAAGATTTAAACATTGATTTCGATATAAACGCTTTGCAGATGAAATCTCATGGACAAAATGATCTATTTAATAACTCTGCATTGCTATTAAGCGATCAAAATGAGCAGACCTCTAAAGCAGCGGTATTTGATGGTCTCAACGTTATGAGATTTCGTGATAAAAAGGAATTTTATGGGTCTATTGCTGATCAAATTAAGCAATTATTTGCATATATGGATTTGATTAATAGAAAAAGAATAGTTATTGGACACCAAATCGAGAGAATAGAACAGGATGATTACCCGATTGAAGCCGTTAGGGAAGCAATTGTTAATGGTTTCGTTCATCGTGACTATTTACTACATTCCGAGGTCAGGGTGGAAGTTTATGATGATAGAATTGAAATCCTATCACCTGGTGGAATTCCTGATGGACTTACCCTAGATGATATCGAACGTGGTCAAACTGCTGCTCGTAATCCTCACTTGATTCATATTCTTAATAAAATGGATATCATTGAAAATTACGGTACGGGTATTAAAAGAATTAATTCTTCATATGATAGGTACAATTTAAAGCCTGAATTTGTAACTTCAGATAATTTATTTAAGGTAATATTACCTAATTTGAACTATCAAAAGGAGAAAATTTATAGTAAGGATAAGTTGGAAATAAATGATAATGATCAATCGGTCTTAAATATATTATTATCGTCTGGTAATCCACTCAAAAGGGATGAAATTGAAAAAAGAGGTAGTTTGTCTAGAAATCAAGTAATTGATACCTTGAAACGACTTCAAGATTACAATTTGATATATAAAATTGGTGATTCAGTTAGAACCAGATATGCTGTTTCTAAATAAAAAGCGTCTGATTTATAATCAGACGCTTTTTTGCTGTTAAATCAACGTTTGTTTACTAAATTAACAGAAAATTCAGACGCAATTCAGACGCAATTCAGACGCTTTTTATGGTTAATATATAAATTAATATAGTTATTATATGCTATAATTATAATGCTCAATCGTAATGTGAATTGAGGAAGTTAGTGGCAGTTTGTCAAGAATTTCAACCAGCATATTAATCAACGCTTGTTGGCTATCATAATCTTCTGCTATCGACTTGAATAAGTCGGTTACCACGATTAAAGTAATATTCATGATTAACTGATCCTTTCTACTAGTATACATCATTAGTAGCTATTGTTGGTTCCTTCCATTACCAGTGGTAGTGGAATTGTATTTAATATTGTGCAAGGTTTTATCAGTATAAGTGAAGGACCATCACGTTATTAGATAAAATCTTGCTCGTAGGAGAGCAAATGGTTAAAAGCCAATTTTTTAAAACAAAAATGTATGCACATTTTGATCCAGTAATTTCATATAGTAAAGTTAAAAGTCGTGTTGAGAGTCCAAAATGGGTTTCTGAGCATGGCTTTTTTCCGTTAATCCATTATGTAAAAGATACATCTAAATGGTTTAAAGAAAAAAATCATAAGGGAATTTTGAAGCCAAAGAGTAGAGAAATATATTATGCTTCTCATATTGATGGTTACATTTATAAATATTACGCTGATATATTGTCGAATAGGTATAACGAATTTGCTATTAATACTGGAATTGATGATTGCTCAATCGCCTATAGAACAAACAAAATACATCAAAATAATATTTCATATTCTCGAGAAGTATTTTCTTATATTGCAAGTAATGACGATTGTCTTATTATTAGAGGCGATTTCAGCAGCTTTTTTGATAATATCAATCATTCGGAATTATTAAGTAATTTGAAGAAGGTATTACATGTTAAATGGTTACCTAAAGATTGGATGCAAGTAATGAGATCCCTATATAGATGTGATTTTATAGAAAAAGATGATATAGAATTAACACTTGGTAAAGATAAATTCTGTGAGATTAATTCATCAAAATCAGAACCGTTTTTTAATCCTGAAGAATTTAGAGACTTTAAAAGAAAACATATTCGTCATGGGATAGAAGGAAGTCCAGATAATATGGGCATACCTCAGGGAACACCAATAAGTGCAGTGTTAGCTAATGTTTCAATGATTGAATTTGATAAAGAAATCCAAAGTTATATATTTCCATTAAATGGGATGTATAGACGTTACTCAGATGATTTTATACTTGCTATACCATTAGATGGAAAGACCAATGGAACGGTTAGCAATATAAGGAAAACAATAACTGATACTGCCCAAAATCTTGGACTGAAATTAAATGATAAGAAAACAGAAATATTAAAATACAGTGATAATAAGTTAACTGATTTTAGTTCTGGAGAGAATTCCAGACTAGATTATCTCGGATTTGTTTTTGATGGTAAAACAATATCCATACGAAAACGAAGCATTACTAAATTTTATAGGAAAGCATATAAAGAGATTGATAAGGGACTAAATAAACAAATCAAGAAGGGCTATACTCAATTTCCGGGTAGAAAAAAGTTTGTTAAGAACTATGTGGCAATATACCCGCAAACACATGGAAAATCGAAAACAACTAATTTTGTTAATTATGTTCACAGATCAAATAAAGAATTTTTAGGAATAGAAAATGTAGATATATTCATGAATGCTGAAATTAGGAAATCTGCACATAATTTTAATAAGCGTCTTATAGATGGTCTTGATAAAATTTAATTTCTTTGTATATTTCTACAAAGAGTTTTTTATTGCATATGAGTTGATCGATACAATTAAACATTAAAATAATCACCACAACCAATCCAAACACAAGTAAACAAAGTTTACTAAAATATTTACTGAAATCGTTTGCAAAAAGCGCTTACAGAGTGTACACTAATTCTTGTAAGTTAAAGCAAACAAATGGATTGTTACTATTAAATTAGGCATGACCATAAACTCCAGAACGTACTGGGAGTTTATGGTCATTTTTCATCCGAGAGGGGGCATTATATTGTTGGTGGTAAATCGAGTCTACAATAACAACACAGTGCTTGTGGATGTTGACAAGAAGAAACAAGCCATTATCCAAGGCCGTGGCGTTGGGTTCCAGAAGCGCCGAGGAGACGAAATTTCACCATCAGCGGTTGAGAGAATCTTTTACTTGGACACTGATGAGGCAAAGCATCGCTTCGGTTCTTTGCTTAAGGATGTTCCAATTGACATAACGATGACAAGTTTCGCTATCATCGAAATGGCTAAGAAGGATTATCATTACCCATTGCTTGATTATATTTATGTAACACTTACAGATCACATTTCACAAACTTACAAGCATCTAATGTCAGGCAAGTACGAGAAGAGTACCGTTCCTGACATACGTGATCGTTATCCGATTGAATATGAGATTGCGGATAAAGGATTACAAATGATCAATCACGATTTGAATGTACGTTTTCCAAACGATGCTGCTAAAGCATTAGCACTACACTTCATCAATGCTCGTGGTACTGAACAAGAAGATCATCCTAGAGAAGAAGATCTCAGTACTAGAGTAAATGAAGTGGTCCAAAACGTTTTTAAGGAATATGGAATTACCCGTAACATAACCAACCAGAATTACTTCGACAGATTGATGATTCATCTGCAGTATCTGGTTGAGAGGTTACAGACGAATGAACAAGATAAAAGGTTATTGAGTCAAGATATAGAATCAGATTTTCAAAAGCTTTACCCAAAGTCATTTGAGATTGCGAATGAAATAACTGACAAATTACAATCAAACCTTCATATCACTTTGAACGACAATGAGTTGGTTTACTTCATTATCCATATTCAAAGATTAATTCAAGAATCGGAGACGACATCGTCTCATACTAATTAACATCTAGGAGGAAATTCAAATGGCAACTAAAGAAGAAATTTCAATGACAGGTTTTGCAATCGTGGCTTACGCAGGAGATGCTAAGACAGATTTGATTTCAGCACTAAAGAAAGCACGTGATGGAGAAATCGACGAGGCTAAGAAACTCGTTGAATCAGCTACAGAATCTATCAACGATGCACATAACGAACAAACAAAGCTTCTAAGTAAGGAAGCCGGCGGTGAAGACATGGATGTTACATTCATCATGGTTCACGGTCAAGATACATTGATGACAACAATGATGTTGAAAGATGAAGTAGAATTCTTCATTGATGAATACGATCGTATTAATAAAATTGAGAAAAAATTGGGATAAAAACCCATTGATTGAAAAAACAATTTGAGGAGGTAACGGTTTGGATATTGAATTAAACAGAGTTAAGAAATTACCAAAGAACTTCGTATGGGGTGGAGCTACTGCAGCCTATCAAGTTGAAGGTTCTACTAAGGTAGACGGTAAAGGTAAGACAATGTGGGACGACTATTTGAAAGCTCAAGGCCGCTTCTCACCAGATCCAGCCAGTGACTTCTACAATCGTTATCCAGAAGATCTTGCTCTATCTAAGAAGTATGGATTGAATGCAATTCGTGTATCGATCTCTTGGACACGTATCTTCCCTAATGGTTATGGAGAACCAGTTCAAGCTGGAGTTGATTACTACCATAGATTGTTCAAGCAATGTATCGATGATGGTATCACACCTTATGTTTCACTACATCACTTCGATTCACCAAAGACACTCTTTGATGATGGTGACTGGTTGAATCGTAAGAATATCGATTACTTCGTTGATTACGCTAAGTTCTGCTTCGAAGAATTCACCGAAGTTAAGCACTGGTTCACAGTTAACGAATTGATTTCACTTGCTTATTCACAATATATCCAAGGTAACTTCCCACCAAGTCACAGATTTGATGTTACAAGTGCTATTCAAGCAGAACACAACGAATTGTTGGCACATGCTCGTGTAGTTAACTTGTTCAAGGATGGCGGATACGACGGTAAGATTGGTTTGATTCATGTTCTTCAACCAGTTTATCCTTACCCAGCTAATGCTGAGAATCAACATGCCGCAGATCTTCAAGATGCCTTCATGAATGCCTTCTTACTAGATGGTACATTCAAGGGTGAATATACTGATAAGACTATGAAACTTATCAACGAAATTCTTGATGCTAATGATGCCAAGCTTGATATTCAAGATGGCGACATGGATATCTTGAAGAAAGCCTCAACACGTAATGATTACTTTGGCTTGAACTATTACCAACCATCATTCGTTGCTGCATATAACGGTGAGAGTACTAACCACTTCAATGGTACAGGTGAAAAGGGTACATCATCATTCAAGTTCAAGGGTGTCGGTCAAGCTGTTAAGAATCCTAACATTCCAACAACTGATTGGGATTGGAACATTTATCCAGAAGGTCTATATGACATCTTGAAACGTGTAAGTTCAGAATATCCAGAAAGCAAAGAAATCTTCATTACTGAGAATGGCTTGGGATTGAAGGAAGAATTGCCAGAAGATGTTAAGGACGACACAATCATCGAGGATGACAAACGTATCGACTTCGTTGACCAACACATGGAAGCTGTTCTTCGTGCACGTGATGAAGGAGTTAACGTTAATGGTTACTTCATCTGGTCACTACAAGATCAATTCTCATGGGCTAACGGATACAACAAACGTTATGGTTTGTTCTTCATCGATTTTGCTACACAGAAACGTTATGTTAAGAAGAGTGCTTTGTGGTACAAGGCACTTGCAGATACAATGAAATAAAAAATTCAATAGACGTGGATTGTTACTATTAAATTAGGCATGACCGCGGCGTTGGATATCGGTAGGGCACAACTATATGCCTTACTGTATCCTCCGTTCGCGGTCATTTTTTTATGAGCTGGAAAGAGTGGGAAAAGCCGGGAGATTTTGAGCACTACCTAGGATAACGGAATCGACTCGAAGAGACGAATGTGTTATCCGTAGTAGGCGCAGAAATCTGGCTTTTGTAACTCGTTTAATGTAACCGCTACCACGTCTAGCGAATGCACCAGAACTTCTGATGTAGTCGTTAGGCGCGGTGGATCATCACGGGGTTTCATATATCAGCTTGTTTTTACGAAATTATTATTCTGATGACCCACGAGCTAAAAATACAAAAGGGGTGTATGTCATGCAATTTATCATTGATAAGTTGGAAAAGCATCAAAAGTTCTTTGATAAGATTTCAAAGAATATTTATTTGATGGCTATCAAGGACGGATTCTTAGCAGCAATGCCAATTATCTTGTTCTCATCTGTTTTCATCATGTTAACGTCTATTCCACCATTGTTCCATGTCACTCTACCTGTTGGTTTGAATGACTGGTTCAATAAGATCTACAATTACACCATGGGATTCGTTGGATTCTATGTTGCAGGTACGACCGCTAGAGCCTTAACAGGTTCTATGAACCAACGTATTAAGGGTAGCCGTTTCATTAATGCTACTTCTACACAAATGGCTTCAATGGCTGGATTCATGCTATTGGCTATTGGTCAAACTAAATCCGGTGCCTTCATTGGCGACTACTTTGGTACAAAAGGTATTCTTTCAGCCTTCGTATCAGCATTCTTGTCAGTTGCTATTTACAAGTACTGTGTTGAAAAAGATATTACTATTAAGATGCCTAAGGAAGTACCTGGTGCCATTTCACAAGCCTTCCGTGATATCTTCCCATTCTCATTCTCAATCATTGCCATGGGTCTCATTGATGTTGCCGCACGTGCATGGTTGAACGTTCCATTCTCAGAGATCATTGCTACATTGATCGCACCATTGTTCAAAGGTGCTGAGAGTTATGTTGGTATGGCAATTATCTGGTTCCTTATTCCTTTGTTCTGGTTCATGGGTATTCACGGACCTTCAGTTGTAAAGCCAGCTATCACAGCTGCACTTTACGGTAACACAACAGCTAACTTGGCATTACTAAAAGCTGGCCACTTCCCATTCCACTCACTAACAGAAAACTTCGGTAATTATATTGGTGAACTTGGTGGTACTGGTGCTACATTCGTTGTTCCATTTATCTTCATGTTCTTAATGAAATCTAAACAATTGAAGGCTATTGGTAAAGCATCATTTATTCCTGTAATGTTTGCCGTTAACGAACCTCTATTGTTCGGTGCTCCTATTATCTTGAACCCATACTTCTTCATCCCATTCGTTCTAGCTCCAGTTGTGAACGTCTTAATTGGTAAATTCTTTATTGATGTTTTGGGTATGCATGGATTCTTATATATCTTGTCATGGGCATTGCCTGGTCCTATCGGTGCATTCTTCGATACTAACTTCCAACCAATCTCATTACTATTGATGGTACTTCTATTGACACTAGATACATTGATTTACCTACCATTCTGTAGAGCTTATGATGCTTCATTGGTTAAACAAGAAGCAGCAGTTGATGCAGAAGATGACGCTACAGCTACAGACGGTGTTGAACTTGCCGGTGCTACAGCAGGTGCAGCCGTTGCCGCTCCAGAAGCAGCTACAACAGATACAAAGTCAAATGATACAAAAGCTACAGATACACCAGCTTCAACAGATTCAGATTCATCAGACTTTATGAAATTAGATCATCAAGTTAGAGTTCTTGTCCTTTGTGCCGGTGGTGGTACAAGTGAACAATTAGCTAACGCTTTAACAGACGGTGCTAAACAATATAATGTTCCTATTATGGCTAGTGCCGGAGCTTATGGTTCACATCACGATATTCTTCCAAACTTTGACTTAGTTGTTTTGGCTCCACAAGTTAGAACATATTATGATGATTTGAAGGCCGATACAGATCGTTTAGGCATTCAATTAGTTGCTACAAAGGGTCAACAATACATTGCTTTGACTCGTGATTCTAAGAAGGCTTTGGACTTTGTTATGGAGAATTTGAAGAAGAATGACGATTCTGATTCAGATACTGCTACAAGTACAAATTAATTTTTAGAAAATAAAAATGTTCAATCAACTTTTAAAGTTGATTGAACATTTTTTTATACCCTTATAATCATCTTGTTGATACCAACAAGAATATCTAAGTCGTCATTTGTATTACAATCTTGAAGATTTCCCCAAATAAAGTCGGTAAATAGCATGGAGTTCTTATGCCTAGCAAAGATGGCATCAACAGTGCACAATCGTTGATTAGTAATATTTCCTTTTAAAATTGTTCTTGGTACAAGAAAATTATTATCATCAGTAAAGCCCAGAATGGCTTTGCCGTCCGTTGTGGCCAATTGACAATGAATATTATTTTTTTCATATTCTTCAGTTATTATCAAGTTTTTACTGTTCCATTTGGGTAGAAACATGTCTGGAAATATTTCCAATGATTTTAATTTTCTTCTAACATTTCCTTTGTTTGGAATATTGAAATCAGATTTATTCAATGTACCTTGTAAGGCTTTTTTATAAAATTGATTTGGAAATAGATTGGATTTTAATCCTGTTAAGTGAAAGAAATTTCGATTTTTACCAGACACAATATAGTACGGCCGTAAAACAGTATTACTAGAGTAAATTAGATATTCCCAGTCTTGGAAAACATTATTATATTTTCTAGCAGATTGAATAATTATATTAGGAACTTTATCCTCAAAACTAACATTATTGGTTGTCATGTATTTTTCATTCCTAAATAAAAAAAGTGGGAGGCTTTATATATAAAGTCTCCCCTTTGAACTGGACATGGGTTTAACGTCTCCATACCGACTATTTCTTATTTCTATATTAATTCTATCAAGTATTTGAATTGGTGTAAAGAAAAACAAATGGTAAGCCTAATCTTTAGTATTTGTTGTATTTGATTTTATCAAAGGGAGTACCGTGGTTTCTGAGATTATTGTGTACTTTGTCGATTTTTGAGCGCATTTTCTTATCAATTTTGTCGAGATTCTCTTTGAATATAGGAAATTCAACAAATTCAGGATAGCTTTCAAGGTTATTAGTTCCAGATACTTTTATTTTCTTACCAGTAGGTGAATTTATAAAGGTCTTTAATCGAAATATAATATTGGGAGTTTTAGATAATTGAAAGATTATAGGAATATCAGTTGCACTTGAAGGCACATTAAGTATTAAAATATCAATTTTCTTATATGTGTGGGCGGGAATTATTTCGAAAGAATCTGATGGGATTTTTTGTGGTTCGATTCCGTCTTGAGTAATCATGTTTATATTTTTAGTAGGTTTGTCAATTAGTTGAGATATTGATGATCTAGTAACTATTCAAGAATATTCACCGGCTTTATTTAAAATATCTAGATCAAAGTAACTTATATCTTTGTCGCCATAATTAATGAATTCAATAGTTGTATGGACTCCAGGTCCAATAGGGAAAATAGAATTTTCATCAATATATAAGTAGGCAGCTCCACTTGGAAATATCGTTGCTGTGTCTGGGATCCGCACTTTTATTTTAGATTTTGTTGAACGATATGCTAAGTAACTAATTGTTAATGCGAATGCAGATATTATAATCGGTAGCCAAATAAGCACGACTGTCATTAAATCCTCCTCTAAAAGTTGGGCATATGAGATCTATTATTTAAAGGTTTATAAAAGCATTACTTATTAGACTTTATCAGGTTATAAGTAATGCTTCGTAATATCTAGGATTTGTAAGTGATTTACCATACACCAAAAATGTACTCTGTGGTATGTGATATTGATTTCAAATGCTATATCTTAGTTTTAATATTTTTATCAGTATTTGATTTTTCATCAGCGGTGAAACGGTCAAGCGCAACCTTATCTAAATATGCGCCACGTTTCTTACATGCAGAATTGAATGAGTGTTTGTAAAGAGGAGTGAATAGACCATAACCCCGCTTGGCACCACCCTTAGTCGTGTACATGTCTTCAGAATATACAAGTTCTGAAGTGTCACCAGTTTTTACAACGTTGAAAGTTTGAACGATGTAGCCGTTGGCACTGTCAGCTTCTTGAACATATAGATCAGGTTGTCTGATTTCAGATACCTTGATCGTAGTTTGGACAGGTTTCTTACTTTGCTTAGTTTGCAAAGTCTTACTAATTTCAACTCTGGGTCTGAGTTTCTTTAGACCAGGGATGAATTGTTGAAAATAATGAAGTTGCTCACGCATAAGTGCTTGATAGACAGCTTCTTGTGATGCTTTCATTTTGTATGTATATTTCATATTGTTTATCGCCCTGTTTGTTTTTGTTTATTGCTGTTAGTACTAGTTTAACATAGATAAGGTTGTTGCTTTTGATATGATTGAGTAATCAAAATTATTTACTAAACAGGAAGTTCCACATTAATGTGGAAGTTAAACATATTTGATAGCGCTTACTTAGATGCTATATTCTATTTGGAGGTTAGGATATGAATTTGAACAAAAGACAGATTCAATTAGTTTTAATACTAGTTGGAAACGAAAAAAAATCTGATCTTCCTCCTTTAAATGCACATGAATTATCCAATCGACTGAAAGTTTCGACTAAGACAATTTATTCTGATTTATCTAATTTAAAGCCATTTTTTAAGAAATTTGATGTTCAGTTGATTAAGAAACCTCGAATTGGGGTTTATCTGGAGGGTAAAGATTCTGATTTGTTAAAAGTTCTGACTAATATTGAACTTAAGAATAACAATCAGTATCTAGATGATGAAACAAGAAGAGAGTTGGTGTTCAGTCAATTATTGAATTCTGATAGTTATCTAACGCTTCAAGATTTGGCAGATAAGTATTATGTGAACCGTCAAACTATTTCAGAAGATATCGATAACGTTGAATTAAAAATCAAACCTTTAGGTGTTCACTTACAGAGAAAATTGGGAAAAGGTATTCGATTCGATATTGATGAGAATCACAGAAGAAAGTTGCTAACCAGATTGATTGAGAAGCAATTCTTCAAAAAAGGATTTTCAACATTTTCAAATCAAAAGTTAAGTATTTTAACTGACAGTAGTTTTTCAATTTCTCAGGAATTAATCACCACGGTGGATGAGATTTTGAGGAGGTTCATTAGTGATAAGGAAATGATACTGAATGACTATGAATATCAATCTTTATTAGTTCACTTGTTAATTGCTATTGAACGTGTAAGAAAAGGAAAGTTTGTAACTAGTGGCAAGTGGGGATCGGCAAAGGCATATTCCAGTGAGTCACAAGAACTTATCAATCTTCTTGAATCGACACTAAATATCAAGTTTCCAAAAGAGGAGATTTATTATTTGCAGTTGCATCTCGTGGCTGCCGGCGAAAAGAAATTTAATAAAGTTCCTTCAAAGCTAAACGATGATAATTTGCTACTCGATTATTTAAAGACAGGAGTGTTTGATAAGCAATTGTATCAAGGACTTTTGTTGCATATAAATTCAGCCATGAATAGATGGAGACTGGGTATATCGATAAATAATCCTTACACCAAAGAGATAATGCAGAAATACTCTAATGCATATGAGATGGCTGTTCATTTGAAAGAGAGTTATGAGAATCATTATGGATTGAAAATAAATGATGATGAAACTGCATATTTGGCACTACATTTTGAAGCATTTCTAGAAAGAAATAGATCAGATAGGGATTCTTTTAGAATCATCATTGTTTGTAGTACCGGACTTGGTACGTCCCAGTTATTAGCCGCTAGAATCAAAAATGATTTTCCGGAATTAAAAATTGTATCGATTTATTCATATGAGAAGTACTTAAAGGCAAGTTTGAAGAATATTGAGTTGATTATTAGCACAATTGAATTACCACAGAATGACAAACCAATCATATATGTTAGTCCTGTTACTTCAACCGAAGATTTGAAAAATAAGATTGGAATCGTTGAAGGAAATTTGAAAAGTAATTTGATTGAGAAACAGCCGTTTTTAAAACTGATTTCGAGAGACAATATTTTGTTAAGAGATACGAATGATTGGCAAGAATCTATCAAAATACTTTGTAATCATCTTGAATCTCAAAAAATACTGAAACCTAATGCTGAACTAAGTGCTATTAAAAGAGAGCAGTTGTCATTTACATCTTTTGATAATTTGGCAACACCGCATGCAAATCCTAAATTTGTTAACACTTCACACATTGCAGTATTAAAGACTAATGAAGCAATCGTGTGGGGTACTCAAAAAGTTAATTTGATCTTCTTTATAGCGTTAAAAGATAATTTAAAACAAAGTGAGTTGGATCAAATTTATGACAGGTTTTGGGATATTCTAAGCGATAAAAAATTAATTAAGAAGATTGTACAAAGTGACAATGTGGATGAAATTTTTGAATTATTGAGAGGATGAAGATTATGAAGATTTTAGAATTATTGAATAAAGACCAAATGAGTTTTGACATTAAAGAAGATGATCAATTAGCTGTTATTAAAGATATGGCAGGAATGTTTTTAAAAACAGGAGTGATCGACAATGTTGATGATTATGTAGATTCAGTACTTGAACGTGAAAAAACAGGAACTACTGGTATTGGTGGAGGAATTGCCATTCCACATGGTAAGTCCAAATCAGTAAAAGAATCATCTGTTGCATTTGCTAAGTTAAGCAAACCGGTAAAATGGAATGCACTCGATGGTAAGGATGTTTCCATTATCTTTATGTTATCTATTCCAGCTGAATCCGCATCAAACGAACATTTGAAGTTACTGTCGTTATTAGCTCAAAGTTTAATGGACGATGATGTAATTGAAGCTTTAGACAAAGCTACTACTAAAGATGACATTATTAATATTTTTAAGAATAAGGAGATAGTTGAACAATGAAAAGAAAATTAATCGCAGTTACAGCTTGTGCAACAGGAATTGCA
The DNA here is from genome assembly GCF_003946555.1 of Companilactobacillus hulinensis. Classification (GTDB taxonomy): domain Bacteria; phylum Bacillota; class Bacilli; order Lactobacillales; family Lactobacillaceae; genus Companilactobacillus; species Companilactobacillus hulinensis. The sequence goes on along the minus strand of NZ_RHOO01000007.1, from coordinate 80,927 downwards.
CATACATATATGGCTGAAAAGGCACTTAGAAAAGCTGCAAAATCAATGGATGTATTAATTAAAGTTGAAACACAGGGTGCTACTGGCATTGGTAACAGATTAAATGAAAAAGATGTTCAAATTGGGGAAGCTGTTATTTTTGCTACTGATACAAAAGTAAGAGATGCCGAAAGGTTTGATGGTAAGAAGATTCTAGATATCAATGTTAGTGATCCAATTAAAGATGCCAAAAAAGTTATCAATGATGCTTTGGCATTAGCTGATAGTTCTAACTAAATTGTTTTAGGAGGGAAATATTATGAACAAGTCTATGTGGAAAAATCTTGAAAAGCATATTATGACCGGTATTTCGTACATGATTCCAGTTGTTATTGCTGGTGCTGTTCTAATGGCAATTTCTAGAATCGGTGCTTCAGCATTTGGAATCTCAAATATTTGGGATGAAAAATGGGCAAGCAGTTCTAACGTAATTATTCAATTCTTACATACAGATGATGGTTGGGGTGGTCTTGCACTAGGGTTAATGTTCCCAATTATTTCTGGATTTATCGCCTATTCTATTGCAGATAAAGGTGGTATTGCACCAGGTATGGTAGCTGGTGTTCTTGTTGCTAACATGAATGCCGGATTCTTGGGTGCATTAGCTTCAGGTTTGATTGCTGGTTATTCAGCAAAATTCATGTTTGATCATATCCATTTGCCAGAAGCAATGAAATCTGTTGTTCCAGTGTTCTTAGTTCCAGTTTTAGGTTCGTTAGTCACATTAATATTGATACAGTATGTCATAGGTGCACCATTCGCTGCATTGAATGCAGGTTTAGCAAGTTGGTTGAAGTCAATGACTGGTGTTAACAGAGTATTGTTAGCTGCTATCGTTGGTGGAATGGTCGGATTTGACTTAGGTGGACCAGTTAACAAAGCCGCTGTTACAACAGCCATGGCTCTATTAACAAGTGGTGTTTACGATCCAAATACTGCTGCACAAGTTGCTATTATTATCCCACCTATTGGTTTGGGATTAGCTACAATGATTCAAAAACAAAAATTCAGTCCAGAATTGAATGAAGCTGGTAAAGCATCATTTGTTATGGGACTTATCGGTGTTAGTGAAGGTGCCATTCCATTTGCACTAGAATCACCATTAAAGATTATTCCTATTAACGTTATTGGTTCTGCCTTAGGTAGTGCGATTGCTGTTGGTTTAGGCGCTGTTAATAAAGCACCTATTAGTGGATTCTATGGTTGGTTTGCTGTTAATAACTGGCCAGTATATATTCTTGGTATTGCTGTAGGTTCAGCATTTATCACAGGAGCAACTTTGCTAGTTAGAAAAAATGTTGAAGTAAATGAAGATTCTGACGAGACATCAATTGATGATAGTCAAGATAATGATTTCTCTGAAGAAGAATGGGAGAGCTAATGAAACACGTAACAATTGTTAATCACACACATTGGGACAGAGAATGGTATTTTTCATCAGAAGATTCAATTGCCTTGAGTGATAAATTATTTACTGATGCAATTGTTGAGTTGGAGAATTATCCCAAAATGAGTTTCACTCTAGATGGTCAGATATCTATTCTGGATGACTATATTTCAATACGTCCAGAAATGGAAGATAGGGTCAAAAAGCTAGTCAAAAATGATCAATTGTTGATTGGACCATGGTATACACAACCAGATGCACTTCATATTCAGGGTGAATCATTGATTCGTAATGGAATGTTGGGAATATTCAATTCTCAAAAGTATGGTAAATATATGAAAGTAGGCTATTTACCTGATACTTTCGGATTTAATTCTCAAATGCCGGTAGTATTGAATGAATTAGGATTATCAAACTTTGTATTTTGGCGTGGTATCAATCCAAAAAAAGTTGGATCATTATATTTCAATTGGAAATCGTTAGGTAAGAAGAATTCTGTTACCGCCATTAATATGCCGCAAGGATATGGGACAGGGATGTTCCTAGATGATACACATGATTATGTAGATAAACGGTTGGATTCTGCTGTTGATTTCATTTCTAAAATCGAAAAGAGTAATAATATTTTGATTCCATCTGGAAATGATCAGTTGGACGTTATTAAGAACTTTGAACATAAGGTAGATAATATTAATAAAATGGGTAAGTATGACTATGAAATTTCAACTTATCAGGATTTTATTAATACAGTCGAAAGGAATAATGATTTAACTGACTATGTCGGTGAGTTCATTGACCCAGTGTTAGCTAGAGTCCACAGAACGTGTAGTTCTAGCCGAATGAATATAAAATATACTGCCAAGAAGCTAGAGAACCTTTTGATTAAGCAAGTTGAACCAATGATGGTTATTGCAAAGGCCACTGATGTAGATGTTAGCCAGCAATTACTAATCAGAGCATGGGAAAAGTTACTAAAGAGTCAAGCTCATGACAGTATGGCAGGAAGTGTCACTGATCCCGTTGAAAGAGATATAATTCAACGTCTAAAAGAAGGAATTGAAATTAGTGATGATATTATTAACATCATCGAGAATATGATTTCTAAGAAAATTGGATTATCAAATAAAGAAGTATTGGTGTTTAACACCGAGGCCCACAAATTTAATGGCTACAAGATTTTGAATTTGATAACAGCACATAATAATCCCAAATTAATAGGTTTCAATTCTGATGTATTATCACAGAAATATACACAACCTAGGGAAAATGTCTTGATGCAAGATGAAACTGGAGATCATTATGGACAAGAAGCGGGATATTATACTTCAGATATTTTGGTAAAAATCCAGTTGCCATCACTAGGTTTCAAAGTATTTCAATACGACGATGAATCTCTGGAAGAAAATATTAAGAGTTCTGATAATTCAATTAGTAATTCTAAACTGAAGCTATCATTTGATGATGGTAAATTGAATGTGCAATTTGGTGACACGAATTTAACCAACACAGTTTTAATTGAAGATACACCCAACGATGGAGATACTTATGATTATTCTCCTTTGAAAGATGGACGTACAACAATGCTAGAGTTTAATAGTTGCGTTGTAGAACGTCATTCCGAGTTTTCTAGAATGATTTTAACTGGTAATGAGGAATTACCAGTCTCAGATATTCAGAAACGATATTCTGGCAAAACTAAAAAAACTTCTTATAAGTTGACGATATTACTGTTATCTGATGATGCCAAAATGAGATGCAATTTTGATTTTAAAAATACTGTATTGGATCACAGAGTGCGTATTGGATTTAAGACAGGGATTCACACTAATAAGCATATTGCATCAGTACCATTTGGTTATATTGAAAGACAAAGTTGTTTTGAAGATGAATCCAATTGGGTTGAAAAACCTGTGGATATTTATCCGCTTGATAACAACGTAACTCTAAGTAATAACTCATATAATGTTTCTGTGAGTTCCAATAGCTTTACAGAATATCAACATACTGACGATGTTGTTTGGTTGACGCTGTTATCTTCAACTAATGAACTTGGGAAGCCTAATTTGGTATATAGGCCCGGTAGAGCATCAGGAGATACTACTAAGCGTGGACATATTATGATGCAAACTCCAGACGCTGAATTATTAGGTGATGTATCATCTGAATTCAAAGTAGAATTCCATAACAGTTTAGATTTTAACAAGTTAGCTCAAGCGGGTAACTCAAATGGACTTGCTTGTCCTAATTATCAAATACAGGATTTGAATTTGTTTGATAGTAGATTAGATAATAAGATACAAAGACCAAGTTTTGATAAAGTTTCTATTAAAGATAAATCTGTAATTGATTTACCAGATGATTTATTGGTAAGTGCAATTTATCCATCTTATACTGACAAAGACTCGTATATTATTAGATTTGAAAATGTTAGTTCGACAGTTATGACGTTGGATTCCGCTATATTCAATGGTGATTATGTCAGAGTTAATGCAATCGAAGAATCTGTTGATAGAAACTTGTCTATTGATCCAATGGGAGTAATGACTATTAAAGTTAAATTTTAATAGTTATGAAATGTTTTGAGACAGCCGCATGGCTGTCTTTTTTTTGTATATTAAAATAATACATATGTGCATTGGAAGTGTGCATCACTTTTTTGATATGAGGTGTGCAATGTGTGCGTTATGTGTCATAATCCTATGCTACTGGGCTTTTAGACAAGTTGGCACGGTCCTTGCTTATAGTATGGTGAACGGATAAATAGGAAGTGGTTGTATGAAGATAATATTGATAAGTCATAGCAATATGGCAGTGGGCATGAAACAAACTTTAAGCATGATTGTTGGCGACAATAAGGAAGTAATGGCCTTTGCGGCTTATATAAATAATGACACTTCGTCAATTGAGAAAGTTAAAAAGTTTGTAAGCGAAAATTCAAAAGAACAGATTATTATTTTGACTGATCTTTTGGGAGGGAGTGTAAATAACGAAATGATGCAATTGCTAAAGAATCATTCAAATCTATATGTAATTACGGGAATGAATCTTCCTTTAGCAATGCAGTTACAAATTTGGCAGCAGTCGAATGAAAGTATTTCTGATGATCAACTTGAAAATATTATTAACGATAGTCAGAAAGCATTAATCGATGTAAACAAACTTGTTTTAAAAGAAAGGATGAATACAGATGATCAAATTTTGTAGGATCGACCACAGATTATTACATGGACAAGTAATTTTTTCATGGACTAAGTCAGAAGGAATTGAGCGGATTATTGTCATTGATGATACATCCGCAAATGATGAATTTAAGAAAATGTCATTGAGTTTATCTAAACCAACGGGAGTTAAATTGAACATTTTTTCAGTTGATACGGCAATTGAAAATATTGATAAAATCAAAAAATTGCCTGAAAAGGTCATGCTGATTTTTGGAAATACTTCATCCACTTTGGCATTTGCTAAAGCATATAAAGACTTAAAGGAAATCAATTACGGTGGTATTCCGGCAAAGGAATATTCAGAAAGGTTCAGTAATACCATTTCGATGGATCAACAGGAAATTCAAGATTCAAAGGACTTGAGTGCATTAGGAATTAAATTATATATGCAACAGATTCCAACGACCAATAGAGAAGAATTAAACAACAAACTATAAGGAAGTGATCCAAATGTTCTGGCAAGCTCTTATTTTAGGAATTATCGGTATCATCGTTATCCTTGATTCAAGATTTTTCGGACGTTTGAACGTTGAGCAACCTCTTATTGCAAGTACGCTAGTTGGATTGGCCCTGGGGGATGTAACTAAAGGACTCATGGTGGGTGCAACCCTAGAACTTATTTCATTAGGATTGGTTAACGTTGGTGCTGCTGCACCACCAGATATGGCAATGGGTTCAATCATTGCGTCGGCATTTTCGATTCTATCTGGTGCCTCACCTGAAACAGCATTGACAATTGCGATACCTATTGCTGTGTTAGGTCAATTATTAGGAATCGTTATTCGTATGGGGATGTCTTCATTCAATGTCATGGCAGAAAAATTCATTGATGAGGGTAAATTCAAAAAGGCGACGAATCTTCATATTATATGGGGAATGGTTCTATATGCTTTAGGCTATTTCATTCCAATATTCGTAGCAATTTATTTCGGAACTAATTTAGTAAAACAAGTAGTTAATGTAATTCCTACTTGGTTAACAAATGGATTAACAGTAGCAAGTGCTGTTTTACCAGCATATGGATTTGCATTATTGCTTTCAACAATGATGACAAAAAAGATGGCGCCGTTCTTCTTTATAGGGTTTTTAATCACAGCATATGGTGGAATAAGTGTTACAGGAATTGCCTTCTTTGCAGTATTGGCAGCCATCATATTGGATCAAATAAATAACAATGGTAAAGAACAAAAACAAGATGATGATTCATTAGATTCACTATAACGTCAGAGAAGGAAGGTATAGATTTATGGATACTGAAATTAAATCAGATAAGAAAAAACTAAATAAAAAATATTGGCAATTCTTCTGGCGTTCTTGGGCAATTCAAGGTTCATGGAATTATGAACGTCAAATGAATTTGGGATTTCTATATGGAATTGCACCAACATTGGATCGTATTTATAAGGATCCAAAAGACATAGATAAGAAAAAGGAAGCATATAAGAGGCATTTATCGTTTTATAACTGTACGCCACAAACCTCTGCGTTTGTATTAGGGCTGTCTTCATCAATGGAAGAGCAGTATGCAAAGGATCCAGATAATTTTGATCCAGAATCAATCAGTGCTGTTAAATCCAGTTTGATGGGTCCGCTATCAGGTATTGGTGATTCCTTCTTTCAAGGAACCATTAAAGTTTTGGCATTCGGTCTAGGTATTAATTTTGCTAGACAGGGTAATATTCTTGGACCAGTTTTGGCACTACTGATTTCGTTCATTCCTGCATATTTAGTAACTTGGTATGGTGCTAAATGGGGCTACACAGCGGGTAATCAATTCCTTTCAAAATTGAACTCCGAAGGTGCAATGGACAGAGTTATGTATATTGCCGGAATAGTTGGTCTTATTGTAATTGGTTCAATGGTAGCAAGCATGATTACATTAACGACACCGATTCATATGGGAGGAACATTCAAACTTCAGTCAACATTAGATGACATTCTTCCAAAATTGATTCCGGTGATAATGACAATGTTTATGTATTGGTTAATTGAAAAGAAAGTTAAAACTGGATGGATTCTAGCAATTTGTATCGTCGGTGGTATTTTGGCCAGCGTACTCGGGATTCTAAAAGCTTAAAAATAATGAGGGTGATTGATTATGGGAGAGTTTATGTTTGATTCAAGCTAGAGGATCTAATTGTTATCAGAAAAAATCAAACAAATATATTAATTAAATTAATTGGAGGATTTTATTATGGCAACACCAAAGGAAATTGTAGCTAAGATTTTTAAAGAGGAACCAAATATTGAAAATGTAATGTTTGTAGGATGTGGTGCATCAATGGCTGACTTATATCCCGCAAAATACTTTTTGGAAAAGACTGCTAAAAAGCTACGTGTAAGTCTATCAACTGCTAATGAATTCAACTATGACACACCAGCATCATTAGGTAAGTCAACAATCGCTATCGTTGCATCATTAGGTGGTACAACACCTGAATCAGTTAAAGCAACAGAAGTAGCAAGTAAAGCTGGAGCACATGTAATTTCGATCACTAACTCTGAAGGATCACCTTTAACAAAAGCTGCTGAGTTCGTAGTAGTTCATGGATTCCACGAAAGTTATGCTGCTAAAACAGCAAAGACAAAGAATGTATTGGCATTAGCTGTTGAAATTCTTCAAACAAGTGAAGGATATGAATATTACGATGAAATGCAAGATGCATTATCTAAGATTGATGGATTGATCAATAACGCTGTTAAAAGTGTTGGACCATCAGCTCAACAATTTGCTGATGCATATAAAGACGATAATTTAATCTACGTATTATCAAGTGGTGCAACTTATGATGTTGCATATTCAACAGCTAGCTTCCTATTTATGGAAATGCAATGGATCGCAGCCCCAACATTGAATTCCGGTGAGTATTTCCATGGCCCATTTGAAATGACAGAAAAGAATGTACCATATCTATTGTTTATGAATGATGGACCTACACGTCATTTGGATGCCAGAGCATTAACATTCTTACAACGTTTTGATGCCAAAGTTACAACAATTGATGCTAAGGATTATGGTTTAGCAGATATTGCATCTGAAAATGTTATTGATTACTTAAATCCAATGATTATTACAGGTGTAATGCGTGTATATGCTGAAAAATTAGCTGAAGCAAGAAAACACCCATTAACAAAACGTCGTTACATGTGGAAACTAGAATACTAATTCAAAACTTATAGTCTGATGGCAAATACTACATTGATTGCAATGTAGTATTTTGTCGTAGTTAGTGAAAGTTAAATATCCCTATTGTAAAAAGACACATGATGAGGAGGGTTCAAATGTCAAAAAATCAAGTTGAAAGATATTTAGACAAGGTAACTCAGGATGCCATAAAAAGTAGAGATGGTACCTTATTGGAGACAGGTAATATTGCGAATGTTCTTAAACTATCTCGTAGTACTACCAGTAGATATTTAAATGAGGGCTACGATTCTGGTGAATTTGCTAAGATACAAACTCATCCAGTGCAATATGTTTCCAAAAAGGTTTTACGAGAGAACATAAATAGTGTTAAAGATGACTATATGAATTTTGATGAAATATTTAAAGATATGAATTTCAAGTCAAATAATTCGAATATAGATGTGTTTGATAAAGTTATTGGATCAGATGGAAGTCTTATAAATCAAATTGAAGAAATAAAAACCGCCACATTATATCCTGGTAAAGGATTACCCATTATGTTGATGGGTCCGAGTGGTTCAGGAAAAACATTTTTGGCTCATAAGATATATGATTACTGCCAGGAGAAAAAATTGATTTCGTCCAAGGCAAAAATGCAATCCTTGAATTGTGCGCAATATTTTAATAATCCTGAATTACTATCAAGTTTGTTATTCGGATATACCAAAGGAGCTTTTACTGGTGCTGAAAAAGATACAAAAGGATTAATTGCTAATGCTGATGGTGGAATATTATTTCTAGATGAAGTTCATCGCCTTACTCAAAGTGGACAAGAGAAACTATTTTCATTCATGGATACTGGAAAGTATTCCCCTATTGGTGATGACAGTATTAAGAGAACAGCTAATGTTAGATTGATTTTTGCTACCACGGAAACATTGGACTCCACATTCTTGCCAACATTTATCAGAAGAATTCCAGTAATCGTAAATATTCCTGGATTCAGTGATCGGCCACAAAATGAAAGAGTAAATTTAATTGATTATTTTTTCATGAATGAAAGCAAGGTTTTAAAACATGAATTAAGGGTATCCAATCAATTAATATCCACATTAGCTTCCGCAGACATGGAAGGAAATATTGGAAAGTTAAAGAATCTGATTAAATACTCTAGTGGTAATGCATATGCTAAATTGAAAAATAATAGTGAAATTATAAATATTAACATGTCTAACATTCCTGTTAATTATTACAATAGTTTAGTCAAGGGAATGGATTTGAAGAGTGAATCTAGTGAGTATGTAAATTATGATTACAACAAGCAGGACTTGCCACAACATGAAAATAAGATAACTAATGTTTTAAAAAAGATATATGAAGGTACGATTGATCTTATTTGGAATTATATGAATCAAAAAATGAAGAAGGATCAACTCATTGAAAGAATTAGCAGAAATGTCGATATGCTGTTCGATAGTATATTATTTCAAACTGAATATAATACTTCTAAAGATTCAGAGTATGAGTTGTTGGTCTATCAAATTAAGTCTGTTTTTAAATTTATGGAAGAAAGTTACGGTTATCAGCGTGACGGTAATCAAATTATTTCAATTGCAACTTTATTAAGATCTAAGAATTTTCAATCTGTTTTACAAAAAAATGATATTTGGCAAAAAAATAAAAATAGTATTATAAGTATTGTAAAAACAACATTTGAACAATCATTTCAGGTTTCGAATAGAATATTGACATTGCTATCAGATAAAATGGAACGAGAAATTCTCGATGAAGATTTATTAATGGTTACATTGTATGTGGCCAAGAATAGTGAAAGAATATCTAGTTCATATGTTCATTCTGTGATTCTGGCACATGGATATTCGACGGCAAGTAGTTTGGCTAATGTTGCCAATAGAATGTTAAAAAATAATGTTTTCCAAGCGATAGATATGCCAATTGATACAACTACTAAAGATATCGAAGCAAAATTGGTCGATTATATAAATACCGTTGATTTGAATAAAGGATTAGTATTGTTAATTGATATGGGTTCGTTAAATCAGTTGGGAAACCAAATAAATGAAAAACTAAATGTACCTATATTGATAATTGATCATGTTTCTACGCCTGTGGCGTTGAACGTTGGTAACATGATTTTAAGAAACTCAACAATGGAAGATATTGGTAAAAAAGTAAAGCAAGAAAACCAACTTGAAAGTAAATTGTTGTTACCTAAGGAAAAACTGCAGAAAGCCATTATCACATGTTGTCACTCTGGCATGGGAAGTGCGGTACAAATTCAAGAGATAATAAATAATAGCCTTAAGAAATTTAATGTCGATATTCAGGTTATTCCATACGATTATAATAAGCTATCGAAGAATAAAAGAAGTGAACTTCCATTTGAACTATATGATGTTCTGGCAATAGTTGGAACTGCCAATCCTGGAATCAATGGTATTCCGTATCTATCATTAGATGGATTATTATCAGGAGAGCATATTGACGAATTGATAAATATTCTCAATAAAGCCAAACAGATGGATTATTCAGAATTGAAAGATTCACTTTTGATCAATTTTACAATTAAACGTATGATTTCTAGTGTTTCAATTTTGAATCCTAATCAATTAATTAGTCTTACTGATAAGACAGTATTAAATATGGAAAAATTGATGGGAAAGACATTTGCTACGAATAAGCGTATCCTGCTGATTATTCATGAAGCAGGGATGGTTGAAAGAATTATCAGAAATGAAAAGCTTGATGGACAACCGGATCTAAGTGAATTTATGTCTAGAAATGAAGATTTATTTACATTAGTTCATCATGCTATCGAACCATTAGAGAAACACTATAATATCAAAATAGGTTCAGATGAAATTAGGTTGATAATTGATATTATAATGGGTGATGATTAACGTGATTTGTATGTAAAAAAGACAGCCGTAATGGCTGTTTTTTTTTGCGTCTTATTAGAAATGAGCTACGGGATCTATTTGTAATTGAAAATACATTTTATACTATTTTTAGTTACGGAATTATCATTATATTTTAAATAAGTTTCCAATTGATATTTGAGTACACTATTATAAGTGTACTTTTTTGAATATTTAAGAAACCGTTTTCAACTTATAATTGAATTTGTAATCAGGGGGGTGAATGAAATTAGTCAACCAATTGATGTATTGAACCAACAAGAATTAAAGGTAGTTAAATTACTTCTTGATTCAGATGTCATTCATTATTCTGATATAGAGAAAAGCATTGGTCGATCTCGAAAGACAATTACCAAGTATCTGGATGAGATAGAAGAGGTATTAAGTGAATACCTCATTGATTTAGTTAGAAAGAGAAATGTGGGAATTTACCTTGAAGGTAATACTTCAGAATTGAGCAATGTGTTTCAAAATGAGTATTACTCTGATTTGCCTAAAACCAAAGAAGAGCGAGTAGTTAGTATATTGTCGAAGTTGTTGTTGTCCAATGACGCTCAGACAATTCAAGATTTAGCGGATAGAGCCTTTGTTAGTCGAAGTACTCTTGAGAGTGACTTCAAGGAAGTTAAGCAATTACTAGCCAGATATGATGCGTTTATTGAAACAACTCATGAAGGCATTAAAATAGTTGCTTCCGAATCTGCTAAGAGAAAATTAATGTCCGAGTTATTGACGATGTATTGGGGTAATACCATGTATACCCGAAATGAGAAAGGAGAGATACATAGCAAGCTTCAACTCCCAACCGAAATGCAATCGTTTTTCAGTAAAGAAGTTTTTAAGAAGGTACTAGAGTCTCTGGATGAATTTGAAGAGCTAGGAAACTTGAAGTTTTCTGATTATGAATTCCAATCTCTTGCAATTCATTTGATCATCTCGATGGAACGGATCACCAAAGATGAGACCCTAGAAAAGGGAGAAGAATCTGAAAAGTTAGAAGAAAATACAATCAGTTTGATAGAAATACTTGAAAAGAAGTTCAAAGTTAAAATTCCAGAATATGAACAGCAATATATCAATATTCATATTTTGGCTGCTGAAGGGAAAACTTTTGATCAAGGAAATATCTCTGAATCTAAGACACCATTTAAAGAAGTAACCATTAGTGATTACTTGAGAAAAGTATTAAAACATTATGACGATATTTTAATTAACGGATTGACGGTTCATCTGTCATCGGCGTTAAAAAGATTATATTTGGGACTTAGTTTACACAATCCATACACGGATGATATTAAAAGATATTTTCCAAGAGCTTACAATGAATCAATTGATATTAGTTCAGCAATTGAACAGAAGTTCAACATAACTTTGAATGAAGATGAGGTCGCTTATATAGCACTTCATATTGAAGCATTTTTGGAACGAAAGAAAAGCATGGTCAATGTTGCGATTGTTTGTAGCACAGGCCTTGGTACAGCAAGATTGTTGGAACAAAGAGTTAAAAAGTTTTTTCCAGAAAGTATACATATTACTAGAGTTACCTCTATTCAGGCTTTAAAACATAATCCTATAAGTGAAGATTTAGTAATTAGTACTATTAATTTCGATGTACCAAATATTCCTGTTGTTATAGTTCCACCTTTTCTAGATCCTAATTCAGTTAATCGAATTAGGAGTGTTACAAAAAATATATTATCCAATCGACATGATTCTAATAGTTTTGGACGCTTACTTAATTCCAAATTGGTATTTGTAAGTAAGGGGAGAGAACAAAGAGACGATGTCATTAAGAAAATAAGTAGAAAATTAATTACGCTGAAGTATTGCAAGGATGACATTGGAGATGCCGCCATTAATCGAGAGAATTTAGCAAGTACCTCCATGGATAACATTGCTATGCCGCATGCGCCTGTGAAATATGTTATTAAACCGTGCATTTCTATTTATGTGAATCAAGATGGCATCGATTGGGACGGTCATGAGGTTAATTTAGTTTTCTTTATAACTATTAATCATGAAGTCCAAGATGAGGTCGAACAGATATATAAATATTTCAATGATGTCCTAGAAAATAAACCATTATTGAAGCGAGTTATTAATAGTACAAGCGTAGATGAAATTTTGAAGTTATTAGGAGGTGACTTTATTGAGTGAGAAGTTAAGTAGTTTTATTTCTGAAAAAAATATTGTCATGGATCTAGATGCACATACTCAAGATGAAGCCATTGAACAATTATCAGAGATACTAAAAAAGAATGGAAATATTTCAAGCACCGAAGGTTTTTATGAGGATGTTTTGAAACGTGAATCGATGACTACTACTGGAATAGGCAAGAACATTGCTATTCCACATGGCAAAAGTGAGTCTGTGACTGACACTACAATGATGTTTGCAAAAAACAAAACACCGTTAGAGTGGAATTCATTAGATGGCAGTAAGGTCAATATTATTTTCCTAATGGCAGTATCACCAGCTACACAAGGAAATGAGCATCTTAAAATGCTAGCAAATTTGTCTGGAAGATTGATGGATGACGATTTTGTTTCCGCAATCAAAAAGGCAAAAACAACAGAAGAAATTCTGAATTTAATAAAAGAATAAGAGGGTTTATTAACATGGCTAAAAAAATTGTTGCTGTAACAGCATGTATCGCGGGAATTGCACATACATATATGGCTGCAGAAAATTTGAAAAAGTATGCAAAAAAGGAAGGATATGACATTAAAGTAGAAACTCAAGGGGCAATGGGATTAGAGAATCGTTTGTCACAAGATGATATTGATGGTGCAGATGTAGTTATCTTTGCTGTTGATACAACGGTACAAGAATCAGATCGTTTTGATGGTAAACAAATTTTGAAAGTAGGAACTTCTGAAGTTGTTAAAGATGGTCAAGCGGCTATCGATAAGGCAATGGAATTAGTTAAATAAAATTAGAGGGTGAGAAAATCATGGAATGGAAAAAATTTGGTAAACAATTAGCCAATCATTTTCAAACTGGTGTTTCATACATGATTCCACTTGTTACTGCAGCTGGTTTATTAACATCTATAGCTGTTATCTTTGGTGGGCAAAATGTTTGGAACCAAACAAGTAATATTTGGGGCAATTTAAGATTACTTGGACAAACAGGTTTAGGTTTTATTCCGGTAATTATCGCAGCATATATTTCGTTTTCAATTGCTGACCGTCCCGGACTTGCACCAGCATTTATTGTTGGACTAGTAGCATCACAAATGGGAACAGGATTCTTAGGTGGTATGCTTGCTGGTCTATTAGTTGGATATCTAGTTCAATGGTTAAAGAAGATTCCTATGCCAACAAACTTGATGTCTGTTAAATCTTTGATTATTATTCCATTTTTAGCAACACTGATAGTTGGATTGATCTTTGTTTACATTGTTGGTAGTCCTATTAAGACTATGACAGTTGGATTGACTGCATGGTTGAAGGGAATGTCAGGTGCCAACGCTGTTCTTCTTGCTGCATTACTAGGTGGAATGATGGCCGTAGATATGGGTGGCCCTATTAACAAGATTGCTTATGCTTTCGGTATGGCTGCATTTACTTCCGGTGGTTATGCTGCAAGTACAGCTATGTTAATGGCTATTGGTATCCCACCACTAGGTATGTTCTTAGCAACATTGATTGGTGGTAAGAAGTTATATTCAGACGCTGAAATTGAAAGTGGTCGTTCAGCAGCTATTATGGGTATTGTTGGTATTACTGAAGGTACTATACCGTTTGCCGTTGCTGATCCGGTAAGAGTTATTCCAAGTATTATTGTTGGTACTTCTGTAGGATGTGCCGTTAATGCAGCTTTTGGTACCATTCAAAAGACAGCATTATCGACAGTAATGGCAATACCATTTTCATCAAATTGGTTCCTTTATACAGTAGCTATCATTATTGGGGTTATTGTTGAAGCATTACTTGTTAATTTCTTAAAGAGATTTACAAGAAAAAATAAAACAGTTAAGGAAGGTTAATAAATGACTAACAATTTAGTAAATCACACGCATTGGGACAGAGAATGGTATTTTACAACAACTGATGCGTTAGTACTGAGTGACCAGTTGTTTACTGAAGCCTTAGATGAACTGGAAAAAAATAAAGATGCTAATTTTTGTTTAGATGGTCAAACCTCCATTGTGGATGAATACGTAGAAATTCATCCAGAAGCGGAAGATCGTATTAAGAAGTTGGTTGCTGAAGGAAGATTGTTTGTTGGTCCTTGGTATACTCAAACAGATGCCTTAGTTCCTGATGCTGAATCGATTATTAGGAATTTGGTTATCGGAATTAATGATACTAAGCAAAAATATGGTAAGCCAATGATGGTTGGTTATCTTCCAGACACATTTGGATTCAACGCTCAGTTGCCTACATTACTTCATCAAGTTGGAATTGATAACTTTATATTCTGGCGTGGAACTAATTTTGATAGACAAATGAAATCTGTTTATTTCAAGTGGAAGGGTCTATCAGGTAAAGAAGTTTATGCCGCAAACTTTCCATTTGGCTATTTTACAGCTCAAATTGACGTCGAATCGAAGCGTAGATTACCGCAATTTGTTAAAGAACGTTTTGATCCAGCTTCTAAATTCTCAACTGAACATGGCGACAATCAAGAATTATTAATGCCTTCTGGTATTGATCAAATGAATATTGTTAAGAATATGGGTGAAACAGTTAAGAAGTTAAATGACTTGAGCAATTACAATACTGTCATTAGTTCATATCCTGAGTTCATTGGAAAACTGAGAAAGCAAAAGGATTTGCCATCATATCAAGGTGAACTGCGCTTGCCAACGTATTCTAGAGTACATCGTACTATCGGATCAGTTCGTCATAATATCAAAACTGATAACTTTAATTTAGAGCAGAAAATTTTAAGAAGAATCGAACCATTAACTGTTATTGCAAAGAAATGTGATATTGATATCGGAAATGGTTTGATGATCAAACTCTGGAAGAAGCTTCTAGAGTGTCAGGCACATGATACTTTGGGTGGAAGTGTTTCTGATAATGTAGCTGTTGATATTGAACATCGTTTCAAAGAAGCTAATGAGATGGCTGATGGAATTGAAAATATGATTGAGAAGAAGATTGCAGATTATTTAAATCTTAGCGATCACGACGTTCTTATTTTCAATACAGATGCACATGAGTATGTTGGCCCTAAGACTATTAGTATTGTTGCTAGTTCTAAGAAGATTAAATTTGATGGACTTAGCGATGCTTACATTACTGATAGCAAGCATTTTCCAACCCGTCATCATATTCTGATGATGACACCTAAAGGCCAAGAGTATACTGATGAACCAGAATATTATCAATTGACATTCAAGGGTAACGTCGAGTTGCCAGCATTAGGATATAAAGTTATTCATTTTGAAGATAGTGAAGAATTTTGTCCAGAAGCCGTTAAAACACCAGTTGTTGGTAATAATAAGATTAGTTTTGGAGACAAATTTATAGAATTCGTTGATGGACAAATTAATTATGGTGTTGGTAACAATACCAAGGTTAATATTCTAGAATTAGTAGATTCTGGTAATGACGGAGATACATATGATTATTCTCCATTATCTGGTGATAAAGAAATTAGTTTACCATTGAATAATTCATATGTTGAAAAGGTTAACGGAGTTGCTAAAAAACTTGTTGTAATTGGGTCTGCTAGTCTTCCTCTCAGATTAGATGATAGATTATCTTTGAATCCAGACAATAAGTTGGTTGCTTACAAACTAGAATTAGAATTCAATGATCATGATATGGTGAATGCCACATTAAAATTCGATAATGTTATCGAATCTCATAGATTGAGATTAAGATTTAATTCTAATATTGATAGTGATGAAGCAATTGCTCATATTCAGGACGGATTTGTAAAGACTAATAACAAACCTATTGCGGATAACTGGAATGATGAATTTGTTGAAAAGCCTGTTAATATTTATGATTTTGACAAGAATGTTTCAGTTGGAGATAAGGATTCACACTTCACATTCTTTGGAAAAGGGATGAAAGAGTATCAATATAATGAAACAGGATTGTATATAACTTTGATGGCAACTACTGGACAATTGGGCAAGCCAAATCTTGCTTGGCGTCCAGGACGTGCTTCAGGAGATACAACAAATCAAGGTCATATCATGATGCCAACGCCTTTAGCTCAAGAATTGGGTGAGAATGTATTTAAGTTCGCCTTTAAATTTGAGAATGAAGCATTTTCTGAAAGTAAAGCTATTAAAGAAACACGTAGTTGGTTAACACCATCAATTTCTTATCAAACTCAAAAGCTGAATATGTTTATTCATCGTTTGGACAATAAAATTTGGGAAACCGAGAATAATCCTAAATTGGACGATACCATTTCACTTTTGGATCTTGATGATAATCTTGATGTTTCAGCAATTTATCGTGCATATAGTGATACGAACTCTTATATTGTAAGAATTCAGAATCCTACTTCTGAGCGAATTAATTTATCAAAAGAATTGATTGATAAGTCAAGTACGGTAGATGCACTGGAGAATCCAATTTCTGATGTTGATTCAATTGATCCGTATAATATGGTTACATTAAAATTGAAATTGTAGGACAAGCAAAAAGACAGCCATGACGGCTGTCTTTTTTGGTTGAGTGTTTGATTTTATTTTTGTGGGAGTGCGAATAGAATAAGAAGGAATAATAATTAAGCTAAGTCACTTGCAAGAACCCATTCGTTAGTAGCAACGCGATACATTTGTTTGCCATTAATTGTGGCAACTTTATCTGTGTGCCATGATGATCCGGCAGCAAGACCACGATTTTTGATTACATTACCGTTTGAAGTATATAAAGTCTTGGCTGAGTCAGAAGCAGTTGTAATAGACTTGTTAACTGAAGCAAATTCATATACATCATTAGCTTTCACCCATTCGTCAGTAGCAACACGATAGTAAGTTGTGCCGTTAAGTACAAGTTGCTTGTCTACTGCCCAGTTTGAATTTGCAGAAAGTGCACGACCTTTAAGTTGTTTACCTTCTTTTGAGTATAGAGTTGCTACATCTGTAGATGTTACAACAGTTTTGTGTGATGTGATTTCACCTTCAGCTGAGCCTTTAACAACTTTAACTGTAACAGTGTTGTCAGTTGTACCGATAGTGATATCGTTTGTTTCGTTTGCTGCTAACTTATAACCATCAGGTAGACTAACAGTTTTTTGTTCGCCGGTTGCACCAGTGGTTTTTGATGAACTAACGATTGTGCCATTCTCGTCTACAAAATTAACAGTTGTTGTGTGCATATTTGTAGTGCTTGATCCATTTGATGTATGTGATGAACCAGGAGTTGTTGATGGTTTGTTAGTATTTGCTGAGCTATTATTATTTTCTTCGGAAACTGGAATAATTTGGATTGTTACATGGTTATTGGCAATAGAAAAGTCATTATTATCAGCCAATTTGTAACCATATGGTAGGGAATAATTTGATTCATTTATTTTTTTTGCGTTGAGCGGAACAAATGTACCAGAAATACTGATTTTTTTGATTCCGTTCATGTAGTCAATTAAAACATTTCTTTTTGAAGATACATATACTGTAGCAGAATCATTTGAAATTTTTGGATCTGTATTACTATTTAATTGATAACCATCAGGTAATTTGATTTTTGTGTGATCAACAGTATCTGTTCCATCGTTTACTACTATTTCTTGATATTTAGTAGGAACCTCAACTGAATTAATACCTTCTCTAAATGTTAGATGAATTTTTTTTCGCTCAACTACATTTAAATTAATTACGTTGTTGGAGTCAGGCTTGAGAGATTGATTATCCAAAATATTATATCCTAGTGGTGCATTAAAGTCAGTGATTACAGGAGTTCTTTTTGAATCGATAGTTAAACCATCTTGCTTTATAATTCCATCGTTTCTGTATGCTAGTTTTTGAACAGTTTTATCATAAGTTTCCCCACCAAAAGTTCCCTGTTCCTTTACGGAAACTTTTTTTGCTGTGAGTTTAATATAATTAATATGATATGTTTTAGTTGAAGCATCAGTATTGGTTGCACCGGTATTTGAACCAGATGGCTTATTTGTTGGATTAATAGTTGCGCCATTATTTGATGTTTCATTGTTTGAACCAGATGGTTTGTCTGTTTGTCCAGCAATTTCTGCAGCTTGAGCTGTAATACCCGCGATTGTACTTGGGCTTAAAATCATAGAACTAAATAGTAAACTTGTAATGATAAGGGACTTACTCATTTTCATAATATCTCTCCTAAGTGTTTAATATTTTTGAACTAGATAATCATATCTAACCAATGTAAATTTCTCGTATAATTAATGTAAAAATCACGTAAAGTTTCAGAAATATGCTAATAAATATTTACAATTTTTCAGAAATTATTTCAACATTTTTACGTACCGCAGGGAACAAAAAATCTCATCCAAAAATTGAATGAGATCAATAACAAAATATTCTAAATTCTCCTATTCCTCAAAAGGACTCAAACCCTTAACAATGAAGTCAATCAAATGATTGACTTCTTTTACTTTGTCCCATTTGGGTGAATTAAATAAGAAGTAATGCTGTGCAACATAACCGAAAATAACTGAAAAGATGAATCGGAATACTTCCACATTATTCCAATTAATCAGTAGTCCGTTTTCTTTCAATCGATCAAAAGAAGCATTGATATTTTTCAAGTATTCAGCAGGTATTTCAGCAATCATGTCTTTTCTGATTTCTTCATCGTAAATGAATTCATCAACAAATATTCTAATGACGTCGATATTTGCCATGAAGAACTCAAGTCGGTTTCTTACTAATATACTGATAAAGTCGTGAAGGGTAGAGTAGTTGGACTCCCAATCTGCCTCAGATAATTCAGTCAGTACTTCTGGCAAGATGACACGCGATATCGGCTTTAAAATAGCCAGCAATAGTTCTTCTTTGTTATTAAAGCGCTTGAATAGACTTCCTTCAGAAACACCAGCTTCATGGGCTATTTCTTTGGTACTAGTATCTTTATAGCCTTTTTTGGCGAACAATTTGATTGCTGAACGAAAGATCATCAATTGTTTATCGGTCATATCAGCAGTTTCAGGCGAATCTTGGTAAACCTCGATTAAACTTTTCATAATTTAAGCCTCATATTAAGTATTAATTCAATTATAAGATAGTAGCATCGAAAAAGCTGGAACAAAATTGCTTTTGCTCCAGCTTCATCAGGGGTATATCAAAATGAAAATTAATAGTTAAGCATGTTTTACACTGTGGCCATTACGGTAGCCAAGGTATAGTTGAGTTGCAGCAACAACGATGTTGACATAGTTGAGAACATTGAACCATGTTTCGATATTGCCAACACGTGTAGCGGCGTAGAATGTCCAGAATCCAGCGATAATAGCGACAACGTTGACCCATCCAAGAGTCTTTTGAAGTTGTTGATCATCTCTTTTGGCCCACATCCAAATAATGCTGACTACAAACCAAATTGCTAAAATCCAAAATATTGTTGTAAACATTATATATCACTCCTATCTAAAAACTTTCCGTTTCTCAGATAGTGAGTACTCACTATCTGATTACAAAACCCATTATAGTTCTGAAATATTTAAAGTCAACAGATTATCAGAAATAAAAAATCCCGAAACGGATTGACTGTCTCGAGACTGTTATTGATCGTTTTCATCTTCAATAATATGTTCTTTGGTTTGATTAAAGATGGTAATAATATGTTGATCACTTAATCGATAGTGAATGTTGCGACCATGTCTGACACTGGATACTAGGTTCAATTGGCGCAACAGACTCAGTTGATGTGAGATTGACGATTGACTCATATCCAAGGTGTCGGCAATTTCACCAACACTTAGTGGCGTCTTAGATAATGCCAGAATGATTTTGACACGAGTCATATCTCCAAATGCCTTGAATACGTTGACCATAGATTCTAATTCTTCATTAGCAGGTATGGATTCTTTTAAATGGTTCAGAGCATTTTGATGCTCTTGCTCAGGAAAATCTACTTCTGACATTAAATCACCTTTTTCTCCGAAATCATTGAAATTCTATATTAGATATATTATATTATACATGATATATGAATGAATGCTCATATATTCATGTAAACACTTACATTGTTGTAGGGAGGATGTTTCTAATGAAATTATACAATGTCCAATCCGAATACCAAGTTAAAAATAAGCGAAAAAAGCTTAAAAATAAATTAGATCAAGAATCTATTATACGAATTTGGAAATTAATTATTTCAGCTATTTCCATGGTAACTGGATTTAGTGGAATATTTGGTGAGCCACTCAGTATTCTGTTCTATTTCATCGGTTATTTTGTTATTGGTGGAAGTATTGTCTTCAAAGCGGTTAAGAATATTTTTCACGGCGAAATTTTTGATGAGAACTTCTTAATGACGATTGCCACTATTGGGGCGCTAGTGCTTGGAGAATATCCTGAAGCTGTTGCAGTTATGTTCTTCTATGAAGTTGGTAATTTATTTGAAGATATTGCTACTAACAATTCTAAGAAGTCTATTTCAGCATTATTGGAAGTTAAGCCAGCCTTTGCCACTTTAAAGTTATCTGACAAGACAAAGCGTGTTGACCCTAATGTTGTTCAAGTAGGTCAAATCATTGTCGTTAGACCTGGTGAGAAGATACCGTTGGATGGCATGGTTGTTTCGGGTCAATCTAATGTGGATACTTCAGCTTTAACAGGTGAGTCAATGCCTCAGAGTATCAAAGAAAATGATATGGCGCTAAGTGGGTCGATTAATCAGAATGGTACGTTAGAAATAAAGGTAACTAAAATATATAACGATTCGACTGTAGCTAAGATTTTGGATATGGTTCAAAATGCTAGCAATAAAAAAGCTCCAGCTGAAAAGTTTATTACTCGTTTTGCAAAAATATACACACCTATAGTAGTAGGAATGGCTCTAGTTTTGGCAATTGTTCCACCATTATTCACTGGCACATGGGGTACATGGATCTCTCGTGCATTAGTGTTTTTAGTTATTTCATGTCCATGTGCATTGGTGATTTCAGTTCCACTAAGCTTCTTTGGAGGTATTGGTGCTGCATCTAAACAAGGTGTTCTAGTTAAGGGTAGTAGTTATCTTGAAGCTCTAAACGACGTTGATACGGTAGCATTTGATAAAACTGGTACTTTGACCAAAGGAAAATTTGAAGTTGTTGATATAGCCCCAGTTAATGATGTCAGTAAACAGGACTTATTGGGATACGCAGCTGCTGCAGAGCAAAACTCAACTCATCCAATTGCGTTGTCGATTTTGAAAGCTTATAACGGTGACTTGAACTCATTCCGTGTTACTAGTGCAAATGAACGTGCCGGTAGAGGATTGAGTGCAACGGTCAATGGTAAGTGGATCATAGTTGGTAATGAAAAGGCTATGGATAATATTGACTATATTAAGAATGATAATATTGGTACAGTTGTTTATGTGAGTGCAGATAGCAAATTTGTCGGCAGTATTGTGATTTCTGACGAACCTAAGTCTGATGCGCAAGAAGCTATCAAATTATTACATCAGCGTGGTATTAAAAGTGCAATGCTGACGGGTGATAATAAGACGGTTGGAGAGGCAATTGGTCATAAGTTGGGATTAGACCAAGTTTATACTCAATTGTTACCTGCGGACAAAGTTAATATCGTAACTGAATTACTTCAAAAGTCTAAGAAACGTAATAAGAAGGTTGCCTTTGTAGGTGATGGGATTAACGATACGCCGGTATTGACCAGTGCTGATATTGGATTTGCCATGGGTGGTCTCGGTTGTGATGCCGCGGTTGAAGCAGCTGATATCGTCATCATGGGTGATGAACCATCAAAGGTATCCAAGACAATTAAGATTGCTCAAGTAACTAGGAAGATAGTTATGGAGAATATTAGTTTTGCAATCGGTATTAAGGTATTGTTCCTATTACTAGGAGCTCTTGGTTTTGTTGGTATGTGGCAAGCGGTATTCGCCGATGTTGGTGTCACCGTTATAGCGGTGTTAAATGCTGTTAGATTGCAGTTTATAAAATGAGAATGAAAAAGCAGCAGATATCTGCTGCTTTTTTAGTGGAGTGAATTTATCAGATGATTAACTGACTTGAGATCTAATTCTGCAACTGTTAAATCGTGGATATGTTCAGTGATCCATTCGATATCCTGATCCCACCACTGGAGCTTTTCTAACTGATCGATAACGTCATCTGAGAATCGCTTTTTGATTACTTGTATAGGATTACCACCAACAATTGCATAAGGCTCTACATCTTTGGCAACTAGGCTATTAGTACCAATTATTGCTCCATCACCGATAGTTACACCTGGCATAACGGTGACATTTTGGCCGAACCAGACGTCATTGCCAATTACAGTGTCACCTTTGAGAGGTAAATCGGTGAGTTGTGGCGTATTTGTCTCCCATCCGTTACCCATGATATTGAATGGATAAGTAGATATTCCTTTCATCACGTGGTTAGCACCATTCATAACGAATTCTATTCCGTGGGCAATGGAGCAGAATTTGCCGATAATCAATTTATCACCGAGAAATTCGTAATGATTAGTCACATGTTTTTCAAAGTTTTCCGGATCGTTAGGGTCATCGTAGTAAGTGTAATCACCAATCAAAATGTTTGGTCGAGTAATAGTGTTTTTTACAAATACCACTTCTTTGATATCTGGATTTGGATAGATAGAATTTGGATCTGGATATGTTTTCATAAATAAACTCCTTATCTCGTTATGTAAAGTTTTAGTAATGTATATATATATTATAATGACATAATGATATATTATTTAATGAAATCCTTGATTGGGGGAATAAATATGATTACAGGTACGTTATATCAGAATACTGCTAGTGATATTAAGAAGAATATCTTATCTGGCAAATACGAAGTTGGGACTATGATTCCAACTGAGAATGAGTTAGAAGGTATTTATAATGTAAGTAAAATAACAATTCGCAAGGCAGTCGAATTGTTGGTTTCAGAAGGTTATCTTGAGAAGAAGAGTGGCATTGGTACCAAGGTTATCAGTAATAATCTGTTCAACAAGTTGTCAAAGGCCAAGTCTTATTCGTCAATTGTTAATGAACAGGGCGACTTGAGCAAATCAATTTTAAAGATCAAACTTGTATCTCCAAAGGGAACCCCTTTTGAGGAATCTGGTCAAGATGTCTTGTACATCAAACGTTTGTATTCATTAGACAAGGAACCTTTCATCATTTTTGAACATTATCTTCCTAATGTTGGAATTCAAAGTGAATTAAAAGATTTACGTCATAAGTCACTCTATAAAATTCTCAAGGACAGCGGTCAAGATATCAATAATTTCAAAGATGATTTCAAGGCAATTAAGTTAAGCGATGATGACAAGAAGACACTTGGTACAAGTGATGAACTAGCTATTAAGAGAATCCGTAAGGGATATGATCGATTGGGTAATTTGATTGAGTATTCCATTGCTGTTTATGACACTAATAAGTTCCCATATGAGATTGAATACGAAGTTTAATTTTCGTATTTTAAGCGTTTACATCATAACATTATAATGTTATGATGTTCCTAAATTAAGAGCGAGAAGAAATAAACGTAAGTTTTGTACTACTCGTTTGAAGGAGGAGTTTTATGGATAATTTTGTAAACATGCTCAACGCAAAAGTATTACCAGTTGCCAATAAAATGGGAACTCAGCGCCACATGACTGCGATTCGTAAAGGAATCATTTCAACACTACCACTTACCATTGTTGGATCATTCTTTACGATCATCAACAATATACCAATTGAGTCGGTAGCCAATGCATTACTACCATATAAGGAAATTCTGGATATTCCATTCAGATATACAGTTGGTATCTTGGCACTATACGCAACGTTTGGTATTGCTTCATCACTTGCCGAAAGTTACAAGCTCGATAAGTTAACAAATGGAATTCTAGCTGTCCTAGCTTTCTTAGTTTCAACAGCTGCTCCGATCCATGTTTTAAAAGATGCTAAAGGGGTTATTGATGCCGGTAGATATATCAACATTGCTAACTTGAGTGCTTCGTCACTATTCGCATCAATCGTTACAGGTCTATTGACCGTTGAAATATATCGTTTCTTGAAGAACAAGAATATCACTATCAAGATGCCGGATGGAGTTCCACCAGAAGTTTCTAATTCATTCGTTGCCTTGATTCCAGCAGCAATCATCTTGCTATTATTCTGGGTCATCAGATATATCTTTGATTTCAACATATCTTCATTCTTAAGTACAATCCTAATGCCATTAAAAGGTGTCTTAGTTGGTAACAGTTTGTTCGGTGGATTATTAACAATCCTACTTATTACTGGATTCTGGACATTGGGTATTCACGGTGCAGCCATCATGGATCCTATCGTTCGTCCATTTTGGGAAATGTCAATTGCTCAAAATATGAGTGAATTTGCCGGTGGTACTAGTGCACATCACCTTTCAACTATCTTCACGGAACAATTCTTACAATGGTTCATCTGGATCGGTGGTGCCGGTGGTACTTTGGCACTTGTAGTATTGTTCATGTTCTCTAAATCAGCTTATCTCAAGGATTTGGGTAAACTAGCTATTTTGCCTGGATTGTTCAATATCAACGAGCCAATCGTCTTCGGTGCACCTATCGTTATGAATCCTATCTTAGGTATTCCATTTATCGTTGCGCCACTAGTAACAGGTACGCTTTCGTACGTTATGACTATCACTGGAGTGGTTCCAATGATGATGGCCCGATTGCCGTTCACAATGCCTGGTCCGCTGGGAGCATTCATCAGTACGAACTGGAGTGTTCCGGCGTTGATTCTATCATGTGTCAACTTCATTATTGATCTCGCAATTTACTATCCATTCTTCAAGGTGTTCGAAAAACAACAATTAGCCAAGGAGTAAAAAAATTATGTATTACATGATTGGTTTGGCAGCATTCTTCCTATTAAGTGAAGTTTTAGTTCAAAAGAATATCATTCCCAAATTTCTAAAAAATATCTCAGCTGGGAAAGTGATTTTACGTTCAATCCTTGTATTAATGTTCGTTGCAGCGATTGGTATGTTACTCAAAATGGCAGCGCCATTAACCATCTTGGCAACTATCTACTTAGCAACCATCATTTCCAATAAGTATCTGAACGTATTCTCAGACATGGAAGGCGGTAAGAAAGTATGACAAAGCGTACATTAGGAGTTTCAGTTTATCCAGATCACAGCAATGATGAAGATAAGAAGTATTTGGCCAAAGCTGCCAAGCATGGTTTCTCAAGAATCTTCATGAGTATGTTGGAAGTCAGTGAAGGTAAGGAAGCGGTCATGGCAAAGTATCATGATTTGATTTCCTATGCCAAAGAACTTGGATTTACTACTACCTTGGATGTTGCACCTAATATCTTTGATCAATTAGGTATTTCTTATCAAGATTTGAGTTTCTTTTCAGAACTAGGTGCCGATGGTATTAGATTGGATGAAGGATTCGATGGACGTCAGGAAGCCCTGATTTCGTACAATCCACAACAATTGAACGTTGAACTAAATATGAGTAATGATGTGGATTATTTGAATAATATCCTATCTTATTCGGCTAACGAACCTTTCATCTTTGGTTGTCATAATTTTTATCCACAACGTGGTACAGGTTTGCCATTAGAATTCTTCAATAGTTGTTCAAAACGCTTCAAAGAACATGGAATTCAGACCGCAGCTTTTATTACATCTCAATCCGGAACTATGGGTCCATGGAGCATCAACGATGGATTACCAACGCTTGAGATGCACCGTGATTTGCCAGTTGAATTACAGGCTAAACACCTATTTGCTACGAATATGATCGATTGTGTGATTATTGGTAATGCTTATGCATCGGATGAAGAATTAGAAAAACTAGGTAATTTGAATCGTTATCAAATTGTTTTCAATGTGAAAATTTGTGACTGTATCCACGATGTAGAACAACAAATTTTGCTTGATAATCAACATGTTCGTCGTGGTGATATTACTGACTTGGTAATTCGTTCGACAGAGGTTCGTAAAAAGTATGGTCCAGAAGAGAATCCTAAGAATGGCTGTTCACATGAATTCAAACGTGGCGATATCGTGATCGGTAATGATGAATTCGGTAAATACAAAAATGAATTACAGATTGTGTTAGAAGCACATAGCGATGAAAGAAAGAATAAAGTCGCTGAAATTTCTGACCAAGAGTTATTCCTATTAGATTACATAACTCCATGGGCTAAATTTAAATTGGAGGAAATTTGATTATGGCTGATTTATACATTAAAAATGGGCTCAATGAGCATTCAGAGGCAATTGAGCTGCTTATATCAAACGGTAAGATTGAGCGTGTTGGGACAAAACTTGATGATGTTACTGCGGACAAGACGATTGACCTGGAAAGACAATCGATCGTAACAGCTGGCTGGATCGATGATCATACACATTGTTATGAGAAATTGACACTCTATTATGATGATCCTGATAAAGATGGATATCCAACCGGCGTTACAACAGTTATTGACGCTGGCTCAACTGGTGCCAATAATATCGGTGATTTCTATGATCGTACCCGTGATAAGAAGACTAATGTTTATGCCATGATCAATATTTCTAAGACTGGTATCTTGGCTCAAGATGAATTGGGTGATATGAGTCGTCTAAGCTTACCAGAGTTACAAGATGCAGTTGATAAATATCCTGATTTCATTGTTGGTATTAAGGCCAGAATGAGTAAATCAGTGGTTGTCGGCAATGGAATCAATCCCCTGGTTGAAGCCAAGTATTTTCAGATGAAGCTAGATAAGCATCTACCACTGATGGTTCATATTGGTACTAATCCTCCAGAATTATCAGAGATAATGGCAGTTATGGATCGTGGAGATATCATGACTCATTGTTTCAATGGTAAGGCTAACGGAATCTTGGATGAAAATGATAAGATCAAAGACTTTGTTCAAGACGGATACGAGCACGGAATTATCTTCGATGTCGGTCATGGTACTGATAGTTTCAACTTCCACACTGCTGAAATAGCTAAGGAATACAAGTTATATCCTGAGACTTTGAGTACAGATATCTATCACCACAATCGTGAAGACGGCCCAGTTTATGACATGGCAACATGTATTGAAAAACTGATGTTGATCGGATATAAAATTTCAGAAATCATTCCAATGATAACAAGTCGTCCTGCAAAGAACTTCAATCTTGCTGGTAAGGGTAAATTGGAGGCTGGCTTTGATGCTGATGTAACTATCTTTGATATTAAGCACGGACAAAAGGAATTAACAGATTCAAACGGCAACACAAGAACAACTGATACGCTTGTTAAACCTAAATACAGCATTATCGGTGGCAATGTGTATGCAATCGGAGGTATTTAGAATGGATGTTTATGAAAAGTATAATTTGAAGCATGTTATCAATGCAGATGGGAAGATGACCATCCTCGGTGTTTCAAAAGTATCTGACAAAGTGGTTGCTGCTCAAAAGTTGGGTGCTCAGAATTTCTTTGAAATGGCAGATTTGGTTGTTCAAACTGGTAAATATGTTGCCAAGTTAGTCGGTTCTGAAGATGCATTGATCGTCAACTCAGCTTCTGCAGGTATTGCGGAGACAATCGCCGGAATTATTGGACAAGGTAGTATGTACCACGTTTATCACCCATACACAGACCGTATTACTAAGCGTGAAGTTATCCTCCCCATGGGTCATGATGTTGACTACGGTGCCCCTGTAGACGTTATGTTAGGTGTTGCTGGTGCCAAGATGATACCGGCTGGATATGCCAATATGTGCTCTCCAGAACATATTGAGATGCAAATAACAGATCAAACTGCCGCAATTCTCTACATCAAGAGTCACCACACAGTTCAAAAGAGTATGTTATCTATTCCTGAAGCAATTGAAGTGGCACATAGACATAACTTGCCATTGGTATTGGATGCTGCCGCTGAAGAAGACTTAACTAAGTATCTTAAAATGGGTGCCGATGCAGTAATTTATAGTGGTGCAAAAGCTATCGAAGGACCAGCATCTGGGGTTGTCTTTGGTAAAGCTAAGTATATCGGCTGGGCTCGTCTTCAAAGCAAAGGTATGGGACGTGCCATGAAGATCGGTAAAGAAAATATCATCGGATTGACTGGTGCAATCGAGCAATACCTAGAAGAAGGTCCAGAAGATGGGCAACAAATGATTGCTCGTCTAACACCATTCGTTGAACAACTCAAAGCTATCGGTTTGAAAGTTAAAATTGTTCAAGATGGTGCCGGTAGAGAAATCTATCGTGCCAGTGTTCAAACTGATAAGGCACAAGAAATTTGTGACAAACTACGTAACGGCGCTATAGCAATCTATGCACGTGAATATCGTGTGAATGTCGGTATTATTGAATTCGATATTAGATCAGTTGACGAATCTGAAATGAATCAAATCGTCGCAAGAATGAAAGAAATCATGGAGGAAATATGATGGACTTGAAACCTAATTATTTAGACAATGGAATTTGCTTGAATGTACTAGCTAATTCAATCGAAAATGCAAAGGACTGTTACGATGCAGCTGAAGGACACGTTGTACTTGGTGTTCTAACAAAGAACTATCCAACTGATGAAGCTGCTATCGAAGATATGCTCAAATATAAAGAAGCGATTCATAACGCCGTTTCAGTCGGACTTGGCGCTGGTGACCCTAATCAAAGCGCAATGGTTGTCAGAGTTTCAAAAGCTGTTCAACCACAACACGTTAACCAAGTATTCACTGGTGTTGGTGCAAGTCGTGCTATGTTGGGGCAAGATGAAACTATCATCAATGGATTGGTTTCACCAACTGGCAAAGTTGGCGTTGTAAATATTGCTACTGGTCCATTAAGCAGTCAAACAACTCCTACAGAGGTTCCTATTGAAACAGCAATCGCTTTGTTGAAGGATATGGGTGGTTCATCAATCAAGTTCTTCCCAATGAAAGGCTTAGCTCACATTGAAGAATTCAAAACTGTTGCTAAGGCATGTGCAGAAAATGATTTCGATCTAGAACCAACTGGTGGAATTGACTTAGATAACTTTGAAGAAATTGTCTCAATTGCTAAAGATGCTGGTGTTAAGAGAATTATTCCACATGTTTACAGTTCAATTATCGACAAAGCAACTGGTGACACGCGTCCTGAAGATGTAGCTAAATTATATGAAATCATCAAGAAATTCTAGGGCAAGACAGATGAAAATTTTAGCCTTTGGTGAAGTAATGCTTCGATACACGGTTCCAGAACATATGCTCCTGGAACAAAGTGATATTGTACGTATGTCGACCGTGGGGACGGGGGTTAACTTGCTAGGAAGTTTGTCTCATTTGGGATATAGAACTAGCATGATAACTCAAGTTCCTGATAATTCTTTGGGTAAGAAGGTCGTCGCAGATCTTAGACGTCTTGGTATATCAGACGAGTTTGTTGGATATACCGGAGGACACCTAGGCAGTTTCTTTGTTGAGTTGGGACATGGGTCAAGGCCAGAACGAGTTACCTACCAGGACAGATTATCGAGTTCATTTTGTATTACTGATGCAAACGCTTATGATTTTGAATCGGAGCTTGCGGATGCCGATTATATACATATTTGCGGGATAGCCTTGAGCTTGACCGAAAAGACACGGGATGCAGCATTGAAATTAGCTAAATTGGCTCATGAAAAAGGCGTTAAGGTCTGTTTTGATTTTAACTATCGCATGAGTTTGAATGAAGATAACAGTCATTTAATGATGAAAAAGTTGTACCAAGAAATGCTCCAATACGCTGATGTTGTTTTCGGTAGTAAACGTGATTTGACGGATTTACTAGATTACGATGATGCAAAAGATGCTGATTTGTATGCAAAATTCACTTCGGATTATAATATTGATTATTTTGCAGGAAGCAGTCGCAGCAGTGATGAACACAAGAAGTATTTCCAAGGATTCATTTCTCATGGTGGTGAATTATATAAGTCTAAGCCACGTGAGATCAGAATTCTTGACCGAATTGGTAGTGGTGATGCTTTTGCCAGCGGCGTTATAACAGGTCTAATCGAAGATTGGAACTTTGAGAACACGCTGAAATTTGCAGTTGCTAATTCGGTTCTTACGCAAGAGGCCTTAAATGATACGCCATTGTTCGATAAAGAAGATGTTTTCAGTTATCTTGAGTGCGATGGTAAAAATGAATTGATTAGATAGAAAATCGTCCTTTATATGGAAGGACGATTTTTTGTTTTGGTCATCTATTAATTATGATTAAAAATTCAATTAAACCCATAAATAGTGACTTTGATACTATCCAAATTTATTAAACTTACGGAGTAATCGGAAGAATTTAAAATAACCTCCAGCTATGAGAGTGGCGTTATGGCTTTAGCCATTACACCACCAGACGAGTTTTAATACTTACGAACTTTGTAAGTATTAAAATCGAGAATCGAGACCGTACCTCAGGCTCGGTTCGGTCTGCATAGCAGGAGATTATTTTAAGTTCTGGAGATGTGAAGCTATAGAATATGATTATGAGAAAGAAACAACCATAAGGACAATTTTTATTTGCTCATTTTATTCCCATTTTCAAATAATATGGGTTAGTATATAAAGGTGTTAATTACGCAAGGGTAAGGATGTTTCATTAATGAAGAAGTTAAATAAAATATATGTTTTACAATTTGTTTTCATAATACTTTCAGCACTATTTATGGGACTAGTTATTGATTATTCTCAAACCAGTTCTTGGTCATTTGCATTCACCAACGCTACGAAGACATTCCCAGGAATGTATCTCGTAACTGCCGGTGTATTATTCTTTATTTACATTGGATTATATGGAATAATTAACCGTTTTTTCTATTCAACGGCGATATTCTATGTAGTGTTCCTGATTTTCTCAATTGCCAACAAGTTGAAGGTTCTCTACCGTACTGAACCTATTTTGCCAAGTGACTTGATGTTCTTAAGCAATATCAAGGAATTACTAACGATGATCAGCATGAAGCTTGTCGTTGAGGTTGCGGTGATCCTGATTATTGGGATTGCCATCTGTATTTTCTTGGAACGAAAGTTTGGCAAATATTTATTGAGAATGAAATGGCCCACTCGTGTAATCTTCCTATTATTAGCTATTTTAAGCCTAGGTAGTTTTTATTCGGCTAACGATGAAGGTTCTTTAACTAACAAATTTCTAGCTAAGGCTGGCCGTTCGGATTTTACCGCTAACTTAATTTGGGAGACCAACAGTAATGGTCCACTGATTACCTTCTTAACCAACATTCGTGTTAATGTTATGGACGAACCAGAGGACTATAGTCAGACTAAGATTGATTCAATTGTTAAGAAGTACAAGAAAACAGCAGCTGACATTAACAAGGACCGTCCAAATAGTAATGTTAATAAGCAGACTCTGATTTATGTATTAAGTGAGAGCTTCTCAGATCCTAGTCGTGTACCAAATGTTAAGGTTAATTCGGATGCGATGCCTAATATTCGTCAAATTAAGAAGAATACAACTTCTGGTTTGATGCTTAGTTCTGGTTACGGTGGTGGTACTGCTAACATGGAATACATGACCTTTACTGGACTGGCATACAATCAGTTCTCGAAGTCACTTCAATCTCCATATGTGCAATTAGTACAAAAGCAGACCAATCCTGAGAACATTACTAATCAATTCGATACTAAGTCAGCAATTCATCCATATATTGGTAACTTCTATAGTAGAGCTAGTGTATATAAGAAGTTTGGCTTCCAGACTTTTAGGAATATTAACACTACTGGGGACCTTGCACTGCAATATACTGATACTACTGATGGTGGTCAGTATATTAGTGATGAGTCAGCGTATAAGGATGCTTTATGGCAAGTTAATCATGTCAAAGACGGCCAATTCATTAGTTTGGTAACGATGCAAAATCACATGCCATATACTAATAAGTATAAGGATAATAACTTCAAAGTTAGCGGTTCTGGTGCTGGTAAGAATACCAAACAAGTTGAGAACTTCTCTAAAGGAATTAATTTGACTGATGCTTCCACTAAGGAATTCTTAGATAAACTAGATAAAATCAATAAGCCGATTACAGTCGTTTGGTATGGCGATCACCTACCTGGTATTTATGATGGCAATAGTATGGAGAAGTATAATGTTGCCCAACATGAAACTGACTACTTCATCTATAGTAATAAGTACGCCATCGCGCACGGCGACGGTACTAATAAGATCAATAAAGATACTAAGATTACTGATCCTAATGGCTTCATAGCTCTAGCTTATGCACAAATGGGTCAGAAGGTAACACCATTCTATGCAATGTTGACTAAGATTCAAGAAGAAGCTCCAGCAATGGCTAAGAGTACAGTTGGTGATTCTGAAAGCCTGTATGTCAATAAAAATACTGGTAAAGAAGTTGCTTATAAGAATTTAACTAAGAAACAAAAAGAACTTTTGAAAGACTACAAACTGATCCAATATGATTTGACTGCTGGAAAAGGATATAGTTCCAGTGATGGTTTTACTAAGTAGTAGCAGATAAGTCGTTGTTAAGCCAACGGCTTATTTTTTTACTTTCTATAATATAATAGGAAGAAAATGTCATAATATAATTATATGTGTTTTAGATTATGACAAATAATTCGTATATCAATTTAAAATTTGTTAAACTATAAGTGAATACTAATATCAAATCAGATGGAGGAGGCACTTATATGTTTTATGACCAGGATAAAAATGATGTACTAAATTCGCTACGGACAAGTCGTCACGAAGGATTATCTAGCCAAGAAGTCCGATTACGACTAGACAAATATGGAAAAAATGAAATAAAGCAAGAACCGCCGACTCCAATCTGGAAAATTTTAATGAATTCGTTTAAGGAACCACTAGTGATTATTTTGTTACTAGCGGTTTTGTTATCTTTGATGAGTGGTGTGTATGAGCTGTCAGGTGGCAGTGCGAAACATGCAATGTCGTCTTTTTATGAAGCCATCGCTATCCTGATTTTGATCTGTATCAATAGTGGTCTATCAGTCTGGCAAACTGTGAATGCTCGCAAGTCACTTGATAGTTTGAAGGAGCTGAACAATCATCAGGCATCAGTTCTAAGAGATAATGACTGGGAGAAGGTATCGGTAGACCAATTAGTTCCTGGCGATATTATTAGTGTCAAGACTGGTGACTTTATTGAAGCTGATGTCAGATGGATCAAGGTTTCAGAATTACAAGTTCTGGAAGCACATTTGACTGGTGAATCTGATCCAATTATCAAGGTGGTTGAATCTTTACCAACAGATACTGATCTGGGTGACCGTAAGAATATGGGATACTCTGGTTCAACTGTCACTAACGGTAATGGTTATGCAGTTGTTGTAGCGACAGGGATGGATACAGAATTAGGAAAAATTGCGGAATTATTGACGAATAGTGAAATACAAAAAACGCCCATCGAAAGAACTGTGGACGATTTAACTAGAAAATTAATGTACGTTGCTGGCGGAGTGGTGCTGTTTACTTTGATAGCTGGATCTGTGAAAACATGGATGATTACTGGAACGCTCTCATTTACTAGTTTTACTGCCATATTGTCTACGGCAATCGCCTTAGCCGTTGCGGCGATTCCAGATGCTTTGCCGGCTGTATTGTCGATAGTTTTGACTATCGGTGCTGGGGTCCTGACCAAGAGTAAGGGATTGATCAAGTCTCTTAATAGTGTAGAAACGCTTGGATCAACTACTTTTATTGCTTCAGATAAGACGGGGACTTTGACCAAAAATGAGATGACCGTTACGAAATTTTTTACTGACGGCATTGAATTCGATGTTGAAGGTCGAGGATATGACCCTCTGGGTGAGATAACGCCAAAGAACAAGGTTGATTCAGCCAGAAAATTCGTTATTGCGAGTATTTTGAATAATGAAGCAAATGTTTCGAGAGATGAAAATGGAAATTACAAACCTTTTGGGAATCCGACCGATGTCGCATTGGTTGTTCTAGGATTAAAACTAGGACTGGATAGACATACGTTATTGAACCAGAAGTCAGAAGAAGACTATGATATTTTGAGGATTTTTCCATTCGATAGCACTAGAAAAATGATGAGTGTGGTAATTAAGAATGGAAACACATTTAAAGTATTGGTTAAAGGCGCTCCGGATGTTCTTTTAAATAAGTCTGTAGCCACGGATGATAATGCAGCATTGAAGCACAAAATTGATCAATTCGCCGAAGCAGCGTTGCGTACTTTAGCCGTTGGTGAAAGGGTTATATCAGAAGATGAAGCTATGAACTTGCCGGTAGAAGAATTAGAGCAAAATGTTCACCTACTAGGATTAGCGGGAATAATTGACCCACCACGTGAGGAAGTTAGAAAATCCGTTGAAGTACTTCATAACGCCGCTATAAATGTTGTGATGATTACTGGTGATCATGCTAAGACGGCCCAAGCTATTGCGGTTAAATTGGGAATTATTTCTGATAATAAGGCACCGGTTATGGAAGGTAAGCAGATTGATAATTTATCAGATGATGAGTTATTTGATCATGTTGAGAATATTAGAGTTTATGCTCGCGTATCACCTGAACATAAACAAAGGATTATTAAGCAATTACAACGTCACGGTGAGATAGTCGCAATGACTGGTGATGGAGTGAATGATGCACCGGCACTACGAGCAGCCGATATTGGTGTTGCAATGGGAATCAATGGTACAGATGTGACTAAGGATTCGGCAGATTTGATATTGTTAGATGACAAGTTCACTACGATTGAGCATTCGGTTGAAGCTGGTCGGACAATTTTTACCAATATCAAAAACTTCATGCGTCATGAATTAACGACTAATGTTGCGGAAGTATTGTCGTTGATGTTTGGATTGCTATTAATTACTCATGATATTGGCAATGTTTCTAGCAATACACCAATTTTGACGGCATTAATGGTGTTGTGGGTCAACATGGTCAGTGATGCATTACCATCATTTGCATTGGGTTATGATGTTCCAGAGTCGGATATTATGAATGAGCCGCCACGTGATACCAGCAAGTCAATTCTGGCTGAGGGGATGCTTAACCGGATTATTGTTCGAGGAACGGTTATGGGATTAGTTGTATTCGTTGCCTTTGTCATTGCTGCACGAAGCGGCATGCAAGTCAGAGAAGCACAGACTGTAGCATTTCTAACTTTGGTTTTTGGACAATTATGGAATGTATTCGATGCACGTAGTTCGAGAACTTTATTCCACCGTAATCCTTTCAGTAATCCAAAATTAATTATTGCTGTATCGTTCTCAGCGTTGAGCTCATTGTTTGTAACCATTTCACCATTCTTCAATGAAGTAATGGGAACAGCTAGGCTAAGCGGATTGGTTTACTTGATGGTAATATTTATTCCAGCAATCCCTGTATTTTTGATATCTGGTATAAAAGCTATTTTTCACTTAAAAACGTTTTCATGAAAACAAGTCTTAAATTTCACTTGCCAATAGGAGTAAAATGATATTGTTACTTCACTATTTAGGGGATGAAACGAACGTTTTGAAGTTAAAAGGTTTTCTATACATAGTAATACCGATGTTTTTATTCAGTTCTATGGAAATTGCTTTAAAAATAGCCGGTGGTCAATTCAATCCAGTTGAGTTGAATTTTATCAGATTCTTGATTGGTGGATTGGCATTGTCGCCATTCGCAGTTCTTCACCTCAAGAAGAACGGGATTAAGATGTCCGCATACGATCTTGGTCGTTGTGCGTTGACTGGCTTCGTTATCGTTGTTGTCAGCATGACACTTTATCAGTTATCTATTCAAGTTACAGAAGCTTCAGTTATTGCGATTATCTTGAGTGCTAACCCAATTTTCGGATTGATTATTGGATTCGTATTCTTGCATGAAAAATTATCTAGAACAAATGTCTTTGCTCTAGTATTAACATTGGTTGGATTGTTGATTATCATTAATCCATTCAATTTAAAGAATCCCGTAGGTATTATTTTGGGATTATTAGCATCAATTATCTTTGGCATCTACGGCGTTATGTCACGTGTGAATGGAAGTAAGATCGGTATCAATGGATTGTCGATGACTTGCTTCTCATTCTTATTTGGAGCCTTGGAGTTAGGAGCGTTGATGTTGTTAAGTCATACACCAATTGCTCAAAATATTCCTGCTCACTACAGTGAATTCATTAATATACCGTTCTTCAAAGGTATAACATTACAAACATTGCCACTGATCTTGTATATCTCAGTCTTAGTTACTGGTGTGGCATTTGGATTGTACTTCGTATCAATGGAAGAGGTCGGGATTGTTCAAGCGTCGTTGATTTTCTTGATCAAACCAGCTTTGGCCCCAATTTTGTCACTGTTCATCTTGGGTGAAGCTATTAGTGGGCGTACTATTATTGGTATCGTAGTTATTCTACTTGGTTCATTAGTTACTCTCGTTGGTGAAGATATTGCGTATCGAGTTATTGCTCTGGTACGACATCAAGCTGGATAAGTGTTGTGTTCGTATTGATTGATATAGCAAAAAAATCTTGTTATACTTTCGGTGTAATAAAGAAGCAGACCGCACTGGTCTGCTGTATAGAATCGGCCGCCTAGGCGGTGGTTTCATCACGAAAAAAGTAACCGCGACTGTCCAAAGTCTGAATCAGCGGTTATTTTTTTCGGTTAAATTTCAGAATTTCAATCACTAACAATGAAAATGCAATCATTAGGTACAACACTTGAAAGACTGTCATGCTTCTCCTCACTGGAGAGACACTCATTAACGCAAAATTCCATAGGCATCACTCCTCTCAATAAAAATCGATTTGCTAGCCACCGTCTGAACTTCCGATAGCTACTAGTTTACAGGAGTGATTTTCTTTAACCTAATATGAACATGCGTAATTCTATTGTTTATTGATATGCTTTTAAATGAAAATATTAATACCAAAAGTCCAAAGTTTGACTTAATGTCAGCTTTGGATTTTTTTGCATGGTTCAGACCAATTTGTGTTTTACTGGAATTAGAGGAAATAAAGATGTTTAAAAAATTAGGAATGATCCTTTCAGTAATGCTTATTGCGTTAACAAATTTTGGATTTACATCAGCGTTTGATAATCATATTACGGTTCAGGATGGAACGTTAAGGAAGACAATTTTTGCTTTAGTTTCCAGTGCGGAGAATTCTAGTTTGAACTATCAGAAACAATACAAATACATTGAAGATATCCATGATGGACGTGGATATACAGCGGGCATAATTGGTTTTACTTCCAAAACTGGTGATCTGCTTGATGTTGTGGAGAAGTATCAAACCTTAGAACCCAATAATAAATTGTCTAAGTTCATCTCAGCGTTGAAAAAAGTTGAAGGAACTTCGTCACATAAAGGTTTGGGTAATAAATTCGTAAAGACTTGGAAATCTTCAGCTAAAGACAAAAAATTTATCCAAGCTCAAAATGAGATCTTGGACAAAATGTATATGAATCCTTCTATTAAATTATCGCAAAGAGATGGTTTGTCATCTTTAGGACAATATATTTATTATGATGCATTGGTCGTTCATGGTCCCGGAAATGACAAAGATAGTTTTGGCGGTATTCGTAATAAAACAATAAAACATGTCAAAACACCTGCACAAGGCGGTTCTCAAAAGAAGTATCTATTAGCATTTCTCAAATACAGAACTAGAGTCATGAAAAAAGAGACCGCACATCAAGATTTGTCACGAATCAAGACTCAGGAGAAGTTTATTCGTGAGAAAAACTATCAACTAAAGTTGCCGTTGAAATGGACAATGTACGGTGACAAATACTATTTAACAAAGGAGAAGCTGGATAAATTTTAAAGAATCATTTGTAGTCCCATGACTACCAAAAGTATTCCGATGAATGGTCTGACGTAATTATTAAACTTGACTGGATTAATTTTGGCGAGGAGTATTGGTGCTAGTAGGGCACCGGCAATCGCCCCAATCATTAGGCTTAATCCAATTGACCAATTAACATTACCGCCTGATAGATGAAATAGTAATCCAACTCCAGTAGTACCAACAAGTACGTACGATGATGTTGCGGCCGCACGAACCATATCTAGATTGAGTAATAATAATCCAGCTAGAATTGGGCCGCCACCACTTAATCCGGCGACTCCGACCATTAAGCCAC
This sequence comes from Companilactobacillus hulinensis, assembly GCF_003946555.1. Taxonomy (GTDB): domain Bacteria; phylum Bacillota; class Bacilli; order Lactobacillales; family Lactobacillaceae; genus Companilactobacillus; species Companilactobacillus hulinensis. Next base: position 42,025 of record NZ_RHOO01000007.1, on the reverse strand, counting down.
TAATGGCTCCGAATACGGATGCTTTCACGGCATCGTGACTGGAGTTTTTATTTGAATTCTTAGATTTGGATAGGAAGAAATGCTGCACTAGAATTTGAATTCCCAAAACAACAAGAATAATTGCGACGATCCATGTGTAGATTTTTATGGGAATGTAAGGAGCAATCCACGCACCAATTACAACGGCAGGAATGGCTGAAATCATCATTCGATTGCCGACTTTGAATCTGATGTTTCCTGTACGATAATGACCATAGGCTCCGACTACTAGAGATGGAAAGGCTGTTAATAGTGAAGTTGCGGCTGCTACTGGAGCACTCAAATGGAACAAACTTGTTAATACTCCTAGGTAGAAGGCAGCACCGCCACCGCCAGTTGATATTACGAAAAGACCAATTACAAAACCAATTAAGATCAAGGACAAAAACGTCATCTTAACATCTCCTATTTACTATTGGTAATTGTAATTTACAGAGTGTAAAATGTAAAGAAGTAAGGAGGAACACGTATGACACAAAAACGTGATCTGTCTGAAGACAAAATTATTCAAGCAGCGATTGAATTAATTACTGATGGCAATTATGATTCAGCGACTTTCAAAAGTATTGCTGAAAAATTAGATTGTAAAACACAGGCTTTGTATTTTTATTTTAAAAATAGGGATGACTTAAACTTAGCACTGACCAAATATTACTTTGATAAACTAGACGATAAAATCAAAACTGAATGTTTTGGGTACAGTGGCAAAGAAGGCATAATTCAAGTTGCTAAAGTAATGCGAAAGTTCGGATTAAGCAATTTGTCATTATCGTTACTGGTGTTAAAAACAGCTGAAATTTCTAAAGATAAAATTATCGGAGACGAGACGCTACATTTGAGAATGATGATGAATACTTTTATCGAGAAATTTGTTACTGATGATAAAGCGAAAATGACTATCACCCGTGGTATTCGCTCGTTAGTTATTGGTGAGGTTGTCAATGAAGGAATTGGTTGGTTTCATAATCCGCTGATCAAGAATACTGATAGTTTTGAGATTAATTTGAATAAGATACTAGAAAATGGAAATTAAATATGTGTTATATTTGTTTCAGATTAGAAGGAGTGGTGATTCTATGGAATTGAATAACGAAACTGATAAGTGTTATATACCAAATGAGACTACCCGCTGTGCAATGATTGAAGCAAGGGCAAAGGAATCCGGATTGATTCCAGATGATACACCATCATTTACCAATGTTGATGAATTAATGAGATACTTAGATAAATAAATCAAAAGTCTTCCCAGAGAAACCTAGGAGGATTTTTTATTACTCAAAAATAACCACTAAACATCAAATAATTACCACTTGTTTCAAAACTGAATACAAATAACTTTTTCTGCATAAAATAATGGTCATAAATCAAATGGAGATGACCATTATGAAACTACTACAGGCAACATCATTAACTAAAAAATTTCAAAATAAAATAGCTGTGGACAATATTAATTTGACTATCAATAAAGGTGACTTCGTCGTATTTCTAGGACCTAATGGTGCTGGTAAATCTACCACGATCAACATGTTGACAGGAATTATCCAACCAACCAGTGGACAGATTGAATTTGACGAAAAAACTACTATCAATCGGGAGTATCGAAATAAAATAGGTGTAGTTTTTCAGAGTAGCGTTTTAGATGCCAACTTATCTGTTAAGGACAACATTATGACGAGAGCCAAAATGTATAATAAGCCAACTCAGATACAATTATTGATAAATAAGTTCAATTTGGAAAGTATTTGGAAACAAAAATATGGAAGTCTATCAGGTGGTCAGAGACGTCGTGTTGATATTGCTAGAGCCTTAGTCAACAATCCTGAATTACTATTTTTAGACGAACCATCAACTGGATTAGACATTCAGACTAGGACAGCGATTTGGGATGTACTTAATCAATTAAGGCACGACACTGGTTTAACAATTATTTTAACTACTCATTATTTGGAGGAAGCTCAAACTGCAGATTATGTATACATTATTGATCAAGGCAAAATAATTGCCGAAGATACGGTAAGTAAGCTTCAAAAACAGTACACCAAAAATATTTTGACCTTATATTACCAGAATGGTGAATCTAAGGAACTGACTGTTAATGATAAGAATCAAGCAATAAAAATATTATCTGATAATTCTCAAGCTATTTCTGATTTCGAATATCGTCCCGGAACAATGAATGATGTCTTTATGAATTTAACTGGTAAGGAGATACGTTAATATGAGCGGATTAATTAGTCGTAATTTAAAAATGTACTTTAATGATAGAAGTGGAATCTTTTTCTCACTGATGGGAGCAATGATTTCTTTTGTTCTGTACTTGGCGTTTCTAAGTCAGAATATGATAACTAGCTGGAGCAAAGTTCCTGATACCAAACTACTTTTGGATCCATGGTTAATTGGTGGCACGCTGACAATCACTGCAATCACTACAACGTTAAGTAGTTTGAGTTTGATGGTTAAGGATAGGGAAAGTCATGTTTTGGCAGATATTAATTTGACCGATATTAGTTATGTCGGTATACAGTTTGCATATATTGTTACGTCGGTGTTTATAGGTGTTATCATGCAACTAATTATGTACTTTATAATGGGAATATATTTTATGATTGTAGATAACAGTTCGTTGGATTTGACGATTTTCCCACAGGTATTTGGTATTTCAATACTAAGCAGCTTCACTTGGACGATTTTTAATTTATTACTATTATCTTTTGTCAAAAAAGTGGATACTCTTGGTAAGATATCCTCAATAATCGGGACTGCTTCAGGGTTTTTCGCTGGTGTTTATATGCCGATCGGCACGTTACCAACCACTATGCAGAACTTGATGAAATATACTCCAGCACCATATAATTCAGCGATGTATCGAAACATTTTGATGAATGCACAATTAAATAAATCATTTAATAAATTACCGGTATCTGTGTTGTCGAAGTTTAAAGAAGTTATGGGTATAAGTATTAGTTGGAATGGAGCACTTACTTTTCAACAGGATCTGTTGATATTTATTAGCTTTGCACTAGTTATCAGCATCTGTGTATTTTTGATTTCACGAATCAGTCGAAGATTGGTTCTTAGTAAGGTTTGATTGTAACTATGTAAGGGAGAGTGTGGGATGAAAATAAATTTTAATCAGGATGACAAAATACCAAAGGATGAAATTGATGTGACTGTCAAAGCATCCAACTTTACCAATGAAGTTCAGGAATTGATGAAGAGATTAGACGAATTGAATTCAAAGTTCTCTGTCATCCCCCTTTCTGTGATGATCGTGTGGTTATGGTTCAAATTGATCAAATCATTGCCATTGAGGTTTTTGAGAATGAATTGACCATTTATACGCACGAAAAGATTTATCGCTTACGTGGTCAATTAAAGAAAATGACCGAGCGTATCAATGATGGTAACTTTGTCCAAATATCTAAGAATACTGTCATCAATTTGAATCATCTAGATTCTTTAGAGACAGCTTTTTCAGGCAATATGACGGCCTTTTTGACAGATGATTTGAAGTTTAGTGTTAGTAGAAAATATTTGACTGAACTAAAAGGACAGCTGGGGATGTGAGGTAAAAATATGGATAAATTACTTAAAACTATAAGATATTTTTTGATTGGTGTTTTGTTAGGATCATTTAGTTTTCTTCTGGTAGGGCTCTTTGCTGGCGGAATAGAGGCAACCGTACGTGAAATTGCATCCTTGTTCTTCTTCAGTGGATTAATCGGGATCGTTTCGATGATATTTGAAACAGATTGGTTTAACTTTCCAATACGGCTGTTGCTGCATATGATTGTTACAGTAATTATTGTTTGGGCGATGATGTTGGTATCAAGGTGGAAAATAATTGATCATACGTTAGATTTTGTTATCACAGTAATTGTTGTGTACGGAATGGTGTGGCTAATAATGTATCTATCAGACATTGTTGGTACAAAAAAGATCAATGCGGCAATACGCAAAAGAAAGTCGAAGTGATTCGACTTTTTTTATTATTATTTTTATCTAGTTTTAAAAACTAGATTGAATAGTATTAATTATTATGATAAATTATATTAGTAATTATAAAGAGGTGCTTTTTAATGGATGAATTGCAAGAATGGTTAGATAATTTAGAGGAATTCAAGTTACCACGCTGGTCAGATTTACCAGAATTGGATTTGTACAGAGACCAATTATTAACATTGATAGATAAGTATTTGGGTCCTATTTGGTTAGATGATGGACCAATCGTTACTACATCGATGGTTAATAATTACGTCAAGAACGGACTTCTACCACATCCGATTAAAAAGAGATATACCAGAGAACATTTGGCATATTTAATTGCTATTACATTCTTGAAGCAAGTCGTTTCAATCAGCGAGATCGAAGAGGGTATTGAGTTGATGACACAATTGAACGGTGGTATTGAAAATGCCTTCGATTTCTTCTGTGAGAAGCAAGAGACTGCTTTGAAGATTATCAATCATCGTGCTGAAGACCAGAAATTGTCGGAAGGCAATAAGTCACCTGAGTATCTGATGGTTGAGATGGTAACAATGTCTTTTGCCACAAAATGGGCAACTAAGAAGATATTATTGCTAGATAATAGCGACGGCTCGAAAGAAAAGAGTAATGAGAAATGACAGAAAAGATTGCTATATTGGTAGATTCTTGCTGTGATATCCCTGAGGAGTACTTAAAAAAATCAGGCGTGTATGAATTGCCAATGCAAATTATTTACGCAGATAAAACATATAAAGATCGTGTAGATATTACTGCGGTTGAGGTCTATAACGGTCTAGAAAAAGAAATACCCAAGACATCCCTACCTTCAGGTGAATGTATCAGTGAAAAGTTAGACGAAATAGCCGCAGATGGTTATGATCACATTGTTTCAATCTCAGTTTCATCCGGATTAAGCGGTACTTATAACTTCTTAAAAGTGTTGCTTGAAGACGATGATAGATTCACCTTTACAGCATTTGATACTAAGCAAGTTGCTGTTGCCGCTGGATTAATTGGTGTCGGAGCCAAGGATCTGGTTGATGCAGGTAAGAGTTACGCTGAAGTGGTTGTTGGCGTGGATAAGATGATTAAGAATACAGTGGTTTATTTCTGTATTCCAACGTTGGAATATCTTCGTGCCGGTGGTCGTATCGGATTGGTAACTTCAGTTGTTGGTAATATGTTGAAACTTGCACCGATCATCACATGTAATAGTGAAGGCATTTATACCACAGCTGCTAAGGCTCGCGGTATGAAAAAGGGTCAAAAACTAATGCTTGATTTGGCTACCAAATTTATTGATGATCACAAGGATTACTTATTGGCTATTGGACATGGTGCTGATGAGGTTGCCGGTCAACGGATGGTTGACTTGCTAGCTGAGAATGGTATCAAAGGTAGCAAACAGTTCTTCGGACAAGTTGGTCCGGCTCTTGGAGTTCACACTGGTCCAGGATTAGTTGGTGTCGGAGTGGTTTTGTTATAGATGTAAAAAGAGGTATGATTCTGCTAATGCAGAGTCATACCTCTTTGTTTTGTCTAATTATTCTTAAAAAAATCAGCAATTTCCTTTTTAGTATTTAATTTTTTTACAGGCACTAATCTCAATGTTTCATTGAGTTCTAAAGAAGCTTTTTGCTTTTCCATTTTCTTTTTTAATATGGATTCAGCGTCAGGTTGATCGTAAGCTTTCGATTTCATATATTTTACCTTTACCTTTCCGATTATTGTAACTATTTAACTTTAGTCCAAAGAATTCTGCAACTTATCAATGAATAATTGTGCAATATTAGAAAGTTGAGAATTTGGTTTCCAGATAACGGTATTGGGATCTGTGATTTTCGGCGATAGTGGCTTAAAAACTAATCCACTATCTTCATCAGTATTTATCAATCCATCATAGGTAATCAAATAGGTGTGGTGCAACTTGGCTAGAAGAGAAACGTTGTAAGCTAGATTAGTTGAAGCAACAACGCTGATGTTGTCGTAATTCTTGCCCCACCAATTACGAAACTTGTCTTGAACCATAGATTGATTTGAAACTATCAATGGTTTACCAACCAGGTCGTCAGGATTGATTTTGTTTTTAGAAGCTAGTTCAGAGTCTATCGGCATAATAACTCCAAATTCATTTCGTTCAGGTAGAATCAAACTTTCGAAGTTTTCGGTTTTTCTATCACCCATGACAACTCCAAAATCCAGCGTGCCGTTGTCGATTCTTGATTCGATTTCATCAGCATTGCCACTATAAAAGTTAATTTTGACTTCGGAATTATCCTGAATGATTGAATCAACGATTTTCATAATTCTAGTCATAGCCAAACTTTCACCGGCGCCAATGTACAATTCACCGCTGATAATATTAGTCGATTGTAAGTTATATGTAGTTTTATCGGCGATGCTGACCATTTCTTCAGCACGTTCTCGTAAATAATGACCTTCCTGGGTCAAAGTTATCTGACGATGTCCACGTTTTACTAGAGTTACACCGAGTTCTTCCTCCAAATCTTTCAACTGTTTTGAAAGTGATGGCTGTGCGATGTGCAGAGATTCAGCAGCCTTTGAAATGTTTTTTTCCCGACAAATTGCTAGAAAATATCGTAATACTCTGAGTTCCATAGTGATTTCTCCATCTATAGTTATTAGCTATATTTTAGCATCATCTATAGGTATTTCACATCTAACAAATATCAAATTATACTGAATTTATCAGTTAGAGAGAAGGACGTATCGATATGAGTGTAAAAGATAAAGTAGTGATTATTATGGGAGCATCAAGTGGTATTGGTGCAGCAACAGTCAAAGTTCTTGCAGAACAACATGCAAAACTTGTGATTGCTGCTCGTAGAAAGGACAGACTGGAAGAATTACGTGATCAATTCCCTGGAGTTGAAATCACACCAGTTCAAGCAGATGTTACTTCATTTGAAGATGTTCAGGCCGTAATTGATATGGCTTATGATAAATACGGAAGAATCGACGTGCTATATAACAATGCTGGAATTATGCCAACCAATCCGTTAAGTAAAGGTCAGCGTCAAGAATGGCAGAAGATACTAGACGTTAATGTTATGGGCGTTCTAAACGGTATTTCTGCTGTGCTACCTATAATGATCAAGCAAAAGTTCGGACACATCATCGCCACAGATTCGGTTGCCGGTCACGTAGTTGTTCCAAACTTTGCAGTATATAACGGTTCCAAGTTCGCTGTCAGAGCAATTATGGAAGGGCTTCGTCAGGAACAAAGAGTTAATGGTATCAAGACTTCCATCGTTTCTCCCGGTTCAGTTAATACTGAACTCTACAAATCAATTAATGATCCTCAGAAACGTCAAGAAGAAATTGAAACTGAAAATGCGATTGGATTGGATCCGGAAAATATCGCTAAGGCCGTATTGTATGCAATTGATACGCCAAAGGATATGGATGTTAATGAAATACTCATTAGACCTATTGGTCAAGCTGTTTAATAAAAGGAGAATATTGGTATGAGTAAACTAGCAAATGATACGCGAGTTTTTAAAATAAATCCTAGAATCGACGTTCAAAATGTTCGATTCGATAATCGCTATGGTTTTACCCTAGCTGGGCATCTATATTTGCCACTGGATTTTGATTCAAATAAGAAATATTCCGCAATTGTTATTTCTGGTCCATTCGGTGCAGTTAAGGAGCAATCAAGTGGTTTGTACGCTCAAACATTGGCTGAACGTGGATTTGTTACATTAGCGTTTGATCAATCTATGACTGGAGAAAGCTCAGGAAAGGTCCGTAATGTTGCTTCACCAGATATCTTTGTTGAAGATTTTTCGGCTGCAGTTGATTTCATCGGTATTCAAAAATTTGTCGACCGTGAGAAGATTGGGGCAATCGGTATTTGTGGATTAGGTAGTCACGTTCTAACAGCTGCATCAATTGATGTTCGTATTAAGGCAGTTGCTACTTCCGTTATGTACGATATGTCAGATTCGATGTGGAAGGGACTTAATAATTCTAAGACTGACGTACAACGAGTTAATGAGAAAAAATATTTGGCTAAAAAACGTTGGGATGATGCAAAAAGTGGTCATACATCGACAGGCTTACATGAATTACCATTTGATGAGGATAATCAACCAGTTGAAGCTTCAGTGATGTTCCCGGAAACTTTGCCAGAAGATGCTGATCCAGTGACTAAGGAGTTCTTTGCATATTATCGTGGCCGTGCGTTCCATCCACGTTCAATCAATTCATCTTCCGCCTGGACTGCAACAACACCATGGGGATATTATAATTTCCCATTGCAAGCACATATTGAAGATATTTCCCCACGTCCAGTTCTAATTGTTACTGGTGAGAAGGCACATTCACGATATATGGCTGAGGAATCATATAACCGTTTGCATGATCCTAAGGAATTAGTTATTGTTCCCGGAGCGACACATGTTGACTTATATGATCAGATGAATTTAATCCCATTTGATAAATTTGAGAGTTTTTTCAAGGAAAGCTTAAAATAATGTAGAAAAAGATACAGGACCTATTTTTGTATAGGTCCTGTATCTTTTGTTATTGATTGTTGCCAGTAGACTCAATCACTTTCAATTAGAAGCACGTTGATGTAACAACGATTTCAAAACTGTCCCAATAGCAATCAAACTCAAGACAGCTCCAACCCAAAACAAGGAATTAACCGTTAAAGAACTAACACCGATCTTGCCAACCAAATTCCAAACCAATGGGGCAAAGAAGGCACTGATAATTGTGGAAACCGTGATATAACTGCTCATCACGTTGATTTGAGGATCAGTTAGATTTTGATGTCCGACTAATACCAGATATGGTCCAGTGTAGGAATAAATATAATTGAAGAATATAGCCGCAAAGACTGCCACAAATGTATTATTTGTACTTATTAATAGGAGAACTGCTATAGCAGCACCAGCATAACCGATCGTTAAAGTATAACGATTGAATCGTCTATGTAATTTGCTGAAGGTCAAACCAGCGACTAATCCACCTAGATTCATTGCCGCCAAAGTCCAATTTAGTAAACTGGAATTGCCAAATCCTTTGATATTGAACAAAGTTGGGAGTTTTAGTTGGACGCCCCAGATCAATAAGTAAGTCAGGAATGCTAATATTAATATACCCCAGCGATTCGGTGGCAATTTTACACTGCTATTTTTAATGGTTTCTGGTTGGTCATTTGGAACATTTTTGAATACTAACCCAGCAATTATCAACAATAGTAGATACAGCACAAATACGAAACGCCAATTTATCGTAACTAGAATACCAGCCAACATCAGTAATATTGCATTACCACCAGCAGAAATGCCTACTTGATAACCTAGTAATTTAGCACGATGTTCGCCGTCAAAATTATGAGCAATCAAACTTATGGCATGCGGTGAAAGCAGTCCGATTCCTAATCCTAGAATGATTCTGCTTAACATCACGATGACAAAGTTCGAAATAAACAATGGTGTAGCGCCTGAAAGAGCACTGATTACTAGACCGCCCACAACAACTTTCCGGCTACCGAATTTTTGAGTTAATTTGGGGTTTAAAACTAAGGTCAACAGTGCGCTCAAGTTGGCAATAGTTACTAGCCATTCGATCCACATAACGGGGATACTTGGATAGGTATTCTTAAGTTGGGGAATGATACCGGTGATGAGCGTCGATACACCAGTAACTGTTGATAAACTTAAGATACTGATGGTGGTTATTTTCGAAGGTGTTCTCATGGTTCTAGAAGCTTATCAACAAAGCTAAGAACACCTTGTTCTTCATTTGAAGTCGTGTGATGATTAGCTGCCTTTGCAACAGCTGGTTGAGCATTGGACATTGCTACAGACAAGCCGACTTCTTGGAGCATTTCCAAGTCGTTACCACCATCTCCAAAGGCCGCCATTTCTGATAATTCGATTTTCAATACATCACCAAGTTCATTCAATCCGGCAGCTTTGTTACGATTAGGTTGAACGAGGTCAATATCACCATTGCCACTGCTAGTTACATCGGCTAATCCGTCGACAAGTTCACTTAATAGTTCAACTGTTTGTGCAGTCTTTTCAGGTGGACAAGTTATTGAGACTTTCATAACGTCTTTTAAAGTTCTGAAGTCATCAACTAGTTCCAAGTTGTAATAGTAATTACTCATTTTTTGGATTTGAGCCGGATCTTCATCAGCTGGCATGTAGGCGATATCGACAGCACTCATTAATATTTGAATATTAGGTATAGTCGATATTCTTTCTAGGATTTGTTGGTAATTATCGTCAGAAAAGGTATGTACAGCGTAGATTTGGTTCAAATCTCTGATATAGGCACCGTTGTCAGAAATATAAATCATGTCAGGATACTTGGTAAAGTATGATTTGATCTGTGCGTATTGATTACCACTGGCGATTACAAAACGGATACCTTGTTGTTCCATTTTTTTGTATAACTCAGAAAAACGTTCTTCATCATATGTCATATTATCTTTTAGGAATGTTCCATCCATATCTGTTGCAATTAGTTTTATCATCGTTAATACCTTCCAGTTTTAAATTTCAATTAATTCTAGCATTTATCTAAGACTGAAAATGACCATTATTGAAAGCGATTGATCTCATTTTTTTGCATTTAGTCAGTTTGAAGTGTTGACTTTGGAATTCAAGAATATGCGTCCAGAATGGTAATAGGGTTGTGACAGTATAGTTAATTTAACAATAATGATAGCGCTTTGGGTATTAGTTATCTTTAGTGTATGATGTTCTATAGATACTTGAAAATCTTTGATTGCGAGGAATTTTATTTATGACTAGAAAAATAGGAATTATTGGTATGGGTAATGTTGGTGCTGCTTGTGCTCACCACATTGTTTCTGGTGGTTTTGTTGATGATTTGGTATTGATCGACAAGAACGAAAAAAAAGTTAAGTCTGATGCATTGGACTTTGAAGATGCCATGGCTAATTTGCCACATCACACTAATATTTTTGTAAATGATTATTCTCAATTGGACGATGCTGATGTTATTATTTCCGCTGTCGGTCACATTAAGTTGATCGGTGGAGACCATCCCAACCGTTTCGGTGAATTGAAGCCAACTGGTGATTCAGTAACTGATGTTGCCAAGAAGATCAAGCAAACCAAGTTTAACGGTATTATGGTCGTTATCAGTAATCCTAATGATGTTATGACTTCAATGTATCAACAAATTCTTGGTTTCCCTAAAGAACGTGTTATCGGAACTGGTACTTTGCTAGATTCAGCTCGAATGAAACGTGCTGTTGGTAAAGCATTCTCAGTTGACCCTCGTTCAGTTTCTGGCTACAATTTGGGTGAGCATGGTAATTCACAGTTTACTGCTTGGTCAACTGTTAAAGTTATGGATCAACCAGTTGAAAAATTGGCTAAAGATTCAGGACTTGATTTGGAACAAATTAATGAAGATGTTCGTATGGGTGGATTTACAGTCTTTGATGGCAAAGGATATACTAACTATGGTATTTCAGCTGCTGCCGTAAGATTGTCATTGGCAATTTTGAATGATGCACATATTGAATTACCAGTTTCCAACTTCCGTGAAGAATATGGTGTTTATCTTTCATATCCAGCAATCGTTGGTCGTGAAGGTATTTTGAAGCAATTACAACTAGGCTTGCCACAAGCTGAATTGGATAAGTTGCAAGAATCAGCTGATTATATTAAGAAGAATATCAAATAAAATAGTATTGAATATACTATTTGATATAGATAATAAATAAGAGCACTCCCTGAGAATATAATTCTCGGAAGTGCTCTTTTTGACTGTTCGTCTCACTTTCAGCGAAACAATTAATAATTAATATACTCACCATTAATACTATTATTCAAAAATTGTGCGATAACTTTTCCACCTTCTTCAGAGAAGTGGGCATGGTCTCCGCAATCAAATTCAGGTGATAATTTTTTTTGAGAATCATCACAAACAAAGGTTGCCAAGTCGATGGTGTTGGTTAAACTAAGAATGTAATCATTAATTTTTGTACGAAGATTCTCTTTGTCAGGATTCCAGGTTTCTCTTCCATCGATCTTTGCGTCTTGAAAAGGAGGAATGGTCAGACAAATTAATTTGATATTGTTACTCTGGCACATGTGTTCAATCTTTTTTAGACCGTTAATGAATTCGTCTACGGTAGGAAGTTCACTAATTGGAGTTCCGGCACCAGGTTGCATTAGGTCATTTGTGCCTTCTAGTAATACAATAGTATTTGGAGTGAATTCGTCGATCATTTTTTGGAATCGATCAATACCGGCTGGGCCAAAACTATTCGACCATTTGGAATCACTATTTCCTTTGTGGAGAAGTCTATTTCCAGAGAGTCCATAATTGGCTGTGACAGTATTTTCTTTCGACATTTCCTTGGCCAGAGTGGCGGTGTATCTACCCTGATTGGTCAAAGAATCACCAAAAAATGCCACTTTGTTGACGAGGGCATCTGTGTCAGTTTGTATGGCCGAAACGCCAAAAAAGAAACTAGTTTCACCATCAAAATAATTGTCGCAATTGATAATATTATTAGAGATAGTAGAGCCCAATGTGTGGATATTGTGGTTAAAAGAACGAATTTCTATTTTAAAATAACTGTTATCAGCAATATGAACTGGTAGCCAATCGCTCCACTGACATTGCTTCGATGCAATACTGAAACTGGAATTATTGTTAAATTTTATATCGTATGATTCTTCGTTGACGATTATCTTTATGCTCTTTATTTCAAGAGGTATCTTGCCATATTGGTTATTAATTAGTAATCTTATCTTGTTGGCTACAATTGGCTGGAAGACAGTCGTAGTCTGAGTTTTGTTGCGATTGATGTGTTTGATATTTGGGTAATATGAGAACTCATGAGTCCATGTGTTTACAATTGTCATAATGTTCCTCCTGAAAAAGTCACGTTATAATAAAAAATTATTATTATTTTATATAAACAAGTCTAAATGATGTAATCATATGTTATAATCTTAACTAGATTGTTAGCTGTTTAAACACCTGCTGCGTACCTATTTTAACACATGTTTAAACACATACCACACAATTTGTTTAATTGAGGAGAAGGTACCATGCCAAAAAAATTATATTCTGATATTTATGATACTTTGAAGGATGAGATCAATAAGCAAGTATATCCACCAAGGAATACTTTGCCAGGCGAAGAAGACTTGGCTGCACGTTTTGATGTAACTAGAAACACAGTTAGACGTGCACTAAAAGAGCTTCAAAGTGATGGGCTTGTTTATGCTGTCAAAGGACGTGGTGTAGTTGTCCTAGAGCCTATTCGTGATGATAAGGTATTGTTCTCAGCCGATAATACTACTGGTTTTGAAGGACTTAGAGATTTTCCACAGAATAAGTTTATTCAACGCCTATCAACTGATGTTTTGACTTTTGAAGAAGTTGAAGTTGATGAAGATATCGAAAAACTTACTTCTTTTAACACTGGGGACAAAGCCTATTATGTTGAAAGACTTCGCTTGTTTGACGGTAAAGCACTTGCGGTTGATAATAGTTATTTCCGTAAAAGCTTGTTGGGCAATATGACTCGTGAGGATGCACAGAACTCGATTTATCAATATATCCGTGAAAATGATTTGTTCAAAATTGCTGCTGAGCGTTCAACTACTACCGTTGAATCTGCCACGAAGCGTGATATGCAGGTTTTGGATGTTGGTGACTTGAACTGTGTCGGGGTATTGACTAAGTTCGTATATACTGACAGTGGTAGTTTATTTGAACACACACAAACAAGATATGTTCCCAACAACTTTTCCATGGTTGATTTCAAGTCGTTTTAGTTCAAGACAGGATTGATATCTTCGTCGGGGCTATATCCCCAGATCATGATCATAATAAATGTGATGATCAGAGTCGTTATATGGGCGATCACATAGCCAAGTAAGTTAGATGTGACGCCTAGACTGGGATTGATGAAGGCTGGGAATCCGATAAGTGAGCCTGATAATGCGTAGGCATCAACTTTGAAGAATCCAGTCAGAAATCCACCAATAGCACTACCCAAATTTGATAAGAAAAAGATACGTTTATATTTTAAAGTGATACCGTAGATCGCTGGTTCAGTGACTCCGCAAAAAGCGGAAATAGTTGCTGCCCAGGATAGATCGCGGTATTTTTTGTCTCTAGCTTTTAATGCAACAGCTAATGCGGCGGCGCCTTGAGCAACCATTGTTACTGAAATCATAGCATTAAGGTAGCTGTGTCCGCTGATAGCTAAGTCGTTGACAACGATAGGAATAATTGCCCAATGCAGTCCAAAAATTACTAAGACTTGATACAACCCTGAGACCAAGAAACCGGTCAGAGCAGGATTTACGAAGTAGATAGATTCAATACCTAATGATAGTAATTTACTTAGATACATCATGATTGGACCGACACCTACATAAATTAATAGGCTCAATAGGATGACTTCAATTATTGGCAAAAAAATCGATCTGACTACAGACGGAATGATTTTTTTGAGCCATTTTTCCAAATAACTACCGATCCAGGCAGCAAAAATAATTGGAAAGACTGATGAAGTGTAGCTCATCATGTGGGCTGGGATTCGAAAGACAGTCAATTGAATCGACTCATTACTAGCAGCAATCAGAGTCGGGTAGGTCAATACGCCACCGACTACGGCAATGGTTATGGGATTGGCTCCGAGTTTTTTAGCGGCGGTGAATCCTAAGACTATCGGTAAGAAGTAGAATAGTGAGTCTGCTATAGCCGAGAATAGTAAATACGTACCACTAGATTTTTCCAATAATCCGTATCCACAAAGTGCACCCAAAATTCCCTTTAAAATACCAGAACCACCAAGTAATCCAATGATAGGGATCATAGATCCAGTTAGAACTCCGATAAAGGAGTTGAATGCATATCTGATTTTTCCAGGGATGGTTGTGGATTCGGTCGGTATAATAGGTTTGTTATTAAAAAAGTTCGGACCTAGTTCATCAATGACGGCATCATAGACTTCGGTAACTGAAGAACCGATCACTACTTGGTATTGGTCACCAGATCTTGCAATATTGATAACTCCATCGAGATTACGAATAGCATTATCGTCAGGTAGATTATCGTTTTTTAAATAGAAACGTATACGAGTTATACAGTGGATAAGTGAGTTGATATTTTCTTTTCCACCGACATTGTTGATGATTTGTTTTGCCATTTGTTGATAACTTTGTGAAGAATGTTCGACTGTATTGTCGGTAACTTCAGATGTTACATTTGCCGCTACTTGACCAGCGGTTATTTCGCCAGTGTTTACTTGAATGTTCTTAAGATAAGTGTCTGTATTTGTTACAGCGACTACCACGGTTGGGTCTTTGCCAGCATCGGTAATTGCGGTAAGATTCATGGTCGCAATGGTATGTCCAGCAGTAACTTTGTCATTAACTTTGACACGTATACTGAAAGGAACACCTTTTAATTCGACCGTGTCTAATCCCATGTGGACAAGTATCTCAGCACCGTCTGAAGTTGTCAGGCCAATCGCATGTTTTGTTTCAGCAACGAAAGTTACAGTTCCCGTAACTGGTGAAACTACAGATATTCCGCTGGGGATGATTCCAAAACCATCACCCATCATTTTTTGAGAAAATACGGGATCGTTCACTGCGGTCAACTCAATGACTTTGCCAGAAATCGGCGCTAGGATATTCAATGAATTCTCCAATTTGATCCCTCCAGGTTACAAAAATAAAATAGATTTGTGCAAACAATCACTATTATTCACCTTATTGTATAACCTTTGGGGCCAAATTTATAGTTTTAAGTGTTTAAACATCCAATCTGTTTCTATAAATTGTACAGGAGAAATTATTGCTATTTGTCAAAAATGCCGTAACATTAAGTATATGGGGTAACGCTTACATTCTGATTGTAGTTAGATTAGATATGGGTATAAAAAATTCCCTAAATGTACAATACATTAATGATTACGGAGTATTGTTGTCGCCGTTTGAGATGAAAGTGGGTCGAGGATAATAATGAAGAATTTAGGTTTGATCGATATTGGAGGAACCTCTATTAAGTTTGCCGAGTGGAAAGATAATGAATTGAAGAAGTTAAAACCAGTACCAACTCCTTCAACGCTGAACGAGTTTTACGAGGTTCTAACTGATCGTGTAGATCAAATGAAAAAGGATGCACAAATAATTGGAGTTGGAATCAGTTCACCTGGTGCCGTAAACAAGAAGACAGGAGTAATTGAGGGAGCCTCAGCTATACCATATATTCACAACTTTGAGATTCAACAAGCACTTGAGGAAAAGTTCGGATTGCCAGTAAGTATCGAAAATGATGCTAACTGTGCAGCTCTGGCTGAACTCGATTCAGGAGCTGGTAAGGATGTTGATAGCTTAGTCTTCTTGATTATTGGGACTGGCGTTGGTGGTTCAGTTATTGTTAATCACAAGATTTGGCATGGTGCTCACTTGTTTGGTGGAGAATTCGGATTCATGCTTTCGGATGATAAACATATATTGAGTAATATGGGTACTTCAGTGAATGTAGCTAAGAGATATAATGCAAGTTCAACTCCTGTTTCAAACTATTCAGGTAAGGAAGTCTTCGACTTGGCTAAAAATGGTGATAAGCGTGCTCAAAAAGAAGTCCAGACAATGTATTACTCATTGGCAAAGGGCATCTATAACTTGCAGTATAGTTTTGATCCAGAATTAGTCGTACTTGGAGGAGCAGTCTCGAATAATCCTGATTTGATTCCAGCTGTGGATGAAGAAATCGAAAAAATCAGAGATATTGTTGAGATTGCTTCGATTAAGCCCAAGGTCGTGGCTTGTCATTATACTGATGAAGCTAACTTGCGTGGTGCATTGGTTGATTTTGGACAGACTTACCCTGAAAAATAAGTAGACTGGTGCCATGAATTTGTAGATAAAATTTGTAATGAAATAAAAAAATAACACCTTAATTGAGGTGTTATTTTTATTTATTATTTTGTAGTTGTTGTAACTGAAGGTTTTGCAGTTAAAGTCCAAGTAATAACTGCGTTGTACTTTTTGGCTTTTGCCTCTGAAGCACTGCCTCCACCGTTTGTTCCGTTAACAAACATTGTTGCGTCACCAGGATTTTGCCATTTGGCTTCGATAGTACCCATGCGATAGCTTCCGGCTGCTAGATCCATCAATGAGCTTGAACCAGTATCTGTATCGCTGATAGCCGCTTTTGAAGTCATTAGGTCTTTACTTGATGTAGAAATGTTATTGTTATCAGAATCAACTAATGGAACTGAGTTTAGGGTCATGATATTACCAGTAATAGGATTTGCTGTAGTGTCATAAGGATAAAGTGGTGATATTGAAGCGCTGAGTGTAAATCCAGGGGTAGCGCCTGTGTTTGAGTTAGAACGTGATTCGGTGATTTTAACCATTCCATCAGAACTACCATCAACACCGGCTTTACCGCTAGTCGCAAAGTCGTCAGGTACATCAGTAACACTGTTGCTCTTCAAATTTGTCGTTTTGCCAAGTACAACTGCACCAAAGTTAAAATCAGGAACTTTATCAAGTGTCAAAATTCCTGAGAGTATTTGAACTGTAACTGTTGATGTTTTTGGGTCTGTATTAGTTGTATCTTCGGGAGTAGCCGTAGTAGTGGCTGTAATGGGGTCTGCTGCTGTAGCTGCGTTAGCGATTGCGGGGGATGCAATACTGCTGACAGAGCCTAACAGAAGACTAGAGATAATTAGTAGTTTTGAAATTACTTTTTTATCGAATCTCATTGCATTTCCCCCTTTGCTATTGTATTTTGGCACCATTTCTCTAATAAAATAATATCAAAAAAGAGCCTGCCATATATTTCTAAATTCATAAATCTTTCTTTCAAATAATGATATATACTACAATTATCCGTAATAAGTGGGTAATTGTACGATTTTTTCATCCATTCGTTTATCAAAAGTAGAAAATGATATACCAAATGTATAGGGGAGAGACAATGTCGAAGGAAGATAGGGACAAGCAATTGATCAATGAGTTACGCTTTACAGAATATAAGGGAGCGTAGCATCTGATGATGATCTTATTTCTGATACATAATGACAGAGATAAAATGATCAGTTATTTACAAGCACACCCGTCTGAATTGATACCTTTATTTCGAGCAAAAGCCAAAAAATTGAATTATTATTTTACCTCTAAAATGCCCAACATTATTGATCTCGAATTAGAACAACATGGTTTTTACGATGCGCCCGTTAAAGATGATATGTCTGAGTTAACGATTAAGCGTGGTGATCTGTTATTTAATGAGCGGTCTGAGAGTGATCAAAGGTGGCTCATGGTGAATAAGGATTATGTGAATATGCTATCTAAAAATGTAATTGTCAGAGTGAATTCAGATAAAGCATTACCAGAATGGTTGTATGAGTTTCTTAAAAGTCCTCTGGGAATATCTGATATCAATAGTATGAAACAAAATAATTTGCTGGGAATGTCAACTCTGGCTGAAATAAAGATTCCAGTGGTTTCACTAGAACAGCAGCATAAGTCAATTAATGAGTTCAATAAGAAGAAACAGATAATTGATAAAGTTATTGCAGGATTAAATGAAGATTTAAATACCGCGCGAATGGACTTGTATGATGAGATGGGAATTAGTAAGTATTTAAAAATAACTGGTAAGAGTGAAGATATTAATTATTAAAAAAACACACAGGGAAAATATTAATATTTTCCCTGTGTGTTTTCGTTTAATTTGTAGTTGAAGGCTTTGGAGTTAGTGTCCAAACGATTGTGCTTGAATATTTCTTAACTGATGCTTTAGTTAAATCACCGGCATTACTTGGAACGTATAAACTAGCAGAATTGCTATCTGTGAAGCTAGTTGTGATTGTCCCTGTCTTGTAAGATCCAGCAGCGAGATTCATCACGTTGGTATCTTGATTGCTTCCAGCGTTTAATTTGGCCTTCTCAGTCATCAGTTTATCTGAAGATGTGCTGGCGCTATTACCGGTTCCATCGTAAAGTTCTTCTGGATTCAATGTCATTGTAAATCCATCGACCTCGTTGCCATTATTAGTAAAAGCATTCAGTCTAGCGGATAGAACGAATCCTGGGGTTGAGTTGTCTGAATTCTGACGAGATTCAGTAACTTGCAAGATACCATCAGAATTGCCATCAACGACAATGTTGCCTTCAGTAGAGTTATCCTTGAGGTTCACAGTTGAACCGGCTGCGGCATTACCGAAGCTGAAGTTTGGTACTGCATCAAGAGTTAGTAATCCAGAAATCACGTTAACATTAACATTTGATGTAGCAGTGGCCGAACCTGTGTCATTGCCATCACCGGAATCATAAGCAATAGCTAGGCTATCGGTATTATTTAGTGATCCAATATCGGTCGATTCTGTTTTTGAAACAGTATCGTCTGAACCAATTACCCCGGTTGTGGTTGCGGCTTGAACAGTTGATGTCGATATTAGAGAAAGTGCCAGTGCGGCGGTTATTGATAAGATACAAGTCTGTGATTTCATTTTATTTACCTCATAAGTGTGGTGTTGCTGATAAAGTAATAGTAACACGAATCACAAATTATTAACAAATGTACACCAACTTTAGTAAAAAAAAATTACAAGATGTGGAATAATGTGAAAACAAATTGATTCAAACCATCAATTGTTATTCAATGAAGGTAAATATGATTTATTGAGGAGAATTAAAATGAAATACGAATGGCGTAAACAGGAAAAAGATTTGTATTTGCCAAAGCAAAAGGCTATTAAAGTAGAAGTGCCTGAACAACGTTTCGTATCACTCAAGGGTGTGGGAAATCCTAATGGCCCAGAATTTAAAGAAAGAATCGAGACATTATATCCTATTTCCTATGGAATAAAGGCAGGATACAAAAAATATTGTCAGAATAAAGATTTGGATTTTGATGATTACGTTGTTTTCCCGTTGGAGGGTGTATGGTCGCTGACTAAAAAAGGACAACAAATGGACCATTTGGATAAGAATGAATTTTCTTATGATATTATGATGCGCATACCTGACTTTGTTCCCGATGAAGTTATAGATTCTTCTATTGAAAGTGTAAAAGAAAAGAAGTATCAGAGTTTGATGGAAGAACTTGAAATAATCGTTAGGCCTGCATATGAAGCTATCGAAACTTTGCATATCGGGTCATATGATGATGAACCAGCCAGTTTTGAACTGATGAACGAATTAGCCACAAAAATAGGTAGAGTACGTAAGTCCAAGATTCATCGTGAAATTTATTTGTCAGACGCTAGAAGAGTAGAGCCTGCAAGATTGAAAACGGTTCTACGTTACGAAATTTAAATAGAAATAGTTTAAATAATTTGATAACCGTTGGTAATTTTGTTAATGTAATAAGCGATTCTGAAATTAACTAGCATTGACTTCCTATTTAGAACATACATATATATAGGAAAAGGTTAGGTATTTTATATGGCACGTAAAGCGAAAATCGAACGTGAAAAAAGATTACAAAGAACTGTTGAACGATACGCAGCATTGCGTAATGAATTAAAGGCTTCTGGCAATTATGAAGAACTTAGTAAGTTGCCTAGGGATGCATCACCAACTAGATTGCATTCTCGTGATTTAATTGATGGACGTCCACATGGATATATGAGTAAGTTTGAAATGTCCAGATTGAATTTCCGCAAGTTAGCACATGCCGGTCAAATTCCCGGTGTTAAAAAGGCTAGCTGGTAAAAAAGTCGCCGATAAAACGGCGACTTTTTTTCGGTAAATTCCGTAAGATAGTATAATAGGGTTAAGGTGAGATGGGAAAAATGACAACAAAGTATTACTCAATTTTAGAGAATAATCAGCTGATTCTTCCGTGGAGCAAAGATTATGAGGCTGCTCAAAAGAAGATACAAGGTGATAAAAAAGCTGAATTAGCAACCTTGACTGAAAGTAGTTTGAATGTTGATACGCTAGATAGCAATAATGAGATAACAGTTTATACACAGGATCTGCTTGAAGATTTTATGGATAGACAAAAGAACGGCAGTTATTACTTGGATAATGCCTTCTTCTTGATCGATGACTTTGATAAGAGATTCGAGTTTAAGGATTCAAGGTATCTTCGTATCATTTACTTGGTAGCAGCGCTATCACAAAAGAATTCCGTTACTCAAAAAATCAATTGGATGCTTAACTTTGCCGCAATTTTTAATAATGTCGATGAGATCAAGGATCTAGTGTCTAGTTATGGATTGAAGGAGTGGTCTGACTTTGACTACAAATTCATGGAAGAACTGCTCAAAGATCCAATTGTTGGACCAACATGGGAAAAGAGACGTGTGACCTTACACTTCTCTTCTATTCGTTATCAACAATATTTTGAAGCGGCTCAAATCTTGCAGGATGTCCATGAATTGCTTAATATGACGAGCGGCAAGATTGATTTGGATAGATTGCAAAATGAACATTCTCTAGAATTACTACATATGAGTTATGAACTGATCAAGTTTTTCCCAGATAAAAAAGATTAGTAGAGTGTGGGATAAAACATTCCACTTTCTAGCAATAAGTTAATAGGGCTGTAATCCGATTTTGGATTACAGCCCTATTTGAGTTAAACGGAAAAATTATGTCCCAGATACTATTTCTACCAATCTTTTGTCAGGAAATTTGCTAGAATGTCAACCTTACAAAAATGTAAGGAGTATGTAAGAAGATATAAGCGACAATGCTTTTTCTGAAAACTATGATGATAGACGTAGCAAAAAAATCTTGAGACTTACGAGATATAACTGCGACTGGTAAATTATTTTTTTTAACACTTTTGAAAGTATTAAATAGGAAATAACATTGTAATTTTTGTAATCAAATAAATTTACGTGTATACAACTATAAATTCTGTATATATATATTTAGAATATCTGACTTTTTTGTTGAATGACACAGCACAGAGATTCTGATGATGCACAAATTGTCATTAATCATTGAAGGATAATGGCTTTTTGATCACAGATTATGAGAATTGAAAATAAATCAAGTTCATATGTTTAAACAGATACCCAATTAACGACTTGTGCGAGTAGTAATTGGTCAAAAAAGAAAAAATGTTTTTACAAAAATAGCATTATATGTTTAAACATCAGTTATTATAATACTTATAAAGGTATATAGATAAAACACTAATTCATAAAAATCATTAATTTATTTGTTTGACACTCTATATATTGGAATGGTTATATAAGTTTTACGTAAGCGAAAAAGACCGAGAGGTGTAAATTATGAAGAAAAATTTACTTATATTTTTAAAAAAGCCAGGATCCATATTTGTAATTAAGACCGTCGCATATTTCGCTATATTTTTAATTCTTTTGTACATATATGGATACAACGGAGTAGGTAGCGCCAAATTCATTTATAACGATTTTTAATCGAAGAAGGGAAATAATCATGAATTCTATCATTGAAAAAATTACAGATGTTTCCGTTAAATCACCCGATAAAATTTGTTACAAGAACGGCTCTGTAACAAAGACTTACCGTGATTTAAGTCAGGAATCTGATCGTATTGCTAATTTCTTGCAAGACAAATTCTTACCAGAAAAGAGTCCAATCATTATTTATGGTGGACAACAATTCGAGATGCTGGTTATGTTCCTCGGAGCAATCAAAGCTGGTCACCCATATATTCCAGTCGATGACGGTTCAGATCCACAAAGAATTATTCAAATTAATTCAGTAGCTAAACCCTCATTGATACTAAACTGGAGTGATGTTCAAGACTTCGGGGTTGATACTCCAATTATGACCAAAGATGAACTATCTACGGCCATGACTTCCGAAAATAATATTTACGATTCAAACCGTAGTATTGGACCAGACGATGATTTTTATATCATCTTTACATCAGGAACAACAGGAACACCTAAAGGTGTTCAAATTAGTACTAATAACTTAGCTGACTTTATCAGCTGGGTTGACAACAAGTTTGATTATTCTCAAGAAACCAACTTAATGTTGCAAGCACCATTCTCATTTGACTTATCTGTCTTTGACATTTATCCAGGTTTAACTAATGGTGCAACATTAACAGTTGTCGATAAAGCCACAACTAAGAACTTTGGAAAACTTCAAGATGCAATCGTTGATTCAGACTTCGATACTTGGATCTCAACACCTTCATTCTTTGAAATGTGCATGTTATTCAGAGGATTCGATAGTTTGAATATGCCACATCTGAAGAAGTTCATCTTCTGTGGTGAAGAATTGACACATGCTACAGCTAAAAAATTATTAAAGAAATTCCCAAAAGCAAAGCTATACAATACCTATGGTCCAACAGAGAATACCGTTGCCATTACATCTATTCTGATTGATCAAGAAGTTCTAGCTAAATATGATCGTCTTCCAATTGGATATTTGAAATCAAATATGAATCACATTATTTACAATTTTGAAAAAGATGAAATGGGCTATTTGACTGGTGAACTATTAGTTAGCGGACCTGATGTATCCAAAGGATATTTGAATAATCCAATTCAAACTGAAAAAGCTTTTGAAGAGATCAACGGTGAGATTTTCTATCACACTGGAGATATGGTCGGTGAAGCACCAGACGGATTGCTGTTTTACAAAGGTAGAACTGATTTCCAAATTAAGATGCATGGTTACAGAATTGAGTTGGAAGAAGTTGACTCAATGCTAGGCAACTTAGATCAAGTTAAACAATCGTGTACAGTTCCTCTATATAACAATAAGAAACAAGTAAGCAAAATGATTGCGCATATTGTTCTTGAAGATCAATTCAAAGATTCTGATTTCAATGAATTGAATTCAACCATCAAGGACGAATTGAAGACAACAACGATGGATTATATGATTCCTAATGTTTTGAAATTTGTGGAACAATTGCCAATTAGTAAAAATGGGAAGATCGATAGAAAGGCGCTAATAGGCGAGATTAATGAATAACATCACACCTTACAGTTCTCCGCACTACTTTATTTATCTGCTCGTTCTTCTACTTCCAATAATTATTGGTTTACTATTCGGCAAACGTTTTAGGATTTATGATTTCATCGCAACCGTAATCATTTTGGTAATTACATTCTTTGGAGGCAATGCTTCTCAAGGAATTTCGTTAATTGCGTATGTTTTGTTTGAAATGATTGTTGTCTTCTCGTATCTAAGGTACCGAAAAAAGAAAAATAATAGTTTCTGGGTGTTCACCTTTGCAGTAGTAATGGCGATTGTTCCACTGGTCTTTGTCAAACTTGATCCGTTAATTAAGAATGCGACGATTTCATTGTTCGCATTTATGGGAATAAGTTATCTAACTTTTAAATCTGTTGAAATCATTATGGAAGTCAGAGATGGCACGATCAAAGAGATCAAGCCAACTGAATTCGTCAGATTTCTACTATTCTTCCCGACAATTACCTCTGGTCCAATTGACCGTTTCCGCCGTTTCCAAAAGGATGTTTTGAATGTTCCTAGTCGTGATGAATATTTGAAGCTTCTTAAAAGTGGAACAGACAAGTTGATGTTGGGATTAGTTTATAAGTTCATTTTGGGTTATTTCTTTGGAACGTTGCTTTTACCAAAAATTTCAATTTTAGCATTATCGTATGCACATCAGAGACCGCTCGGGATTTCTTGGGCATTAGTCGCATACATGTATTGCTACAGTATGTATTTGTTCTTTGACTTCGCAGGTTACTCACTATTTGCGGTAGCCATCAGTAATTTCATGGGTGTTAAGACACCAATGAACTTCAGACGTCCATTCCAAGCTGTTAATAT
The DNA here is from genome assembly GCF_003946555.1 of Companilactobacillus hulinensis. Lineage (GTDB taxonomy): Bacteria > Bacillota > Bacilli > Lactobacillales > Lactobacillaceae > Companilactobacillus > Companilactobacillus hulinensis. Next base: position 17,216 of record NZ_RHOO01000007.1, on the reverse strand, counting down.
TAAGGACTTCTGGAATAGATGGCACATTACGTTGTCATTCTGGTTCAGAGACTTCATCTATATGCGTCTTGTCTTCACAATGATGAAGAAGAAATGGATCAAGAACAGAATAACTATGGCCAATGTGGGATATGTCGCACTGTTTCTGATCATGGGCTTCTGGCATGGTGAGACTTGGTTCTATATCGTATATGGTATCTTCCATGCTTGTGCAATGATCACTAATGATGCATGGCTGCGATTCAAGAAGAAGCATCGCAAACAGATTCCTAGCAACAGATTCACTAAGTATTTAGCGATCTTCATAACTTTCAATGTAGTTTGCTTTAGCTTCCTGATTTTCTCAGGATTTTTGAACACATTATGGTTCTCATAAAAAAGGAGAGTATTCATTATGGAAAACACAGAAAAAATTGTAGATATTTTAAAAGATGTAACAGGTTTGGACAATGTTGGCAACGATAAGGATCAAGACTTATTTGCAAGCGGCATTCTAGATTCAATGGCAACAGTTGAAGTTCTAGTGACATTACAGGATGATTTTGGAATTACAGTACCAGTTTCAGAGTTCGATCGCTCACAATGGTCAACAATCAACAAAATCTCAGATCGTGTAAAAGAACTGGAATAGAATAATATGAAAAAAAAGTTATGGATGATTTTTGGACCTGTAATAGTTGCGATTGTTGCTTTGTTAATTCTTTTATGGACTCCGATTCATTTCAAAACAGTCACTCCTAAGAAAATAGATCAGGCATCAACGTCATTAGATGTTCGAGTTCTCAAGGGTGAAAGTGTTAAGAATGCGGCTGAAAAAGAAAATTACATTCCTATTATTGGATCATCTGAACTTTCTAGAATGGATCCGTTCCATCCTTCTTCAATGGCGCAGAAGTACCATTGGAAGAACAAACCATTCCTATTAGGTAATCCAGGAACCGCATCTTTGACACAGACATTGAATGTCAGTGGAATGAGTAAGTTGAAGAATCAAAAAGCTGTAGTGATTATTTCACCACAGTGGTTCACCAAAAAAGGAGTTCCATCAGATGCATTTAAATACTTCCTTTCACCATTACAGTTAACTGGTTTCATTGTTAACTCTAATCACGGTGATAAGAAGATGAACAAATACATTGCTAGCAGAGTTCTAGATTTGGACGATAGTCTTGGTACAGTTGAGACTGATGCATTGAACCGAATCGCTGCTGGTAAGTACATCACTAGCTATCAGCGTTTTTATATTAGTAATCTCAAACGTAGTAGTTTGGAGAACCAAGATGATCTATTTGGAACTATTTCCTTAAATGATCACCAAAAGACGATCGATAAGGCGGTTTCAAAATTGCCAAGTGATTATAACTACAAGGATTTGGACAAGTTAGCTGTCAAAATGGCAAAACATCACTCACGTGAAAATGATTTACAGATTGGTGATTCTTACTATAAGAAACAATTGTATAGAAGAATTCACAGATACAAGAATGCTCACAGACATGTCGATTATAAACACTCCCCTGAATATAATGACTTCCAAGCAATGTTGTATTTATTCAATCAGAATCATACTGAAGTAATGTTTGTCATTCAACCAGTAAATCCTAAGTGGATCAAATATACAGGGATGCCTAAGAATGCCTTGTCAGACTTTGATGCTAAGATTACTTATCAATTGAAGTCACAAGGATTCAATAACATCGTGGATCTAACTCACGAGAAGAATCCTAACTATATTGCCGAAGATACAATTCACATGGGTTGGCGTGGCTGGCTAATTCTAGATAAGCATTTGGAACCATACTTCAAGGATAAGAAGGCTGATCCTAATAAGACCAAGTATCAGATGAATGATTACTTCTTAACTGAGAAGTGGGCCAATAACACTAAGTTTTAAAACTTCCCAAGCCTGACAGGTAAGGGAAGGCAACCGTAATACTTTTCCGTAGTACTGTTTCCCCCTCAAAAAAACAGTATATGCCCGCAATAAAAGTGTCGAGAATCTACAATAAAAGTAGATTCTCGATATTTTTTTTAGCTTTTTTTAAGAAAATTTTGAAAGCCTTATAAATCTTATCGCTATAGCAAGGAAAGCAGTACCAAGAAAACTTCAAAAGCGCGCCATACGGGCATTTATAGGCAACACGGTTTGCAAATGACAACTATTTTTGTTACAGTAATACGTGTGTTGCTATTATTTTTACCTTATGAATAGTAGTATTTTTAATTGAAAAAATAATGGTTTTGAGAAAATTTTAAAAGTAATTTTTTTGAAGTAATTGATTGATAATTGGCTCCCGGAGTTTAGCTTTGCTTTACTCGAGAGCTAGTTTTATCTAATGAGGTAATAGTGCAAATTTAAATGCACTTAGTGGTGAAACAGTTACCACTTTTTATTCCAGGAATGGGGGATTTGATGACTGTAAAAGTTGAAGTTAAGAATTTAACTAAAATTTTTGGTAAACGTGTCGGACGTGCTAAGGAACTAATTAAGCAAGGTAAGACAAAATCGGAAATTCTAAAGGAAACAGGTGCAACCGTTGGTGTTGAAAAGGCCAGCTTCGAAATCAATGATGGCGAGATATTCGTTATCATGGGACTTTCAGGTAGTGGTAAATCCACAATGGTTCGTATGATCAATCGTTTGATTGAGCCTACAGATGGTTCGGTATCAATCGATGGTGAGGACTTAATGAAGATGGACAAGAAGTCTCTTCGTGAAGTTCGTCGTAAAAAAATGAGTATGGTTTTCCAAAATTTCGGATTACTTCCTAATAGAACGGTATTAGAGAATGCTGAATATGGTTTGGAAATTCAAGGTGTCGATAAGGCAGAACGTGAAAAGAAAGCCAAAGTAGCCTTGGACCAAGTTGGTATCAAAGGATACGATGATGAATATCCAGATCAATTATCTGGTGGTATGCAACAACGTGTCGGTCTTGCTCGTGCTTTGGCTAACGATCCTGAAATTCTATTAATGGATGAGGCCTTCTCGGCACTTGATCCTTTGAATAGAACTGATATGCAGGATCAATTGTTGGATATTCAAGAAAGATTGCATAAGACAATCATCTTCATCAGTCATGATTTGAACGAAGCTTTAAAGCTTGGTGATCACATCATGATCATGCGTGATGGTGTAGTTGTACAAACTGGTACACCTGAAGATATCTTGACACATCCAGCTAATGATTATGTTGAAGAATTTATCGAAAACGTTGATCGTAGTAAGGTCTTAACGGCCGCTAATGTTATGATTCGTCCAGTGACGATCAATATTGATAAGGCTGGTCCAAGATTGACCTTGAAACGTATGAAGAATAATGAAGTATCAACAGCTTATGTTGTTGATAATAGACGTAAACTTGTTGGTATCGTTGATGCCAATGATGTTATTGGATTAGTTCGTAAAGACAGCAGTGATTTGAGATCAATCGTTAAGACTGATATTCCAACAACTCATGCTGACAAGCCAATTTCCGAATTGCTTGATGATATTTCTTCAACTGGTATTCCATTCTCAGTTGTGAATGATGATGGACAACTACAAGGAATTATTGTTCGTGGTGCTGTTCTTGGTGCCCTTGCAGGAAATGAGGTGAACGATTTTGAATAGTATTCCACAATTACCATTAGCCCAGTGGGTCGACAGTTTTGTTGACTGGTTAGTGACTTTCACTGGATTCTTTAATGGTGTAACTAATTTCATCGGTGGCATTAACAATGCCTTCCAATGGGTATTTGACCTAATTCCAATTTGGTTCTTTATCGTATTGGTATTGGCACTGACTTATTACGTTAACCGCGATGATCAGCGCTGGAGTTTACTGATTTTTGAATTTGCCGGATTATTGCTTATTTGGAACTTGGACTTCTGGCGTGATATGACACAGACTTTGACATTAGTATTAACATCTAGTTTGATTGCTCTAGTAATTGGTATTCCACTTGGAATATTGATGGCTAAGAGTAGAATTGCTGAAATAATTTTGAAGCCGATTCTTGACTTCATGCAGACTATGCCAGCCTTCGTTTACTTGATCCCAGCAGTTGCACTGTTTGGTATCGGTATGGTTCCTGGTATCGTTGCATCTGTTATCTTCGCTATGCCTCCAACAGTTAGAATGACTAATATGGGTATTCGTGAAGTTCCTGGTGAGTTGATCGAAGCCGCTGATTCATTTGGTTCTACTGAATGGCAAAAACTATTTAAGGTTGAACTACCACTTGCCAAAACTAGTTTGATGGCTGGTGTCAACCAAAGTATGATGCTTTCACTATCAATGGTTGTTACTGCATCTATGATTGGTGCTATGGGTCTTGGTACTAAGGTATACTTCGCCGTTGGTCGTAACGATGCTGGTGGTGGTTTTGCCGCTGGTCTTGCCGTTGTTATCTTGGCAATTATCTTAGATCGACTTACACAATCATTAACAAGAGATCGTAAAAAAGGATAGGAGGGATTATTTGAAACATAAATCAAAAATCTTAAGTCTTTTCTTCGTCGCACTGTTGATGATCCCGCTGATCACAGCATGTAGTTCAGAAACCAAACCTTACACTAGTAAGGAAAAAATTGGTTCACAGATAAACTACACAATTACAGGTATTGATGCTGGTGCAGGTATCATGTCATCAACTCAAACAGCATTGAAAGATTATGGTTTGAGTGACAAGAACTGGCAACTACAAACAAGTTCTACTGCAGCAATGACTAGTACATTGGACAAGGCTATTAAGCAAAAACGTCCAATTGTTATTACTGGTTGGCAACCCCACTGGATGTTCACTAAGTATCCTATCAAGTTCTTGAAGGACCCTAAGAATGTCTATGGTAAAGCCGAAAGTATTCATACTATTGTTCGTAAAGGTATGAAAGAAGATAATCCTGAAGCATATACTATTTTGGATCGTTTCCACTGGAAACCAGCTCAAATGTCAGAAGTAATGCTTAAGGTAAATAATGGAATGGATCCACAAAAAGCAGCTAAGCAATGGATCAAAGCTAACCCCAAGTTAGTCGCTGAATGGACTAAGGGTGTTAAAAAGGTTCATGGTAAGTCACTTAAGATGACTTATGTTGCTTGGGATTCTGAGATTGCTTCAACTAACGTTGTTGCTCAAGTACTTCGTGACCAGGGTTACAAAGTAACTATTCAAGCTATGGAACAACAGCCAATGTGGGCCTCAGTTGCTACTGGAGCTGCTGATGCACAAGTTAGTGCATGGTTGCCTAAGACAGCTGGATTGTATTACAAGGATTACAAGGGCAAGTTTGAAGACCTTGGTGTTAACCTTAAGGGTGCCAAAGTTGGATTAGCCGTTCCTAAGTATATGAAGAATATTAATTCAATTGAAGATTTAAAGAATAAATAAAACAAAGAAGTTGTATGGCTGTATAAGTATGCAAGAGAATATAACTTTTTCAGTTTAAATCAAGAAGGGACCGTAATCCAAAATCGGATTACGGTCCCTTCTTGTCTTAATGCTCGAAAGTTGAACATGCTTTATCGCACTCTTTTATTATTCATCAGTTTCAGAAGAACTTACTTTGTAAGTCGCAACGATTTTATTTAATAGAACGATTGATCCTAAGAAAAAGGTTGAAGCAATGATAGCCGTAATTGGGAGCATATGGAACATTTCAGTTGGCAATACTAGAGCCAAAAGTGGAAAAGCAAAAGCAGCTGGCAGTTTGATTCTTAATAATTGTAATAATACGAATACTAATGGTAATGAAATTATAGCCGATAACATCCATGATGCTACGACCAAATGAACGAGAACTCCGATAGTTGCTGCACCGACTAAGGCGGTGAAGTGTTTGATAGCCATTTTAAAACCGTATTCTGGTTTCTGTAAAACTTCGAAAAAGACGACCATTACAGGTGGAATAGCGGCCATTTGTGAGAATCCGAAGAACCAAACTCCAGTTACCCAGATAATAGCCATGATGGTGAAGATCACCATGTGCTGATTTTGGATCAGCTCGCTTGGATTAGTTTGTTTGTAATTTCCTTGTAGGAAAACTCCGGTCATTAATAAGGCTGTGAATATTAAGATAGCAAAGATAAATGACCAGTGAGTGGCGTTGATGATAATTGGTAGTAATCCAGTGGCAAATGACGGAGCTAGATTTGAATGGAGCAGTCGTAATAATACAAGCATTAATAATAACCCCAGCAACACTTTTTCAGCGTACGTAATTGATAATTGGTTGATTAAAAATCCGATGATTGCTGTTCCAGAAGGTGCTAAGAAGATTTTTACAGGCTGGTTGATCCAGCCGCCATTTTGATAGATCCAAGTTCCAGCAGTCAGAGCTCCAATCTCGGGTAGAATGATTTCCATGTCATTTAGGATAGTGGCGCTCGCTACCATAAAAATTATGAAAACAAATCCGATTAAATAATTACGTCTTTCAGTGGTAGATAGGTGCATTGTTGGTTATTATCTCCTTCGTTACTAATTTTTTAAAAAGCCAATTAAGTGTAACACAGGATAATAATTTCTGAAAATGATGCGTTATATTCATATGGAATATTTCTATATATATAATTATTTAATAAAAATAATTGATAGGCAGTCGTCACGGTGTTTTCGACATAATCAATACGATATGTATATTGTATATATAGCATGCTTAGTGATTTGAGTATATAATTCTAGGTATGAGGATATTTATAAAATACTATATAGAGGTGTTCTTCATATGAACATACAAAGTTTTGTGAATAGACGTAAAGAGTTAGGTTTATCGCAGAAAGAATTGAGCAATGGCGTTTGTACTCAAGCTACGTTGAGCAAATTTGAGAATAACGGTAAAATCCCATCACTGAAGATCCTGATTCAACTGTGCAACAGACTGGATCTGTCACTTGACGATGTTATGGGCGTGAACGACAGTAAGTCTAAGAAGATAGTTAAATCGATGAACAAAGTTGAGTTTAACTTGATTACTTATGAGTATGCTGATTCATGGGATATCATAAATAAAATCGATACGAAACTTATTAAAGATGATAATGACGCATTACTTCAGTATTACTATCTGAAAGGAATCTTAAATGTCCTTGATGATGGTGATCTGTTTGATTCTGTCTTTGACTTCAATCAGATACTGACTAATTATGATTCTGAAGGTAAAACAATTTTTACTTTCCTTGCCTATACAGGGATGGGGATGGTTTATGCCAAACAGAATGACTCTACCAAGAGTGAATATTATTTCAGCAAAGTATTCAATGATATTTACGGCATGGAGATTGAGAATGTTAATCAAATCTGGCGTTATATCAGTATTATCTTTTACTGTGCACTCTATTATTCTGATCAGCATGACTTTGAGACGGCTAATACTTTGCTTAACTATGGCATTAAAGTTGGTGCTGACAATCATGTCACATATTACATTGCTAGATTATATGCACAACTGGCGATCAATGATTGTGCAGTCCATGGATCAAGTGACGAGATGCTGGAATTATTGACCAAGGCACGAGTGTTCTCTGAATTCAATAACAATCAAAAAGAGCTCTTGAAAATTAAGAAATTAATCAAAGACTGTAAATAGTTATTTAGTTTAGGCAAGTCCTTTTGGGGGCTTGCCTTTTTGTTTTCCAAAAGTTATGATGAAAGCGGTTTAATAAATATATTTTGCAATTATTTTAATGAAAAAAGGAAGTTTTTCGAATTATGAAAGCATTAGTATTAACTGGAACTAAGAAAATGGAAATTCAAGATATTGATACACCAAAAGTTTTACCAAATGAGGTTTTGGTAAACACTGCCTATGCAGGAATTTGTGGTACTGACCGTGCATTGTATGCTGGTCTTCCCGGTTCAGCTAATGCTGTTCCACCAATAGTTTTGGGACATGAAAACTCAGGTATTGTTGCTGAAATTGGATCAGAAGTTAAGAATGTCAAAGTTGGCGACAGAGTAACTGTTGACCCTAATATTTATTGTGGGCAATGTGAATATTGCTTAACTGACAGACCTGAACTCTGTGATAACTTATCAGCTGTCGGTGTTACACGTAATGGTGGTCTCGCTAAGTCATTTACAGCTCCTTCATCAGTTGTTTATCCTATCCCTGATAACTTATCATTGAAGTCAGCAGCTGCTGTTGAACCTGTCTCATGTGCGGTTCACGGATTAAGTCTATTAGACTTGAAGGCATATCAAAAGGCACTTGTAATTGGTGATGGCTTCATGGGTCAATTATTCGTTCAATTATTACAATCATATGGTGTTCGCCAAGTCGACTTTGCAGGAATCATTGATGAAAAGTTGCAATTTAACAAAGAAAAATTCGGTGTAACTAATACATATAATACAAAGTGTGATACTATTCCCGCTGATTATGATATTGTTGTCGAGGCTGTGGGACTTCCACAAACTCAAGAACAAGCCGTTGAAGCAACTAAAAAAGGCGCTCAAGTATTGATGTTTGGTGTTGGTAAGCCAAATCAGACTTTCAAGATGAATACATATGAGGTTTATCAAAAACAATTAAAGATACAAGGTGCTTTCATCAATCCATACGCCTTCAAAGATGCGATTGCTTTGCTTTCAAGTGGTAAACTTGATGTCGAATCATTGATCAGTCATGAAGTTAGCTTGGAGCAAGTCGAGGATGTTTTGAATGGTAAGGTTGAGCATGTCAGCAAGGCTGTTGTTAAGGTTGGCGAATAATTAATGTCTTGTCTTTTATTACCAATCCGCTAAAATTGAATTAGAGGACAGTGATAAATATGCTAGAAACAACAAACATCAATATTACGGACGCTGAATGGCGTATCATGCGAGTTATTTGGGCACTCGATACTGTTACATCACGCCAGTTGATTCAGGTTTTGAGTGATTCAATGGATTGGAAGCCAGCAACAATCAAGACCTTGTTGCACCGTCTAACTGATAAGGGAATTATCAAGGCCGAAAAGGATGGCAAGAAGTTCATCTATTCTGCTGTAATGGATGAGAGTCGTACGGTTGACTTGGCATCGAAGAAGTTCTTCAATCAGGTTTGTGCTAAAAAGGTCGGATCAGCGGTTGCTTATATTATCGATGAATCTGAGTTGACTCAGGATGATATTGATAAGATTCAAGACAAGTTGGATCAAAAGCAGGCTGTGGAGAAGATAAATTGCAATTGCGTTCCCAATCAGTATGACTGTGATTAAAAATGTTGATAATTATCAAATAAGTTTGTTTAAAAGTAATGAAAAAACAATAAATAGATATTAAAATAGGGCTCGATGGAAGAAATTCTTTCGAGTCCTATTTTTGGAATATAAATAAATAGTTTGGGGAGATGATCTATATCAAAAAATCAGGTAGAATTCTTGGAATCGCCGGTGCGGGATTCTTGGCCCTCAAGGGATTCCAAGCTCATTCTGAACGTAGAAGTTTAAGTAGTCTGATGATCGAAGAGACTCTGGATTCTATCAGTCTATTTCCAACGATTCGTTCTAAAGAGGATGTAGAGCACTATATTGCACATAATTACAAGCCGTTTAGGCTGCCAGAAATGGCTAAATTACGCTATCATTTTAAATACCTTAAGGGCTTTGATGATACTTTGGAATATGTTCCCAAGGAACAATCTAATAAGGTTATTTTTTATATTCATGGAGGAAGTTATTGGTTTGAACCGATGATCGAACACTATGCGATGCTTCATAAGTTATCCAAAATGGCAGTTGCTAGAGTCGTAATGCCGATCTATCCTAAGGCTCCATTCCATAATGTTCATGAAGCAACTTCAATGGTATTAGCACGGTACTTACACTTGATCAATGATGAATATGTCGCTCCTGAAGATATTATTTTGATGGGAGATTCAGCGGGAGCTGGTATGGCATTGTCATTACTTGAAGTAATGCGCAACCGCAATTATCCATTGCCAGGACGAGCAATCTTGCTATCTCCATGGTTGGATATTTCTACTAGTAATCCGGAAATGAAGCAGATTCAATATGATGATCCGATATTACATATTGAAGATTTACAATTCCAGGGTAAAATCTATGCAGATACATTGAATGTTTTGGATCCTTTGGTAAGTCCGATATATGGTGATCTGACCAAATTACCGCCAATTGATGTGTTTATTGGTACACATGATATTTTCTATGCTGACGTTAAGAAGCTCGATGAGATTGCTACTGAAGATAATGCTGATTTGAAGGTTCATACGTACGCAAATATGGATCATGTTTTTATGGCTTATCCAATACCGGAAGCACATAAAGCTCTGAATGAAATTGTAAAATTGGTTAAATGAAAGAGAAATTTTTTCCAATTAAACAAAAAAAGAGACTGTAATCCAAAATCGGATTGCAGTCTCTTTTTGTCTTAGTGCTATATGGTTATGCTTGTTTGTAATTTGATGCTTTTAAGTTACTAATTGTTAACATGACGATCAGGCTAATGACATAGAGTGTTGAAATGAATACCATAACTGTCATAACGTTGTAATTATCTAGGATCCAGCCGATTGCCAAACTTGAGAACCCACCGATACAGCGACCAGTGTTCATAATAACATTATTGGCAGTAGCGCGAATCTCTGTTGGATATAATCTACTTACGACAGCACCGTATCCAGCGAACATTCCGTTTGAGAAGTAACCGACGATTGCTCCAACGATAATTAGGGAGAGCATGTTGGTTGGTAATGTTAATACGTAAACTCCGATTGCTGAACAAACTAGAAAGATTCCAAATGCAAGGCGAGGCCCAAGGTTATCAAGGATCCAGCCAAATGTTAGCATTCCGGCACACATGCCAAGGATAGTGGCAATCATCCATGTCGAACTTGCGACAGTTAGATTTAGTTGCTTTTGCATGATTGTTGGAAGCCAGTTCATTAATCCGAAGTAACCGGCAATCTGTACAATTGCCATAACCATTAAAGCAATTGTTTGATGTGCAATCTTTGGTGTGGCGAATAATTCTTTAACACTTCCGTGTTTTTCTTTGGAGGATTTGATGAAAGTATCACTTTCTTTTAAGTGATGTCTGATGAAGAAGGTAATGATAACTGGGAGAATTCCGAATAGGAAGAGTGCATGCCAGCCAAGTGTTGGGATAACCAGTGTAGCAAGTAAGGCGGCCATGATAGCTCCACCTTGTCCAGCCATACCGACCCAGCTGGAAACACGTCCAAGCTTTTTCTTCGAGAAGCTTTCAGCAAGAACAGTCATTCCGATTCCGTACTCACCACCGCCACCGATACCGGCGAAGAAGCGGCAGATGTATACCAATGTTAAGTTGTGGGCGAAAAACATAGCTCCAGTTGCGATGGCAAAGATGAAGATTGTATAAGTAAATGTTTTGATACGACCGACTTTATCGGCTAAAATTCCAAAAAAAATACCACCTATAAGCATACCGATGTTTGTGATTGTGGAGATTAGTCCAGCTTGCGTTCCACTTAATCCGAATTCAGCGATGATGGATGAGAGGGCGAATGACAGAAACATGACGTCCATATTCTCTAATCCAAAACCTGCTGCTGTGGAAGCAACCACTTTAGCTCGATAGCTATCTAGATGGTTTGAATTTGTATTGTTTTCGACTATTTTCATAGTATCTTTTCCTCCAAAATGGACGCTCACTGTCGTCCTTTATTTTGCTTGAATGTATAATATCACTTGGAAAAATTATACACAAGTGTGATGAAAAGATTTTTACTACGTGATAGTTGATGTGGCAATGATTGGAAAAAGTTTATTTATTTTTTCATACCCGTAAATGACAATTAAACATAAAAATCATTCTTTTATAAGTGATGAGTTGTTGATGATTATTCCTGTGATTGTTAATAATGTTGCTAGAATTGCCAATGCAATTAGTATTATCGAGGTTTGTTGTAAAACTCCGAACGCTACTGGCCCAATGGCTGCTAATAAATATCCGGCTGACTGTGCCATACCTGAAACTTCGGCTGTTTGATATGGGTTAGTTGTCTTATTTGTGAAGAAAAAGATGGCTGTATTAAAGGCGACACCTTGAGCTATTCCGGCAATGATCGACCAGAATACTAAATAGGCTCCGGTAGTGATTGGAACTAAGAATGCTAATGGCGCAACAATGTATCCCATTGCTACTGATGCTATCAAAGTAAGCATACCCCATTTTTTAGGTGCCAACATTGGTACGATGAATGAACATGGCAATCCGGCTAATTGCAGAATTGTTAGTAAATTACTTGAGAAAATAGTTGTAACACCATGACTTCCAAGAACTTTTGGTAGCCAAGTTAAGATTGAATAATAAATGACTGATTGTAGTCCAAAATACAGTGTGATCAACCAGCCTAAGTGTTGTTTCCAGACTGTGTGATATTTGGGAACTTCAACATCTTTATCCGCAACTGACTTTCGATTATTACGAATATTTGGTATCCAAATAATAAAGGCAATGATTCCCATAATGGATAAAATCGATAAGGTCGAACTGAGACTTATTCTGGTGATGAGAACACCTGACAATGCTGTACCAATTGCACCGATAAGCAGCATTGATAATGTATAGAGACTAGTACCAAGTGGAATATTGGTGGGCATTCTATCCTTAATAACAGCGGGTAGTAAAACATTTCCACTGTCGATCCCTATACCGACTAGGGCAGTTCCTAAAAATAATGCCCAGACGGCAGGTATAACTCGTAAATAACTTCCAGCAAGAAGCAGGATGAAAAATAGGAAAATTGTTAATTCATTTCCACGTTTGTCAGCGACCTTAACAATTATCGGTGAAAAAATTGCGAATGCTAATAGTGGAATGGACGTTAATAGACCAGCCATATAACTAGGTATGTTTAAGTTCTGTTCAATTTTGTTTAGTAATGGCGGCATAATTGTAATTGGCAAACGTAAGTTAGCAGCAATCAACATCATGCTAAATAGGAAGTATTTGCTTGGTGATTTGGATGTAGTTGTAGAATTCAAAAATATATCCCCCTCAAAATAGTTACTGTACTAGTTTAGAACAAAATGAAAGATGTGACAAAAACGTATTATAACGTTAATTTGTAGAAACAAAAAAGTCCATCACATTTAAGTAATGGACTTTCTTGTTTAAGCCAGTAGTTTAAAGTACTTCAACATCTTCATAACGTGTCATTAGAGTATTAAAATCATAATCCTTGATCAATTGAACACTTTTTTCACCCTTGAAGAATGCTGTTAGACTTCCAGCAAGCATCAAGTTAAGAGGTTGATTCTCCTCATAACGAATACCAATTACAGGGATGTTGTTGGCGAAAGCATAGCCGCATTCCCAGACAGTACCTGAGTCTGGCTCAAATTCTTTGTCTTCCATTTTGTAATCTAACATGGCAATAACAATATCTGAAGTGTTGATATTATTGATATCATGCTTAAAAACGGCTGTTTGCCATTCGAATGTTCCCATTTTAGCATCAGTATATTCACTGCCACCAGGACGGAAAATATCACCAATGGTTTTGTTTTCATTTAGTAGTTTTTCGACTTCGTCTAGTCGATTAATTTGTTCTTTGCTGAAAAATGGTCCAGCTAAGTAGACGCGATTTGTTTTGTTCATTGTGCGATGAGTTCTCCTTTTGTACTATAAAATATATTATACGTTATAACGGTATGCAAATACTATAGTGCCGTTACATGATATGGCTTACATGAATTGAGTTTTTTCTTTCAATTCTTTTTGTGAGATGGTATAACTGTGTAAGCACGGAAGGAATGAATACCATGAATAAACAAAAGAACTTACGAAACGACAAGCGTAACGTGAGTTACCTTGCAGTCATGGGGATATTGATAGCATTTTTGTTATTGATCTTTTAAATTAATATACGTGCTATAGCTGGGTAAGATAAGGAAATTATTTTAATTTTGATTATTTAGAAGTGTGCAGATTGCATGCTTCTTTTTTTCGCCTTTTTGCCGCTGAAGGCTGAGAGTAAAGGTGCCTGCTGTGGAACCGACTTCAGCCTTGGTCTGAAGTCTCGCTTTTGAACTTTGCATAAAACGCAAATTTCAAAAGTCGTCCTGTGCTGTAAGAACGGAAAGTCACCGTTCAACACCACTGTCACTGCTGGCACCTTTACTCTCAGCCTTCGGCTATTGTTTTAATACCATATGATAACTAGGCTATGTTTGATGGATTTGGGTTGGTGTTCAATTGTAATTGGGTAACTTTATATAGTTTCATCGTATGAATACAGTCTATTCAAAATCAAGAATACGAGTTAGACGGAGGAAGTGAAAATCTTACCAGCAGTTACAGTGGCGAAAAGCCACAGGACAATCTTGGAGATTTGCAAAGCAAAGCTCCAAGTCAAGGTTCGAGACCGTGGCTTAAGCCGGTCCCACTGCAGGTAAAATTTTTCACTTCCGGATTCGGACAACATCGCAAATTAAACCATTATTTAACAAAAAATATGCTATAATTAATTTCCTTTTTGGAAAAAATAAAATATATTGGGGGTTCCAAATGTCTGAAAAACAGTTTATCGAAATAGTGAATGACCGTGAAAATAATTTAAAGAATATCAGTTTGAAAATTCCAAAAAACAAACTGACAGTTTTCACGGGTGTATCTGGTTCAGGTAAGTCTTCAATTGTTTTTGACACAATTGCTCAAGAAGCAGGTCGTCAATTGAACAGTACTTATAACAGTTTTACTAGATTATATTTACCGAAGTATAAGCGTCCTGATGCTGATGAGATTCATAATCTTTCTACTGCAATTATTATTGATCAAAAGCCACTTGGTGGTAATGCTCGTTCAACACTTGGTACGATCAGTGACATCAGTCCATTATTCAGAATTCTGTTTTCAAGATTTGGTCAACCCAAATATGGTAATGCCAGTAATGCTTTTTCTTTTAATGATCCAGAAGGCATGTGTCCACAGTGTGAGGGAATTGGTCGCAGTTATGTTGTTAAATTGGACGAGGCACTTGATTATAACAAGTCTCTGAATGAGGGAGCTGTGTTGCTTCCAGGATATAGCAATAATTCCTTTTATCTACAAACCTTGTTGAATTCTGGATTGTTTGATAATGACAAGCCAGTCAAAGATTTTACTGATGAGGAAATGGATAATTTGCTCAATGGTGAAGCTGCTATAAAAGTTAAGTACAAGGGCAGTGACTTCCAAACTAATTATGAGGGTATCGTCAAGAAGTTCTATCGCACTAATATTCAAGAAAATAAGACTATGTCTGATGGTGCTCGAAAGAAAATTGAAAAATTTGCGGAAATGTCTACTTGTACGTTGTGTCATGGAACGAGATTCAATGAAAAAGTTTTGGCTTCAAAAATCAATGGATACAATATTTATGATCTGACTAACATGCAACTGGATCAATTAATTACTACCCTTGATGAGTTTAACGATGAGCAAATGGAATCGATAGTCATTGATTTAAAAGTTCGTATTCAAGATCTTATCAATATTGGATTGGATTATTTGAATTTAACTCGTGAAACTTCAACACTTTCTGGTGGTGAGAGTCAGCGTGTTAAAACCGTTAAGTATTTATCTAATAGTTTGACTGATTTAATTTATATTCTTGACGAGCCAAGTACTGGGTTGCATCCTAGAGACGTTCATAGATTGAATGATTTGTTATTGAAGCTTCGGGATAATGGCAATACGGTACTAGTAGTTGAACATGATCCTGACGTTATCAAGATTGCGGATTACATTGTTGATGTTGGTCCACGAGCGGGTATTCACGGTGGGGAAATCAATTTCACTGGTACATATGAGGAGTTGCTGAAATCCGATACTTTAACTGGTAAGTATTTGAATCAACAGTTGCCACTTAAGAAATCACCAAGAAAATCTGAGAAGTTCGTGAATAGTAGTAAGTCTTCACTCCACAATTTGAAGGATATCCAACTAAACGTTCCTGAAGGATTGTTCACAGTTATCACTGGGGTTGCTGGGTCTGGTAAGAGCACGTTGGTTGAGCAGGTTTTTGCTCAGGAAAATCCCGATGCAGTCGTGATTGATCAAAGTCCATTGCATGCTAATAGTCGTTCTAATTCTGCGACTTATACAGGAATCATGAATGAAATCAGAAAGTTGTTTGCTCAAACTAACGATGTTGAAGATGGTTTGTTCAGTTACAATTCCAAAGGTGCCTGTCCTGAATGTAAGGGTAAAGGTGTGATTGAATTGAATATGTCCTTTATGGATAATTCTGAAATTGAATGTCCAAAGTGCCATGGTGGCAGGTTCGATCCTGAAGTATTGCAGTATCAATTTAAGGGTAAGAATATTGTTGAAGTGATGGATATGACAATAGAAGAAGCATTTTCATTCTTTGATGATAAGAAAATAAATAATAAGTTAAAGAATATTCATAACGTCGGCTTGGATTATTTATCAATGGGTCAGGCGCTCAATACCTTATCTGGTGGTGAAAGCCAACGCTTGAAGATTGCCAAAGAATTGAACAAAAAAGGTAATATCTTCATATTGGACGAGCCAACGACTGGGTTACATGTGTCCGACACTGAGAATTTGATTCGAATCATTAATGATATGGTTGATAAAGGTAATACTGTTGTGGTTATTGAACATAATGTTGATGTTATGCGAAGTGCCGATTGGATTATCGATATTGGTCCGGATGGCGGTTCTCGCGGTGGTCAGATTATGTATGAAGGTCCGGTTGCTGGGATTGTCGGTGTTGAGGATTCAGTTACTGCTAAGTATATTTAGATTGTTTTGTGGTTGCCGCTTCCGGTTACGAGATATTTCATCTGCCGTGGGGACCGGTCCGAGCCAAGGTCTCGGACCTCGACTTGAAGCTTTGCTTCGCAAATCTCCAAGCTCGTCCCTTGGCGTAAGAACGGCTAAACCACCCGTTCAACGCCAATTTCACGACTGATAAAATTTCTCGTATCCTTCAGCTGATATTGTGTAATACTATTTTATTTGTTTTCATCAAATACTTTTCTGATAAAAATAGTAATTGTATTGCACTAGCCGGAGGTCAAAAATGATGCTCCAGCTGTGATAGTGGTGTAGGATGGTGGTCTTCCATCCGTACAGCACAGGATGACTTTTGAAATCTGCGGTTTTTGCAGAGTTCAAAATCGAGAATTCAGACCGCTTTTTGGCTGAATTCGGTCCCAGTGCGCCCGGCATGGGCGCTAACTTGGTGGTGAAAGTCCACTGTGAGCCGTAGTAGTCGGAATCACTAGCTAAGG
>NZ_RHOO01000006.1 GCF_003946555.1 Companilactobacillus hulinensis | reverse complement strand
GTTTTAGGCTGGAATACTGCCATTGATTCATTTCGTGGATATTTAACAAAGTGTTCGGATTAAACTTGCAATCTCTCCCATATAAAGAAAAAGCTAAAGGAACTGTTTCTTCAAATGGTACTTTGATTAAAAATAAATTTAGCTATACTATTCCCATTCAAATTGGTCAAAGAGGTAATACTGATCAAGATGTTAAGTATTCTATTGGAAGTGTTAAACCAGCGGCTACAAGTACTGGAAAGGGTGCGGAGCCTGGTATCAAGGCCAATGTACGTAACTCAACTAATGGATTTATTGGTTCTTTAAATGCGAAAGCTGTTGTTACAAAGAAAGGTGATAAGAAGTTTAAAATCACTAATCAATCGACAGCTCAGGATATTGCTCCTACATCAAATTATAATTATTCTATTTCTTGGGGTAAGAAAGCACTTCAAGCCGGTGATTATCATTTGAAGTTAACATATAAAACTTCAAATGGTGTTAGAGGCTGGGTTCTGAACAAGGACTTCTCGATTAATAACGCCGATGCTGCTAAATATAACAAGTTGGCAGGAATTAAACCAAATTATCTATGGCTGTATATCTTACTTGGAATTCTAGCTCTAGTGATTATTCTAGGATTAGGTATCTACTTAGGTAGAAGAAAGAATAACAATAATGGAAATAATAATGGTGGACAACAACCACAAAGAAGACGTCGTCGTTAATATCTTAATATAAATAAAAGAATGGGCAGTTCCAAGACTTGGAACTGCTTTTTTAGTATTATTAGGGTATAAGATTATTTAACGAGGCTAGATAATGAAAAAATTTACTTGGGTTTTATCAATAGCACTCTTTGCAATTATGATATTTATGATTTCATCGAATGTCGCAAAGGCTGAAATTAATGGGGTTTCTGTGACACCTTTAGTTGGTGATTCTGATATTACTGATAGATTTCAAATAATTAGTAAAGATAGTGGAACACGAAAATTAAAGATATCAATAAGTAATTTTGGGGTTAGAAGAATTCGTTTGAGAGTTCAGCCTACTAATGCTACTACATCTGCGGATGGCAAAATTGTGTACGATTCCAGCGTTAAATCGGGTCAGTTTGGTTTAAAGACTGCATTTAGAGATATGACGAAGGCACAGTCAGTTACTTTGAATGCAGGTCAAACGAAGGACCTAACTTTTAAAGTTAAGTTGCCTAATGAGCGAGTTAAAGGGCTTATGATGGCAGGGTTCAATATATACGATATAAGTCAGCCTAATAATGGAAATGCTTCAGTGCCAGTGTGGATTACTGAAGATAATAAGGCTGTTGGTGGAATTCTGAAATTGAATAGTTTGTCATTAGGAGTTGATCATTATCAACCTCATATGTATGTGAATTTGGAAAATAATCAGCCCGGTATTATGAAAAAGGTTATTATTCATATGAATGTTAAACGCAAGAGTTGGCTTGATAGATTTAATATGGGTCCTAAATCCATGATTGCTGATTTGACATATCCAAAAGTTGCACCTAATTCAAAGATTCCAATAGATTTTAATCAAAATAATACACCTATCAAGACTGGTAAATATAAGGTGGTGGGTGTTGCTCGAAGTGGTAAGGCCATATGGAACTTCAAGAAGACGTATACTATAACTGAGAAGCAAGCTAATGATATAAATAAGCGTTGTAGAGGACTTGTATATGATAAGACAATAACTTATGTTTTAATTGTGTTAGTACTTGTTTCATTAATTGTCCTAATTTTCTGGGGACTATGGCGTCAGAACAGGAGTTAAAAGTATGAAAAAATTAACGATATTTTTATCAACTATGATGTTACTGTTGGTGGGGTTCCTTCTACCAACTAAGGTTGATGCTGCGGCTGACAAGTCATATTCGGTTCAAGCGGTATTACCTGATAATCAAATTGATCAAAATGAATCTTATTTTGACCTGAAGGTCGAACCTAAGAAGGAACAGACGTTGAAGGTTATGATCATCAACACTGGTAGTAAGCCTATTAAGGTCGCAGCTGAGGTCAACAATGCCTACACTGCTGACTCTGGTGTAATTGGATATGATAAGTACAATGTGAAGTTGTACAAGAACTCCAATCCATCGCTTACTTCATTAGTCGATGGTAAGCGCAAGACTTCTGTCAATTTGAAGGTTGGACAGGCTAAGACTGTTAGTTTCGTTGTTAAATCTCCACCAGAAGAGTACACAGGTATTATTCTGGGTGGTGTCACAACTACGGCTAACGTTAGTCCTACTAAGTCGAAGAATATTAACATTAAGAACCAAGTTCGTTATGTTAAGGGTGTTGTATTGCGTTCCAAGGATGATGGTGTTGTACCTGATATGCATCTAACTAATGCTTTCCCTAAAGCAGTAGCTGGTAATTCTGGTATCGCCTATACTTTGGACAACACTGCTCCAATCAATATCAATGAGGTTACTCTGAAAGCTAAGATAACTCATAATGATAAGACTTCGGATTACAATGCTAAGAATTTACAGATTGCACCTAATTCTAAGTTCAATTACTTCATTCCAGTGAAAGACTTGAACTCTGGTAAGTACAAAGCTAAGATTACTATCACTAGCAAGGCTGGCTATAAGAAGACCTTTACTCGTACTATTACAGTAAGTAAGCGTAGTGCTGACGCGATTGAGAGCCAACAAAATGAGGCAGAAGGTCGCCACACTAACCAATGGATCATTATTATTATTGGTATTGTAGTCTTGATCTTCGTTGTTCTTTGGATGTATCTCTACTATTCACAACGTAATAAGACAACTGGTACGCATGGTAAGAAATCTAGAAGTCGTAAATAAGCAAAAAAAATAGACCGTAAGGTCTATTTTTTTGTCTTCTTATTACCAGCATCACGTTTCTTCAATTTATCAACGTAGACTGAATTCAATCTAACTAACAGCCAGATGTAATCAGTTCTTGTTGCAGTGATGTTCCAGGTAATAACTTGCATATTCTTAGGATAGAGGTCACGTTCTTCTTCTCTTGGTAAGATATCAAGGGTTGTTATTAAGACGTCAACGTCTTCGTATTGATCACTTGGTACGACTTCAACGAATTCTAGTGTTCTAACATTTCTTAGGACAACTTCTTCAGTCGCATTACCGGGATCAACTAGAACTTTGACGTGAATGTAATCTTCTTTACGAATTGTATTGATATAACTTGGTAGAATCTGATACAGGTCATGTGCAATGGCTTCTGAGGCATTCTTGATACCTTTGTATTGTGTCTCATCGACATTGGAGAAGAAGCTCAGGATGTCTTGATACAGCGATGAGAGATTCTTTGTATCTTCAGGATTCTTATCGTAGTAACTTCCTTTGACCACTCCGTCATTAGCCATGATGTGATAGAAGATAATATCTCTTGAAACATAAGTCATGATATCCTTCAGGACTTTTTTGGTTATGGTAGACGGTCATGTCATCACGATAGTGTTCCTTGAGGAAGTCTATAAAGTGATAAACCAAAGCATAGAATTTTGGATTGATCCTGACATCGAAGTTCATTGGTTGTTTGTAGATTTCAGCACTTGGTTGGAAGACCATCTTGTGGAATAGATTGATCAATTTATTCTCATTATCCAAGGCGTTAATAGGAACGATGGAGTAGTCTTCACGACGCAATACGTCGCTGCCTAGTTTTTGGTTACTGAAGACATCGTCATACGTATCCATGTTGTTGATATAATTACGTTTAATCAGCCTAATTCTTGATATAGCAAGGAAATATTCGAATTGCAGGTAAGTAATAGGGTTGCTAAAAGTCTTCCCAGAGCGGTCGATAATGCCGTCTATGGCATCTTGTTGTATCAATTGAAATGGCCATTCTTGACCATGATATATGTACCAATAGACGAAGTAAGCCATCCAACGAATACTCTTTTCGTCTCCTTTGATTTCGAGCGTCGAGTTGGAGATCTTCAAGCCGAAGTTCTTCAGAAATGATCTGAAAGCTGACATTCTTCTATTAAGTGTCGACTTACTAGTGAAGTGTTCGTTACTGAAAGCTTCGAATGACGGATTAGCGTTGGTTAGTCCATAATTAAAGGCTTGGAAGACGATAGAGTTTTGAACTAAATATAAACGATAAGTATCGATGGCAATTTTTGAAAAGTCGATCGACTCGATCTTGGTTACTTTAGGGTCCATATCTGGGACAACTTCAAGGATATCTTCGAGTAAGGCTTGAAAAATGTTATATGTTTTTTGATAAGTAAAGTTCATCCGGTTGCTGATATTGCTTAGGTTGAGCTCTTGAGGTGGCAATGCTTTGATGACTGAAAGCATTCGATATTTCTCAACATCTTGTTTAACTAAGAAAACTTGCTCCAACATGTGTGATTCCCCCGACTAGGCATATTAAATTAAATCGTAATTATTTTGTGACACTACTTGCTACTATGTTAACATTTATTTATAATATTTTGTAATCAGATAGAGGCGCATTGTCAATTATTAGCACTTTTGAGTACGATAGGGTACAAAGATTTAGTGTAAAAGGTGAAAATGCCGAAATTATTTCACTCCTACTTTGGTGATTTGATTGGGCCGTTATTTAATAAATAACGGACTGTCGTACATTGTACGTTGAGCTATTGATCATTTGGATGAAAGTATAATCCTTATTATCAGTAGTTTCTTCTGGTAATAAGGATTTTTTTTAATCCAAGATAGGGGAAACGAAGAAAAATGGAAAATACTGATGTGAGTCGTTCGTTGAAGACTAGACACCTATCCATGATAGCCCTCGGTGGGTCGATTGGAACTGGATTGTTCGTGGCTAGTGGTTCATCTATTTCAACGGCCGGCCCCGGAGGCGCGCTGATAGCTTATGTGGCTATCGGTATCATGGTTTATTTCTTAATGACCAGTTTAGGAGAAATGGCAACGTATATGCCAGTGTCAGGCTCGTTTGCGACTTACGCAACGAAGTTCATCGACCCAGCGTTCGGATTTGCGCTAGGCTGGAATTACTGGTTCAACTGGGCTATTACGTTAGCTGTTGATCTTTCGACCATCTCGCTTGTGGTCAAGTACTGGTTCCCAGGTTGGTCGTCATGGAAGATAAGTTTGACGTTCATGATCATTTTACTGGTTATTAATTTGGTTTCTGTAGGTTCATTTGGTGAGACTGAGTATTGGCTCTCATCAATCAAAGTCACTGCTGTTATCGTATTCTTGATTGCCGGTGTATTGACAATTATGGGTATTCTAGGTGGTCATGGTAGTGTCGGCTTATCTAATTATACATATAAACAAGCACCATTCGTTGGCGGTGTGCCAGCTGTTCTAAGTGTGTTCGTTGTTGCCGGGTTCTCGTTCCAAGGGACTGAGCTGATTGGTATTACAGCTGGCGAATCGGCAACTCCCGAAAAAAGTATTCCTAAGGCAATCAAACAAGTATTTTGGAGAATTCTTCTATTCTATATTTTGTCGATTGCAGTTATTGGAGCTTTGATACCTTATACAAGTCCTAATCTATTAGGTTCTGGCGCTGGTGATATTGCTATCAGTCCATTCACTATCGTCTTCAAGAAGGTTGGTATTCCACTTGCTGCCGGAATTATGAATGCTGTTATCTTGACTTCAGTTATTTCAGCCGCTAATTCTGGATTGTACGCTGCCAGTCGTATGTTGTGGTCAATGAGTAAGAATGACATGGCGCCACATATCTTTGAGAAGACTAATAATCGTGGTGTTCCAATCTTTTCTCTACTATTAACTGCTTTAGTCGGTGGAGCTGCATTGTTCACAAGTTTGTATGGTGATTCATTCTATGAATTACTAGTGGCAGCCAGTGGATTGACTGGATTCATCGCCTGGATCGGTATTGCGTTCTCACATTATCGTTTCAGAAAGGCTTATATTAACAAGGGTTACAGCTTGGATGACTTGAAGTACAAGGCTAAGTGGTTCCCATTTGGTCCGATCCTAGCTATTATCTTGGGAATTATCATTATCATTGGACAAGATATTCGTTCACTGGTCAACTTCAACGTTATGCGTCTATTGATCAGTTATAGTGGATTGATCATACTATTCGTCTGCTGGGCATACTACAAACTCAGATATCATACCAAGTTCTTGAAGCTTGATGATATTGATGTTAAGCACACGAAGAAACATTATCACTATTAATTTGAATTCTGAGTGATTTTAAATTATTATATAGATAAATACAAAAGCCGATAGGGTACCTATTCAAGAATCTTCCAGAGAAACGATGGTTGGTGTGAATCGTTAAGATTTTTATTCCAGTATTCTGGCTAACGGGCAATGCCGTTCGGATTGATCCGATAAAGTCTAAGAGTGCAATGTATATTTGTGTACATTGAAACTGGGTGGTACCGCGAAAATAGTCGTTTCGTCCCTTTATTTGGGATTCGAAGCGACTATTTTTTTGCATATAAATTAGGAGGAAAAGTTATGTTAGACATCAAAATGATTCGACAAAATCCAGATTGGACTAAAGATAAGTTAGCTTCACGTGGTGTTACTGCTGAAGAGATCGACCACTTGTTGGACCTTGACAAGAATCGTCGTGAACTATTAGTTCAAACTGAAACATTGAAGGAAAAGAGAAACAAGGTTTCTCAAGGTATTGCTGCTAAGAAACGTAATAAGGAAAGTGCCGATGACGAAATCGCTGCTATGAAGCAAGTTGGTAGTGACATCAAAGAAATCGATACTAAACTTGAAGATACAGAAGAAAAGATGAACTATATCTTGGTTCGTCTACCCAATATTCCTGATGACTCAGTTCCAGTTGGACCTGATGAAAGCTACAACAAAGAAGTTCGCAAATGGGGAGACATTCCTGAATACAGCTTCACACCAAAGCACCACTGGGAAATTGGTGAAGCTCTAGGTATCTTAGACTTCGACCAAGCTGCTAAAGTTGCTGGTAGTCGTTTCGTTTACTACATTGGTATGGGTGCTAGACTTGAACGTGCCGTTTACAACTTCATGTTGGATCAACACCAAAAAGAAGGTTATACAGAAATGATCACACCTTACTTGGTAAACAACCAAGCAATGTTTGGTACATCTCAATTCCCTAAGTTTACTGAAGATGTCTATACTGTTATGGTCGATGAGAACCCATTGACATTGATCCCTACAGCTGAAGTTCCATTGACTAACTACTTTGCTGGTAAGATTCTTGACGGCGCTGAACTTCCTAAGAAGGTTACAGCTCTATCACCAAGTTTCCGTTCAGAAGCAGGTAGTGCCGGCCGTGATACTCGTGGATTGATCCGTATGCACCAATTCAATAAGGTTGAGATGGTTAAGATTGCTAAGCCAGAACAATCATTTGATGAATTGGAAAAGATGACAGCTGATGCTGAAAATATCTTGAAGAAGTTGAACATTCCTTATCACGTTATTGTGCTATCAAGTGGGGATGCAAGTTTCAGTTCAACTAAGACATATGACCTTGAAACATGGTTGCCAGGACAAGGCAAGTACCGTGAAATCTCAAGTTGTTCAAACTGTCTAGACTTCCAAGCACGTCGTGCTCAAATTCGTTACCGTGACGAAAATGGTAAGACTCAATTAGTTCACACATTGAATGGTTCAGGTCTAGCTGTTGGTAGATGTGTCGCTTCAATCCTTGAAAATTACCAAAATGAAGACGGATCAGTTACAATTCCTGATGTTTTGGTACCATACATGGGTGGAGTTACAAAAATTACAAAAGAAAATGCTAAATAGATATTGACCTTTTATTAGTAGATTGATAAAATTTAATAGTTGTTGAAAAGCGACTATTAATTATTCCGGATTAGCTCAGTTGGTAGAGCATCTGACTGTTAATCAGGGTGTCGTCAGTTCGAGTCTGACATCCGGAGTTAAAATGACTTAGGAAAACCTAGGTGCGCCGATAATACATCTAGTTCATATGAATTAGATGTATTTTTTTATAGGCGTTTTTGCCATCTTAGCTCAGTTGGTAGAGCATCGGTATCGTAAACCGGCGGTCACAGGTTCAAATCCTGCAGATGGCATATTGAATAGAGAACACTGGCGTTTAGCTGGTGTTCTTTTTTTGTTGCCTCCAGTTGCAAGATATTTTACCTGCTGCTGGTAAAATGTCTCACAACTTCCGGATTATGTGCACACTTGTATTTTTAAGATGGTTGATTGTGAATTACTTTAAATATTTTGGATTATTTATATTCAAATGTGGTGAAATATAATCAGACCGAGGTAGGAATTTATATAAGGATATGATACTGAATCCAAATATTTACCTAGCGAATACAAGTCGGAGGTCAAAAGCAATAAGTCAGCAGTGGAAGTGGTGTTGAACGGCGAAAGCCGTTCTTACAGCACAGGACGATCTTTAAGATTTGCAAAGCAAAGCTTAAAGTCGAGTCCCCAGACCGCACTTAGGCTGGGGGGCGTTCCACACAGCAGACTTATTGGTTTCGACCGCAGACGACAAACAGAACACAACAAAAAACAAAAAAAGTGCAAAAAAATAAGCCAGTCTCTTGGGGGGACAGGCTTAATTTTTTTGTCACACTCACTGTGTAACGGGTTACCAGTAGTGTCAGAGAATAAAGATACGGTTTTGTGAGGTTTCCAAATTTGTCAAAAATAGAGAGGGATTTTATTAATTAATTGAAAGCATTCAATCAGTGATCATCGGAATGGGAAAATGGGAACTGACGAAACTTAAACCGCATAAATTGAAAATTGATTGAGGGGGGCAATTTTCATTTACGTTGAGCGAAATGGAAGTTGCTACGATATGAGGATGTGTACCGCAGCCACTCCATTTATTTAATAAAAGGAAGGAATTGCATTGGCAACCGTATCTTTATCTCTTTCACGACTAGAGTATACAATATTTGTTTAAACATTTCTATCCATTTTAGACAAAAAATTTTATTTGTTTTTAATATCACAAATCGATTGTTTTATATGATAATATAAGTACTTCTTGTTTTGCGGTCAAAAATAGGATTTTGGTTAACGAGGGAGAAGTAAACTATTGGTATTGACACATTCCTAGTGCTTTTATTATGAAGGCATATTTTTTTACTAAGTTTATTTAAGCGCTTACATCACTAGACGTGTCGTCAATGTCATAGTTTAAATTATCACAAAAAGGATGGTAGATACTATGAAGGTTAGTATTATTGGTTGTACACACGCAGGTACATTCTCAGCAATGAATATTTTGAAGGCACACCCAGACTGGGAAGTCTCAGTCTTTGAACGTAATGATAACTTATCATTTCTTTCATGCGGTATTGCTCTTTGGGTTAGTGATCGTGTTTCAGATCCTAACAAGATGTTCTACTCAAGTCCCGATGATTTGGCAAAATTAGGTGCAAACATGTTCATGAAGCATGATGTAACTAATATTGACTTTGATAATAAGAAGTTAACTGTTAAGAATCTTGAAAGTGGCGAAGATTTCGAACAAGATTACGACAAGTTAGTCATTACCACAGGTTCAGCTCCAATCATTCCTAATATTCCTGGAATTGATTCAGATAGAGTATTTCTATGCAAGAACTGGACTAATGCCACAGAATTGAAAGAAAATGCTAAGGATATCAACAGTGCAATCGTTATTGGTGCCGGCTATATTGGTGCTGAATTGGCTGAAGGATATGCCACACTTGGCAAGAAGACTACATTGATCGATGCTTTACCTGATGTTTTGGCAAAGAACTTCGATAAGAATATGTCAGAAGTAGCTGAAAAAGATTACATTGACCACGGTGTAACTCTTGGATTAGGCGAGAAGGTTCAATCATTCGAAGAAGTTGAAGATGGTGTTATCGTTAAGACTGATAAGAATGAGTACAAGGCTGACGTTGCTGTAATGAGTGTTGGTTTCCGTCCTAATACAGATATGTTTAAGGATGAATTCGAGACACTTCCAAATGGTGCTTTGATCGTGGATGAATATATGCACACAAGCAAACCAGATGTATTCTCAGCCGGAGATGCTGCATCAGTATTCTACAATCCAACAAATGACAATCAATACATTCCTTTGGCAACAAATGCTGTTCGTCAAGGTATCTTGGTTGGAGCAAATATCGAAAAAGATACAGCAAAATATATGGGAACACAATCATCATCAGCTGTTGAATTGTTCGGCAGAACATATGCTGCTAGTGGTTTGACTGCTGGACACGCTAAGGTTCTTGGCAAGAATGTTGAAACAGTATCACTTGAGGACAACTATCGTCCTGAGTTCATGTTAACAACTACACCAGTTCTTATGAACTTGGTATGGGATCCAGAAACTCGTGAAATAGTTGGTGGAGCTTTGACAAGTATGTATGATGTTTCTCAATCAGCTAACTTATTGTCATTGGCTATTCAAAAGAAGGTTACAATTGATGAATTATCAATGGTCGACTTCTTCTTCCAACCAAACTTCGACAAGCCAGTTAACTATGTAAGTTCATTGGCAATCGCCGCAGTTGAAAAAGCAAATAGTAAAGTTTCAGAATAATTAGAGCAAAATAAATACACGATAAAATTTTATCGTGTATTTTTATTGTCTATTTTTAGTTTTCTACGTAATCTCCAGGTAATTTGAGAAGTAATGGCTTGCTGTAATAGTAACCTTGTTTAAAATGGACACCGATTTCTTCACATAATTTACTATCGGCTGCATCTTCGATTCCTTCAAGGACCAATCTCAATCCATATTCTTTGCTAAGAGCATTCCAGAAGTGAATTTTACTCTGGATCTTAGGATCAACGAATTTTTGAGTGAAGTTTTGTAGTGCAAATTTGAGTTCTGAGGCAAATGGCAATAACTCACTAATGTTACAGAAGTGATTAAGGCCAGTGCCGACATCGTCGAGTGAAATTTGAATTCCACGTTTTAAGAATTCCTTGAGTTGTGCTAGGACTTCTTCAACGGTGTATTCTATTTCACTTTCTTCTTCAGTTAATTCAACGATTAACTTTGTGGGATAGATTTGTTGCTGACTTTTGATAATGGCATTAGAAATAGATGTCGTCATTAATTGTTCACGACTGACATTCACTGATAGTCGACGAACTTTATTTGATAATACTTTGGTAGATTCAACTAATAAATCGGCTGTTACTTGTGGATCAACGGCAGAGAATGATGCAGGAATGCGCCATCCCTCTGATGTTAGTTGCTTCATAAGCAATTCGTAACCGATAACGGTCTTTGTTTTGGCCTGAACTTGTGGCTGAACAAAATAACGATAAGTTGATTCCAATAATGTATCCTCCAAATATAATTTTTTATATAATACTTGTATCAAGAGACTATAGTAGTCCCTTTATTTGAATAAATAAAGAGGTATGGACCAAGAAAAAAATGTAAACGTATGATTATTTAGAAAAGTTTATTAAAGCGGAAATTTAGTTCTGTTTTTTTGTCCGCCTCCGGTAGGAAGTGATTGATTCTGCTGTGAGACCGACTTAAGCCGAGGGGCGGTCTTAAGTCTCGATTTTGAACTCTGCATGGACCGCAGATTTCAAAAGTCGTCTTGTGCTGTAAGGATGGTAGACCACCATCCAACACCACTTCCACAGCTGAATCAATCAATTTCTACCTCCGGCTATTTTGTAGTTATATTTTTATTCTGATTTTTGTGATTAATACGTTATTGGATAATGGAATGCTAATCTGTATTGTTTAGGTGCATTAGGTAAGTAGTAAGTAGTATATGAGCTGGAGGTTGAAAGATTTTTATCAGCCGTGAATGTGGCAAAGCCACAGGACGAGCTTTAAGATTTGCGAAGCAAAGCTTAAAGTCGAGCTTCAAGACCTTGGCTTGAAGCGATCCACACGGCAGATAAAAATTTTTCAACCGGAAGCGACAATAGAACAGCAACAAGCCCTTTTAAGTGTAATCGACTTGATTATATGGTATTAATTACGTAAGATTTTATCGTAGTTTTTTTATGGGAGATTACTTAATGATAAAGAAAAATCGTATCGCATATTACTTAGGTGCCTTCGTCATCAATCTGGTCATAATCTCAGCGATATTTTGGTCGAACGGCTTAGTTCCGTTTGGTCATTTTAACTTTTTGACTAGTGACTTAGGTACACAGTACATTGCTTTTTTAACCGAATTAAGGCGTCAATTAGTTCATGGAAACTTTCATTTGTACCTATTTAGTCAGTCGCTTGGTGATAACTTCTTCCCAATCGTTAGTTATTACTTGTTGTCACCATTCAATTTGTTACTAGTATTATTCAAAGCACAGGCGGTTCCAGTAGCTGCCGATGTCATAATTATGCTGAAAATTGCCACTATGGGCGTGACAATGTCGTATTTTTTGACGCAATACTTCAAACAAGCAAGCTTTTTAAATTATATTTTTACGATAGCTTATAGTTTTTGTGGATTCGTTGCTTCTTATTTTTATGATCTAATGTAGCTAGATGCGTTGATCATGTTGCCAATTGTGGCTGTAGGTGTCATGCGTGTCATTCAACAGAACAAATACGTTTTGTATTATTTTTCAATTCTGCTTTCAATTATCTTTAACTATTACTTAGGTTATATGTTGTGCATCTTTTCAGTCTGTTTCTTCATATACTTAGCACTTGAAAATAAGTTATTAGAACAGCGTAATCGTTTCGTTATTATTCGGAACTATTTGATTACGTCTATTTTGGCAGGGTTGAGTTCAGCGGTAGTGTTGGTACCGACGTTTGCTGGAATGTTGAAGACTGCTAAGACTTCGTTCAATGGCTTCAATTATTTACCATCAGCACGTTTTGGGTTTGAGGCATTTACACAGCTTGGTATCGGTGGGAATACTTTTGTTCAGAGGTTGCATCACGGACCGTCGGTCTTTATGACTTCCACAATTTTGATTCTATTGTTGAGTTATTTTTTCAGTGATCGAGTTGAGAAGTCTGACAAGAATCATTCACTATTCTTGATAGGCATTTTGTTGGCTAGTATGTTTATTACTACCTTCAACACGGTTTGGCACATGTTCCAGAATCCAGCTGGATTCCCATTCAGGAATAGTTTTATCTTTTCATTTGCCTGTATCTTCATTGCCCGCAAGGCGTTTTCTGCAGGTGTCTTCAAGGATACTTCGACGATTATCAAGGCTACTTGCGTTTCAGGTATGTTGATCAGTATTGGTTATGCAACAGAGTGGCTGGTTCCTCAATTCATCGAGAAGATGGGTTATGAAACAGTCGAGAATGAATACAATGGATATTATTTCTGGTTGAGTTTGATCTGCATCGTTATATCTGGTTTTCTGATTTATTTATTCAACCATAATCGATATTTTGGGATATTAATTTTGTTGATGGTTTCATTTGAAGTATATTCGAATTTCAATTCAGTTCTCGATACAGCTTACCTTGGTGACCAGCGAGTTTATAGCCGTCAGTATTCACGGGAGAACGATATTTTAACTGATGTTAAGAATAGCAGTCATCCTGGACACAGAATAGTTGTCTCTAAGTCAGGATTGAATAAGGCTTTTCCAGATCAGTACAACAATTATAATGACCCGATTCTCTTCAACATTAATGGTTTGAGTCTATATAGTTCAACTTTGAATCAGAACACAATGGAGATGATGAATAACTTGGGTTATTTCAGCTTCAATGTCAGACGTGTTAGTCATTTTGGTGGGACGGCGTTAACCAATTCTTTATATGGTGTTTATTTCGATGTCAGTCAATTGGATCATTTATATATGGTCAATGAGAATTATGCTGCACCAACGCTTGGATTCTTGGTTAATAAGGATGTCTATAACTTCCAGATGATGTCCAAACGTGCTCTAGATAATCAGAATCGTTTGTGGCAGAATCTCAACGGAACTGAGACAGAATATCTGAAGAATGCTTCTATTCTGACAATGTCACAAAATGACGTTAAAAAGAGAACTATGTACACTTATCAACTGAAAACTGAAGCGGAAGGTCCGTTATACTTCTATGCCTCACCGTTCAATTATTATGCCTCCAGAATCTACGTTAACAACAAGCGTATCAGCACTCCACAGATTGACGTGCAAAAAGCCGCCGTTATGGATCTGGGTAATTTTAAGAAAAATGAATCAGTAAAGGTTGAAATTTTAACAGGCAAGCCTTTGGAAATAAATCCTAGTTATTTCAGAACATTAGACTGGGATAAGTTCGAACCAACAGTGGACAAGTTCCGTGCTAATTCGATGAAGATATCTTCAGATTTGAATCACGATATTGTCAGAGGAACTATCAATGTTAAGAAGGCTTCACCGTTATTATTAAGTGTTCCATATGATAATGGCTGGAGTGCTTATGACAATGGTAAGAAAGTTAAGATTCATAAAGTTGTCAGTGATTTGATGGCGATTGATCTAGGCAAGGGATATCATAAGATAGAATTGAAGTATCGAGTTCCAGGATTGAAGCTTGGCTGGATCATTTCAATTGTCTCAATTTTTATTTTTATTGGATATTTGGGTTATCAAAAATATTTTGGTAGAAATAATAGTAAAATATAATTGAAATAACTAATTTTTGTAAATAAGCCTTAAAGTTTTCAATAATTGGCTATTTATTATAGAATTTTGTTATGAAACGCTTACATTACAGAGATGAGGTGCAGAAATGTCAAACGAATACATTATGGCGATTGACGAAGGAACAACTAGTACACGATCAATTATTTTTGATAAGCAAGGAAGCAAGGTTGCTGATGCACAACGTGAATTCACGCAACATTTTCCGGAGCCAGGTTGGGTAGAACATGATGCTAATGAGATTTGGAATGCCGTCCAATCTACTATTGCCAACGTCTTCATTGAATCAGGTATCAAGCCGAATCAGATTGCCGGTATCGGTATCACCAATCAACGTGAAACGACCGTGATTTGGGATAAGAAGACAGGACTACCGATTTATAACGCAATTGTCTGGCAAAGCCGTCAGACTGTCGACATCGCCGATAAGTTAATCAAAGCTGGATACAATGATATGATCCACGAAAAAACGGGATTGTTGATTGATTCTTACTTCTCAGCTACTAAGATTCGCTGGATCCTTGACCATGTTGATGGAGCACAGGAACGTGCTGAGCGTGGAGAATTATTATTTGGAACGATCGACAGCTGGTTACTATGGAAGCTATCTGGTGGAGCAACACATGTGACTGATTATTCCAATGCCAGTCGTACAATGTTGTTCAACATCCATGACTTGAAGTGGGATCAAGATATTTTGAAGCTATTGAATATTCCTGAAGCAATGCTTCCAGAAGTTCGTCCTAATTCAGAAGTCTATGGTAAGACTAAGGATTATCACTTCTATGGTTCAGAAGTTCCTATTTCAGGTATGGCCGGTGATCAACAGGCTGCCTTGTTTGGTCAGATGGCGTTCGAGCCAGGAATGGTTAAGAATACTTACGGAACTGGTGCCTTCGTTGTGATGAACACTGGTGAAACTCCACAATTATCAGATAATAATCTATTAACTACGATCGGTTATGGTATCAACGGCAAAGTTTACTATGCTCTAGAAGGTAGTATTTTCGTTGCTGGTTCTGCCATTCAATGGCTTCGTGATGCTATGAGATTGGTTGATTCAGCACCAGAATCTGAGGAAGCTGCTGCAAGTTCAAGTGATGATGACGAAGTATACGTAGTACCAGCCTTCACTGGATTAGGAGCTCCATACTGGGATTCAGATGCCCGTGGTGCAGTCTTTGGCTTGACTCGTGGAACAACTAGAGAAGACTTCATCAAGGCAACATTGCAATCATTGGCTTATCAATCACGTGATGTTATCGACACAATGAAAAAGGATACCGGAATCGATATTCCTACATTAAAGGTCGATGGTGGAGCTGCTAATAACAAGTATTTAATGCAATTTCAAGCAGATATCCTTCAAACACCAGTTCAACGTGCTAAGGACTTAGAGACAACCGCCCTTGGAGCAGCCTTCTTAGCTGGATTAGCTGTTGGCTATTGGAAAGACTTAGATGAAATCAAAAAAGATTATGCAACAGGTGCTATATTCAAGCCATCGATGGACAAGAAACGTTCAGATTACTTATATGAAGGATGGCAACAAGCTGTCAGTGCTACTAGACAGTTCAAGCATAAAGCTATTAAATAGAAGCTATTAAGATATTAATATGGCTAAATGTGAGGATAATAATGGATAAAGAACAATACATACTAGCAATTGATGAGGGAACAACAACTGCCAGAGCAATTATTTTTGATCATAGCGGCAAGCAAATAGTTGCGGCTAGACACCCAATTCGCCAAATCATGCCTAATCCTGGCTGGGTCGAACATGATGCAACTGAGATTTGGAATGCTGTCCAGACTACGATTGCTACGGCGTTGATCGAATCTGGCATCAAACCTGATCAGATCAATTCAATTGGTATTGCTAGTCAGCGTGAAACAACGGTTATCTGGGATAAAAAGACTGGATTGCCAATCTACAATGCAATTGTTTGGCAAAGTCGTCAGACTTCAGATCTTGCCAACAAATTGATCAAAGATGGTCATGAAGAAGAGATACACCAAAAGACAGGTTTGATCGTTAGTCCTTATTTTTCAGCAACAAAGATCCGTTGGATTCTGGATCAAGTTGCTGGAGCACAAGAACGAGCTGAAAAAGGTGAGTTGTTGTTTGGTACGATCAATACTTGGTTGTTATGGCAGCTAACTGACGGTCAAAGCTTCTTGACCGACTATTCTAATGCCAGTCGTACGATGCTGTTCAACATTAATGACTTGCAATGGGATGATGATTTACTGAGGATGTTTGATATTCCTCGAGTAATGTTGCCAGAGGTTCGTTCTAACTCGGAACTATTTGGAACAACTAAGAATTATCATTTCTATGGATCAGAAGTTCCAATTACCGGTATGATCGGTTCGCAACAAGCTTCATTGTTCGGTCAAATGGCATTTGAACCAGGGATGGTGAAGAATACTTATGGAACTGGTGCCTTTGCCGTTATGAACACTGGTAATAAGCCGGCTTTGTCAGATAATAACCTGTTGACGACGATTGCTTATGGGATCAATGGTGAAATCAAGTACGCCTTGGAAGGTAGTATCTTTGTTGCTGGAGCTGCATTGCAATGGCTGCGTGATGGGATGCGAATGGTCAAAAAAACGCCTGATACTGACGCTGCAGCTAAGAGGTCGACTGACCACAATGAAGTATATGTGGTACCAGCGTTCTCTGGATTAGGAGCTCCATATTGGGATGATAAGGCTCACGGAACTGTTTTCGGCATCACCCGTGGTACGACAGATGACGACTTTATCAAGGCTACATTACAGGCAATTGCCTATCAGACTAAGGACATCATTGATACGATGGCCTCAGATGCAGAGATTCCAATTGAAGTTCTGAAGGTTGATGGAGCCGCAACGGCTAACGATTATCTGATGCAGTTCCAATCAGACTTGTTGGGTATTCCACTACAGGTATCTTCAGAATTAGAAACCACCTCGCTAGGTGCAGCGTTCTTAGCCGGACTAGGTAGTGGCTACTGGAAAGACATCGAAGATATTAAAAAGAACCATAAAACTGGCAATGTTTATGAACCTGCGATGAAAGAAGAGGTTCGTAAAGATCTTTATGCCGGCTGGAAAGATGCTGTTGCCGCTACAATGGCATTCAAACACCATAAATAATTTTGGCGAGTTGGCTAATGATAGAAGTCAAGCCTGGATTATGATTCAAATTTATGTATAATTCACTTTATTCAAAGAATTACCAAGTTAATACATCAAAAATGATTTTTTCTGTAAATAAGAGTCTATATTAAAAGACTCTTATTTTTTTTTGTTGATATAACAACATTTTTGACTTAAATATTAAAAAAGTTTTGACAGATAATCTCGAAGAGTTTAATATTAATACATCGTTGTGTAATGTGAGGAGAGATTTTTTAATGGATGAAAAGAAGAACGACCGAGGTTTCTTCGGACAACCTGTTGGTCTGCGAACTTTATTCTTAACTGAGTTCTGGGAAAGATTCAGTTATTATGGTATGCGTGCCATCCTGCTTTACTACATGTACTATGCAGTAACTAAGGGTGGACTTGGAATGAACCAAGTCACAGCCGCATCAGTTATGTCTATCTACGGATCACTAGTTTATATGTCTAGTGTTATCGGTGGATATATCAGTGATAGAATCTTGGGTGCCAGAAAGACTGTTTTCTGGGGTGGGGTATTGATCATGCTTGGTCATATCGCATTGTCATTCCCATTAGGGGAATCTGGATTATTCCTTTCAATCGGATTGATCACTATTGGTACTGGTCTTTTGAAGCCAAACGTATCCGAAATGGTTGGTGGATTATATACAGATGACGACCCACGTCGTGATTCTGGTTTCAGTATCTATGTTATGGGTATCAACTTGGGTTCACTTATTGCACCACAAGCTGTTAACTCAATGTGGGTCCACTTTAATTTCCACGCTGGATTCTCATTAGCTGCTATTGGTATGTTTATCGGACTTATTGTTTATTGGTGGGATGGTAAGCATCTACCAGAAACAAGTCTTAGAGCACCAGATCCAATTTCAGGTTCAGAATTAAAGAAATTCTACACACGTATCGCTTATGGTGTTGTAGCATTGGTTATTATCGTTGGTATTATGGCATTCGCCAATGCACTAACTGTTGATAACTTTATTGTTATCTTGAGTGTGCTTGGTATTGCCTTGCCAGTTGGTTACTTTGTAATGATGCTGACAAGTAAAAAAGTTACAAAGGTTGAACGTTCACGTGTTATTGCTTATATTCCTTTGTTCATCGCTGCTGCAATTTTCTGGGCAATTGAGGAACAAGGTTCAGTTGTTCTAGCATTATTTGCTGCAGAACAAACACAGCTCCACTTTGCTAACTTCAGTCTTTCAGCTCCACAATTCCAGATGCTTAACCCATTCTTCATCATTATTTATTCACCAATATTTGCTTGGTTATGGCTTAAGTTAGGTAAGAGACAACCATCTTCACCTTCTAAGTTCTGGATGGGTCTAGTGGCTACAGCTATTTCATACTTCGTACTTATGATCCCTCTAGTTGGTCTAAGTCCAGATGGAAAAGTTAACCCACTATGGCTAGTTCTAAGTTGGGGAATCATTGAAATTGGTGAAATGTTGATTTCACCAGTTGGTTTGTCAGCTACAACTAAGCTAGCTCCTAAGGCCTTTTCATCACAAATGATGAGTATGTGGTTCTTAGCTGATTCAGCTGGTCAAGCTGCCAATGCGCAACTTGTTAAGTTGTTCCAACCTGGTAATCCAGGTAACGAAATGATGTTCTTCGGTATTACAGGTGTAGTTACACT
Source organism: Companilactobacillus hulinensis (assembly GCF_003946555.1). Taxonomy (GTDB): domain Bacteria; phylum Bacillota; class Bacilli; order Lactobacillales; family Lactobacillaceae; genus Companilactobacillus; species Companilactobacillus hulinensis. Next base: position 89,817 of record NZ_RHOO01000006.1, on the reverse strand, counting down.
TGTTGTTGGTGTGATTTTGGCTATTTTAGTTCCTAAGATCAAACCATTAATGAAGGGTGTTAATTAGTAGAGCGTTTTTAAGGACGGTAGTTCTTGAGCATTACCTAGGTTAGTGGGTTTGCCACGTAGTGGTGAATTCACTAAGCGTAGTAAGCGCAGAGAGCTGTCCTTCATAAACGTGTTTTAGTATAAAATTTAAAATTCAAGGCAGACTATTTAGGTAGTCTGTTTTTTTATTTGCTTGATTTGCCGCTTCCGATTACAAAAAATAATACCTGCCATGGGGACCTATTCGAGCCGAAAAGCGGTCTCGAATCTCGACTTGAAGCTTTGCTTTGCAAATCTCCAAGCTCGTCCCATGCCGTAATGAACGGAAAGTTCTCCGTTCAAACGGCATTTCACGGCTGGTATTATTTTTTGTAATCTCCAGCTAATTATTTCAACTGATTTTGATATTCAGTAGTAAGAATTTATATATCTTAACTTGTATATTTATGAACGACTTTTGTGTGGGAGTATTGTTTTGATTCAAAATTCAAGAATTCAGAAGATAGCATCATTGAGTAAAGGATATAAGTTCTATTGGAAGATTTCACAGATGTAATCAGCTGTGAGGATGGCTTTAGCTGACGTATTTTGTCAGCTTAGGCCATGGGTCGAGCTTGTAGACACGTGATTTTCGTGGCTTCAAGTCGAGTCGGAAGCCTGTTCTTTGGCTGGAGCGACCCCACAGCAGGTTGCGTCTGTGAAATCTGGAGACACCACCGTAATTTATTTCCCATTAAAAATTTTCTTCTAAAAATACTTGAAATGTATAAATATTTTCGGTAATATAATTAAGTCGAGTAAAGACATGGAGGGGTAGCGAAGTCTGGCTAAACGCGGCGGACTGTAAATCCGCTCCTTCGGGTTCGGTGGTTCGAATCCACTCCCCTCCATTAATTGGGTTATAGCCAAGCGGTAAGGCAATGGACTTTGACTCCATCATGCGCTGGTTCGAATCCAGCTAACCCAATATGCTAAAAGGGCCGATAATTTATCGGTCCTTTTTTTTATTATTTGACTAAACTACGGTATAATCATAACTAATAATGCATTCAACTGCTCAAAAGGAGAGATTCAATAATGAGAGTTCCAGTTTACATTCAAATACATAATAGAATTAAAAAAGAAATCGAATCAGGTAAGTGGGCAGTCGGTGAAAGAATTCCTTCTGAGCGTAAATTAGCTGATGATTTTGATGTGAGCCGGATGACTCTTAGACAAGCAATTCAAACCTTGGTAGATGAAGGTATTTTGCAACGACAAGTTGGTTCAGGTACTTATGTTGCTAGCAGCAAGGTCCAAGAGAAAATGTCAGGAACAACTAGTTTTACTGAGATTACTGAGGGACAAGGTAAGAAGCCATCAAGCAAGACTGTTTCTTATCACACTGCCGATCCATCAATGAGTGAAATGGAAAAGCTTAAGCTAAATGAAGGCGACCAAGTGCTACGTATGGAGAGAATCCGTTACGCTGATGATCAGCCAATTTGCTTCGAAGTTACTACTATTCCATTGTCAATTGTTAGCAACCTAGATAAGGAAGACATAACGTCTTCGCTTTATAAAGCACTTGAGAACAAAGCTGGATTAAGATTAGGTAGTGCTACCCAAACTGTTTCAGCCATGTTAGCATCCGAAAAGATTGCAACGTTATTGAGTGTCAAACGTAGCTCAGCTATTCTTCGTTTGCGTCAGGTTACAACTTTGGATGACGGACGTCCATTCGAATATGTTCGCTCCCAATATGCTGGAGACAGATTTGAATTTTATCTAGAAAGATAAAACAATTTATTTTTTTACACGTAATTTAGGGTAGTATGGAAACATTGCAGTTCCAAAATATTTAGCTAGGAGTCACTTATGCAAAGCTTTGTAAAAAAATATAGTATCTTCTTGATGCTATATATTGTGTTTCAACCAATATTAGATTCCATCACCGGTTTAATGATGCGGCTAAATATGGATGTTACTTTTGGGGTATTCATTCGTATGATCGTTATGGCCGTTACGGTCTTTTTCCTATTGATATATCTAATACTTAATCTAGATAACAGGCGTGGTTTTACGATTATCGGATATTTTGTGCTTCTAGCCTTGATGTCCGTCATAAACTTGTACATTAACTATAAGACTAAGACGTTATTTGTTACATCACTTGAAGTTACAACATTGGCTAAGAGTTTGTATTACCCAGTCATGTTGTTAGGATACTTCTTCGCGTTTGAAGAATTAGCTGAAGATAGGATAATTAATCGCTTTTTTCCAAAGATGATTTTTTATGCTGTGAACTTGATCAGTATTATTATGATAGTTGCTCACTTCACTAATACTTCTTTTAGTTCGTATTCTTACTACAAACTAGGCGAGAGTGGCTGGTTCTTCGCCGCTAATGAATTGAGTGCCATTGTTTCAATTACTTTCCCAATCATGATTTGGTATGCATTGGAAAAAATTGATGATCTTACTAGAACCTATTATTGGATATCAATTATTGTGGCGGTTTATTCATCACTATTGATTGGTACCAAGGGTTCACTAATTGCCATTGTCTGCAGTATCTGCATGGGACTTTTGGCAGCAGTTATTCAATTATTCAGACGTAACTCGAATAAGAAGATGATTGCGACACTGATAGGATTGTTGGTAGTTACATTGGGCGGAATATTCGTTGCCTATCCAATGATGGCTGTTTCAAGAACAGCTGAACTTCATACAGAAATGGTCAAGTATAAAAAGAAACAGGCTAAGACCAAAAAGGGTATTACTAAAGACCAAGAGAAATATATTAAGACAAACAAAACAGTTTCTTACTTATTGAGTGGTAGAACAATTTACTTTGAGAATGCTTCTCATAACTTCCATAAGGCAACACCTGCCCAAAAGATTTTTGGAATGGGGTATGCTACTAACTTTAAGAAGGTCAAGAATGCTAAGTTGGTTGAAATGGATTACATTGATATCTTCTTCCAATTTGGATTCTTAGGAACAATCGTTTATATGGCACCGTTGATTTACTGTTTAATCTACCTTATTGGTACATTCTTCAGGAAGTTCAAGCATATGTGGTCATTTAAGTGGTCACTATTAGTTGCCAGTGTTGCTTTGGGATTCGGTATGGCACTTTTGACAGGACACGTTATCGAAGCACCTTCAGTAAGTATTTATTTCGTTTCGATATTAGCGTATGCGATGCTTAATGCAAGAATCTTTTTAAGAACAGATGAAGATCCTTATACACTTGGCGTTGAAAAATAGTTTTATTTCTATTTGCCGCTTCCGGTTACGAGATATTTTATCTGCCGTGGGGATCGGCTCCAGCCAAGGTCTGGAACCTCGACTTTAAGCTTTGCACAAATCGCAAATCTTAAAGCTCGTCCCATGCTGTAATGAACGGGAAACCTCCGTTCAAACAGCATATTCACGGCTGATAAAATATTCGTAACCTCCAGCTAAGATAAATTATTACTAACGTTTATCTACTTAAAAACTAAGAATAACTAGAGTAAATATAGCCGGAGGTTGAAAATGATGATTCGGCTGCGATAGTGGTGTTGGCCGGTGATTTACCGGACTTACAGCACAGGACGACTTTTGAAATCTGCGTTCTATGCAGAGTTCAAAATCGAGTCTTCAGATCGCTTCTTGGCTGAAGACGTTCCCGTAGCAGGAGCATCGTTTTCAACCGTAGGCGGAATAAACAAAAGAGCTAGGAAAATTACTTTTCCTGGCTCTTTTTTTCTGCTCTAATTAAATTCATATATTTAGGAATTGCTAACATACGACCGATTCTAGTAGGTTCTTTGAAAAGACGATATGTCCACTCCAAACCTAACTTCTGTAAAATAACCGGTGCACGCTTCTTTGTTCCAGAGAAGACATCAAAACTTCCACCAACACCGATCCAGATAGCATCGATGTCTTTGCGATATTCATTAATGAAGAATTCCTGCTTGGGGTATCCAAGAGCAACCAAAACAATATTTGGTTTCTTCTCAGCTATTTCATCAACGATCACTTGATTGTCTTTGAAGTATCCGTCATGATATCCAACTAGATCAAGCTGTGGATATTCACGTTCGATACGTTTGGCACTTGCTTCAATAACTTCTGGTTTTGAACCGAGAAGATAGACTTTGAGCTGCTTTCTATTAGCTGCTTGTAGCAAGAACATCAAAGTATCGAAGCCAGTGATACGTTCATGCATGGGTGTTCCTAATGTTTTCGCACCTTTGATGATTCCTATTCCATCAGGAATAACGTAATCGGCGCTGTTGACTACTTTTGAAAATTTGGGATTTTTTTGTGCTGACAAAACCATTTCTGGATTAGCGGTAACGATGAACTTGTTTGATCTGCCGTCCATATCGTCACTCAAATACTTATGGAATTGTTTCTCAGTATAGTTATCGAATTCTGTACCCAAAATATTTATTCTATTCTTGTGCATACCGTTCTCCTTTACTGTATTATTATACACGAGAAAAGATTATTTTGAGAGGTGTGCTATGAGGGTTTTACATATTAATGCTGGTAACGAAGACGGCGGAGCTAGAACTTATATTATCAATTTGATGAAAGGTCAGAAGCTGACTCATACTGAGTCTAGTTTACTTACTTTCGAAGATGGACCTGTTGCCAAGATGGCTCGTGAAAACGGCTTGCAGGTTGCTGTAATGCCACAGAAGCAGCGTTTTGATCTATCGATATTAAAACCACTAATTGCATATATTAACAACAATCAAATCGATATTGTTCACACCCATGGTCCTCGTGCCAATTATATTGTTTCGATGATCCACAAAAAAATCAACGCCAAGTGGGCAATTACTGTTCACTCAGATCCAAGAATTGATTTTTCAGGTTTGAAAGGTAAGGTCATGATTAAGCTGAACCTTCATGCTTTGAAGAAGTCAGATTTTATTTTTTACATGAATCCTGATTTAAAATCTTACTTTAAAAAATTGAAGATTTCAGAAAGTAAAACATTTGAAGTCTTCAATGCAATTGACTTTTCTAATTCCAATCCACTTCCAACTAGACATTTGACTTTCAGTATTCTGGAAGTTGCTCGCTTAGTAGAAGTCAAGAACCACAAGTTGCTTTTAAATGCTCTGAGCAAGGTAAAATTCAACTATCGTTTGACTTTGGTTGGGGATGGGCCAATGATGTCTGAATTGCAAAAAATGGCTAAGAGCTTAGGAATTGACGAAATGGTCGACTTCGTTGGTTTCAAGGAACACACTGGTGATTACTATGAAGACTGTGATATTTCAATTTTGACTTCTAAGTCCGAGAGTTTACCAACTGTTTATTTGGAATCAGCTTATTACGGACGTCCAGTCATTGCGACAAATGTCGGTGCAACAAGCAAGATCATCAATGATGGTACAGGCTGGTTAGTTGAGTCTGAGAATGAAGAACAACTTATTGCTGCATTGAATGATGCTTATTTGGATTGGAAGAGCGATACATTGAATCAAAAAGGTTTGGCACTTTATCAAGAGAGTCGTGAAAACTACTCAATTGAAAAGTTAGCTGAATTGGTGGATCAAGGTTACAAGCAAATTTAGTTTTCATGGTAAAATAAAAACTGTAAATTTTAAGACCATCAAAAATCAAGGAGATATGATGACTCAATACCAAGACGAAGGTTTAACTTTACATACAGATTATTATGAATTGAATATGATGTATACATACTGGAAGAAAGGGCTGCATGATCGTAATGCTGTTTTTGAATGTTATTTCAGAAATCTGCCATTCGATAATGGCTTTGCCATTTTTGCTGGTTTGGAACATGTTATTGATTATTTGAACAATCTTAAGTTTTCAGATTCAGATATTGAATACTTACGAGAATATGGAGAATTCGATGAAGGATTCTTACGTTGGTTAAAGGATCTGACATTCAGCTGTACTATCCGTTCAGCTAAGGAAGGTGATTTGGTCTTCAATGAAGAACCAATTTTCCAAGTTGAAGGACCACTTGCACAATGTCAATTGATCGAAACAGCTATTCTCAATATGATCAACTATCAAACACTAGTTGCTACTAAGGCAGCACGTATCAAGACTGTCTGTGGCGATGATCCTGTATTGGAATTCGGTTCACGTCGTGCTCAAGAAGTAGATGCCGCTATTTGGGGTAGTCGTGCTTCATACATTGGTGGATTCGATGCTACAAGTAATGTTCTTGCAGGTAAGATGTTCGGTATTCCTATTTCTGGTACTCATGCTCATGCATTGGTACAGACATATCGTAACGAATATGAGGCTTTCAAGGCCTATGCTGAAACACACAAGAACTGTGTCTTCTTAGTGGATACTTATGATACTTTGAAGAGTGGTGTTCCTAGTGCCATTAAGGTTGCCAAAGAAATGGGCGACAAGATCAACTTCCAAGGTGTCAGAATTGATTCTGGTGATATGGCTTATATTTCTAAGCGTGTTCGTGAACAATTGGACGAAGCTGGATTCACTGATGCCAAGATCTACGCTTCAAATGATTTGGACGAAAAAACTATCCTTAACTTGAAGATGCAGGATGCTAAGATCGATGTTTGGGGTATCGGTACTAAGAATATTACTGCTTTTGATCAACCAGCTCTGGGTGCTGTATACAAGTTGGTAAGTATTGAAGACAATCGCGGCAACATGATGGATACTTTGAAACTATCAAGTAATGCTGTTAAGATTTCTACACCTGGTAAGAAACAAGTGTGGAGAATAACTAATAATGAAAAGAATAATAAGTCTGAAGGTGATTACGTCACACTTTGGAATGAAGATCCTAGAAAACATTCATCATTGTATATGTTCCATCCACAATATACATATATCAACAAGACGGTGAAGGATTTCCAAGCTGAGCCATTGTTGCATGATATTTTTGAAGATGGTAAGCAGGTTTATGAGACTCCAAGTGTACAAGATATCAGAGACTATTGTGCTCAGAATCTTGATTCATTGTGGGATGAATACAAACGTATCTTGAATCCACAAATCTATCCAGTCGACTTGTCTTCAAAACTTTACAGTCATAAGATGAAATATATCGAAAAGATCCGTAACGATGTAAATAACATTAGAATAGGTGACTAATAAATGAGACCGCTTCAAAAAGAAATAATTGATTATGAAGGAACGAAGCCTGTAATTGATGTTGACGAAGAGATTCGCCGTTCAGTAGACTTTTTAAAGAATTATTTACTAAAGAACAAAGGACTAAAGAGCTTAGTATTAGGGATTTCTGGTGGTCAAGATTCAACTTTGGCTGGACGTTTGTCAGAAATAGCTATGACTGAGCTTCGGGATGAAACTGGCGACAAGGATTACAAGTTCATTGCCGTGCGTCTTCCATATGGTGAACAGGCAGATGAATCAGATGCCATGCAAGCTATCGAATGGATGCAAGCTGATGTCGTTTCACGTGTGAATATTAAAGACAGTGTTGACGCAATGGTCAAAGCCGTCGAAGATAATGGTTTCAATATCACTGATTTTAACAAGGGCAATATCAAAGCTCGTACGAGAATGATTGCACAATATGCCATTGCAGGTGATAATAAGGGTGTTGTCGTTGGAACTGATCATGCAGCAGAAAACATAACCGGATTTTATACAAAATTTGGTGATGGTGCTGCTGATGTAACGCCGCTATTCCGTTTGGATAAGCGTCAAGGACGTGCAATGCTAGAAAAATTAAACGCTCCAAAGAACCTTTACGAGAAGACACCAACGGCTGACCTTGAAGAAGATCGTCCAAGCCTTCCTGATGAGAAAGCTCTTGGTGTATCGTATACAGACATTGATAATTACCTGGAAGGTAAAGAAGTTCCTGTTAAGAGTGCTGAAATTATTGAGAATTGGTATCGTAAGACAGCACACAAACGTCGAACTCCTTATACAGTATTTGATAAATAAACTTTATGATTGGACATTCAACCTTTTGAATGTCCTTTTTTCGAAAAATGAGTAAAATATAGGTAGTAAGTGTGTTAAAATATGCACAAAGAGGTGTTTAAACATGAAGAAAAATTTAATTTCATTAATGAAACCAGAAGTTTTAGCTCTAAAACAACAGGATATCTTTAAGTTTAATGCACGTGCCAAGGGTATTCCTGATGTTATCAATATGACTATCGGCGAACCAAATTTTCCAACTCCTGATCACATCAAATTAGGTGCAATCAATGGTATCTTGGAAAATAAGACTCACTACACAGTTCCAGAAGGTGACCATGAGCTGTTATCAGCTGTTGCCAATTATCTGCATGTTAAATATGGATTGAACTATGATCCATTGACTCAGATCGTTGCTACGACTGGTGTTACAGAAGGTGTTTTCTCTGCGTTTAATGCAATATTACAACCAGGTGATGAGGTATTGATTCCTTCACCATCATTTACGATCTATGGACCTGATGCAAGTTTTAACAAGGCAAATCCTGTCTATATTGATACATCTAAGACGGGATTCAAGGTAACTCCAGATGTGTTAGATCAGATTATGACGACGCATCCTAAGATTAAAATATTCTTAATGAATTTCCCAAGCAATCCAACTGGTGTCAGCTATACTCATGACGAATTGGCTGCTTTAGCAGATGTGTTGAGAAAATATGATGTTTTCGTTGTTAGCGACGAAATTTATAGTGAATTAACGTATAATTATAAGCATGAATCATTCGCAAGTTTCTTGCCAGAACAAACTATCTTGCTCAATGGACTTTCTAAGTCGCATGCAATGACTGGATGGCGTTTTGGTATTGTCTGTGGTCCTGCTGAAATAATTGCTCAGATCAATAAGATTCACGAGTTAGCAACTACTTCGATCACATCCATCACGCAGGCTGCAGCATTAGAGGCATATAAGAATGGATTCGATGATCCTATTGCAATGCGCAAACAATATTGTGCTAGAAGAGATGTTTTGGAAGCTGGATTGACTAAGCTAGGTTTCAAGTGTCCCGATCCAGATGGAGCTTTCTATCTATTTGGTAAGATTCCTGATGGCTTGAATCAGGATGACGTACAATTATGTAATGATATACTTGATGAAGAACATCTTGCTATTTTGCCAGGTAGTTTCTTCGGTGTAGGTGGAGAAGGTTACATTCGTTTCAGCTATGCATCAAGTATGGAGAATATCGAAGGGTGTATCTCTAAGTTAGGTGAATATGCTAAGAAGCATTCTCATGCTAACGAAACTACTGCGTAAAAAGCAAAATCAACAGGGATTAGATTGAAGAGGAAAATATGCTTAACAAATTTCAAGATATTATCAGCAAAATCATATTAATCTGTGTTGCTATATTTACTTCAGTAGTGTTTGTTCAAATGGTGATTTATTACAGTAAAACTTATTTATCGTATGAACCAGTATTTAATGTACTGGTTCTTATTTGTGCAATCATTTTGACTTTATTGGCAGCATTAGTTCTTATTAGAGTTTCGGATGACAATCTAATCAAGAACCGACTTGTGTTGTACACGTTGATAGCAATTTTTGCGATTATCGCAATTATTTGGATCAATTTGGTACCAAAAGCACAGATCAGTGATTTCGGAGCTTTCTGGGGGAATGCTCCAGCAGCATTATCAGGTAAGGCAATTTATTCTACTGACAATGATTACTTTGCTAAGTGGGCTTATCAAACTGGTTTCTTAGTGTATGTAATGGCGGTAGTGAAAGTATTTGGTGAGCATGTCATTGCGATTCAATTATTGAATGTACTGTATCAATCATTGATTCTTTTGATGGTTTACAAGTTAGTGGTCAAGATATTCAACAATATCAAAATGGCTCGTTTAGCAGTTCTTTTATTAATGATCGACTTGGATTGGTTTGCCTTGAATAGTCAGTCATGTAATCAATATTTGGGGATGCTGCTATTTTTAGTAACTTTCTATCTATTGATGATCAACAAGTATTGGTCTTATTCTTTGGCAGGTGTCACACTTGCAGTCGGTAGTGTTATCAGACCAATCGGTCCGGTAATTATTGCTGGTATCGTGGTTTACATTATTATTTATATGTTGATACAAAATAATAAGTTCGATATTCATGCTATCTGGAAGTTATTAATAACTTTGGCTATATATTTTGTTATCTTCAGTGGAGCTGGGATGGCTATCAAAGCATCTGGTCTGAATGAATATGGATTAACCAATCGTGACTCTGAATGGAAATTCGTAACTGGTTTGGATTATAATTCTAGTGGTGTCTATGACCAGGCAATGGTCAATCAATTTGATATGAAGGTTAGTCGTGCCAAGATGAGCAAGCAAGAGCATAAGGTCATCAAGGAACAATTCGATTATTTGAATGAGAGTCCAACTAGATGGCTTAGCTTGTTCTGGCGCAAGAATAGTATTCTGTGGGCACAAAGATCCACGGCAACTGACTTCACGGAGTTTGTAACTATTCATTCGGCACGAGCAACTAATCTAATGAATTTGGCTGCGTACATGGGAAGTGTGTTATTGATAATATTCTCGTGGATCGGATCGTTAAGATTATTCAAGATTAAGTTTAGCGGACATATTTATTTGTTATTATTAACATTGATGGCTTATGCAGTAGTTCAATTATTGATTGAAGTTCAAGGACGATATCGTCTTGAATTATTACCTGTCGTAGCAATTCTAGGCAGTGTTGGATTGTATACAGTCGCAAACTGGATCGGTCAAAAAGTAAAGGGGAGTCGAAAACATATTGTTTAAATTAAGTATTGTTGTACCTTGTTATAACGAACAAGAAGTACTCCACGAAACAACTAAGGAACTAACACAGATTGTTAATAATCTGATTAATGAGAAAAAAATTTCTGCCAACAGTAAGATTGTTTTTGTTGATGATGGTAGTAAAGACAAGACTTGGAGTCTGATCGATGAGTATTCTAGTGAGAATGACTTGGTCAGTGGAGTCAAATTGAGTCGTAACTTTGGACATCAAGGAGCATTATTAGCTGGTGTAACTTCAGCTTCTAAGGATTCCGATGCCGTCATTACGATCGATGCTGACCTCCAAGACGATGTTAATGCCATTCCTGAAATGGTCGATAAGTTCATTGAAGGTAATGAGGTTGTCTATGGTGTTCGTAACAATCGTGATACTGACAGTTCATTCAAACGTGGTACGGCCGAAATGTTCTACAAGTTCATGGGCTGGTTAGGTGTCAAGTTAGTTCCTGACTCTGCGGACTTCCGTCTGATGAGTAAGCGTGCTTGTGAGGTATTGCTTAGTTATAGAGAGACTAACTTATTCTTACGTGGTATCGTCCCAATGGTTGGATTCAAGTCGGCCAAAGTGTATTATGCTAGAAAAGAAAGATTTGCTGGAGAATCTAAGTATCCATTAAAAAAGATGATTAAGTTTGCAATGGATGGAATTACATCGTTCTCGATTGTTCCAATCAAGATGATCATGGGACTGGGATTCTTCATTGTATTGATCAGTATTGCGTTATTGATTTATACAATAGTTCAAAAGATCAATGGTCACGTTGTGTCTGGCTGGCCATCAATGATGATCTCAATTTGGGCACTTGGCGGTGTTCAGTTGATTTGTATCAGTGTTATTGGTGAGTATGTTGGTAAGATATTCAGTGAGGTTAAGCATCGTCCACGTTTCACTATTGAACGTGATATTTATACAGAGAAAACATTAAAGGAAAATAAGAGGTAAGCATTTATGAATGCAGCACAAAAAAAGGCCATGGTTTATGGTAATTTGATCAATGGAACAGTTCAATCAATTCAGGATGAACAAGATAAGTTGAACCCTGAGTTTGAAACATTGCGTAAGGCTTTGGACCGTGATCAAGTAGAAAAAATCGATGCAGTTGAATACACAAAGATCATGCATGATTTTAAGAGTGGTACAGAGAACTACCAATCACTACTAGCTAAGTTGCAAAAGGCAAAAGCACCTGCAAGATATATGGGTACACATATGTCACTTGTTTCAGCATTTAAGAAGTACGTTGAGGGATGTGCTGATATGACTGACAGTATCAATGAAGACCAAACTATTGATCGTGAGAAATTCAACACAGCTGAAAAAGTTCAAGATGAGAACATGGACAAGTTTTCTAAGTACATGCAAAAGATGACTGAAATCTAATGAATGATTCAGAATTAACTGTTCTAATAAAAAAGGTTTCCCAAGAATACTTTGGGAAACCTTTTGTTCATGAAGCGTTCTTTAATAATCGTTTGCGGACGACCGGTGGTAGATTCCATCTTAAGGATAGACATATAGATATTAATCCTAAGATTTACCAACAATATGGAATGGAAACTCTGGTTGGTGTTATTAAACATGAACTCTGCCATTACCATCTCTATAATTCTGGGATGCCGTCACAACATAAGGACCATGAGTTCAAAGTATTATTGAAACAAGTGGGAGGGTTAAGATTCGCACCGTCACTGAATAATACTAATAAGCACAAAACAGTTCATGTTTACGAATGTTCTAAGTGCCATACAATATATCAACGTGTGAGAAAAATCGATACCAGACGTTTTGTCTGTGGAAAATGTCGTGGAAAGTTGAAATTTATCAAAAATATCAATATTTAAGTAAATTTCATTGAACTTGCTCTTGATATTGAAATTAATGAAATGTAAAATATTACTTGTACGCGGGTATGGCGGAATTGGCAGACGCGCAAGACTAAGGATCTTGTGGAGAATTATCTCCGTGGAAGTTCGAATCTTCTTACCCGCATAAATAAGTAGTATTGATGAACGACTTACTTTAATTAGTAGGTCGTTTTTTATGTTCAAAATGTACAACAATTAAAATATTAAAACAAATATTTAATTTTTTGTATGCAATTTTTTTGTATTTTGATATTTATCAGCTTAGAATCGGCTTTAATCTAAGATAAAGGAAGACGGAAAAGTGAAAAAGAAAACTATTATCTCAATGATATTAGCTTTGCTTCTTATGAGCTTTTCTTCACTACATTATAATACGGTACAAGCTGAGTCAGTGACTGGTGCAGGTTATCTTGCCGAAGTGAGCTCAAATCCAGGAAAGCTATATAATTCTACCGGAGAATCAATTGGAAAGTCATTACCCGATAAGAGTAATTGGAAGGTAGGAAGAATCTTAGATCAAAATGATGGTTCAGAGTTATTTAGAGTTGGTTATGATGAATATTTAAGTTCTAAAGATAGTTATTTGTATCAATTGCGTCCAGAAATCATCGAAGTGGAGGATTCCAGTGGTGAAGTCGATGTCTATAGTCATAGTTTTGTCGAGAGTACATCAGTTGCCTTGAAGTCTGATACTTATTGGTATTCAGACACAGTGATCTATACTTCATCAGGAATGCCATTCGTCAGAGTTGCACCGAATGAATATGTTCCAATGTATGAAGTTATTTCACAGAGTTTTACTGAAGCATATTAGAAGAGTGTGACAACACGTTCAACTTTCGAACATTAAGTCAAAAAGAGTCTGCAATCCGATTTTGGATTACAGGCTTTTTTGCAAACAAAAAGCACAGTAACAAGTGATTACTGTGCAATCTGTCTTTTGAGTCCAGGCAATTTACGTCTAGAAACCTCGCAACTAGATCCGTCATTGAAATAGATCATTTTGTTCATTGAATCAACTGAACGAATATTGTTGATATTAACGAGGATACTTTTGTGAGCTAGATACAAGTTGGAGAATTCTTCTTCAATGCTGTTGAGATTGCCTCTGAATTCGGTGATCTCAGTGAGTGTGTGCAGGAATATCTTATGTGAACTAGATGATGTTTCCAAGTAATTGATTGTAGAAATATCAACTGTGTAATCACGTGAACCTAAGCTATAATGGAACATTCGGCGTCGTTGTGAATTCAACTCATGCAGACGTTCGAACGTAACATCTAGGTCTTTGTATAGTGATTCGTTCATAGCTTTGATTCCGTCTTCTTTACGGATATAGTCGAGAGGTTCGATTTTTCTTTTAAACGTTAAATAAGCCAGTTCCTCGTGAGTAGTGACAAAAACTATTTTTGCTGTAGCATCATTCTTACGAATTTCTGCAGCAATGTCGATACCTTTTGTTTCCGAATCAGCGAATTCGATATCAAGCAAATAGAACATTGGATTATTATCACTACGATATTTAATGTAGTTCTCCAATTCACTAGGATTGCCTGTTGAGACAACAATGCGCATTTCGTGTTCGGGATGTTCTTTCATGTAATTTTTAAAAATTAATCGATAAACATTGATTAACTCCAGGTTATCTTCACATATAGCAACGTTTAACAAAATCTAATTCTCCTTTTCAATCGTTAAAATGACAGTAAATTCGTCATTCTCGAACTTTGTTTTTAAAAAGAAATTTGGTTTTTTATTTACTAATTCTTGAACATTGGTTAGACCAAGTCCACTGTGATTCTCTTTGGTTGAAAAACCATTTGAAAAAATTTGATTTAAATTGATTTTGGCATTGGGGGCCGTATTATTTGTTATGATAAACTCGGTATATTTAGGATCGCTGATCAAAGCAAAGTCCAAAAAGGGATGGGATTCATTTCGACAAGCCTCAATTGCGTTGTCAAAAAGAATTCCTAGTATCCGAGTTATTGTAATTGAGTCATTTCTGGAGATATTAATATCAGGAGCAATTTCTACAGCAGTAGCGATATTTTCATTCTTGGCTGTGATAAGTTTGCTGATGATTATTCCGCGAATGAGCTCATCTTTTAAACTGAACAAGCCGGGGTAATTCAATTTGGAAGCTTGCTCAATACTAGAGTCTTTCAATAATTTATTGATTGTTTCAGAAGCAGCGGTATTTTGATTGTCTTGCAGCTGAATTGATAGTGATAACAAGAGATTCTTATAGTCATGTTTGAACTTGCGCATTTCGTTATAACTGTCTTCTAGTTCTTTAATATACAGGCGATTTTCCTTTAGTTTGTCTAATTCCTTGATAGCGCGCTGTTGTTTAAGGTATCCAGCAATATAGTACAAAGTTCCGAGAAAAATGAAAATAAATATGATTGCGCTTAAAATGATATTTGTCTGCATATACTCCAATTGAACGTTCAAAATTCTCGATACGATTGTTAAGGCTATCAGTCCCATTAAAAGAATTGCTAGAGCAGATGTAATTATCATCACGATTATCTTATCGTTGAAATCAATATATCTGCTGAGCCAATGAACGGTAAAAATTCCAGAATAAACTATTAATAATGCAATAATGTAATTCCCAATAACATTACTGATCAACATCTCTAGCATGTGGCCGTCATAGTTAAATAGTTTTAATGCTATTAAACCAGACAAACTTTGAGAAAAAGCATTGATAAGTGTACTGGTGATGAGTGTCAGAATTCGATTGACGACTCTTGGTTTGTAAGTTCTAAATAGAAAGAAATAGCTTACAATAGGTAGTAACAATCCTGTACTGTCATGATATAGGTCTATAAAGCTAAATGTGATACTAGCCAAAATGGCCAGTATCACATTTAGTTTGGATCGTGTTTGTGGGATTATAATGAAAATTAATAAAAAGAAAAGTATATTATTAATTAAATCCATGACCTGATAAGATATAGTGCTTAAATAAATCATTATATGATATTCTCTTCTTGCTTATGTTTAAATGAAATGTAAATTATCTTCAAAATAGTGAATAAACTCAACACAAATGCCCCAAAATATAAATCGTTTCATGTACCTGAATATTACCATAACAATGGTAGTAAAAAACTTATTTATCATAAAAGGACTATTTAATATCCTATGTGGTATTATTAATTATGAAATTTATCCCAATAATAGGAGTGAAAGAGAATGTTTCTAGGATCAGTCATATACGATAAGAGAAGAAGTATGCATCTTACACAAACAGAATTAGCAACGGATATTTGTACTCAGAACACGATAAGTAAAATTGAAAAGCATAATATTGCTCCAACGGTGAATATTCTTACTAAAATTTGTTTGAGACTGGAACTGAGTTTGAATGATGTGTTCAGTGATTTTTCAAGCAATTCAACTTCTGAAGAAGAGAGTATCCTGGATTCCTTAGAACGTGATCTACTATTAGATAATACTGGTGAAATTTCCGAGAAGCTTGAAATGCTTCATAGTAAATTAAGCGATAATGATTTGAAACAAGTGAATCTGATTAAAGGTGCGTTGGAATATTACAATGATAACTTTGATGATTCGCTGTTCACATTAGATAAAGTCTTACAATTAACCAAATCAGACGTATATGATATTTATACTTTATTAACATATTTATTTAAGGGTATGAATTATTTGAAACAAGGACATAACGATCGTGCTACGTATTATTTTGAAATGATCGAAGGTGCTACCAAAGAGAGTCTACAAATACCAAACGCCAATGAAGTTGAAGTCATTTATATTTGTAAATCACTTGCTGGTGCATACGTTGAATTGGGATTGAATAAAAAGGCACGTGAGTTCAGTGATCGTGGAATTTCTCTTGCTAAACAGCGACACACGACTTATTTTGTAGATTATCTACATTATTATGCTGCTGAAGCTATAGAAGATGATCCCAAGAAACAGTCTGAATATCGTGAATTAAAAGATGCCGCTTACTATTTTGCTAAGTTATCTGATAATAAAAATTTATTAGAAAAAATGCAAATTCATGAATAGAAAGCAAAAAAGCTTGAAACCGCCAAATGATAGCGATTTCAAGCTTTTTTAATGCAAATTATTAAAAAATTAATAATAATAAATAGACCATATGTATTGTAATTGTTTACTAAATTTTGTAATATAAAGCTAACAATAACAATTAGACAAACTGCAAACTTGTCTAGACAACGTTGTTGTGTGTGTTCTTTGCTTAAGTTTTAAGTTCTATGCCAGTAGAACTTTTTGTGTGTCCTATTTTGTGTGATTTTTGAATTTCAAAATTAAAAATAAATATATATATACGAGGGAAATATTATGAAAAAAAATGCGATCGTATTGTTAGCTATGGCTCTATTGAGTACAAGTGCTGCAGTCGCTCCAGCAGCTACTGCTCAAGCTCAAAGTGTTAGTTCTAACTATAAGGTTGAAGTAAGCACAGATTCAAATGCTGATGCAACTTTATACAATGCTTCTGGGGAAAAGACAAGTAACAGTCTAGATGATTCTAGTACTTGGTCAGTAAGTAACGTAACTAAAATCGACGGCAAGGATTACTATCAAGTATCTGCCAATGAGTTTTTGAGCTCTGACGATAGTTTTCTATACAAAAAACGCCCCGAAATTATTAAAGTAGCCACAGACCATGAGGTTTCTGTCTACAATCATAAATTCGAGGAGAGTAGTAAATTGAAGTTACAAGCAGGTACAAAGTGGTACTCCGATACTGCCATTTATACTGCTGACGGTATGCCATTCTTGCGTGTAGCTCCAGATACATATGTTGCTATGTTTGATGTTGTTGAACAATCATTTACTTCATCTGTAAATTAATTAAATTCAAATCTTTATATTGTGTGTGTTGATATTCACAGTGCCAGCTGTGAATATCTTTTTTTTTGCTTAAGTTCTATGCCAGTAGAACTTTTATATGTTTCTTATCTTGTGTGTTATATACGAGGTATCTATCTTTATTACAGCTACTATAATACTATCCTTTGTCTGTTATTTTGATTCACATTTTGTAAGAGACTTTTTCCAAAAGTGAAATAAATACAATTGAGCTTATATTAAGTAAACAATATAAGAATTTCTTAGAATACTCTTAGCGTGTTTTAAATACGTATAAATTGATTTCATCTTACAATCAGTGAGGAATGAAAATTCCAAGTCAAATTGAGAGGAAGTATGACAATTGCGAAGAAAGCTAGCTTTTATGGCTATTATTTTAGCGTTTTTATCGTTAATTGTAGTAGCATGTTCTAAAACTAGTTCAGATAGTGCTAACGAAAAAATATTAACTGATGCACAGATTAAGAAGAATGTTGGATCAAAACTTGTTACGACTAGAGAGAAAGCTCAGGAGAAGTTAACCGCTACTTATAAAAAAGCGGTTGAAGATTCCGCATATACATTGAGTGATCCGTATGTAAAAGTTAATCCATACAAAACGTCACCACTCACTGCTTTGGCAATCTTTCAAACGGATGAAGATGCTAAAGTTACTTATACCGTAGAAGGTGAGAGTGACAACACAAGTATTACTAACAAAGTTAATGGTGGATATTCTAAAACACATCAAGTTCCAATAGTTGGTTTATATGCTAACAAAAATAATAAAGTGACTATTACAGTAACTTATAAAAACGGAACAACTGAGACCAAGACTCTACGGGTGAAAACCGGTGTACTTCCTAAATATATTAAGAATGCAACTATCACGGTTAAGAATACTGATAAATCCAAGATGGATATTGGTGATAATAAACTGACAATTATTAATCGAACAACTAAAGAACCGTTTGCCGTTGATGCCGATGGCAATGTTAGATGGTATTTGACAGAATATTCGCAACATACAATTGAACAGATTTCTAATGGGCGTATGCTCGTTTTGACTAAAAAGAAAGAGAGTTCTCAAGTTTACAATGATTTAATAGAAACAGATGTACTCGGACGTGTGTATAAAGAATACAGTTTTGATCCGGGTACAAAATCTAATGACAGTGGTAATGCCAAAGACGAAACAACTGTGATCCATCACGATTTGTTGGAATTACCAAACCACGATATTTTAGCGACTGTTAGTGACGGATCCAAGTACAAAGAGGATGTCATGGTTCAAATTTCCCATAAGACGGGAAAGGTTGTCAAAGTCATTGACTTGAAGAAAATTCTTCCAAGTTCAATGTATAAAAAATATAAAGCTGGATCGGATGGGAAAATAGATTGGTTCCATCAAAATGCGCTTGATTACGATTCTTCAGATAACAGCATAATGATTTCTGGTCGTAATCAAGATATGATCATGAAGCTTGATTATAAGACCAATAAAATAATCTGGATCTATAGTGGCAAGAAGAAAGCAACCTGGCCAAAGAAATATCGAGACAAGATATTAACATCAACAATTGGAACCACTATTACAGGTGGACAACATGGGTTGTATCTATTAAAACATGATGGTGATAGTGAAGATATCATCCTTTACGATAATAATATCGATGTCACAAATGGTGATAAGAAGACTTCAGGTAAGTATTCTCAAGCTGTTGAATACAAGATCAATACCAAGAATATGACTATTGATCAGACGTGGTCGTATGGTAAGAGTCTTGGTAAGACTAATTTTACAAGTATTATTGGTTATGCCGAGCGTGAATCAAACGGCAATACACTGATTGATTTTGGCTACAAAGATAATGGTAATGAAAGTAATATTATTGAGGTAGATTCTGAAGGTAATCAAGTGTTCAATTTAACAGTTAAGAATTCTTCTTCGAAAGCTTATGCATATCGTGCTTATCGAATCCCATTTTATTCTTCTGATTATGTATTTGATGTTGAATAGTGGTTTGGGTTTTTGCTTCCGGTATCAAGATATTTCATGTGCCGTGTGGACCGGTTCGAGCCTTGGTCTCGAACCTCGACTTTAAAGCTTTGCTTTGCAAAGTTTTAAAGCTCGTCCTATGGCTTCGCCATATTCACGGCTGTTGAAATTTCTTGCTACCTCCAGCTTAGGGAATTGTTCTAAACTATAGCGGGATGGTTGTTTCTAAACGTAGGCGACAAAGCAAAAAAAGACCAACTCCGGCGGTGGAGTTGGTCTTTTTTACTAGAGGCAGATATCTAAATACGGAATACAGCAAGTTGCTTGATTGGGGTAGCAACTTGCTACGAAAATTAGTATATCACAACTTATATGAATGAAAAGTATATAAATTAGCCTCGTATCAGACATAATATTAAATATAAATATTATAATATTTAGTTACTTAGAATTTTTTTCTTCAATTAATTTTACCTTATGTTGAATTTGCTCATCGAATGCGGTCATGAAGGAATTTTTAGAATCGTATTTCTTCTTATTAACTATTCTTAAGGCATCTGTCCAATCGGCATAGTTTATAGCTTGAACGGGCAGATTCTTATGAATGATGTAGTAAGCTTTGAACATTGGATCGTTCGAAGTATCATTTGACCAAATATAATCGGTATTCTTATATGAAGGAATGTAATATATGTTGCGATTATTTTGTGTCTGGAATGCTGAATAATTCTTCGCAATACTGAATGTATTGCCATAATCATTAGCAATATAATCCGTCTTGAGTCCGACACCAATTAAGGCAATGGTGACCAGAGGAAATAGATACTTTTGATATGCGTCGAGGATTATATCTAAGTTGATTGCTATCAGTGCGGTACAGAAAGTATAAGCTGCAAAAATACATCTTGAACCAAATGGAGAGATAACGATAAATGGTGCAATTGAAACGGCACTAGATAAAATTAGACCAATGTTGGTTATAGCTCGTTTTTGATTCTTAAGTTTAAAGGATAAGAAGACAATGATCAAAGCTGCAACAATGATAACTGTGAATCCAATGACTATATGACTCTTAGAAAAGTAATTTTGGAAGTATGTCAAGAGAGTGTCTTGTGTCCCATTAACATGGCGATATGGATCACTACCGGTAAGTACCTTGGTATAGGCACCATTGATGAACATTAATATAGCTCCTAAGAAGTTACCTCCCATTATTATGTACATGACCTTTTTGAATGATGGACTAAATCTATTCCTAAATAATAACCATACCAATACAATGTTAAAGCAATTTAGCAAAGTGATATGTTCAGCAAAGAATTGGGCAAATAATGCTGCAAAGAAAATTAACAATGTAGGCGTACGCAGATAATGACTATTTTTATTATCGATATTCTTGATTACTAAATATAGTAGAAATAATGGAAATACGGCACTGGGGACATAATTTGCAAAACCGGAATGCCAACCCCAAATTTGTTTGAAAATTAATTTGGGAACAAGAAGAAACATCAACGTGGCGATACCGGATGAAACAAGGCCAATATTTCTAGCAGGTGAGATTTCTTCACGGATCTTCTGAATCAGGTAAACGATCAGTGTGGGGAAGATACCATATGCTAGGAATGCAATAAACTTGAATTTCATCATTGAGATTATCAATAAATCTCCGAGATATCTTCCGTCGTAATATGTGAAGTTACCACTTGAAAAGTACTGTAATCCCCAGCCGCTCCACCAGTTTAAGTCGTCACCGACCATGGGCATCCAGTAGCCGATCAGGGCGAAAATCAAGAAAATAATGACGTAAAAGCTTAGTTTAACTGTTCTTTTCATTTGTCCATCCTTATATGTTTAAATAGGTTTTGTTATCAATAGGATAGACGTTAATTTAATATCTATCAATAATTGTTTTGTAGACTGATTGTCATTAAATAATTGAATATAAGTTCTCTTATGTTAGAATACTAATGCAAACGATTACAGAAAAAGGTGAAGATTTCATGAAAAAAACAAGAGTTATTAATTCAGACATATCTCGTGTCATTGCTCAAATGGGTCACTTTGACACAATTGGTATTGGGGATGCAGGAATGCCTGTACCTTCAGATACTGAAAAGATCGACTTGGCATTGGAATCTGGTATTCCTAGTTTCATGCAAGTTCTTGAAAATGTCTTAAGTGAACTACAAGTTCAAAAGGTTTATCTTGCTGAAGAAATCAAAGTACAAAATCCAGAACAATTGGCAGCTGTTAAAAAGGTTGTTGGTGATATTCCTATCGAATTTATGCCACATGAACAAATGAAGAAGGACCTAAGCGATACAAAAGCATTTATCCGTACAGGTGAAGAGACTCCATATTCAAATATCTTGTTAGAGAGTGGAGTAGTATTTTAGATTAGATAGAAAAGGAAAATATTATTTATGAAAAAAATTGTAGTTCTTGGGTCAATTAACGTTGATACAATTTTAAATATTGCAAGATTACCACTTCCTGGTGAGACAATGGCTATGCATGACCGTTCTGTTGCTGGTGGTGGTAAAGGTGCCAACCAAGCAATCGCTGCTGTTAGAGCTGGTGCACAGACGTCATTTATTAGTAAAATCGGTAAGGATCATGCGGCTGATTTTATGATCGATACTTTCAAACATGATGGATTGAATATTGAACATGTTACAGAAGATGAAAAAGCCGGAACTGGTAAGGCTTATATCTTACTAGATGATAAAGGCCAAAATAGTATTTTGATTTATGGTGGATCTAATCAAACTATTACTGTTGATGATATTCATGAAGCAGAAGAAGCAATTTCTTCTGCTGACTGTGTCATTTCGGAGTTTGAAACACCAATTCCAGCCACAATTGAAATGTTCAAGATTGCCAAAGCTCATGGAGTAGTTACTATTTTGAATCCAGCTCCAGCTAAGAGTGATATTCCTAGTGAATTGCTTGAGAATACAGATATTATTGCTCCAAACGAAATCGAAGCAGAAGCCATTACTGGAATTAAAGTCAACGATGTTGATTCTATGAAGGCAGCATCAGCTGAATTACACAAGATGGGTGTTGGTACAGTTATCATCACAGTTGGCTCAAAAGGATCATTCTATTCGTTGGTTGATAACAAGTTTGGATTCGTAAATGCATTCAAAGTTAAGGCTGTCGACACGACTGCTGCGGGGGACACTTTCATTGGCTACTTAGCTGCTAATTTGAAGAGTGACTTGAGCAATTTGGAAGAGGCAATGACTGTTGCAAGTAAAGCGTCTTCATTCACGGTACAAGAGCAAGGAGCACAAAATTCAATACCATATAAAAAACAAGTAAATTTGTAATTTTTTATAGTAATTTATTTAAGCAGAATCCCTTGTACGATTTGAAATGATTCCGGATACATGGTAATATAAGAGTTGTATTTTTGAATGGTTAATGGTTCGAATGGTTTTATCTATTAAAGGCTTTCTTCCATGATGTACCACGAGATAATGCACAAATATTAGTTATCAGGAGGAACAGTCTGATGGAACATGGAACAGTAAAATGGTTTAACGCAGAAAAGGGTTATGGTTTTATTACTCGCGAAGATGGTAGTGATGTATTCGTACATTTCTCAGCCATCCAAGGTGACGGTTACAAGACACTTGAAGAAGGTCAAGCCGTAACATTCGATATCGAAGATAGCGATCGTGGACCACAAGCTTCAAACGTTGTTAAAGACTAATAACATTTAAAGTCAGAAGTCAGCTCGAGAGAGCTGGCTTTTTTATTACCCTTTTTTTGAACTATACAGAATCTTTACAATAATGAAACATAAAATTTACATTGGTTCGATACAATTATGGTTTAAATTTAAGGGGTGTTGAACTAATGAATCAGGTTACAGTTAATTGGCAAAAAAATTTCAGAGTTGTCTGGTTTGGTAGTATGCTCACTGAATTGGGTAATGCGATGACGTTGCCATTTATTGTTTTGTACATAAACACTTTGGGAGACTTTTCCAATACTGAATTGAACTTTTTGGGTGCATTGGCATTTTCTTTAACATATTTTTCTAAGGCGATTGTTTCGCCGTTATGGGGACGTTTGGCAGATCAAAAGGGACGAAAACTGATGTGTCTTCGTGCATCAGGGGTAATGACTGTTACGATTTTTCTGGTAGGCATGTCTCCTAATGTTTGGTTTCTGTTATTTTTCCGGGCATTGCAAGGTGCTTTTTCCGGATATATCAATAATGCTAATGCCTTAATGTCTGTTGAAGCACCAGTAGATAAACGTGGACGAGTTATGAGCAAACTTGTAACAGGGAGCATTACTGGTTCTTTGACTGGACCGATATTGGGTGGAGTTTTGGCTACCTTAGTTGGATATCGAGGAGCATTTTTTGTAACGAGTTTATTAATGGCAACGGTTTTTATTACGACATTATTGGGAGTTAAGGAGAATTTTGTTCCTATTACTAGGGATGAACTAGAGCCTGTATTGCCAGCAATGAAAAAAATCGGCAGTGGATTCTTCATTGCTTTGTTTGTTTCATTACTGGCAATTCAAGCAACAACCAATGCAATTACACCAATGGTCAGTTTGTTCGTCAAGGAGCTTCTGCCTTCTAGCAATAATTTAAATGTTGTTACAGGAATGGTTGCGGCGGCACCAGGATTGGCAACCATTTTAATGGCTGGCATTGTAGGACGACTGATCGATAAATTGGGTGCAAAGAATAATTTGATGATTTTTTTGGTATTGGCAATTATTGTATTGTTTATGACTAGTCTTATACAAAACGTCTGGCAATTTACCATACTGAGATTTATCTTGGGGGTTGCTGATGCGGCATTACTTCCAGCCATTCAAATCTTGACGGTGCAGATGGTGCCACAAGCAATATTTGGACGAATATTCAGTTATAATCAGTCGGCTCAGTCGATGGGAAGTGTCATTGGTCCTATGATGGCTGCGGGAATTGCTAACGGGTTTGGATATCGTAGTATATTCTTGTTCACAGCTGGGTTAGAAATAATCGCTTTGATATGCTGGCTGTTGTATTATCACAGTAAGAAATTTAAAACTGAAGAAAAGATTAATTAAGCCTGCGTTGTCATAATTTTTTCAAATATATCAGCTATAATAGAAAATAATGACAAAAAAGGGATATTAAACAATTGCCGCAAAATAGAAGATATACCCATCGTCGAACTAATCGACGAAGGAAGAACAACAATAATACATCTGTAATTACTTTGGTTATAATTTTTGCAGTGATTTTCGTCGGATTCTTTGGTTATCGTCGGTACACACAATATCGAGAAGCTACTAGGGTTGAAGAGGTTCATCAAGAACGTAATACCTTTGTTAAAAAAATTGCTCCGTATGCCGTTACCTTGGGTAAAGAATATGGAGTGCTTCCGAGCATAACTATTGCACAGGCCATATTGGAAAGTGATTGGGGTAATAGTTCGCTCGCAAAGGATTATAATAATTATTATGGTGTTAAGGGCGATGATCCCAGCAACACCAAAGTGTTACAAACTAAAGAGTATACAAATGGTCAATGGATTACTATAAACGGACGTTTTAGAGTTTATTCAGATTTTAGGGAGTCAATGAAGGATCATGCTGAATTATTAGTCAATGGTACGTCATGGAATTCCGAACAATACAAACAAGTCATACAATCGAAGGATTATATTGATGCCGCTGTGGCACTTCAAACTGATGGATATGCGACTGATCCGGGTTATACAAGTAAAATTATTCGGATTATACAAAAATATAATCTAAAAAAGTATGATGAAGGTATCAAGTGAAAATCAAAATATGATAGACTCTAATTATTCTATAAATGGGGGATAACGTAGTGAAAGAATTAGAAGAAAGAATTAAAAAAGATGGTCGTGTGATTGGGAAAGATGTGCTTAAAGTAGACAGCTTTTTAAACCATCAAGTTGATCCAATGTTAATGGAAAAAATGGGTGAGGAGTTTTACAACCGTTTTAAGGACTCAGGGATCAATAAAATTCTGACTGTAGAATCATCAGGAATTGCTCCGGCAGTTATGACAGGATTGAAATTTGGTGTACCGGTAGTGTTTGCTAGAAAGCACAAATCAGTTACATTGAACGATGATCTATATACTTCCGAGGTTTATTCTTTTACTAAAAAGACATCTAACCATATCAGTATTGCTAAGAAGTACTTATCTAGCGATGACAAGGTTTTGATTATCGATGACTTCTTAGCTAATGGTCAAGCTGTCAATGGTTTGAACACAATTATAGAAGATGCTGGAGCAGATCTGGCAGGTATCGGAATTGTTATTGAAAAGTCATTCCAAAAGGGAAGACAAATGATTGATAAAGCAGGAACTCCAATTTATTCATTGGCTCGTATTAAAGCCTTTGATAATGGACAAGTTGTTTTTGAACCTGAAAACGACTAATTAGAAGTTCGTTTCATAGGAAGGTGGATTTATGACTTTTATTGCGCCCGGTAAAACTCTAGGAATAATTGGCGGCGGTAGTGAGACATATTTATTCGAATTGGAAGCTAAAAGAATGGGCTTCAGGACCATGCTTTTGACGTCTGAAGAAGATGATATTGCGACACAAGCTGCGGATAATTATATAATCGGCGAATTAGAGAATATTGATAATCTAAGTGAACTGGGTCATAGAAGTGACCTCCTTTTGTATATGGACGAGAACTTCAATGGTGATCTTTTGAAGCAACTTGAAGTTGAATTCAATGTTGCTCAGGGATCAGAGTTGTTATCGATTGCTCAAGATAGGTACATTGAGCGGACATTTCTTAATGATTTGAACATCAATGTACCACCGTTCTTTTCAATCGTAACGACTGATGATATTAAAAAGGCGGTAGAGGAAATAGGGTTCCCTTGCATTCTCAAGCCTATCCAGAAAAATCAGACGGTTTTGAAACGCCATGTTATTTACAACTATAACGATGTTAATAATCTGACAAAACTACTTGAAAATGGTACTTATATTCTGGAGGCCTGGATCGATACAAAAGCTGAGTATTCAGTTATGGTCAGCAAGAGTAAGAATGGCAAGGTTCACACATTTCCAATGATCAGGGAGATTTATGATGGTTCACATTTGATGAGTTCTTATCTATTCAAAAAGAACGATCCAGATGTTGAAGCTGAAATGCAACGTGTAGCATTAAAGATTGCAAATAAGCTGAACTATGTCGGAATCTTCGGAATTGGGTTCTTGTTATCGCAAGCTGATGTATTATATGTCAAACGGATTTTTCCAGGCATTAATTATTCGGCTAATGTTTATCAAGAAGCCACAGGAGTATCGCAATTTGAATTACATATTCGAGCAATTTGTGACTGGCCAATTCCAGAAATATATCCAATGGTAAATGCGGCAACTCTCAAAATTGTTGAGGGTAACTTGCCTCAGAGTTTGGATCTATTGCAGGAAAAGGCGCAATGGAAATTCAATTATTACACAGGATTCAAAGCTAAAAATGAAGCTAGCCGGGATGTTGGGTATATATCGGTAGTTTCTGATGATGCAGATGAGCTAAAGGAAGATATCTTATCAACTAATATTTGGAGAGTAGAATAACTTATGATTGACAGATATGTAACTAAAAAAATGAGCCCCATTTGGACAGATCAAAATAGATTTCAAGCTTGGTTAGAGGTTGAAATCGCCGCAACTGAAGCATGGAGTGAATTAGGCGAAGTTCCTGTTGAAGATGCAAAACTGGTTGCTAAAAACGCCAAGTTCAATGTTGATGAAATTAAAGAAATTGAAAAAGAAACAAAACACGATGTCGTAGCATTCACACGTGACGTGTCACGTTATTTAGGACCAGAAAGAAAGTGGGTTCACTTCGGACTTACTTCAACTGATGTTGTTGATACAGCTTATGGTTACTTAATGAAACAAGCTAATGATATTATCCGAGAAGACTTGGATACTTTCTTAGAAGTAGTTAAGGAGAAGGCACTAGAATACAAAGATACAGTTATGATCGGTCGTACTCACGGTGTGCACGCTGAACCAACAACGTTTGGTTTGGTACTCGCTAACTGGTATTCAGAGATCAAACGTGATATTGAACGTTTTGATCACGCCGCTAAGGGTGTTGAAGCTGGTAAGATCAGTGGTGCTGTTGGTAGTTTTGCCAATGTTCCACCTAAGGTTGAGGAATTGGTATGTAAGAAACTTGGTATTCGTGCTCAAGAAATCTCTACACAAGTTCTTCCACGTGATCTTCACGCTGAATATATCCAAACAATGGCATTGATTGCCACTTCAATTGAACGTTTTGCTTTGGAAGTAAGACATTTACAAAGAACCGAAGTACGTGAAGCAGAAGAATATTTTGCTGCTGGTCAAAAGGGTTCTTCAGCAATGCCTCACAAACGTAATCCTATTGGTTCAGAGAATGTTACTGGACTAGCACGTGTCATTAGAGGACATGCCTTCACAGCATTGGAAGATGTTCCATTGTGGCATGAACGTGATATTTCTCATAGTTCTGCTGAACGTGTCATTATTCCTGATACAACAGAATTATTGGATTATATCTTGACTCGTTTCACTAAAATCACTAAGGATCTAACAGTATTCCCTGATAAGATGATGGAAGATATGAACATGACACACGGATTGATCTTTTCACAACGTGTTATGCTCAAACTTGTTGAAGCTGGCCTTAGCCGTGAACAGGCTTATGATATTGTTCAACCTAAGACTGCTGAAGTTTGGGATGAAAAGAAGGACTTCCGTACATTGTTGGAAGCTGATAGTCGTGTTACAGATAAGTTATCTAAAGAAGATATCGATGATGCCTTTGATTATCACTGGCATTTACAACATGTTGATGAAATATTCAAACGTGTTGGATTAGAATAGTTTTGATGGAAAAGATGTTTGCGGATGCAGATGTCTTTTTTTTGTTGGGTTTTGGGTTGCGTTATATTAAAACGCACTTACGAAGAACAATGTCGCTCCGCTTACTACGAATAAAAAATGTAACACTTCGTGTCACACTTTTTATCCTAGGTAATGCTCGGACATTCCCGTTCTTCGACGTGCTCTGTCGAAATGCGCTTACGAAGAACAACGTCGCTCCGCTTACTACGAATAAAAAATGTAACACTTCGTGTCACACTTTTTATCCTAGGTAATGCTCGGACATTCCCGTTCTTCGACGTGCTCTGTCGAAATGCGCTTACGAAGAACAACGTCGCTCCGCTTACTACGAATAAAAAATGTAACACTTCGTGTCACACTTTTTATCCTAGGTAATGCTCGGACATTCCCATTCTTCGACGTGCTCTGTCGAAATGCGCTTACGAGAGGCAAACTTCTGTGCCTGCTACGATTAATAAATGTGTCACTTCGTGACCCCTTCATTAACCTAGGCAGTGCTCAAAGTTTAACCGCCTCTCGACACGCTCTAAATAGT
The DNA here is from genome assembly GCF_003946555.1 of Companilactobacillus hulinensis. Lineage (GTDB taxonomy): Bacteria > Bacillota > Bacilli > Lactobacillales > Lactobacillaceae > Companilactobacillus > Companilactobacillus hulinensis. Next base: position 60,845 of record NZ_RHOO01000006.1, on the reverse strand, counting down.
ATTATTGTCACGAAAAATTTGCTACAATGTAAAATAGATGTTTTTTGTTAAATGTTGATATATTAAGGATTTGAGGTAGTTTAAATTGGATGACACAATGTTAAAAGGTATGAATACTGAACAACAAGAAGCTGTTGTTGCGACTGAAGGGCCACTATTGATCATGGCTGGTGCTGGTAGTGGTAAGACACGTGTACTAACGCATCGTGTTGCATACTTAATAGAGAACAAGAATGTAATGCCTTGGCATGTTCTAGCTATTACTTTTACCAATAAGGCTGCCAAAGAGATGAAAGAGAGAATTGGAAAATTACTTGGAGAATCTGCAAATGATGTCTGGGTTTCAACTTTCCATTCTCTTTGTGTGCGTATTTTAAGGCGTGACATTGATAAGATGGGTAAGTCGAGATCATTTACGATTTCTGACCCATCGGAACAACGTACTTTGATGAAGCAAATTGTTCAACGTATGAATCTTGATCCTAAACAATACGACCCTCGAGCTATTCTTGGTGCTATTAGTAACGCTAAGAATGATTTGTTGACACCTGCTGATTTTGCACAGAATGCTAAGTCACCGTTTGAACAAATTGTGGCTAATTGTTATGACGCATATGCTAAAGAAATGGAAAAGAATCAAGCCATGGACTTTGATGACTTGATCATGCAGACAAATATTTTGTTTGAGCAATGTCCTGATGTGTTGGATTATTATCAAACTAAGTTCCAATATATTCACGTCGATGAATACCAGGATACTAATGAGGCTCAATACAAGTTAGTTCAACAATTGGGTGCTAAGTATCGCAACGTTTGTGTTGTTGGTGATGCTGACCAGAGTATTTATGGCTGGCGTGGCGCTAATATGAAGAACATTATGAATTTTGAAAAAGATTATCCTGAAACTACGACTATCAAACTGGAACAAAATTATCGTTCAACTAAGACAATTCTAGATGCCGCTAATGAGGTTATTAGCAATAATACTGAACGTAAGCCTAAGGAACTTTGGACTGATAATGCTCAGGGTGATGATATTAACTTCTATCGTGGCCAAAACGAGTCAGATGAGGCATTGTATGTTGTTTCTCAAATTAGAGACTTGGTTTTGAAAAATTACAATTATGGTGATTTTGCCATTCTTTATCGTACTAATGCCCAATCTCGTACATTTGAAGAGAAGTTCTTACAAGCTAATATTCCTTATAAGATCATTGGTGGACATAAGTTCTATGATCGTAAAGAAATCAAAGATATTATGGCTTACTTGAGATTGGTTGCTAACCGTGATGATTCTATGAGTTTTCAACGTGTTATCAATAGTCCTAAGCGTGGTATCGGACCAGGTACAATTGAGAAGCTTCAAAGATATGCCGATGAACACAGCTGGTCTTTACTAGAAGCTGCTGAAAACATTGAATTGTCGTCATTACCTGCTAAGCCAAGAAAGACTTTTGCGGTATTTGCCAAGGTAATTGATGATTTGGCCGAAGAAGCTAAGACTATTTCGATGACTGACTTAATGGACCACTTGCTTGATAAATCAGGATATCTTGATGAATTAAGACAACAAAATAACCTTGAATCTCAATCAAGAATTGAGAATATTGAAGAACTTTTGACTGTTACAACTCAATTCGATCAATCGTACGAGCCAGATCCTGATATTGATGAGACCAGACTTGAATCATTTTTAACTGAGCTTTCATTGGTCAGTGACCAAGATGATTTGGAAGAGAACCAACAAGAAGTTACATTGATGACGCTTCACGCAGCTAAGGGACTAGAATTCCCATTTGTCTTCCTAGTTGGTATGGAAGAAGGAATCTTCCCATTGGGTCGTGCAATGATGAAACAAGAGGAGTTAGAGGAAGAACGACGTTTGGCATATGTTGGTATTACACGTGCTGAAAAGAAGCTGTATCTAACTAATGCTTACAGTCGTATGCTCTATGGTCGTCTTCAAAGTAATCAAGTATCAAGATTTGTGGAAGAGATCGACGATAAGCACCTTAACTTGGTCAACCAAAATGCTGGTGGTGTCACATCTAGCAGAACTAATAAGAGAGAATCAGAAATGCCATATACGAGAAGGCGCCATGCAGCTGCACTTCATTCAAGTTATAAGGTGGATGAAACGCAGAAGGCTAGTGGTGCTCAAGGTGCTGAAAATGTCAGCTGGAATATTGGCGATAAAGTTGAGCATAAGAAGTGGGGACAAGGTACAGTTGTTAAGGTCAATGGTAAAGGTAAAGATGCTGAATTAGATGTTGCCTTTGCTAATGAAGGTATCAAGCGCTTATTAGCTGAATTTGCTCCTATTAAGAAATCTGAATAATTTGTAAACCTAAGAGGTGAAAAAGATGGCAGAAATCACTAAATCACAAGCCAATGAAGAATTAACTGGATTAAGAGAAAAGTTGAATGAGTATCGTGATGCGTATTACACAAAAGATGCTCCGTTGGTTGAAGATAATGTTTATGATCAACAATATAATCGTTTGTTGGAGTTAGAACAGCAGTTTCCAGAATTAGTAACTCCTGATTCACCATCGCAATTGGTCGGGGATGTTACCTTACCTGATTTTAATAAAGTTACGCATGATATTCCGATGCTTTCAATGGGGGATGTCTTCTCAGAAGATGAGTTGGCTGATTACAATGACAGAATCGAGAAGAATGTTGGTGAAGAAGTCGATTATAATGTTGAATTAAAAATTGATGGATTAGCTATTTCTTTGGTTTATGAGAACGGTGTTCTGGTTCAAGGTTCAACTCGTGGTAATGGAACAATTGGTGAAAACGTAACTGAGAATCTGAAGACAATTGGCACAATACCTCAGAAATTAAGCAAGCCGTTAAGTTTCGAGGTTCGTGGTGAGTGTTTCATGTCGAAGAAAGAATTCTTGCGTCTGAATGAAGAACGTGAGAATGAAGGCCTACAAGTATTTGCTAATCCTAGAAATGCTGCCGCTGGAAGTCTTCGTCAGTTGGATCCAAAAGTTACTGCCTCAAGAAAACTAGATACATTTATGTATACGATCGTTACTTTTGATGATTTAAATGTGACTACTCAAAGCCAAGCCTTGCAAACACTTGAAGAATTAGGATTCCATGTTAATCCTACGGCTGAAGTTACAAAGGGACTTAGTGGTGTAAAGGAATACATCGAACGTTACGGAAAAGTACGTGATGACTTGGATTATGGAATTGATGGTGTTGTTTTAAAAGTAAATGACTTGTCAACTCAGCGTAGTTTGGGTAATACTGTTAAAGTTCCTCGATGGGAGATAGCTTACAAGTTTCCACCTGAGCAGGCTGAATCAGTAGTTAGAGAAATAACTTGGACCATTGGTCGTACGGGAGTTCTTACGCCAACAGCCGTTATGGATCCAGTTCAATTAGCTGGTACAACAGTTGCTAGAGCAACACTTCATAATGAAGATATGATCAAGCAAAAAGATATCAGAGTTGGCGACACAGTTATGTTGCATAAGGCTGGGGATATTATTCCGGAAGTTTCTCAAGTTGTTTTGAGCAAACGTCCAGATGACTCTGTTCCAGCTGAGATTCCAACTCATTGTCCATACTGTGATTCAGAGCTGATTCATTTGGAAGATGAAGTTGCATTAAGGTGCATTAATCCAAAGTGTCCAGCTCAAGTTAAAGAACAGTTGACTCATTTTGCTTCACGAAATGCAATGAATATTGACGGATTAGGTCCAAAAATCATTGAACAGTTGTATACTAAGAGCTTGATTAAAGATGTTGCTGATCTGTATAAGTTAACTGCTGATGATTTAGCAACATTGGACGGCTTCAAAGAAAAGTCGATCAATAATCTGTTAACAGCAATTGATAATTCAAAGAGTAATTCAGTTGAACGTTTGATCTTTGGATTAGGGATTCGTCATGTGGGCGCTAAGGCTGGCCGAATTTTGGCTGAAAGTTTTGGAAGCTTGGACAACTTGATGGATGCCTCAAAGGAAGAGATTCTTGAAGTTAATACTATGGGAGAAATAATTGCCAATAGTATCATTACTTACTTCGCAAATGAGGATGTTCAGAACTTGATCAATGAACTGAAATCGGTAAATGTAAATATGGAATTTGCTGGCAGTTCAAATTCTAATGAAACAAATCAGCATTTTACTGATAAAATAGTTGTTATAACCGGAACATTGCAGAATTATAAGCGTTCGGAATTATCTGAAATGTTGGAGAATTATGGTGCTAAGGTTACAAGTTCAGTTACTAAAAAAACTGATATCTTGATTGCTGGTGAAAAGGCCGGTAGCAAGCTGACTAAGGCTCAACAATTAGGAACGCAGATTATTGATGAAGCAACATTATCTGATTATCTGGATGATGCGGAGGAGTAGGAGAAAAGTTTTGAAAAAATTCGTAAAAGCTACGGCACTAGTAATAATGTGCTCGCTTCTTTTAACTGCTTGTGGTAATTTACAAGATTCTGGATTGTCGTCTGGAAGTAGTGATAGTGGCAAAAGTACTGTTCAAACAGCTAGTTCATCAGATACAAGTTCATATGATGTTTTGATGAGTAATGGTAAGTACAAGACTAGTTCAATTTCAGGAATAACGGCTGCTGATAATAGCAATGCTTTCAATAGCCGTAGTTTTGAAAGTGGACTTTTGAATTTGTCGAAGAAAGAATTTTCAACTAATTCATACGTCTTCCAAGAGGGACAAGTCTTATCTTCTTCTACTGTTACTGACTGGTTGGGACGCAAGTCAAAGAAGAACCCGGATGGATTGAATCCGGCTTCAAATGGTTCAAAGAGTGAAACAAAACGTGCGCCAATGTACTTCCAACAAATGCTTGAAGAAGATTATCTTCAAAAGCAAGATGGTAAGTATAAGCTGGCCGGTATTTCAATTGGTATTGCTATGAACAAGATCGATTACTACCAAAAGAAACAATACGGTGCAACTTATCAAACTACTATTAGTAGAGAAGAACAAAAAGCCCAAGGTGAACGTATTGCCAAAGAAGTCGTTAAACGACTACGTAAGAAGAGTAACGTTGGAAATATTCCAATTACAGTTGGATTGTATTCAGTTGCACCAGAAGACACTCTAGTTGGTGGAACTTATTTCCAATATTCTGTAAGTAAGAGTGGCGACTTAGGCAATTGGAAAGAATTGAACTTTAAGAATCAAGTATTACCAGTGGTAAATAATCAAACTGCTATTAATAGTGGTGATTCTGATGCGTTCGCAAACTTCAAGAATAATATTCAAGATTACTTCCCTAATTTGTCCGGTGTTACAGCACAGGCTCATTATGATGGGAATAACTTGAAGTCAATGGACATTACCATTAATACTCAATTCGATGGTTTAGCGCAGATAACTAGTTTTACTCAATTCGTACAACAAAGTGCAACTAAGTATCTACCTTCGAATGCAGATCTTGATATCAACATTCAAACTGTAGATAGTCAGCAATCAGTTGTTACACGTACCAATAATAAGTTCTACTCACATGTTTTTGATGCGGACTAATAGAAAAAGAGTTACGCAAAACGTAGTACTTTGTAGTAATACGCTTTGTGTAGCTTGATTAAGGAGAATTTTAATGATTTCAAAAGATGAAATTTTACATGTTGCTGAATTAGCAAATCTAAAATTAAAAGATGATGAAGTTGATAGTTTTGTTAGTCAACTAGGCAAAATCGTTGATATGGAAAGTAACTTGGCCAGTGTTGATACAGATGGCGTTGAACCTACATACAACATGGGTGATACAAGTACAACATTCCGTGAAGATAAGGGTATTCATACTCAAACAAGAGAGCAAATGTTTGAGAATGTCCCTGAATCTGAAGATAACCTGATCAAAGTACCTACGATTGTTGCTAAGGAGGAAGACGAATAGTGAATTATTTAAACGAAACTATTGATTCATTGCACAAGAAGTTAGCTGATAAAGAATTAACTTCAAAAGAATTAACTGATCAAACATTAAATGGTATGAAAGATAAGGAAAAAGATATTTCCGCTTTCATCACAGTTAATGATGATGCAGTTAAAGATGCTGAAAAAGTTGATAATGATGGCATCAAGGGTTCTCTATCAGGTATCCCAATTGCAATCAAAGACAATATCGTAAGTAACGGTATCAAGACAACAGCTGCAAGTAAGATCTTGTATAACTTCATGCCTGTTTATAGTGCTACAGTCCTAGAAAAACTAGAAGCTGCTGGTGCTATCAACATTGGTAAAACAAATATGGATGAATTCGCAATGGGTTCATCAACTGAGACATCATACTTTGGTGATACACATAATCCTTGGAATTTGGATACAGTTCCTGGTGGTTCATCAGGTGGTTCAGCTGCTGCTGTTGCTTCTGGTGAAGTAATTGCTGCTCTTGGTACAGATACTGGTGGTTCAATTCGTCAACCTGCATCATTCAATGGTATTTTTGGAATCAAACCTACTTATGGTCGTGTATCTCGTTGGGGTGTTATCGCCTTTGCGTCAAGTCTTGATCAAGTTGGTGTCATGTCAAAACGTGTTGAAGATTCAGCTACAGTTCTTTCAGCTATTGCTGGTCATGATGAACATGACAGTACTAGTTCAGAGAAGGAAGTTCCTGATTATCGTGCTAATTTAAGCAAGGATATGACTGGTGTAAGAATTGCCGTTCCTAAGGAATTCTGGCATGAAGGAACTAACCCTGAGGTTATTGCACAAGTTAATAAGGCTCTTGAAACATACAAGAAGCTTGGCGCTACTGTCGATGAAGTAAGTCTTCCTGCATTGAAACATGCTGTTGAAGTTTATTATGTCTTAGCATCAAGTGAAGCATCATCTAACTTACAAAGATACGATGGTGTACGTTATGGTTTCCGTGCTAAGGATGTTAAGAACATCAAGGACTTGTTCGTTAACTCAAGATCCGAAGGATTTGGTACAGAAGTTAAACGTCGTATTATGTTAGGTACTTTCGCTCTTTCAGCTGGTGCATATGATGCATACTTTAAGAAAGCAGCCCAAGTTAGAACTCTATTTATCGAAGAAATGAACAAAGTTCTAGAAGACCACGATTTCATCATGGGACCTTCAACTACAAGTACAGCCTTCAAGATCGGTGATAAAATCGATGACCCTCTAGCAATGTACATGAATGATATCTTAACTATCCCTGCTAACTTGGCTGGTCTTCCAGCTGCTTCAGTTCCTGCAGGATTAGCTGATGGTATGCCAGTAGGATTACAAATCATGGCTAGACCATTCAATGAACAAGCTATTTTTAATGCTGCTTATGCATTACAAGAAGAGAATAAATTCTATGAACAAATACCAACTGCATTAAAGGGGGAAGACTAATGAATTTTGAAACTACTATCGGTCTAGAAGTTCACGTTGAGCTTAAGACAAAGTCAAAAATGTTTAGTCCTTCACCAGTTGCTTATGGTGCTGAATCAAATATTAATACCAACGTTATTGATTTTGGTTTTCCAGGAACATTACCAACTGTAAATAAAGAAGGATATAGATTAGGTGTTATGGTTGCACTTGCATTAAATGCTCAAATAGAAAACCATACGCATTTTGATCGTAAGAACTATTTCTACCCAGATAATCCTAAGGCTTATCAATTAACACAAAGTGACAAGCCATTGGGTCATGATGGATATATTGAAATTGAAGTTGATGGCAAGAAGAAGAGAATCGGTATCGCTGAACTTCACGTCGAAGAAGATGCCGGTAAGAATACCCACGGAAACAACGGTTATTCTTATGTCGATTTGAACCGTCAAGGTACACCACTTATCGAAATCGTTTCAAAGGCTGATATGCATTCTCCTGAAGAAGCATATCAATACCTAGAAAAACTTCGTCAAATTGTTCAATTTACTGGCGCATCTGACGTTAAGATGGAAGAAGGTTCAATGCGTGTTGATACTAATATCTCTATCACACCAGTTGGATCAGATACTTATGGTACTAAGGTCGAACTAAAGAACCTTAACTCATTTAACTACGTCAAACTTGGCTTAGCATATGAGGAAAAACGTCAAGCTGCTGTACTAAAGAATGGTGGCAAGATCGAACAAGAAACAAGACGTTTTGACGAAAAATCTGGAGAAACAGTCTTAATGCGTGTTAAGTCTGGTGCCGATGATTATCGTTATTTCCCAGAACCAGACTTGCCTGACTTCGAAATCAAACCAGAATGGGTTGAGGAAATCAAAGCAAGCTTACCAGAACCCGCTCAAGAACGTCGTGAACGTTATATTAATGAATTAGGAATTCCTGAATATGATGCTGGTGTTCTAACAGATACTAAGGAAATGTCAGACTTCTTTGATGAAGCTGTCAGTTTTGGCGCAAATCCAAAATTAATTTCTAACTGGTTAATGGGTGAAGTTAACGCTTATTTGAATGAAAAGAAGATTGGATTACTCGATACTAAGTTGACACCAGAGCACTTATCAACGATGATTAAGTTGATTTCTGATGGAACTATTTCTTCTAAGATTGCTAAAAAGGTCTTCCAAGAAACTATCAGTAATGGAACAGAGCCTGAAGGATGGGTTAAAGAAAAGGGTATGGTTCAAGAATCAGACCCAGCAGTATTGAAGCCAATGATTATGGATATTCTAGACAATAACCAACAATCAATTGATGACTTTAAGAATGGTAAAGATCGTGCAGTTGGTTTCTTAGTTGGACAAATTATGAAGCAAACACATGGACAAGCTAACCCCAAAGTTGTTAACAAGATCCTAATGGCCGAGCTAAACAATCGTTAGTGAGGAGAACTTTTATGCGTGCAAGGTTGATATATAATCCTAGCTCAGGGCATGAAACACTGAGAAACAATGTAGGAGATATTTTAAATATCATTGAAAAAGCCGACTATGAAGCTAGTGCTTTTCGTACTACCCCAAAAGAGAACTCTGCTCAAGATGAGGCTAGGCGTGTGGCCAAAGAAGGCTTTGATCTGATCATTGCTGCTGGTGGTGATGGAACTATTAACGAAGTTGTTAATGGTATTTCTGGCTTGGACAAACGTCCGGAGTTGGCAATCATTCCTGCCGGAACAACCAATGATTATGCTCGTGCTTTGAAGATTCCACGTGATGATGTTGTGGAAGCTGCCAAAGTTATTCTTAAGGGCCAAAAGATGCCAATCGATGTTGGTAAGGCTGGCAAAAGCTACTTTATCAATATTGCCGGTGGTGGTTCGATGACAGAACTAACTTATGAAGTACCATCAGCATATAAGTCAATTCTTGGTTATCTAGCATACCTGGTTAAAGGTGCAGAAATGTTGCCTAGAATCAGTCCGATTGACATGCACATTGAATATGATGAGGGTGTATTTGATGGTAAAGCCACAATGTTCCTGATTGGATTAACTAATTCGATCGGTGGAATGGAACAGATTGCTCCTAACTCAGTAATTGGTGATGGTACATTTTCACTTATTATTGTTAAGGAAACAAATCTGCGTGACTTGATTCATTTGATCACTCTAGTCCTAAATGGTGGTCGTCACGTTTATAATCCCAAGATTATTTATACTAAGACAAAGAATCTTAGTGTTAAAGCCAATGATGATAATCGTATCATGGTCAATCTTGATGGTGAGTATGGTGGGGATGCTCCAATGGAATTTAAGAATCTTCATGGACATTTGAATATCTATGCCAATGTTGATTCAATTCCCTTGAAAGCATTAGATGATCCAACACTTGCTGAAAAAGATGCCGGTGAAAAGATTATTGAAGAAGAGAAAAAATTAGACGAATAATTGCTAAAAGGGCGGCTGAACGAGAAATAACAGCCACCCTTTTTTGCGTAAAGGATGGAATATGGAAAAACCAAATATTAAAAAGAATGACAAAGTAGAATTAAATATCGAAGACTTATCTTATGAAGGTAAGGGTGTCGCTAAAGTTGATGATTTTACATTATTTGTCGATAATGCATTACCTGGCGAAGTTGTTAATGCCGTTATTTTGAAGGTCGGTAAGAGTTATGGCTTCGCTAAAGCACTTGATATTATCAAGAAGTCACCAGACCGTGTGGAAAATATTGATAATGTCTATGTACAAACAGGAATTGCTCCCTTGAGTCACTTAAAGTACTCAGAACAATTGAAGTTCAAGCAAAAGCAAATCAAAATCGACTTCCAAAAAGCTAAATTGGATATTGATGCCAATGAAACAATCGGTATGGATGATCCATTCCACTACCGTAACAAGGCACAAGTTCCTGTACGTCAAATCGACGGCAAGCTTACTTCAGGATTTTACCGTAGACATTCACATGACTTGATTCCTATGGAAGATTACTTGATTCAAGATCCTAAGATAGATGCTGAAATCAAGCGCGTTCGTGATATTCTTCGTAAATATAACGTCCGTGGATTTGAAGAATCTAAGAACAAAGGTCAAATCCGTACTATCATGGTTCGTCGTGCATATTACACTGGCGAAATGATGGTTGTATTGGTATCACGTGTTCGTGATATTTCACATTACAAAGAAATTTCTCAAGAAATCATGGCTAATCAAGAAGTTAAGTCATTGTACTTAAATATCAACTCAAAGGTTACTAACGTAATCTTGGGTAGAGATATGTTGCTTCTTGCCGGTAGTCCTTATATTGATGATGAGATCTTGGGTCACACATACAGAATCTCACCACGTTCTTTCTACCAAGTTAACCCTACACAAACACAACGTTTGTACAAGTTAGCTGTTGAAAAGGCAGAATTAACTGGAAAAGAAAATGTTGTCGATGCCTATTCTGGTATTGGTACAATTGGATTGTCACTAGCTGACCAAGCTAAGCATGTTACTGGTATTGAAATGGTAGCTGATGCTGTTGAAGATGCTAAGAGAAATGCTGAGATCAACGGAATCGAGAATGCTGACTTCATCGTTGGTAAGACTGAGACTGTCTTGAATGAATGGGCTAAGGATAAGAAGAAGGTCGATGTATTGATGGTCGATCCTCCTCGTAAAGGTTTGGCAAATTCATTGATCGAATCAATCAATAATATCAAGCCAAAGAAGATTGTTTATATCAGTTGTAATCCTGCCACATTGGCAAGAGATCTTAAGCTATTGAGTGACACATATGAAATTGGCGATGCTACTCCAGTAGATATGTTCCCAATGACAAATCATATTGAATCAGTAACTAGATTAACTAGAAAATAACTAATAATAATTAATAGTGAGATTAAGGTGGATATAACCTTGACCTCACTATTTTTTTAGGTCAAAATGTAGTTAGAATATAATCCTGAGGGGGGTTACTATGATAGGTCGCACATTTGTGGCAATCGGAATGCTGATTATTGCATTCTGGCAATTGTTTGCTTCTATTGGGTATTTTACGGTACCAGAAGGAAAGGGTTTCAAAAGAATATTTATATTTAATGCATTAGCATCTTGGTATGGGATAGTTGGCGGATCAATGTTTATCGGCGCTATTTTGATGCTTGTTGAGGTATTTTGATTTGTAGTCAATGTAAGCACTTAACTAATGTAAAAATAAAAAAGGAAGCCTAAACTTCCTCATTTTGTAATACAATTAGCGTCATCATCAGATATTCATTGACGATTTTGGCGTCCATGAATAAGTTTTTTGAATTGTCGGTAATATTTTTGATATTGGCCAAGCCATAACCTTGATGATTATCTTTAGTCGAATAACCTGATTTGAAGATTTGATTAATATTAATAGTCTCCTTCAATTGATTAGCAACGGTTATCTCAATTGTTCCTGAGGATTTTAGAAATACGCAAGTGAACTTCCTTTCGTCTAGTTCTTGTACATACTCGATAGCATTATCAATTAAAATGCCAATTATACGAATGATCGAGAGATCATTCTTTTTTATTTCATAATCAGAGTCGTTGAATTCAAAGTTTATTTTGATTCCTTTGGCTTTAGCAATGAAATATTTTTGAGTTAGTAGACTCTGAAGTGGCTTGCTTTTAATTGCTCTTAACTCAACTAAATTATTTTTTTGTAGTTTCTTGAAGTTGGATTGTTGATTCATCAAATCGTGATAATATCTTTTAATTTCATCGGAACTTTGGTCATTTACGACCTGTCCTAGCGATAGGAGAATGTTTTGAAAGTCGTGCTTGAACTTTCGCAGATCTTCGTATTGTTGTTGTGAACTAGTCAGATAGTCATCCATCTCTTTGATACGTTCGTTGGCCTCGCTAGCTTCTTTGCGCATGGTGTATGATTGAATGAAAACTATCGTCTGCCAATAGGTGGATACAGTCACAACGGTGAATGCTAAAACTATTCCCATTTGAATTACGGCGGTGACTTCTTGAATATCACTGACAACAAGAATGATCATGAGCGTTAACAATAGTGTGAATAATGAAATAAAGACCCTTTTACCCAGGTGATAACGAATTATGTTGTGTCTGACTTGCATTATTTGATAATCTAGAACACTGACGATTGAGACGAGGATAAATAATAGAATGACATTTATCAACAATGATAGTGGGACAAAAGTGTTCTGGAATTCTTCTAGAGCATGAACATTCCAGCATTTGACCCTAAAGAAGATGATGAAACTAGTGATGTATGTACTGAGACTGGATAAGATCAGTTGAATATTAGCAGCTAGAACAAGTGCAATGCCGTTATTATAATTGAGACGATGGGCCTTATTTTGCAGTATCTGTATTCCTAGCATAAATAATACGAAGAATAGCAAAAATGAATCATTAGTGTATAACCCCAATACTGCAAAGGCGGCTGATAATACTATATCGTTGACCAAGTAGTAATACTTAAATTCCTTATTAAAAAAGTGAAACAATTCCATGGTTGCGAATAAAATGAAGAAGTTTTCAATGAGTCCTAAATCAGTTCGTATATATAACATAAGGTTGTTAGATGAACCTATTCCTTTCCGTAGATCGATAGCGAGTTCGAACTTAACCAAATAATTGTAGGGATATTTTACATTTAAAACAAGATATTGGTAATTTTAACTGGAGATTTTACGTTTATAGGTGAAAATTTTACGTTTATAAGTTTTTTTTGCAGAGAAAAAAACTTATGAAATAATATATACATACGTGTTAATTTTAAGAAGAATAGAATTGAGGTATTTCATGGGAGAGGAAATTCGTATTAGTGGAAACCTACAATTAGGTGACAATTTGAGAATTCTTCGTAAAGAGCGAAATCTTTCAGAACGTGAAGTTTCAAATATGCTGCATGTTGATATAACAACAATTTCAAAGTATGAACATAATACAAGAACGCCAGATATTTACACGATGATTAAATTCGCTGATGTTTACGATGTCAGTTTGGACAAACTAGTAGGTAGAGAACAAAGAGAGATTGAAAAACAATCAGAAGCTTAATTGAATAGAATTACAAACTAAGAAGCTGTGGAATAACTACAGAATTCATTAAACTAGTAACATAACTTCTTCTGTTTAACCCAAAAACCCCGCATTTACTACGTAAATACGAGGTTTTTTAGTTATGCTCAGAAGTATTATGTTCTCTTATTTAATTTTAGTTTCTAGGGAGTTCATTAATTCGCGACTCTTTCGGAATGAGACTTTACAAAAAGAATCATCGATGAATGTTAATACACGACTTTTACTGTCATACGTTCTGGCATTATCCAAGTTAACTAGGTAGCTGCGATCACAACGGAACAGATCTGGATACTGTGTTTCTAATGAATTCAGTGATCCCATAAATGATCCACGTTGATTCTTAGTGATCAGAGTAACCTGACCTGGAGCAGCCTTTTCCGTGAATAGCATGATGACATCATCCATTAGAACTGAGAAGAAGCGACTTCCAATTTTGTAGTTAAATAAATTACGAGAATGATGAGCAAAGTTTTCAAAATAGTGCTGAGTTAAAGCAATGTCATTATTGATGCTCTTTTTGATAGCATCCATACCTTTGTTCTTGATTATGTAATCGAGCGGGGCAATTCTTCGTTCAAGGGTGATCAACGTCAATTCATCGTGAGTAGTAATGAAGACTATTTGAGCCAATGGTATGAGCTTCTTGATCTGTTCTGCGGCTTCTAAACCTGCAGTTTTGTTATCAGCTATTTCCATATCAAGAAAGAATAGTCCTTTGGTTTGTTTATCCAAGGAATCAAATAATTCATCAGTTGTGCCAGTAACCAGTTTGAGTTCCATATCAGCATCGTTGATCATAATGCTATTGTGTATAAAATCTGAATAATTCTCTCGCTGGACATTGTCATCTTCCAACAAATAGACTGGCAGCATTCTGACACCTCCTTGTACAGTATTACCTATAATAAACAATTGTATTCAAGCACTGAATTAAAAACAAGTTTAGACACCGTTTGCTACAAAGAAAACGTCATTATTAATATCTAAATAATGGCGTTTTGGCTTGACAATATAATTTATCTGGTAACTTGTGGAGCTTTTTTATTGTTATTATCATTTGGATTATTTAATTTGTTCCCAATAATATACTGATGGAAAATTGAAATAAATTGGTTGTTTGTGATCATATCAGAATGCTGAGCCTTACTACCTGTAAGGGTTATGAGCGTGTAGTGCTTGATGACACCTTCATAGATATATTTACCAGCATCGACACTTCCAATTGGAACGATCCCGTCATCTGTATATAGCTGTGTTCCGGCAATCGAGTAGTATGTCAGGTCACTTGGCAATTTGTCCTTACCCTTAATAAAATCGTTTAGCATCTGGGTTCTATTGGAACTATTCTTTTCTTCGAAGTTGTATGGAGTTCCAACTGTCAGTAGGGAATCCATGTTGATCGATGAATCGTCGAAGTAATTCTCAAGAAAGTACGTCCAGATCAATCCACCATTAGAATGCCCGAAGGCATCAAAACTACTGAATCGATATCGTTCTTTCAATTGATCGAAGGCAATATTGAACCACTTAGATTGATCCTTGATGTTATTATAGCCATCCCGATTATTGATGAAGCCTACTACTATGAATGGACGGTCGTCATTGGGGCGAATAGTGCCCTTGTAGGTGATTTTACCATCAGTGTGGACAGTTAGCTTCAAAAGACTGTGGTGCTCACCATACTGCTTATTAATCGTTTTTACTAGGCTGTCAAAACGATCAACTGTAGCACTGCTTCCAGGAATCATGATAATAGGGGACATCGGTGAATTATATCTTCCCGCCATTGTAGCAACGTTTTTCTTTGTCCAAATATATGAAGGGATACCTAGAATGATCAAGATTACAGATAGGATGATCAGATATTTTAATGGCTTCTTCTGAAGCGGTCTTTTGTTTAAGCGATTAGTTCTTTTCATCGATATTGCCTCCCTCGTCCAAAGCTAGGTTGTCAATTGTCTTGAGCTTCTCAGCTATCCGTACAAAAGGAATGTAAATATAAACTGAGACTGCCATGCAGATAATGGAGAAGATCAAAGCTTGCCAACTACCGTCAGTGCCAATAAATGCCTCTAGCAGGCCTGGAGTTCCGGTCGGTACCGGATAGACACTTGGCGGCATCAAATGCAACTGAAGGACGATTGCGGCCAATAACATGCATGCTAGTGGTGCTAGTACGAATGGAATTAGAAAAATAATATTGAATAGAACTGGAATACCAGACATCGCACTGCTACCGATGTTAAAGATACTTGGGATCATTGACCAGCGGGCAACGGTCTGGAAGTCGTTATCCTTGGAAACTAAGAATATAGCAATTATCAAAGCGAGGACTGAGCCAGTCCCTCCAAGAGTCGCAAAAGGATGATAAAGTGTGTTGCTGGTAAATAAATTTGGAGATCCCCAAGCGGTATGGTGAGTTAATGCATAGCTCAAGTTTTCAACAATTGTAGGGTCTGACTTCTCTATTTCGATTGGAGAATAGATTCCTGACCATCCAAAGAATGAAGCAACGATAGTATAAAATGAGAATCCTAAAGTGCTTAATAATTGGATCACCTGATTTTTACTACGATAGTTGTTAGCAAGTGAATACATGATGTTATTTGGCAGGTCAGAATAGTAAGTTATGTTGACCAAAAAACTGATTATAACTGAAAATATCAGAATAATAGTGATTGCTCGTAAAGATATGAAAGTACGTTCAAGAATGTTACTAGATAGGTGTTTGGTTAAGTGGTCGGGCGCTGATGAGCTGGATATCTTGAAGATCCAACCGACAAGCATCCCCAACAAGATGGCGAAGAGTAATCCTCTTATGCCTAATACTTCTCCGTGAAAGGACATTGGCTGTACTTTGGAGTATGCATATGAAATTATCAGTAACGAACTGATACTTGTTAGCCCAGCTAATTGGTCATCACGGTGAAAATATTTGGCGGTATATTTAGCGGCACCAAAGGTCGCCATGACTGCGACCCATCCCAGAGTTAGACTGTAGAGCACATTAGCAATATCGTTTATTTGGGTAAAAATAAAGTCATTGTTAAGTTTGGGGAGAATATCCGTAAGGAAACTATCCTTGTCAAGAACAGTTATCTGAATGATTTTGATATATCCACCAAATAGGACGAAGGGGAAGATCATTAGAACAGTACGCTGAATAATTCGATAGAACAATAATTTTTGTAATTTTAAAGTTATATGAGCTAGTTTTTGTTCAAATTTATTTTTAAATAAACTATCCATTTTCAACACCTACAATATTTTCAGGGTTTATAAAATCATTTAGATTATAACGTTAAAAAAAAGAAGCTGCCATTATAGCGACCCCTTTTTTTTGTTATATTGATGTAAATAGTAAACTGGCAGTCCCAGTAGTGTTATAGCTATTCCAGTTGCCGCAAGAACAGGTTGTCTGAATAGAGTTGAGATAACGATATAAGCACCACCGATGATGGCTATTATTGGTGGAATCGGATAGAAGTTGATCTTATACGGTCGAACTAGTTCTGGTTCTTTTTTTCTCAGGATGAATACTCCAATGAACATCATTACTGAGAATATCCACATAACGAATACCAGCATGTCAGTCAAAAAGTCAAAGCTGCCCATGAAGACCATGATGATGGCAATAATCGTCTGGATAAGTGCAGCATTTGCAGGGATGCGACTATTCTTAGTTAATTTAGCGAAGAACTTACTAAAGATTATTTCGTCATCAGCACCCAACACGTAACTTACACGTGGTCCGGTCATTGTGTAGCCATTGACCGCTCCGAAAACTGAAATCAAAATACCGATAGTAACAATTTTGCCCCCGATGTCACCAAAGATATTAATGGCTGCTTCTGAAGCCGCATTTTGGTTACCAGGAATCAAATGGAATGGTAATTCTTTGATGAATACGAAACTTATTAGTACGTATATTAGAGTAATCAAGAATAGTCCAATAATAATTGAACTTGATAGATCCTTTTCAGGTTTCTTCATTTCTCCAGCTAGATTACCAACATTCATCCAACCATCAAAAGCAAACATTGTTGCTAGTAATCCGCCACCCATTGAAGACCAGAAGTCGGGATGACTTCCAGAAGTTATTGGAAATAAAGAGACATTGTTACTTGAATGTGTGAATAGCCCTACTAGGACAATCAAAACAATAGGAATCAGTTTGGCAATAAGGGCAACTGATTGGATAGCACCACCAGCTTTTGCGCCGAGAAGATTGACGGCATACATGAAGACTACAAGAGCAATAGCAATGGGTATTCTCAAGCCAGCGGACAATCCGCAAAGATTGATCACTTGTGTGGCAAAAATAATAGATAATGCAGAGATTCCTGCAGGATAGTAGATAACTGACTGTGCCCAAGCCAGCATGAAAGCTGGAACCTTCCCGTAAATGTATTCGATATATTTGTAAATACCACCAGCAACTGGCAATGCCGCAGCCAATTCCGCAATAGTTAAACCAGCATTGATGGTAATAAAACCAGCTAGTAGCCAGACGAAAATGGTTAGACTTGCTGATCCAGTCGCAGCTGTAACACTTGAAATCTTAAAGAAGACCCCGCCACCGATTACTAAGCCCATGACAGTGGAGAGAGCAGGAAAGAAT
This sequence comes from Companilactobacillus hulinensis, assembly GCF_003946555.1. Taxonomy (GTDB): domain Bacteria; phylum Bacillota; class Bacilli; order Lactobacillales; family Lactobacillaceae; genus Companilactobacillus; species Companilactobacillus hulinensis. The sequence goes on along the minus strand of NZ_RHOO01000006.1, from coordinate 42,800 downwards.
CCCAGTTCTCTTTTTAATTTATCTGTTTCTTTTTCCATTATAAAAACTCCTAAATTTATCCGTAAAGTAATATCTTACAACAGTTTGGTAAGACCTGTAACGTTTTTGGTGGTAATTGTTTGAGGATATAAGTAGAATTATAGACAGAGAGCGGAAAAAGCCGGTAGATTTTGTAAGAAAAAAAAGCCGTGCTTTTTCTACTTAAATAGATGAGGTGATTTTATGAGAAGTTTAGGTATAATCGGGACAAATTGGATCACGCAACAGTTTATTGAAGCAGCGGAGGAAACAGAGTCGTTTAAATTGACACATGTTTATTCTCGTACTGAGGAAAAGGCGCAAGAGTTTGTCGATAAGATGAATAAGTCTGGCATTAACTTGAGTGACGATATTAACAAATTTCTTGCTAGTGATGATTTTGATACGGTTTATATTGCATCACCAAATGCTTTGCATTTCGCACAAGCACGTCTTGCTATTGAAAATGGTAAGAATGTGGTTTTGGAGAAGCCAAGCACATCAAATGTACGTGAATTTTCAATTCTAGATACTTTGGCTCATGCTAAGGGTGTTTATGTTTTTGAAGCTGCTAGACAGATTCATGAACCAATCTTTAAGACTGTGCAAAACTATGTCGATAACAATCGTGATAGTTTGAGTGGAGCAACGTTGTCATATGTTAAATATTCAAGTCGTTATGATGCCTTTTTAGCTGGTAACTTGCCAAATATCTTCAATCCCAAATTTTCTGGTGGGGCATTGTACGATTTAGGTGTATATCCAGTCTATGATGCTGTAGTATTATTTGGAGCTCCTAATTCAGTTGACTATGAGCCAGAGATTTTGAGTTCAGGAATTGATGGTTCAGGTAGTATTACATTGAAATATGACAAGTTCGACGTTAATATTTTGATTGGCAAAACTAAGAATTCATACATGCCTTCAGAGATCTACTTTGGTAAGAAGACATTATTGATGGATAGTGCTGGGGATATCAATCGTGTTACAGAAGCTAATGAAGAGAAGAAGCTAACTGAGATTCCAACTAATAAGAGCGATAATCCAATGGATTCTGAGACAATTGAGTTCGCTAGGATTATGAATGAAAAAGATACCAAAGCTTACGAAAAACTATTCGATTATGCTAAAAAAGTAAATCGAGTGCTAGAACAAGCCAGAACCAGCGCCGGACTTGTTTTTGAAGCGGATAAGGAAGAATAAAGTGGAAATACCAAAATTATATCAAGATTATTTTAAGGAAAATAACTTTGAAACATTAACTAAGATCCAAGAATCAGTCTACATGCCATTCAAAGAGGGCAAAGACTTGATTGCTATGGCACCAACTGGCTCAGGTAAGACTCTGGCCTTTGCTATGCCAATGATCGAAACCTTAGTACCAGAAGATGGTCTGCAAGTTTTGATTTTAGAGCCATCACAAGAATTAGCTATCCAAGTTAGAACTGTTTTGCAACCCTTAGCTAAGGCTGTTGGTTGCAGTGTTCAGGCCGTTACTGGGGGAGCCAATCCACAACGTCAATTGAAGAAACTCAAAGAGAAGCCTGAAATTCTCGTTGCTACTTTGGGTCGTTTGAACGAATTAGTTGAAGCACGTAAAGTGAAGCCTGGTAAGATTCAAACGGTTATCGTTGATGAAGCGGATGAAATGTTGAATGAATCAAAGCTTGAACCTGTTCGTGATGCAATTTCTCAAATGCCGGGGGATGTTCAGATGACATTCTTCTCAGCTACTGGAAATGAGATCTTCAAGGATATGCGCAAGTGGTTTGGCCAAGACTTCTTGATGATCGACCAACGTGATGATAGTTCATATACTGCTGGGATCAAGCACTTCTTCATCAATGCTGCGACCGATAACACTAAGAATGCGCTGATCAGAGAAATGGCACATGATAAGAAGTTCAAAGGAATTGTCTTCTTCAATAATTCTCGATCATTACACAAAGTTATCAGTGATTTGCGTTACAACAAGACGAATTACGTTGCGCTTGATAGTAAGATGTCTTCACAACAACGTAAGTCAGCTTTACAACTATTTGCTAGTAAAAAAGTTAATTTGATGTTGACTACTGACGTTGCTGCTCGTGGTATGGATATCGATGATGTCACAACTATTATCAATTATATGATTCCACGTGATAATAGTGAGTATGTTCACCGTGCTGGACGTACAGGTAGAATGGGTAAGGCTGGTAATGTTGTTACCTTCGGTAATAGTCATGACTTTAGAAATCTTCAAGAATTCACGGATGAAGAAGTTAAAAAAGTATTCTTGAATCGTGACGGAACATTCTCTGATAAACAAACTTATCGTAAGGAAAAACGTCAGGCTCAAGTTACTAAACCAAAAGCTAAACCTAAGAAGCGTCTTCGTGACCAGAAGAACAAAGGTAAGAGACGTGCACCTTCTTCAAATCACAAACAAGATTAAATCATCTTTACATTGTAATAATTTGGTGGCACTATTATTAGTAGTGTCATTATGGTCCCTTGGCCCAGTTGGATAGAGCAACTGCCTCCTAAGCAGTAGGTCCCCGGTTCGATTCCGGGAGGGATCATTGATAGATTTTAGGGGTGTGCATAACTCCTCAAACTACTGATAAATCAATATTTTGCATTTTTTTACTTTTCACCGATTATCACTGATTTTAGAAAAAAGTGAGTCACGCTGACGTCACGAAAACATCAAATTAACATATGCTGCATGGCATGGGATAAGGTATCTTAACGGATATCTTATTTTTTTTGCGCTCGTTAGTGAGTCATCTAATCGGGTAAAAAAAAGAGCACCATTGCTGGCGTTCCTGTAATTATTTAAGTTTCTTACAAATAATCTTATCGTACTGTTTAGCTGCTGTATCTCTAAGTATATCAGTGATCTCATATACATCGCCATTCCAATGTACTTTCATATTTCCATCAATTGGTTGTGGCTGATCATATCTTATAATGAATACAGTTTTATCTGTGATATACCCGCGTGCCTCGCCAGAAAAGTCTTTGAGTGATTGGGTCATAACTTTACACCATGTACTAAAAAGTTTTACATCTTCTTCAATCTGGTTCATAAGCTCATCTTCATAATATCCAAGTTTGGAAAACTCTATAACTTCGTTAAGTTCACTAGGACTATTTACTAGTTTAGCCATTAAAGTAGCCCCCTTAATTGTTGTATCATTGCTAAAACCTCAATTGGTATTTGTTTCTTCAATTCAATTCCACGGTTGTTGTACCAGTATTGAGCTAGTAAACTAACTGCAAAATCGAATTGTTTGTACTTGCCATATTCTTTATTGTCAACGTTACTGTTAACTGCATTAGTAACGTATGCCGTTGCTGTATCAAGGTAGCGTTGTAGTAAGTCATCATCTAACGTGTGAGTGATACGTAAACTATTTTTTAGATCCTGAACGTTAACCATTTATAATAACTTCCTTTCATCATTTTAATTAATGTATGTGGGTGTTCAAAATTGGGTGCCTCTTATTGGTTATTCATCTTTGAACAATAGCCCTGAACCGACAAATTGACAGTCCGGGTATGACTGCATCTAGTTTTCTGGTCATAGTTTGTACACGCCACTTCGGCGTACACGGAAACCCTTAAAGGGTTGTTACCACTTGTATAACCATTAAATAAAAAGGTACCGGCATTTTACCGATACCAATTATTAATTATTAAGCTGCGGGTGTAGTAGCTGGTGTGATTTCAACATATCGTGCTGCGTTTTCATCAATCTTTTTATAGTCATTGCGTACGACTACTGAAAGACCTTGAGAGTAACTGTCGAATTGGTCCCATTGTACTTGCACTTGGTTCTTACGTGCTAGAAATACTGATTGTGCAATATCACCAATAACCATTGGGAATGCTCCAGCCTTGGAGTTTGCAAATAAATTGTCACTTACAACAATTACATCTGATCCAAACAATGATTTACCGCTTGGTGCTGAAATACTTGGTTGCAAGATATAACGCCCATCTGAATCTTTCAATGTATCAAGCCAGTTAAAACCCGATTGATTAGTGATTACTGACTTATTAAGTGCTGGATCAAGGTCAACATTATAAACTTTTTTAAGGTCGTCAATGCTTGTTGCTGAAACCTTAGTAAATGTCTTCAATAGATCCATGATGTTTGAATTGTCAGTATTATCTACCAACTTTTGAAGTTGTGCTTTAACTTCTGAAACAATGTTTACTTCAGAGTCTTCGACTAGTTCATTAGACAAATAAATTTTTCCGGCTCTTGTAGTTACTTTATAATCAACACCCTTAAACATATCAGCATCAACGTCCGCGATTTCGGCAAGTTCTTCCTTAGTTGCTAGTGTGGCTGTTTGATTAGTTGCAACGGGATAATTACCAACTGCGGTACCAACATTTTTAGTTGTTGCGTATTGAGCTAGGTTGTACTTGCTGCGTTTTAGATCAAATACATCTTTGATTACTTCACTAGGTACTACGACCTTAGCACTTTCAGTTGTCAAGCCGTCACGCTGTTCACCCTCTGAACGGATATAGTCCTCAAAACTTCTTGTTTCTGTGTTTGCGTTATCAATAATTGTTTGTTCCATATTTTTTTCCACCTTTTTGTTATTGTTTAAAAATTCTTCATAAGATCTTTTATTTACTTGTACGTTGGTATCGTCATACGCTGGAATGGCTACCAGACTCACATCGAACAATGATTTAACTTGTTTGATGGTTCTAATTACATTGCCTTGATCGTCCTTAGTGAACTCGTCGCCGTCTTTAGAAGTGACAAAACTAAAACTCATACTTGAGATATTGCCATCTTTGACATTTTCGTACGTGTCGTTGGCCGTTGTTGTATCTGGTAGTTGTGCTTCAAAATGTAGTCCTTTATCGTCAGTATCGAGTTTCAATGTACCAGCTTTGGTACTTGCTAGAACTTGCGATAGGTCGTGATTGTTAACAAGGTACACGTCTGATAAATCAACGTCATCAAGTGCGCCCTTGTCAATTACTTCTTTGAAACCTCCTAGATCCTTGCTAGGTTGTCCAAACACAATGGCATAACCACTTAATGTTTTCTTATCGTTTGTGTTATTATCTTTTTGTTGAGCGTTTGAGTCAGTGTTTTCTTGTCCATCATCTTTGGTAGGTTGAGCGGATAAGCCGGCATCTGTATTCAAGCGTTTTTCTTTGTCTTCATTATTCAAATTTATTTTTCTCCTGTATTCTTTGAATTTTGGTAGGCGTCCATGTTATCTAAGTGCGTATAGTTCAAACTTACCAATAAATTATTACCGCCATCTACTGGGGGTAGGTTCATTTTTTCTCTGGCTTCATTAATGGTTAAAACACCACCTTGAATACCTTTTATCGCGTTTTCTAACACCGCGTTGGGTTCGGTAGTGAGTAACACATCAGTATTGAAGCTGAAATTGTACTTGTCAGCGCCACTCAATAACTTAAAATTAAGCTCGGAACTGAAAGTATCAAACCAATGTCTTAAAGTTCCATTAACATAGTTCAAGTTAGTTTGTTCAACGCTGGAATGGCTTTCTTCAATACCTAATTGGTAGCTGGAAAGTCCAAATACCTTGGCGACTTGTTTACTTGTCCAGTCGTTAGAATTTACCAACTTTGCTACGTCACTGTTAACCTCCATTGGTGTATATTCTTGTCCCTCGTCCAAAATCATTACACGTGATGTATTACTAGCACCCGCGTTGGCTGCTTCAAACTTTGTGCGAATGTTACTCTTGGCGTCAGCATCTAAGTCCGATCCTTTAACCTTTAAGATACCGTTTGAGTTGATACCATTCTTATAAAAGCTGGCAAGCATTTTGTTACCGGCGTTTTGTATTTCCAACTCATCACGTAAACTCATTAAAGGACTTGTACCAGTAATGCCGTCCATGGTGAAACACTTGAAATGTAAAATGTGATCGGGATTAACTCGGCGCTGTCGTCCTTTGGAGTTGCTGACAAGGTATATAAGTCTACCGGTTTCGTCATCTTGCTTAACTTCCATACTGGAGTTTTTAACTAGTTGCAACTCTTGCGGATCGTCAGGGTTATCAATTTCAGCGAACGCGTTACCGTTTAGCAGTAGGTTAACCATTAGTGCATACTTGAAGTTATAACCATCAACTTGATCGTTAGGGCGATTGTTCAATAAGCTGTAATACTTGTCAGCTTTAGTAGGTTTAGGGCCTTTGTGTAGCTCTATTGGACTACTTGCCACGTCACTGGCTAGTATTCTAATTGCACTAAAAACATCGCTGTTTTTAATTGCATTTACACCATAGTAAGTGGTGTTGTCATCGCTTGTTAGACTAGTCACAGCATCAATAAAGGCGTTGTGGCTGTCTGCTTTGACTGGTTTAAAAAATGTCATTTAATTACTCCTTTCATTATTATTTTTAATCAATTTACTTGTGGGTGATCGCGGTGCCGGTAGCATTTTACACCCCCTTATCAAGTAAGAACGCAATTATGATAGTGAATACACCGGCTATAAATAAAGCCCATGTAAAGCCTGCCATAAGCATTGTTGAGATTGTCAGCATTACCATTCCAACTACCAGCAATACAGTTGGTAGGTAGTTCTTAAAAAGTAAACTGGTCTGATTTGTAATACTCATTTTTAGCTTTTGCATTGATTGCCTCCGTAAAGTAGTTTTTACCGATCGTGAACGCGTCAAGTAACGCCGCAAGTGGGTCAATTCTGGTTGTGTATTGAGTCTTATCAATTAGTACGTTGTTCTGTGAGTCGTACCGCAATACGGCATTGTTAACCGCGTATGTAAGTAGTTTGTTATCACTGTGTACAATCTGATTGTTATAAATCTGTTCCTGAAACTCTCGGATTGGTATTGATAAAGTGATGGCTCCTTGTCTTACTTCAACCATTGGATAATTTTGCTTTTCTAAGTCAGTGATCAAGGTGTTAGCGTTGTAGGGATCGTAACAAATGGCTTGTAAGTCCAGTTTGTTATCATCAATTAACTTATTGATAAAGTCATATATCCTTGAATAGTCAATAATGCCACTTTCTAGGGTGCTTATTTCGCATTCTCCACGTTGTTCAAGTCTTCTATAACTGATATTGTCACGGCGTTCTTTGGTATCAATACCGCCTTTAGTCCCAACGAATGAAAACGAATCAATAAAGAATTGTTTGTTATCAAGTGGAACCAACCAACTAACACTTGATAAGTCATTAGTCTTGGATAAATCAATACCGATCCATACAGGTTTGCCAGTGATATCTGGTTTGTGGTCAATCTGTGCTTTTGTCCAGTCCTCAATTGCCATAAACTGATTAGTTTTAGCGTTTTCCCAAACATTGAAGTTTTTAACTAATACGGGTACTGCATTATCTTGCTTAACTCCAAGTTCCAAGTCATCGCGTATTGATGCCATCATTGTTGTTTTAACTTCTTCAATTTCAAATAACGGGTTTGCCTTTATCCATACTTCTGGGTGATCCAATAGAGTTTCTTTGTCCTCGGGGTCTATTTCCCAAATGGCTATAAAATACCGATCGGCGTTATCTTTACCAGCAAGTATTTTGGATAAGAATTGATAGTCTTCATACATAGGGCAATTGGTATCTAGTCCGCTTGTACTGATAATTGCCAGTAATCCATTCTTCTGGTTGTTCATTCCTGACTTGATAGCATCGTAAACTTTGCGTGTCTTACTTTCGTGGAACTCGTCACATATTGCGAATGATGCACCGTATCCATCTAACGTGCTTGTGTCGCTTGATAGAGCAGTAGCAAAACTATTACTCGATTTGTCAGTAATACGTGAGTTATTAATCTTCAAACGTCCAGCCAGTAGCCGTGATTGTTTACATGCTTGTCTTAGTTCACTAGCCATCATGTCATAGCCTAAACGTGCTTGTTTAACGGCATTTGCTGTAAATAGTATCTGTCTACCTTGTTCGGGTTCACTTTCTATTAGAAGCGCAATAGCGCCCATTGTTGAGGCTAGATAAGTTTTACTATTCTTACGTGCCATTGAGATAAAAGCCCGATCGAATCGTTTGTTACCAGTACCGACCTCACGCCACGAATACAAGTTTGATAACAACCATTTCTGGAAGCGTGCAAGTTTCAACTTCTTACCGTCAGTGGTCGGCAATGACTCGGTAAATTTAAGTACCGTTGTTTCGATGTTTTCATCAAAATAATAAGGAAAGTCATTAGTTCTCTGTCGCTCCATATCCTTATTGAATCGCTGACAAGCCTGTATAATTTTCTTGCCAGCTATGACGTCCCCGTTTAGGACTGCGTCAACGTATTCCTGTGCTGCACTCATCAAATACTTTCCAGCATGTCACTGTAAGGGTCGTCAGGCTCTGCATTCTTTGCCTTGGTGTATTCCAACTTGGAGCGACTTTCTAGCGTTAGTCCCAAGGCTGTTGCATAGCTCTTTAAGTCTCGCGTTGCTTGTTGCTGTGTGACTAGATAAGGACTTTTCTTGCCATTACTATCAAACGTACCTGACTCATTAAGTGCGTTCTGACAATCAACCATAAGTCCGTACGTGTTGCAATAAGCGACAATCATACCGCGGTCTAGTTCTGATATTGGACTATCTTTTTTAAGCAATGGAACAATGTGAGTCCATTCTTTCAATGCTTCACCCTTGAGATAGTCGGGAGGGTTACTGTTTAGATCCTTATAACTGAATAACTGTTTTTCAGTGTTTTCTTTATCGGCTTTAGTCTGGTTTGAAATATTACCATCGTATGCCGTCAATTTCGGTGGTCTTCCACTTGCCATTTAATCAAGTCCTTTCATAATTTAATAAATAAGATACTAGAGTAGCTAATTTTCTTGGCTTTTTGTTCACAGAAAAGTCCTCACCGGCCCCTAGGCGTTTGTAAGGTAGCCCCCCTAAAACTTGTGGGGGAGTTCGTACGGGCTCGTTGCTCGGCTCCTGTCTTCTCTCCGTGATGTCTGTGACATAGTGCTTGCCAGTTGTTGTGATCAAATCTTTTAGACCAATCCACCTTCAACGGTACAATGTGATCAACAACATCTGCTTTTTTAATAATTCCTTCGTCTAAACACTTCACACAAACACAATTAGTAATTAAGAATTGTTTTGATTCCCTTATCCAACGTTTAGACTTGTAGAACTGTCTGTACTTGCCCTCATAACTCATGCGCCACTTACTTACATCGTTGTGTTTACTACAAAACTTTTGGTCAAAATCAATCAATGTATTACAACCTGCATGTGAGCAAATCTTCTTTGGTTTCATAGTTAATCATTGCCTTTCTTTATGTTTCGTTTCGAATACAGTTCTTCATCAAGTTCAATACATTCATAATTATTTGTCTTGATAATCTTTTCAAGTCCGTACTCTATGGTTAGATGTATCTGTCCATTATGTATAGTGGCGTCCTGATAGTCCTTGCCTTGGTTGGCTGTAACCATATTGGTGCCATTAAAATATTGTATTTGTTTTATCATGATAGGGACACCTTTCCCTTATTGGGTAGGCGATTCTTGAATAAGTTTATATAGCGAGTGTGGGCGTTAGTTCTATGCACGTTCTTATAACTCGCTTCTGCTACGTTGAAACTCCAATTACGTTGTTTAATATTGTCAGTCGTGAAACCAGCTATTAACATTGCACCTTTCATTACTCCGTTTTTGACATAGAAACCATTTAATGGCTTATCGAATAAATGTTTAATTCCATAAGAAGTAATATCTGTATTAATGCTCTTACCTTTGACCAGTGTATTAAGTACCCACGCTACTAATGTGGTCTTCTCCTGCGGTGATAGGCTTAAGAAACTAGCTGGGTTATCATCTTCACCACTAAAGTATAGTAGTGGCAATTTATTTCTAATCACGGATTCTCTATCCTTAATGAACAGGTATAGGGGGTCTTTTTTAATTTCTTGCATTGTTTTATTTCCTTTCTTAGTAATTAATGTGTCCAACCATTATCCAGTAAGTGTCCAATTCAATATGCAACCATTGGACACTTTTAACACTGGTATAACAACGTTTGTAGTAAAAGTGTCCAAAGTGTCCAGTCACATGACTGCCCTCTTATATATATTTCTATATTTTTTGTTTTTTATTTTTTTAATCTTAAGACTTAGAAACATATGGACACTATGGACACTTTGCTTATAAAAGCTGGTATAACAACGTTTCATGTGTCCAAGCAATTAAAAATCATTGGACACTTTATGGACATCCCTTGGACACTTTTTAAAAATTAATACCTTTTTTATCGTCCATAGCTAAATGAATATAGCGCCAAACTCTGTCGCCTTTAAATTGCTTCTTTTTATGAACAATACCCTTTGTTTCCAAATATTCTGTCAGCACTGCTTGACCACGGGGTTTATAACCCTGGTTTGAACAATAATCTTTGTACTCTTTATAAACACATGATGACGCTTCACCGTGGCCGCTAGTTTTATCTTGAATAAGCCACTATGTTTGTTGATACACCGGCGTTTGTAGCCTAAATGGTCGCTGTGGCCGGTCTATTTCAAGTATCTTTTATATTTTATTAAATATAGTATTTTACTTTTTTTGACTAATGACTTTAAATAGAGAAGCCACTTAGGCCACTCGCTTTATAATCGTTGATATAATAGGGTTTAGCGTGGCCGTTTCTCTTAAAAGATAGGAGCCACGTGGCCGCCACTTGGCGTAGTGAGATGGTAAAGTTACTTTTTAAATGATAAATGAATATATCTCATAACCCGTTCTTCACCTTGTTTTCTTCTTTTGTGAATAATTCCAAATGATTCCAAACTAGATGTGAGGGATTGTTGATTGTGAGCTTTAAAACCATGGCTCTGGCAATACTGTACGTAGTCATCGTATACAATGCCGGCCGGTTCTCCGTTTTCATTGTCTAGATCAATCACACACATATCTGATACAAAACTAGAGATATGGTCATTGTCCTTAAGCCATTTATCACTTTGAGCTTTCATGTCTGGCGTTTCTGATAGTTCTTTTTGATCCAACGCTTTCTTAAATGCCGTCATACATTTATAAGCAAATGCCGGCGCTTCGTCCTCAATCTGCTGCATATTGAACTTGTCCGCAAAGTCAGGGATAAAGTGGTATTTTACTAATGCCACACGTCTTAAGAACCCCTTTGTAAAGTCTGTAAAGGTGGGTAACTCATTAGCGCTAAATATTAATTTTGCGTAGCTTCTAAACGTAAACGGGTCTTTGCCTTTAAACTCTGCTTTCATATAATCGTTACCAGTCAGTGTTTTAATGGTTGAGCTATCTTTTAAATAGTCCTTAGAAATATCAGCAAAATAATTTACTTCCTTGCCATAAAGGGTAGAGGTATTAAACTTTGCTTCATTACCTGATAATCCTTTTAAGTCTACGTTTGCGGTATTGCTGTCACCTATGATCGTTCTTACATAGTTTAGGAAAGTAGACTTGCCGTCATCACCGGAACCACGTAGGATAACAAACTTTTGAAATGGCTCGTACGATCTATAAAACATGTAACCAATAAACTCTTTCATAAAAACGTCTGCATCTTGAAATGATTCTTTAAACCATTGATCGGTAGTGGGGGTATCTGATTCCATATCCAAGTCATAATTGTGACCGTTCAAAATATAATCGTTGGGATCGTTAGGTTTGATCTGATCGGTATTTATATCATAAGTACCATTCTTAAAGGCAACTAAGTTAGGTTTACTATGATCGAATACATTACCGGTTGTATCTGAATATATTTGTTTAGTAATAAGCAATTGGGTAGAATTGAAAGTTTTAGGCTTCCAATAACCCACGTCTTGCAGCTTGTGTACAATAACGCTTCCTAAATAATTCAAATAACCAATACGCCAGTGTCCTAATTTTTTATCATATCTATAGCCCTCTTTAAAGGCATCAAACGTTATCATTTTGTTTTCTGACAATATCCCGTTTGCTAGTCCTAAATCACCAACGGCTTGTTTTCCATTGTCATCTTTGTAGAACCATAAAGGGTGTACCTTGTCATCTTGTACCTGGTTTGCTTCCTGTACCTGCGATAATTCCTTAATCTTGTCTTGAAGTCTTTCTTCCATCACTTCACCTTCAATCTACGTAGTTCCCTTGAAACAACTGAACTGTAAATGGTGTCCAGCTCTTTCTGTGGTAAAGGTGGGGATATAAAGTTTTGATTGATAACCGACAGTAATTCATAAACGTTGCTGGCATCAGTTCCCACGGCAAGCATCGAACCTGCTAGACTTGTAAGGAAGGTATTTCTGTTGTGTTCATCAAGGCTCGCACCCTTAACGATCTTGTCCAGTAAAGCTCCCGTATACTTTTTAAAACGCGGTTCGCCAAACCCAGCGTTACTAGCTGGCTTATCCTGGGCAAACTCTAGTAACCAGGTGGGGGCTTGTTTTATATCGTCATAAGAACCAGACACGTGAGCATAGCTAGATCCATTAATGGTACTGGGAGCAATCAAAATATTATTGCACATTAGATCAATAGAAGACTTATCAAAAAAAGCATTTGTCTTACTCTTAACATCTGTACCATCTGGTACTTTAAAGAAGAAATGTATTCCATTGTGTGGTGTTCGTTCTATTAACGTATCATCTGGTAACCGTCCATATGTTTTAAATACTTTCAGTAGGTTGTGTCTGCCGTTGCCATTGCCATGCATATCAACGTCTACCACCATTAAGCCCGACTTCTTTAAATTAATACCGATATTGTTATTAGTTTCTTGAAACCATTCACTAGCCATGAAATCATCATTTACGGCATCACTGAAACCATGAGTATCTTTCATACCCGACTTACTACCAGGTGCGGTAGGATAGTAATATATATTTCTTTTGGCTAGTTCTAAAGCCATTTCATAAGTGGTCAATTTATCACTTCCTTATTATTGTTGCGTGTGCAAACAAATTCATTTATCCTCATTGGGGAGTTTTTCAATTAGATCACCTAATCGACTATTAACTGTATTAATTGAAGCCGACACGGTAGCAAGTGTTTCATACAATCTTGAAATATATCCTTGAGAAAATAATAATTCTCTAGCCGTCTCTGTATCATTGGCTGACACGGTTTGAACCGCATCTATAAATGCTGTCGCTAGATCAATCGTTTGTTTATTGTTCAAATTCATACAAATAATATCTTCTAATTCATTTTCCATGTTTTAAATCTCCCTAATTTTTGGTATAATTAAGGCAAGTATTAATTACTATGTGTAGGACTTACACCCTTTGGTCGGGTATTTGTAAGTCCTTTTTTTCTTGCCTTTTTTTTGTAATTCATTACTGTAATAAAATAGCATCACTAATAGCTTTGGCATCAAGTGCAATTTCATTTGCTAGTTCCAATTGTGAAAGAACGTGTGTTGTTTTATAATCGCTTAAAGTAACGGTACTGTTTCCCTTTAAAGCATCTAAGTTCATTTCGATATTTTGAATGTGTGCTTGAATAACTTCGTCTTGTTCTTTAATAAAATTCATTTCTTCTTCATCATTTTCAAACATAATTAATTTTCTCCAATATTTTTATTTGTGTTCCAAAATCTTTACAATATCTGCTGCATCTCTAGCCATGTCGCGGGCTATATCAATATCGCAATTTTTCATCACCTCCTTAATTCCAAGTACAATAGTGTCGGTAGTGATCGTACTAAGTTCTGTTTGAACTTCCTGCAATAGACTCTTTAACTCGTCTTCCATTAGCAACCTCCAAACTCCATGCCGTGCCAGCTATAGTTTTTTTATTAGATTGCTTGTTTCTTCATATAAGTGTCTAAATCAGTTTTTTTGATTCTTGTAGCGTTTCCAATCATCGTCACTGGGATATTGTATTGTTCAATAACCTTATTAAGCGTTCCACGTGAGATAGATAGGTAGTTGGCTGCTTGTCCCAAGTTTAAGTAATCGTTGTACTTGGAACCGTGCTGAACATCTTTCAACATCTCGGTAACGGTTTGCTGTACTAAGTCTTGTATATGCTGATCTAATGTATCTGGCACATTTACTTTTAATTCCATGATATTTCCCTCCTTTTATGTGCACTATTGTCGACACTGATTATCAAAAAAATTAGTGAAACATGTTTTAATCATGTACACTATTGTCGACGTCCATAATATATCATTTTGAATTATAGGTGTCAAGTGTTAACAGAAAAAATGTTTACTTTTGTCGAACAGTCTTATATAATGCACCTTAGGAGGTTAGCGTATGAAACCCGGTGAAATCATAAGAGAATACAGGAAAGACAAGGGCTGGACTCAACAACAACTTGCCAAAAAACTTGATATTTCAAGATCCTATATGTCTGAAATTGAGCATGATAAAAGAAATATGGGAGTTCAATTATTAAAGTCAATTGCTAAGAAGTTGGATATTCCAGCTAGCAAGTTAGTAGATACAAGCTATTATGTTGATGCAAAAGACCGCGAACTATTTCGTAAAGAGGCTCCTGACTATGTAAAAGAACAGTTTGCACAAACAATATTGGATTGGGAAAACGATCAACGCGGTTCTTCTGAAAAGTATGTAAAAGACTTTTTTGATGATGTCGATTTCAATGAAACTGTATTTAAAAATCAAACGTCTGAACTTCTTGCAGAAGCTATAAAATTCTCATACATTAATCAACCCAAACAGTTGAATGATGATCCTGTAAAAATAAGAGAGTTAACCTATATAGTTAGTGTTATCAACAATTATCAAAATAATGAAATGACTGATAAAACTCAAGCTGAAATTCTTGAAAGCTTAACTAGTATTTTAAAGGCAATTCTTGAGTAACCACTCCTAAAAACTCCATGCCGTGCGACAGGAAACGGGAGTAATTACAATGTCATCAATTACACAATACGAATTAGCAGACGGATCTAAAATGTGGCGTTATCAATGCACAATTAGTAAAGATCCAATAACTGGAAAGAAAAAAAGAACCACTAAACGTGGCTTTTCAACTAAAAAACAGGCTGAAATTGCTTTGTCTAGGGTTCTAACTAATATAGATAACTATGGTTATCAAGAAAACCAAAACGTTACCTATAAGGGAGTATACGACTATTTTATGGAGTCGTATCAAAACACCGTCAAGGAAAGTACACTTAACCATGTTATTAGTATGTTTAATTATCATATTTTACCAGCGCTCGGCAAGTATCCAATTAAAAAGATAACTGCTCAACAATGTCAGGCAATAGTTAACGATTGGTCTACTGAATTAAAGGACTATCGTAAAATAAAGAACTATGCCGCATTGATTTTTAAAGAAGCTAGACGGTTAAAAATTATATATAGTGATCCAATGGAGTTTGTAATCTTACCACAAATGAGGGAACCAACTGTAAAAGTGGTAAAAGAAAACTTTTGGGATCGTGACCAATTACAAACGTTTTATGAATGCTTGATTAAAGAGTATTCCGGTAGAAATGATAAAGCGGTAGCCATATTACGTGTACTGGCAATGACTGGCGCTCGCAAGGCTGAAATACTTGCATTACAAGTAAAGGACTATAACCCAATCAATAAAACAATTACGATTAATAAAACAATTACTCGTGATATTAATAATAAACAAACGATAGGTACAACTAAAACACCTGCATCTAATAGAATCCTTTCGTTAGATGATAAAACTGTTTCAATACTTAACAATTGGATTAAAACAATGAGACGCAATATGTTTATACTTGGCTTCAATACTAACAAAACCGATCAATTACTTTTCCCAAATACTAAGAACAAATTACTTAGTTTGATGAAACCTAATTCTTGGCTTGATCATATTATTGATAAATACGATCTAAAACGTATCACGGTTCATGGCATCAGGCATTCGTATATTAGTGCGGCTCTTGAGAGCAACGAACTAACCATTAAACAAATACAACATCAAGTTGGTCATCAAAACGCGGATACCTTACTCAATACCTATGCACATTTATCTAAAAAGTCTGATCGTGAAACGGCTGAGAAATTCTCCGAGTACGTCAGCATTTAAAAAAGTGAGTCACGTCAGCGTCACGGGGGTGATTTTGACAGCTAAAAGTGTTGTAAACGTTGGTTTAATAGGCTTTTAATTACTCGCAATTCGATTCCGGGAGGGATCATAAAATAGAGAGTGGAACAAAACACGTTCAACTTTTGAGCATTAAATCAAATAGAGGCTGTAATCCGGTTTTGGATTACAGCCTCTATTTGATTTAAGCGGAAAAAGTTGTGTTTTTTCACACGTTTAATGAATTATATATTTGTTTCGTACTCCTCTTTACCACAATTGCGCCTGATTTTTCAAAATTCTATGTATTTTGACTTTGTAACAAATAATACCTAATAATAGCCAAAATAAATCAACGATTGCATCCCAATAGATGTGACCAGAACCAGTAACAACGAATTGGATAGTCTGTGAAAATGGGAAAAAGTGACTGATGGTTCTCAACCATAAAGGATATTTCTCAACTAGGACCAAAGCTCCAGAAACGATTGTAGTTAGTGAGCCGATTAAGTTCATGTAGAAATAAGGATTACTATTCTCCCAAGCGGCTATAGCACCAAGAAAACCGACGATTATCCCTGAACAGATAATCAAAGGAGTCATTATAAGAGCGCGGATCAATAAAAAATATGGAGCTTGCAGGATTCCCAAAATGATTAAGTTGATCATAATCAGAACCAATCCGGCTATTGCAGAAGTTAGTATCTTGGATACCCAATAGTCAGGTGAAAATGGTCGATTTACCACCATTTCACGATCGATTCTCAACGTTCGATCCATTACGAAAAGTTGTGACATACTGTTCATCGACAAAGTTCCGCCTGATAGAACAATAGTCGCTACAGCAACTGACCAGTTCAAATTATTGGTATATTGTGCGTTTATCAAGACTAATAATAGTAAGTCGATCATAGGGATTAAGACAAAGTAGACAAACCTTGTTTTCCAGTTTTGTAAGTAAGACAGGGAAGAAAATTGAATTTTCATTACATCAACCTCGCATTCCCAGTTTTACTGGCAGTATGTAATATACGATTAGTTACTATCCAGGTAATTACAGCCCATAGGATACAACTGACAAAAAAGGCTCCTAAATTAAAGTTGTCCGTCTGATTCAATAGTGTATGGATGGGTACTGAAATAGGTATTAGCCATTGAAACGGTGTTAATATTGGTCGCAATATTGGAGCAGATGAAAACAGTCCAGATACGAGTAATAGTGGAATGGTAACTAGCTCTTCGTAGACAATTGCATTAGTTGTCAATAAGAAGAACGCCGCTATTAATAGATCCATCAATGCCGCTGCAATCCAGAGCGCGAGGATTATCATAATTAAATTTATTGAAATATTTGAATGAGCTACTCCAAGTACAATAGCCATTATGTATGAAATTGGAAATGCTAATAAACCGAAACTAGAAGCTGGCAGTAATAGGGCTACTAGCGAAATTCTATTGTCGATCCCAGTATTGATTATATAAGGGAGCGTCCCTTGAAAACGTTGGAAGCCAATACATCCAGCGGCTGTAGTAGCGGATGACCAGAGTCCAAAGACGCCACTTCTTAACCACAATGCAGGATCATTTAGATTGTGAGTTACGTAAGCCGCAACGAATTGCAGCAAGAAAAGTGAGACCGTACTGGAAATAGTTAGCCAAAGAAAGTACTGGTTGGTTGCATAAAGTTTGAAGTGAAACCAAAATAGTCGAAGAAATCTCATATTAAGGCCTCCTTAACTTTGAAGCAATTGCTAGATATGATTCTTCTAAAGTTGCAGGACGGTCAATATGATGAACATCAGATTCACTAATAATGTCCTTAACCGTGCCATGTGAAAATATCTTTCCAGCACCAATTAGCAGTACTTCATCAGATAATGATTCAATTTCAGTCATCGTGTGACTAGTTAATAAAATAGCGACGCCACTATTTGCTAACTGTTTGATGATCTTGTGTATCTCTACGGATATCTCCACATCCAATCCACTAGTAGGCTCGTCTAAGAGCAATAGCGGAGGATTACCAAGCAAAGCACGTGCAATATGAAGCCTTTGCTTCATTCCTTTTGAGAAGAACTGAACCTTTTTGTTAGCAACATTTTTTAATTCCACTAGGTCCAATACTCTTAGCGCTTCACTACGACGTTCTCGGCGTGGAACTTTGGCTAAGTCAGCGAAGAACATTAAGTTATCCAAGGCTGTGGCACGACCATAAAATCCCAGCTCTCCACCAAGTACAACTCCGACCTTAGTCTTGAACTTGTTTTGATAACGGTCTTCACCATTAATTATAATTTTTCCGCTAGTGGGTAATAAATATCCACCAACCATGGAAACAATTGTAGTTTTACCAGCACCGTTAGGCCCTAGTAATGAGATTATTTCACCGTCGTGAATGTTGAAACTAACATTATCCACAGCTTTGAATTCGTCTTTATGAGAATTAAAAGTTTTACATAAATTTTCTACTGAAAGAACTATAGACAAAAAATCACCTTATTCTATTAATTTTTGATATAAGTTTTCCTTAACTGTTTCTGTTCTATTCAAAGTATTAAATCTATCTGCATTTTTGATCATAAAGCGTACCTCGTATTTTATTTAAACAGGTATAGGGTCACTGTTTAAAAACAGTATAAGCCTTTTGTTAAAAAAAATAGCATAAAATTAAAAAAATCTAATAATTGTATATGTGTACAAAAAAAGGAACATAAATCCCAATCTGAAGCTGGAATTCATGTTCCTTTTGTAGTTTTAAATATAACCTTGTGATGCCAAGACATTATAGTCACCATTGTCTGAAGGTTCAAATCCTTTATTCAACAGGTCTTTGACATATAGTTTGTTGTAGAAGAATGCAAAAATAAAATTAATTAGTAGTGAGCCGCCACCCCAAGTGAATACTCCTAGAACTATGTCAGCCAGTATTATAATGAAGAACCATTTCCAGTCTCCACGAAATGCTGCGGGCCAAAACCCCCAAAAGAATTCGGTCCAAGAGAATCCTACTTTGACATTCTTGACCTCTCTAGTATGTCTATTTATTAGGTTCGCAAACATAATAATTGTCCTCTCAATTTGAACTTAGTTTGTTATTTGATAATAAGTATAACTTATAAGGCAACCTTTTACTGTCTAATTTGAACCTATATAACAGGTATACCCAAAATACAATGGATAGCGCAGCACTGAATAGAATCAGATTGTCTTTGTGATAAGTTACTTTGAATGTCAGATGTTTCATTTTGTGCTTGGTATTCACCTGAACGGTGCCATTTTTACTTGTTGTGAATTCAATCTTCTTATTATTCAAACTTACACGGGTATTTTTGTAGCGAATAATTGGTAATTCAATCTTACTGTTCTTAGGTTGTTCACCAATGTGAATAACTATTGAGTCTCCTTTAGTCTGGGGATGGAATACGACTGGATCGTTGTTGATCTGGCCTATATTCCAAGCTGTAGATTTGATATTCTTTCCGGCAGCTTTGGGTGAGTACTGCTCATAATAGTCTTCATAGAAGTTATCAGTTTTGACTTGTCGTTCGGTCAAAGTCCTGTATTGATTATTAATATATTCCTGATTCTTAGCAATATTGGCTGACGAGACCCAGAATGAACAGAGAATGATTGCAAGAAGTGAAACGATGACAATCTGGAGTTTTTGAAGATTGAATTCTTCTATCACCATTATTAATAGTTTGCTGGCAATGACTGCCGTAAGTAATGTGGCTATCATCAAAAACCTGAATGGAAATTGAATCACGCGAATGGGAGTGTTTTGGAATAGGCTCCAAGGAAACACGTCAGTTGCCATGAAGAAGGATAAAAAGGCTAATGTATAAATACGCTGATATAACGGTGAAAGTTTGTAAAAAAAGATTAATCCTAATACTAGAGAAGTTATCAAAAATATCCCAAGATTGTACGTATTACCATCATAACTTTGGATGCTGCTGTTAATTAAACTAGCACGTAGTATCTTGAGTAAGACTTTTCCTTTGAGAATATATGGTGATGGCTGTGCATAAGGTTGGAAAGTTATCTCATTCAAGAATGGCAACAAGAAGATGGCACTGGCTCCAATTGTTGCTATGACCGCTTTGATCAGAGATTTGCAGCGTTGCCAGTAGTGATTGGATTTGATGGCGTACAGAATCAGGATAAAGATGAAAAAGAATGCACAAATAACTGTTGATAATAAGTGTGTTAATAAAAGTGCTGACATGCCAATTGCTAAAATATTCCAACTGCGAAAGTCTCCAAAGAACACATTATAAAATCCTAAAAAGCATATTGGTAAAATAATCATTGCGATAAACTCAGCTACATCTGTTCGTGGAAGAATATCTATTAGCATATATGTCGATAAATTATAAAACAAAGAAAAGATAATTGAATTCAAAAATGACTTGGAGAACTTCATCATTACCCAATGACTAATTAGAAATGATATGAAGAAATAAATGCCGATACCGGTATAAAATGCAGTAATCGGATTATTAAAAATCATCAATAATATTGCTATTGGAGCAATAGTTACCCAAGGATAAAAAATATTTATTCCATAGCCGATCAGCCGGAAATTGGAAGTGGAAATATTGGGGATAAAGTTGCCATATTGGAATGAATGCTTGATGGATACAAGTCTTCCTATATGAAATGGAGCGTCATCTCCACCCCAGATGATTCCTTTGGTATTCAGAGTAATGGTCATTATTACTGCTAGCAGAATATAGAGTAGGACTACTGTCAGTGATTTGATCCATTGTTTTTTGTTATTAGAAATATTCATGAGGATCTCCCTTACCTAGGTATTATACCGAAGACACAATATATTTTTACATCATAACTGGAATCTATGCATATACTTAAAATTTGAAAGTGATTGACGATACGTATATCGTCCTAAATAAGCCTGTTAGTTCAATTGAAATGTTGAGCTGATAGGCCTATTTGCTGTATAAAATATAATATCAATTTATAAAAAATAATTTATTGATTACTGAAAATAATACTTCATAAGTATTTGCGATAATCAATATGAAATTATTTTGTATACAAGGAGAACTGATTATGAAACGACACCCAATAAAGAAGATGTTTCTAGGATTGTTCTGCCTTAGTGTTCTATTGATCATATCTATCAGAACTGTTGATAGGTACGAAACTGATATTGCTCAAGCTGATGATACTGAGGAAGTAGTTGTTAAACCAATGGAGAAGCCTAATAAAGATGTTGTAAAAATTTTGGGTATTTGGTTGACCAATGGATACTCACTGCAGCCTGAAGATGATTACTATACTCAAGTTGGGCAGCAGATTATTATTCGTACTAGTGCCGGAAGATCTGTTTGGTCAGTTCTTGGAGGTATTTTTGACGGTGCCCATTATAGATGGTACAAGACAACAGATGCTGGAGAGACCTGGACTGAAGTTCCCAAAGGAGACGGTGGGCAAAAGATGAACATGCCTGTTACTCCGACAGAGATTGGTACGACTTGGTATCAACTAGATACACAATATTGGAATTATGCCACTGGTTGGTTATTAAAGACGCATATTTATTCTCAAGTAACTGCAGTACATGCCAAGGATCCGGTTAATGCCACTGGTTTGAAAGTCACGGCTGATGATGAATACTTGTACAATTCATCCAACAGTAATATCTCTAATAATTCCACTCACGTTCATGGATATCCTACTCCAAGCGATGCTAACGGAACTATTACATATACAGTTGATAATCCTGACATAGCTGATTTTACCAAGGATTCTGATAATGGTGGTAATACAACAGAGTTGGTTGCTAAGGACGGTGCAATTGGGAAGGTAAAGGTAACTGGTACCTTACATAATCCTAATGGTTCAACCGTTTCAGATTCAACTACTGTAATTGTTGGTGGTGGTCTGGATGATCAGACTGTTGATATTGGTGATGATGCAACGTTTGATATGCAAGGTAGTACAGTCGGTGATAATGATGATGCTGACGGTAAAATAACGATCGAATGGTATAGATATGATCAAAATGGAAAGAAGACTACAGTTGCCACGAGTACGGCGTCTGACTATCGTGACTATCTTTCCTATACAGTACCGAATACTACGATGGATGATGATGGAACGACTTATCAAGCCAAGTTAACGTTCAAATATGGTCTTATAAGTAGTACTTCACTAACGACCAATCAGGCCAAATTGACAGTTATCAATAAGCCTGATCTGACCATTACTAATAGTGTGAAGAACGAGACTTATCAATCAAATAATGATGATCATATTCTGAATGGTGTTACCAATGACGATAAGGTTACGTATAACGCCGTTATAACTGAAAACAGTGATAAAGGAGTTCTGAAAGATGGATGCTACGTAATACCACTGTATTCTGGAACTAAGGTAGATACTGTTGAGTTAGATGGAACAGTCTTGGATCCGAGTGAGTACTCAATCGTTAATAATAATGAAGATGGTACAGACGACTTGGTTATCACGGGATTGGATTATGATGGAGTAGATATTAGAAGCCATTCAGTCGAAGTGAGAACGACAGTTGCTGGTGTAACTGGTCAAGATGCACTGACTTATACACCTTATGCGTATGGAAATTCAAATACTAACGAAGTTTATATGACCAAGGGGACTCCGGAGACAATCAATTACGTGTTGGATGGTTTCAGTGTGTCTGTGGACGATTTGAACTTTGGTCAGATCAGACCAACTGACAATAAGACACTTCAATATCGTGATGATGAACACAACGCACCAAATGGCAATGTTGTGAAAGTCAATGATCAAAGACGTGACAAGCAAGGTAAGAAAGCCTACGTTTCACAGAAGACACCTTTCTCAGATACCATGGGAAATATTCTCGCTGCCAGTGTCAGATATTATGACAACGGTAATTATGTAGATTTGTTTGATAATAAGGTGCTTTTGCATGAGACAACAGCTGGTGAGAATTTTGATTCAATTGGTTGGGACAAAGAAAACGGTCTGCTTTTATATATCGATGATGCATTTTTGAGAGCAGGTACGTATAGTGCTGAACTTAGTTGGGATTTTGAAGATAGTGTGTAATTTAGACCACAGAGATGTGGTCTTTTTTCGTAATTTTGATTATGCACAAAAATTGCTGATTATGAGTATTAATGTGTATAATTGAAAGAAATGAGGAACACTTTTAATGACTATGAAGCCTCGAGAGTTAGTTAGGTTATTAAAACAACATGGCTTTATTGAAAAATCTCAAAGAGGATCACATTTGAAGATGTATAATCCAGTAACTAAAATATCTATCCCGATTCCAATCCATTCGAAAGAGTTAAAAAAAAGATTAGAACAATCAATATTACGTAAGGCTAGGATTAGATAGATGATGAAAGGACTTTTAAAAATGGAGAATAAAAGGAATATATTAATTTATCCGGTCATTTTGCATCCTGAAGATAAGGGATATACAGTTGAAATTCCCGATGTCGATGGAGGAACTTGGACACAGGGTGAAGATTTGAGGGATGCGCTGTTAATGGCTGAAGATGCAGTAGGTATTATGTTGGAGGATATGACTGAATATCCAAAGGCTACAGATCTTGAAAATATTAACTGTTCCAAAAATGATATTAAAACGATTATTTCGATAGATATGGATGAATATCGTAGAAATAATCCTAAGACAGTCAGGAAAAATGTCACCGTTCCTGAATATTTGGTTAAGTTAGGTAAAGAACAAAATATTAATTTTTCGGCTACTTTGACTGAAGCGCTTCGTACGAAATTAGACGTTTAAAATCGTCTAATCATATACTACGGTTATTGATCAATTGTCTATGGATTTTTTCTAGTATAATAATAGTAATTAATCATATTACGAGGTAAAACTATGAAATCCTTAAAAGTTTCACAAACTTTGTCAGTCAGTAATCATCGAGTATTCTCTTCGGATTTGAATGAACATGATACAGTATTCGGTGGCAAGATACTCGCTACCATTGATGATAATTCTTCAATTCCAGCTTCCCGTGTTGCTAGAATCGAGACTGTCACAGCTTCAGTTGATCAGGTTAACTTCATTCTGCCATTTAGATTGCAGGATTCGATGTGTACTGAATCGTACGTATCTGGTGTTGGTAAGCGTTCGATAGAAGTATTTACGAAGATTATTGGCGAACATTTGAAGACTGGTGAGAGATTCTTAGGTTTGACTTGTTTCTCATCATTTGTAGTTGTTGAAAGAGGTATTGAATTACCTGAAGTGGTTCCTGATACTGATGAATACAAGTTTGTTTGTCAAGGTTATCAGCAAAGACAAGCTGAGCGTATGGAGAAGTTGATGCGTCAGCGTGAGTTTAATAATAATATTAGTTTGGATTTTCCTTGGAATAAATAATGATTACTTGTAACTTAGAAGCATAACGGTACACAACGTGTGTCATACATGCTATTATGGTCAAAACATCATTGGAAACGGGTGATATTGATGCAACAAATAAATAGTAGTGATAAGGATAAAAGAATTAGCATTAGGGTAGATCCAGAATTAAAAGAAGAGTCCCAAGAATTATTTAAGTCTATGGGAATGGATTTATCGACTGCCATTACAATGTTCTTAAAGCAGTCGTTGACCGATAATGCACTCCCATTTAAACCACGTGCAGAAAATCCTCAAAATATTGCAGCTAGAAAAGAAGCTGAATCTGGTAATCTAAGAAAGTTTAATTCTGTAGATGAATTGTGGAACGAACTAAATGATTAGCATTGAACGTACTACTACATTCAAAAAAGATTTTAAGCGAATAAGCAGAAAACATTTTGATTTAGAGAAAATGAAAAATGCAATTAATTATTTTAAAAAGTTGGTCTCTTTTAATAGAGAACAACTTTTTTCGTATATTATAATAGTAATAGTGCTTTATGAATTTGAGGGGAAATTGCAATGACTTTTTACTCGTATCAACATTTATATGAACAGAATCAAGAACCCAATTTCTTATTTATCCTGGTAATTTTGGGGCTATCCATTGCTTTGATTGTTTCTGGAGTTTTGTATTTTAGGAATCGCAGAGATAACAAATACCGTGATTTAGCAATTATCTTTGTTTTTGCAATCGCATTGTTTTTTGGAATCAACTACAACAATTACGAGAAACAGATCGATATTAATAATCAGACTAATCAAACTCTGACATTGATGCGTTCGATTTCAAAAGAAAAGAAGATTCCCAAGAAAAAACTTTATTCGAATAGCTCTAGTCTGACTGAAGGGATGTTGATAAAAGCCGGCAAGAATTATTATCGTGTCAGTTTTGATAATAATGTCAATAGTTACACTTTGAATAGGGCCAGCATCGTTGATTCCAGTCAGATTAATTTGGTGAAGTAGAGGAGAAATTATGGATATATCATATGGTAATTTAGCATTGAAGTTAACGATTGGATTTCTCTTCATGGTTATCCAGATCAATCTTTTTGGTAAGAGCAATATTGCTCCAACTAGTGCCATTGATCAGCTTCAAAATTATGTACTTGGTGGAATCGTTGGTGGTATGATCTACAACTCTAGCATCACGACATTCCAATTTACCTTGGTTTTGATAATTTGGACATTGATAGTGTTTATCGCCAAGTTCTTGTCGAATCACAATGTTTACTTCAGAAGAATGATAATTGGTTCACCTAAAATGATCGTAAAAAACGGCAAGATCGATGTTGATCTTGCCTTACGTAATGGATTGTCAGCTTCCGACTTATCGTTTAAACTGCGAACTGCTGGCGTTACCGATATAAGTAATGTGAAGCGTGCTGTTTTTGAACAGAATGGTCAGTTAACTATCATTATGAATGACGAAGAAAATATCAAGTACCCAGTTGTGTTGGACGGTAAGATCAATACTGATGAATTAGAGATGATTGGTCGTGATCCTGAATGGGTCGAACGCAAACTAAAGGAACAAAATTTGGATGTGGCTGATATTTATCTCGCTAATTATATTAACGGTAAAATAATTGCTTACACGTACTAGAGAATCGTAAATTCTCTTTTATCTAATTTTATCTTGTTTTCCGCAACTAATAATTTTAATTGCCGACTTAGTGTTTCAGGAGTAATCCCTAAATATGACGCTAGGTCTTTTTTTGTGACTGGAAGCTTGAAGTTTGAACTATTGAATTGGCCTTGTAATTCTAGTAGATAGTTATAGAGTCGTTCCTTAGAAGTTAATAGAGTATCGGTGACGTCACGCTGTTCTAGTGATGTTAATCTCTCGCCCAGTATGTCAACCAAAGACAGTGCCATTTCAGGGTATTTCTTTAAGACGTCTTTGAAGGCGTCTTGTTTCAAATAACATATTTCGGTTGGTTCAGCGGCCTGTGCAAAATTGTGATGTTGGTGACTGGTGAATAATGCTCCAGTTAAGTCAACGTCACGCGAACGCAGCATGTAGAGTGTACGCTCGCGGTCATCGTCAGCGTAACTAAAGACACGAACTCTTCCAGAATCTACGATCATTAATCGATCATTGGGGTCACCAGGCGAGTAGATCATTTGTCCATTGTTGATCTTTTTTTGGTGAACAGATACTTTAGCCAGTGCTTCAATAACGCTTCTTGGAGCACCTTTGAAGATGGGAACTTGTTCCACGCATTTGATAGGGTCATGTGCCATAAATTATTTTTCTCTTTCTTGACATATGTCAATTCTATTTGTTCGTCATCAGTATACAATAACTCTTGTAATCAATTAAGACATAACTGGAGGAGTTACTATGACAGAAAAATATAGTGCAAAAATCGTTCCATTGAATGAGAAAAAAATCGGTACAGCTGCTCACGGAACAGCTACATTTGAAATTGAAAATGATGTTTTGAAGATTCACATCTCAATGAAGGATACTCCTAAAAATACACAACACTGGGAACACTTCCACGGATTCCCAGACGGGAAAGATGCACAAATTGCCACTAGTGCACAAGATGTTAATGGTGATGGTTTCGTTGACCTGCCTGAAACAGAACCAGTATCAGGTACAACCATGGTTCCATTTGATGCCGCACCACATGATATGAATGTCCCTAATGATACATATCCAGTTTCAAACGCTGACGGAAGCTTTGAATATGAGAAAGAAGTTCCATTGGATAAGCTACAAGCCAAGTTTAAGGAAGTATTTGGAACTGATGATTTGGAATTAGACAAGCGTGTTATTTATGTCCACGGTGTTCCAGATGATCTAGAATTACCAGATACCATCGCTGGTGCTGTGGGTCATTATGATCAGCACGTTACATTGCCAATTGCTGTAGGAAAAATTGAGAAGATTTAACAAAGTTGGTTTTGTAAATTACATTAAATAGGAAATAATAATTAAGGGAGCGTGCAATAATGCACGTTCCTTTTTGTTTTCCCGTAGATTGTGCTGTGTTTAAACGTGACAAACTTACAAGTAAATTTATAAAATAAAATTATGTCACAAATTTATTGATTGGAAGTGAGAATATGAGGAAGAGAGTTATTATGACTGCTACTGGATTATCGGTAGGTCGTATGTTGGTATATTCGGCTATTTATCGGCCGTTTATTTCAGATTTAGTTAAATCTGAGCAAGTCTGGGCCGCAAGTAATGAAAGCTCTGTAAAAGTTTTTGATATTAATGCGGTGTTGGTAAATGATGCTATTAATGATGGTGGAAGAGTCCAGGATGATTTTGGGGAAAAACCTAATAATCTGTTAAGTTATGCAGCCTATTTTCATATTTTTGCTAGAGAAGCTACATTGACCGCTCATACTAATGGGAACTTGGCGGTTCAAAAATTAGATGGTCGTGTTAACTTTGGAACAGCGATTCATGAGGGAACGCTGGAAAAGGATATTTACTATATTGAGAACTTAGTACATTGTATTGAGAGCTCCTTTGTCGTTAAAAATGATACTCGAGGGAACAAAGTTGTTTTTGGCGACAGTGTCTTACTCAATATTGTAAATGGGGATGTCTTTGCGGATAATAGGAAAATTAATCATTTAGATCCGTCTGAATTATTTCAAGATAAAAACAATAATAAATATATTAATTTTGACGAAATGTTCAGCTCGTTAGGAATTCAGTCAAATAAGTTATCGCAAAGGACTCCTAACGCAGAATTGAATAATGATAATTTTACAGATGAGAATAACAGAGTTATCAAATTACAGGACTACGAGCCGAATGAAAGAAATGAAATTGTTATTAATCTAACTGCTAAAGTTCTGGCTAAAGATAGGCCATTGATCATAGATGGCATTAGTAAAGAAAAGGTTGGGACAACAGTTATTATTAATGTCGATACTGAAGGACAAGCTGAGTATAGTATGTCATCACCGATCAAAATCAAATATAACGATGGTGGTGATCGAGGCAATAAGAATACTGAAATATTTGATGATAATCATCTGTTGTGGAATTTTTATGATAGTAACTCGTCAGATGGCTTGTATCATGGCCTGATAAGAATCGACGCAACATTTCAAGGGAGCCTTTTAGCCCCAGAAGCTCACGTTGAGGCCTATCATAATTTCGATGGTAATATTGTTGCCAACACTGTAAAAATTGTTAACGGAGAAAGTCACAGATGGGACTTCCAAGATGGTTCTGATACTGAGACGGATTTCCCAGATCCAGAGATTCCAGAAACACCAGAAGTACCTGAGGAACCAGAAGAGCCGGAAATTCCGGAAGTGCCGGAAGAACCGGAAATCCCGGAAGTACCTGAGGAACCAGAAGAACCGGAAACACCAGAAGTACCCGAGGAACCAGAAGAATTAGAAACACCAGAAGTACCTGAGGAACCGGAAGAACCAGAAACACCAGAAGTACCTGAAGTTCCAGAACAGCCGGAAATCCCAGAGAAACCAGATGAATTCGAAGAACCAGAAGTTCCAGATACACCCAAAGAACCTGAAAATCCAGGTGATTCAGAGATTCCAGAGGAACCCAAGTTTCCAGAAATAGAAGTTCCAGATTTAGAAGTAGATCCTGGATTAGAACCTGAAACTGATTCTGCGGTTGAAAGTCCAGTTTTGGAAGAAGTAGACGAAAGAGCCACTTCTAATGATCCGGTTATGATGTCGGAAATGGATAATGACACTGATATGAGTACTGAGGCACCGTTAGATCTAGCTTCAGTTGAAGATACTCCTGATAAAAGTGTGGTCGGCTCAAGATTCTTACCGAAAACACAGACAATGAATCGTGAGATCTTAAGAGTTTTGGGAATGGCATTAGGAGTATTCTTAGCGATATTTAGGTTTATACGAAAGAAGAATTAATTTAGTAGAAGCATATTCAACATTTGGGCACTAAGGAGAATAGGAGATGTAATCTGACTTTGGATTACATCTCTTATTTGTTTAAGCAGAATAAGGTCACGTCTTGTCACACTTTTAACCAATATGACGATTACATCAAACACTTGTTAATTTTTGAATTAATAATTAAATAATTAGATATCTATTTTTATACTTGTAAACGTTGTATTAAAATATATGTGTAAAAGTTTGGTGGTGATATTGTGATGGGTGGATCGAAATTGTTTTCGGTATTCATGGTTATCTTTTATGCCATATTGCTTTTTCTCGTGATTGCTAATAAGAACATGATAGCAATGTATATGATGGCTATCGGAATGTTGTTTGAGGCAATTGTTAATCTGTTTGGGGTTTTTAAAAAATAGAATAGAAGGCGAATGTATTGGGAGAAAAAAAAGTTTACAATGATTATTTCTTTGATGAGCCGATATTTGACTTGCATGACGGTGGATATAAGCCATTAGAGGTGGCTGACGTGCCAGAGAAACCGTTAAATATTCCAGAATTGTTGAAGCCTGACAAAGTTGAGGGTAATGATGTTTATTACACATTAACTGCTCAAGAGGGCGAAACACAGATGCTACCAGGTAAAAAAACTAAGACCTGGGGATACAGCGCCAATATATTAGGTAAGACAATTGTTTATAAAAAGGGTGTACATTATCACGTTCACCTAGTTAATAAGTTGCCAGAAGTAACAACATTTCATTGGCATGGATTAAATGTCACAGGACCTATCGTTGATGGTGGTCCACATGCACCAGTTTACCCTGGTGGCAGTCGTGATATCGACTTCACACTTGACCAACAAGCACAAACTGATTGGCTACATGCTCACCCATGTCCAAATACAGCTCGTCAAGTCTGGAATGGTCTAGCTGCAGCAGTCGTAGTTACTGATGATGAAGAAGCTAAATTACCATTCCCAAGAAATTATGGCGTCGATGATATTCCGGTTATCTTGCAAGATAGAAGTTATCATGATAATCAGTTGGACTACAAAGCTGATTACGATATGGATGGTACTTTGGGCAAGTACGCTTTGGTCAACGGTACTATCAATGGTGTATTTGATGTGACAACACAACGTGTCAGATTACGTATTCTTAATGGATCTAATCGTCGTGAATGGCGTCTTCATTTTGATGACAACCATGAATTCACACAAATTGCTTCTGATGGAGGTACATTGCCATCACCAGTTCACTTCACCAAACTAATGCTGACATGTGCTGAACGTGCCGAAGTTATTGTAGATTTTGGTGATAAGAAGCCCGGTGACGTTGTAACTTTAATGACAGATAATATTCCAGTTATGAAGTTCAAGATTGGCGAGTATAAACGTGAAGATGTTGAGTTACCAGAACACATGGCATCAATTCCAACACCAGTG
The DNA here is from genome assembly GCF_003946555.1 of Companilactobacillus hulinensis. GTDB lineage: Bacteria > Bacillota > Bacilli > Lactobacillales > Lactobacillaceae > Companilactobacillus > Companilactobacillus hulinensis. Next base: position 12,054 of record NZ_RHOO01000006.1, on the reverse strand, counting down.
CCAACGCCAGGTACACCAATCGTACATACCGTAATGTCAGGTATGGATGATCAAGTTAGACTTGACGGTAAGTTGTTTGATATGCAAAGAATCGATAAGAAGCAAAAGATCGGTGATACAGTAATTTGGGATGTCACAAATACAAATGACATGGACAAAGGAATGATTCACCCATTCCACATGCATGGTAATCAATTCTTAGTATTGAGCAGAAATGGCAAAGAAGTATATCCAAATGAACATGGATGGAAAGACGTTGTCGGTGTAAATGCCGGAGAGACAGTACGCTTGGCCGTTAGATTCACTAAATTTGGAGTATACATGTATCACTGCCACATTCTAGAGCACGAAGATACCGGAATGATGGCTCAGATCGAAGCATATGATCCAAATCATGAACATAAATTCCATTTGATTTCTATGGACGAAATGCAGCATCCAAAGAAATAGAGATTGGAAGAGGCCGGTGAGATTCTGAGCATTAGCCTAGGTTTATTGATTGCACACGAAGTGGGCGATTAATAAAGCGTAGCTGAGCACAGGAATCTGGCCTCTGTAGCTCATTTTAGAAATAGAGAGTGGAAGAAGGGCGGTCAGACCTTGAGCATTACCTAGACTAATAGTTTTGTCACGAAGTGACAAAGCTATTAGTCGTAGTAAGCGCAGAGGTTTGCCCTTCTGCAACTCGTTTTAGAAATAGAGAGTGTCGAAAGCCGGTAGCAAGCACAGACTGCTGGCTTTCGTAAACTCATTTCCAAAAAAACAAAAGAAGATTAAGCAAAAAATGCCTAGTCTTCTTTTTGTTTGGAACGAAAAGTAATAACATAAACTTATCGTATTTAAACATTATTAAGAGGGTGGATTCGTGGAGGATAACAGTTTTAAAAAGAGAATGGGGTATTTGATATTTGCAATTATCATAGATGCTGCATCCAATGCTCTGATGATCGATAGCAATGTCGGTAGTGCCGTTTGGATGGCATCAGGTGTAAATATATCACATTTGATAAATGTTTCTTATGGGACAACTTTGTTTGTTTATGCGGTATTGGTAACGATTGCAAATCAAATATTGATTGGTAAGTTTGATGGACATATTTTTATTTCAAATTTGCTATTTTCTTTGCCATTTAGTTATTTGGTCGGATTCTTCTCTAATTTATATCTACCGTTGCAATTAAATCATTTGAATATTGTATTCAGAATTGTTCTAGATGTTCTGGGACTGATCGGTGTTTCAGTCGGTACATCGATTTATCAACGTTGTAATCTGATTCAACATCCCAATGATGAATTAGCATACCTATTAAGATTTAAGTATTTACATGGTTCAGCGGGGTGGGGACAGTTGCTGAGCTATACGCCGCCAGTAACAATTATGGTGATCTGTTTTGTGACAACAGGTAAGTTGTTATCCGTCGGCATAGGAACATTGTTGGCGGTATTTATCCAAGGAATAATTATTGGCATAGCTGATAAAATAGTTGTACCTTCGTTGAAACATCATTATGCGCTGTAGCCTACAGTTATTAGATATTATTCTAATTTTGAATCAGTATCTTGCTCGAGAAATTTACAAAACTATTATTGATATACATTAGCCGTAGGTAATAAAATATTTTATCAGCCATGAGAGTGGCGAAGCCACAGGACGAACCTGGAGATTTGCATGGCAAAGCTTCAGGTCGAGGTGAGAGACCGCACTTTGGCTCGAGCCGGTCCACATGGCAGATAAGATATTTCGTTGCCGGAGGCGGGAACCATTGAAGCCAATCTATCTATCATTAAGTTAATATTAAATAATTGTTAAAAGAATATAAAATTGAAACCATTGATTTGAAAAAGAGTTAAAATGTTTTGTTTAATACCTATTGCGCCAAAAGTACTTATGTTGTACTATGGCAATTAGGGACTACCAGATTCAAAATAACTGATTCCTTCCCGAGGGTGAGACGAAAGTCTTACCTTTTTTTGTGGGCAAAATCATACATAAAAAGCTGTTGTAGCGCAAATACATGAGTCATTAAGAGTGCAGTGTAAACGCACAACTAAAGACAGCTTCTTTCGTTAAATAAAAAATCAGCGCATTTACATAAGTAAATACACTGATTTTTTAAATTATATTTAGAAGTTAAACGTGCTTTGCTGCACTTTGTTATATTCCAGTTTCAAATAAGAATGTTTCATCTTCAACAGTAATACGGTTTCTTCCAGATTTTTTCGATTCATATAAGTAGTGATCAACACGTTTGAATAAGTCATCAAAACTTTGATCGGTGGCAGTCAATTGAGTAACGCCAAATGAAATATGAACATTTAATTTATCGCCATTATACGATAGAGGATCGTTAATTATTTCATTACGGATCTGATTAACTATTTTTGCGGAGTCCTCAGAATCAAGACCCCGAAAAATAATAACGAATTCCTCACCACCGTATCTGAATAATTGTCCCTTGCGAGTTTGTTCAAATAGTTGATGATGACAGAGTTTTGCCACATGTCGTAGAACTCTATCTCCTGCTAAGTGTCCGTAAGTATCATTGAATTGCTTGAATTGATCGATATCAAACATTGCAAGTGTCATTGGTTTATTGCTGTTTCGATAAATATTGAATATTTGATCTGACATTTCATCAAAATTGCCACGGTTTCTGACGCCAGTCAATTCATCGTAATTAATTCTTTTTGATAATTCATTTAGTGAACGTCGTATCTTTGTAGATACGAAACGAATCGGCCACATGTATAGGATGAAACCTATCAGCATATAGAAAGTATTTAGAATAGAGAATTTATAAATTGACCAGATCAATATCCACCAGATGCCACCATAAATTACTTGTAGTGATAGATACTTCCATTCGGTATCTTGAATCGTGTTTTTGTCAATTGAAATAATAATTACAGTGATCGCCAGTACAATCAGGATTGATATGAAGAACACAGCGTAGGTCATATTACCATCAGCTAAGTGATGTCCAAAAATGTAAAGTGGGGCAAATATGTTCACCAGATCAATGAAGTAATTCTGCAGCGTATACAGTGAATAGAGCATCAAAGTCATTTGTGTAGTGGCGTAGAACCAGTTGGCAGAATCGCCAGCATTTATGAATTTGAAAATATGTTGAACAAGGATCATACCGACAACTAATCCGACGGCCTCAAGGAAGTCAAATCCCATATCGTACAGCCAGTTTTGATGTTCCTCGATTTTTTCTTTGAATGTGTAAGACGGGATAGTCAGAATGGTAATTATCCCAATTGCCGTCAAGCCAATGATTATTGAATTGATGTTTATGTTGATATTTGTAAAGCCTTGAAGAATATCTGTGTCTAATTGAATATTTATCCCTCCACCCCTAGAACAAGATTTCAACAATACTAGTCTTAAAGGCTATATTTGTTAGTAAGCTGAAATTAGTATAACACTGAATTTTAATAATTTAATTTATAAAAATTAAATAAGGCAATTTCTTTCATTCAACTAAAAAATCAGCGCATTTACATAAGTAAATGCACTGACTTTTTTAGTTATACTCATAGAAAACTACATATTTGTTTCAAATGGGAATGTTTCATCCTCAATGGTAATACGATTTCTTCCGGATTTCTTTGATTCATACAAGTAGTGATCGACACGCTTGAAGAAGTCTTTGAAATTCCTGTCGGCAGGAGCTAATTGTGATACTCCGAATGAAATACGGATATTTAGCTCATTACCATTGTAGTAGAGTGGATCATTGATCAATTCATTACGAATATTACGAATTATTTCTACTGAATCATCAGTGTCCAAACCACGGAAGACGATAACGAATTCCTCACCGCCGTATCTGAACAATTGACCTCTGGTTGTTTGTTTGAATAATTGATGATGGAATACTTCAGCCACATGATGCAATACCATATCGCCAGCTAAATGGCCGTATTCATCATTAAAGTTTTTGAAACGGTCAATATCAAACATTGCCATTGTTAGTGGGATATCTTTTTCATGTGAATAAACTTTGAATATTTGATCAGAGATAGCATCGAAGTTAGCTCTGTTTCTAATACCAGTCAGTTCGTCATAATTAACCTTTTCGGACATATTGTTGTAATTATTAAATGAGTTTCTGATCCACTTGGAAACATAGCGAATCGCCCACATATAAACGATGAAACCAGACATCATGTAAATTGTCTTGACTGGTGAGAATTTGTAGATAGACCAGATAAGAATCCACCAGATACCACCATAGATCATTTGTAGTGCAAGATATTTCCATTCAGTACTCTGTAATGTGTTCTTATGGAAGGCAATATAGATAACTGTGATTGCCAAAACAATCAGAATTGCCACAAAGAAAATATTGTAGTTCGTGTTCTCATGAGCCAAGTGATGCCCGAAAACGTATAGTGGGGCAACAATATTGACTGCATCGATGAAGTGATTCTGCATAGTGTATAACGCATAGAGCATTAGAGTCATCTGTGTCGTGGCATAGAACCAGTTCGTTGAACTGCCAGCATTAATAGCCTTAAATATGTGTTGAACTAAGATCATGCTCAACACTAGTGCCGCAGCCTCTATAAGACCTAGAACCATATCGACATACCATTTTTTGTGTTTTCGAGAAATTCCCTCAAAACTATACGATAAAACGGTCAAAATAGTGATTATTCCGACCGTTATCAGGCCAATAATTATAGCGTTGATATTGGCGTCAACATTTAAAAGTCTTTGAAAAATACCAGCTTCTAGCTGTATAGTCATTCCGCACCTCTGAATTAGATTTCAAGTTGTAACTTTAATAACCTCAATTATAGTTGCGTCTAACAATTAGTATACTACATGTTATCGAAATAATTATATTTAGATATAAAAAGAAGCTGGGCTGTTTCCCCAGCTTCTTTGAATTCAACTTTCAAAACTTATAGTTCTGTCTTCAACTGTTAAGCTATTTCTACCTGCGTCTTTGGATCTGTACAGATAGTGATCAACTCGCTTGAATAAATCGTCGAATGAAATATCGGTATCTCGTAGTTCAGTTACACCGAAAGAAACACGGATATTCAACTCTTGACCATTATAATCAAGTGGGTCATTGATCAATTCATTTCGAATGTCTTCAATTATTTTGACACTTTCATCGGCTTTTAGACCTCTGAAGATGATGACAAATTCTTCACCACCGTAGCGGAATAATTGTCCACGAGTAGTTTTTTTGAACAATTGACGTTCGAAGTGAGAAGCAACATGTCTCAAAACCTTGTCACCAGTCAAATGGCCATAGGTATCATTGAATCTCTTGAAGTGATCAATATCGAACATGGCAATCGTCATTGGTACGTCAGGATCACTGCTGTAGACTTTGAAGACCTCTTCAGATACTTCATCGAAGTTGGCTCGATTCCTGATTCCAGTGAGTTCGTCATAATTCACCATTTAAGTTAAGTTGTTATATTTGTCGAAAGAATTTCGAATCCATCTAGCTAAGTAGCGAATGATCGACATGTAGATAACAAATCCTATGACCATGTTGAATGTATAGTACAGCGTGAACTTGTGGAATGGCCAGATGATCACCCACCAAATGACACCGTAGATTGCTTGGACTATGATGAATCTCAAGTTAGAGGACAGTATTTTTTCTAAGTTATGATAGATATAAATAACGATTAGAGCAAGTAAAATTATTGAAATTGAAAATAGTATTAGATAGTTATTGTACCCAGTTACGGCACGATACCCGAATATATAAACAGGTGCAATTATATTCATTATCTCGATAACACGATTCTGCATTGTATAAAGACTGTAAAGAAGGATGGTTAGTTGAGTAGTTGCGTAGAACCAATTCCTTGCATCCCCAGAATTCAGAGCTTTGAAAATATGTTGAACAAGAATCATGCTTATTGCTAAGACAATGCCTTCAATTAACTGAAGGAAGAATCGATAAGTCGAATTGGAGTTACCCTGCAGGAGATTCTCGAATGAGTACGCCATGAGGGTGATTATCGTCACAATACCAACTGTGATCAATCCTATAATAATTGCATTAATATTGCCGTCTACACTTAAAAGTGATTGGAAACTATCAAAGTTATAAGTCATTGACATCCGTCACCTCTAAATATTAATTTGTAAACTATTTGCTATAAATAATTATTGACATTATAGCAACTAATATAGATATTACCATTAAGTTGAATATATTGTTAGATTATATAAATAAAAATCTTTTTAGAATATTTGAAACAAAATTTATAATTTCCTTTCATGTAAAAAAATTATCAAATATTAGTTGTTAGCATCTTTTACAAATTCTTTTTGATCCAGAATTTGCTTGGTTGAGTAAATTCCCGGTCCATACTTCTTATGGTAGATCTTTTCGGTCATGGCGTTAAATGTGAAATGTTTTTTCAAAATAACAACTTTATCGTAACCTTTGAGCATTGCGACAAATTGATCGTCGTCCATAACGAAGAATTCTTTGGCATCGACATTTGGTGTGAATAAGTAGTATTTACCAACGTAAGCCGTGAGGTAACTATTAACATCTGCGGCATCGGTGGAAACTATCAGGTAACGAGTATGATTGAGCTTCATATTATTACCAGTCATTTTTGAAACTCTCGATGGTTCGGTCTTGCTATAGAGCTTCTCATTGTAGCGAATACCGTTATTCTCAGATAAAGCCATCAGTGTTGCAATAAAAATCAAACCCATTGAAGTATATTGGTAGATCTTTTTGGAAGTTATTGTCTTATAGCTTCGATAGTTACGCAGCATGATGTTCTGCTCATATAATGAAGCATCTAACTCTTGAGCCAGAACCATGGCGACAGCCCCAAGCGCCAATATGACAATACTTGAAGCATATCTCTCGAATCCGGCAAGTTGCAATGCTTCTGGAGTAGGCATTGACACTAAGAACATCAATAAAATACCAACGTAATACAAGATTATTGTAATATCGATGGCGATAAGTGCCTTGAGCGCATGGGTTTTATGTTTGATGCGATATTTGATGATAAAGAAGGTAATCAACAAAATCAGATTGACCAGAATGATTCCTTTGGTGGATAAACTGGAAAAACTAAAAATACTTGAGACATATTTATGAATTATTTTATGAACAATGGTCATAGACTTGTCACCGAAGATAGTTTCATATGATTTGATACTTACTTCGTGTTTAGACGCTTTGAAGGTAGATTTGACATGACTATTCCAGATCATAATTGGTGCAAGTGTTTCGGTGACCATAAAAATAAGACTGATAGTACTTTTAATGACAGCCTGCATAGTCTTTGAATTGTGGAAAACTTCATAGGCATAGTAGCCAATTACGATCACACTGAAGATAATTCCGTTGTTCTTAATGATTCCGATCACAGCGCCCAGCATTGCTGCGTGTAAAGTCATCAACCCAATTTGATTCCGGTAGCGATAGATCCCACTTATTGCAGCAATTGATAACATAGGAATAACAAAATCAACCAATAGATTGTTCATTCTGATAGCAATGTTGAAATAGTTAAAGAGTGTGATCATGGTACACATCATCATAGTGATAAGCGCACGACTCTCATCTCTGATAACAGCAAACATTGCGACCATACAGCTGAATAACAAAATGAATTGTGCAAATAACATGTTACCGGCTTCAAATCCGACAATATGTGTTACGTAATAAACAAATAGTGAGCTTCCCATTGGATAGGAAGTAAAACTGATTATGGTGTCTGCAGCCCCTGGAAGTCGTCCTTGTGTATAAAGGAATTTAACGATAACTGCCCAGTGTGAGAAATTGTCGTAATGTTCCAAATGAGCACTTAAAAGAGTTGTTCCGAGCATTGCTCCATAGAACAGCATCCAGAGTGTATGCAATTGAATAGGAAAATGCCAAGTACGATATTTGAGATTGAGGATAAAGCTGACCAAAAAAAGGATTAGCCCCAGTCCGAACATAACATTTGCAGCAAGATTCAGAAGTTTGAAGTAAGCGAAGGCATATAGTACTAGGATATTTCCGCAAAATACCATCACCCAGATAAGCTTGCGGTCAACCTTGGTATATCTCTTTGCAGTGGATACATATCCCCAAGTTGATAGGAAGAAAGCTATGAATTTAAGCGTTGTTAACAGAATATTCGTCATATTTTCCTCCCCAATCATTGATGATATCTACAAATGAATCATTGTTAAGCAATTTTTCTAGATTATTAACTCGATACTGGCGTTGATTGGATTCAGCGTTTTTTTTCGCCGTCAGATCCAGACTTATATCATCGGATAATTTCAAATGAAGAGTATCCGGTAATTTTTCGAAGCTAGTACCAGCTAGTGTGACGGTTTCAAAGTTAAAAGTAGTCATAGTGAATTCTTGAGATTCAGAATTGAAACGTTTGTTGACTTGGATTATTGGGAATTCATTGGTGAATTGTCGTTGAACTTGTTTCTTGTTGAAACGTTGATCGAAGTTATCCATTAATTCATCCAAAGCCGTATCCCAAGGATCACGTTTTTGTGGAAGATACTTGTTGAATCCATCGTGAATTATCTGTAAGTATTCGTTGTACTCTTTGGTTTCTGGAGTGAGGAGTGATACACCGTACATCCAGCCATTGCGAGTTTCAAAGGCACGCACGATTTTGCCTTTTAGGTGTGATTCATAGTCATCATTTTTTAGAACGAAGTCGATTGCAGTGTCTTTAGGGAAATATAGAGGGTTCTTAGAGATGAATGACAAACCACCCTCAGATGTATTGGTTGTTTCAAGATCGTATCCACGACCGTTAACGGAAACATTAACATTGATTCGTTTGGCGAATCGCTCAGAACGTCTGAAAATTGGGCGACCTAAACATAGAAGAACCGCAAAAGATAGGTTGATCAATGCCATGAGGAGCCAGAAAGTTATGACACTTCCATACATGATCTCTGAACCGAACTTACCATAGTTGAACTTGACGATACTTACGAAGACAATTATCCACAGTATTAGGTAAGGAAGAACATAGATGAGATCCTTCTTAGAAGTTTTGGCTTCCTTGTTGGTTACTTTGAACGTTTTGGCTTTGATGCCGAAGCTTTCCAAGATAACGGGGAAGAATAGGTAGGGGGCGAAGACAGTTTCCTGGATCTCTCCCCAGCGCTGCGTTCGAATATTACCAGTAATATTTCTTAGAACAAGTTGAACTAGGAAGTAACTCGGAGCCCAAATAGCTAGAAGAATCCAGAAGTCAGCATTAACGACTCTGATCTTGAATAGAGCATATAAAACTGGTGCGAAGATATAGAGGAATCTTCTTGGAAATGCCCACCAGTAGAAGTAACTGTTCATGTAGACCAAACGTTGTGCACCAGTCAAATTACTGTTGAAAGGAACTTTTAAGTTATAAATACTTTGGATAACACCACGTGCCCAACGAATTCGCTGTTTCATAACACTCTTGAAATCAACTGGGGTCAATCCGCTCGCCATAGGTTCGACAGTCGAAATATTGTTGTATCCTTGGGTATTGATGCGCATGCTTAGTTCAAAGTCCTCGGTAATGGTATCGGTAGGAAATCCACCAGCGTCTACAATAGCTTGCCGAGAAATAACTGTGTTGGAACCAGTATAGATAGCAGCACCGTGGGCGTTATTGAGCACGTTAACTTCACGTGAAAAGTAATCCTGTTCGTTGGGGATGGAGTTTTCTGAGAAAAGGTTGTACTGGAAGATATCAGCGTTGTAGAAGCTTTGCGGAGTTTGAACTAATCCAATAGGTTTCCAATCCTTAGGTGGATCATCTTGTTGTCCTTCTTTTTCGTTCTCGACGAAGTAAGGGACTGTCTCAAGTAAAAACTCTGAGTATGGAATCATATCCGCATCGAATGTAGCAACTAATTTTGAGTGTGTTTTGGACAAAGTGTAGTTGTAGTTACCAGCTTTGGCGTCCTTGTTGTCAACGATACCCATGTAGTTCACATGATAACTTTCAGCCAGTTTCTTTATTTCAGGCCTATTAGCGTCGTCAGATACGTAAATATGTACTTTTTCCTTATCAGGGTATTTCATAAAAGTACAGGCATTAATAGTTTTCATTAATAAATCAGGTGGTTCATTATGAGTTGCAATTAAGACGTCAACATCGGGATATTCTTCGTCTTTTATCTTTGGGCGTGGGAATGCCTTGACCTGTTGCTTATTCCAAATCAGCACAAAGGCTGTGAAATTGGAAATGATTTCACTTAGTAGTAACAGGATGGCAAATAGCAATACCCAGAATTGTGAGTGCCAAGGGATAGTGAAGAATAAGCGCCATAGCAGGTAAATCATTGTTGAAATGATGGTCACGGCATATATTATTTTTTTAGTCCATGTCATATAAAGTGTCCCTTGATTTAGTTTTTGAATTTTTTGTTTTTGGTTTTTGTTTTTTTGCCGCCTACGGTTAAATATGCATCTGCTTTAGTTTTAGACGGTTTTTAATTTGTAATTGAAATCCGTGGTTTGTGTTGAGTTCAAAAGCAAGATTTCAGACCTTGGTTGAAATCGGTCTACACAGTCGGTATATCAATTTCAACAGTAGGAACAAAAAAATCAACATTCATTATAACGCAATATTATGTCTTACAAATTTAATTATATATATTATTTTTAAAAAAGGTATACTTATAAAATTGTGCTTGGAATATCAAAATATTGTTTAAAAAAATTGTATTTGTTGTATGATTGAAGTGTAGTACTTTCAAATTGGAGGAATTTAAATGAAGGTTGTTGTAGTTGGGTGTACCCATGCAGGTACCGCCGCTGTAGATCAAATTTTACAAGATCATCCCGGAACAGAAGTTACTGTATGAACGTGATGATAATATTTCATTTTTGTCATGTGGTATAGCTTTGTATTTGGGACACAGAGTAAAGCGTCTTGAAGACATGTTTTATTCAGATCCTTCCGAATTGGAAAAACTCGGAGCTAAGGTATTTATGAAGCATGATGTATTAAAAATTGATGCAAAGAATAAGAAGTTAATGATTGAGGATATTAAGTCAGGTAATGTTTTTGAAGATACTTATGACAAATTAATTATGACAACTGGTTCTTATGTACAAGTTCCACCAATCATGGGAATTGATAATTCAAAGATTCTTATGTGCAAGAGTTATGCACAAGCTCGTGAAATTTATGAGTCAGCTAAGGATAACCATCATATTGCCATTGTCGGTGGTGGATATATTGGTGTCGAATTGGCTGAAAGTTATGCTAATACAGATCACAAAGTTACATTGATCCAGTCTGGAGACCAGATTCTGGACCATTATATTGATAAGTCAATGTCTAAGAATGTTGAAAAACTTCTTACGGATAATGGCGTTGAAGTATTTTTGAACGAACGTGTTAGTGGATTCAGTGGTGATGACAAGGTAGTTATTGAGACAAACAAGGAAGATCACAAGGCTGACTTGGTCATCGTATGTACTGGATTCATCGCTAATACAGAATTATTACGTGGACAAGTTGATATGGATCGTCGTGGAGCTATCATTATTAATGAATATGTTCAAACTTCAGATCCTGATATTTATGCCGCTGGGGATGCATGTACCGTTAATTTCAATCCAACTGGCAAACCAGCTTATATGCCACTTGCAACGAACGCTATTCGCCAAGGTGCTTTGGCAGGTGTGAATGTCTTCGGAAATACTCAGAAATATATGGGAACACAAGCAACTTCCGCAATGGAATTGTTTGAGCACACGATTGCTTCTACAGGATTGACTTTGAAGAATGCATTGCAATGGGGCTTTAATGCTGACTATGTAATTTATCATGATTACTATCGTCCAGCTTATATGCCTACAACTGAAATGCTAACGATCAGACTTGTCTATGATAAGGACAATCGTCGAATCTTAGGTGCACAGTTCTTTAGTAAGCATGAAGTTGCACAATCAGCTAATACTATTTCTGTAATGATTCAAAACAAAAATACCATCGCAAATTGCAAGAACAAGTTAGCCACTTTTTAAAAGACTGATACCAAGGGAGTTTCAGTTAGTGGAGTTAAGTAAT
>NZ_RHOO01000054.1 GCF_003946555.1 Companilactobacillus hulinensis | reverse complement strand
AAATCTCTTCGTACCATGCGGTTGTGAACCTCATTGGTTCCTCGCTCACTGGATGTATATGGATGAGTGAAGTAGACAGGTGCTATCTTATCCATTACTTCTGTAAGGGTACTGAATTCAAGACCATTGTCGGCGGTAATGGTCTTGATTATTGATCCATACTCCTTATTAATGCTTCTCATTGTATAAGCCACTGAATCAGCGTCCTTACTGTCAATTAAACGAATGATTTGAAAACGAGTCTTGCGTTCAATCATAGTAAGAATCACGCTCTCCTGACCATTTCTAAGGCCAACAATAGTATCTATTTCAAAGTGGCCAAATTCTTCCCGATTATCCACTTCAGTTGGGCGTTCTTCTATACTTAACCCCAAAACACGATGGTTCTTACGAACCACGCATTTTGGTAATCGGCGAGACATCTTATTGATAAGATCAATATTTCTAACTTCTAATAATTGGGCATCGATATAACTATAAAGAGTTTTAGTACATACCATTTCTTCTGGTAGAAAAAGGTTCAACGCCTTGGCACGGCCAACGGCCGCGTCAGGTGACCAACCGTCCTTTTTAAAGTGTTCCACAAAGAATGATAAGAAGCTAAGAACTTGTGACAGTTTATAAGGTCGATGACACGCTTTGCGTTTATCGACATAACGACTTTGAGCAAGTTCAGGTATGTATTCTTGGTGAAAGTACTCTTTACCATTAATCTTCTTAACTTGAGTTACTTCACCACGTTTCAGTTCATTATTAATAGTCTGCGGGCACACACTGAGAGCAATCGCAATCTTACGGTTAGAATGTCCCAATTTGTGTAGAGCAGCTATTTTTCCACGCTCAACTTCAGTTAAGTGATGACCCTTGTTTCGTTTTATGGTAATCTGTTCTTGCGCCAAGACGAAAACCTCTTTCATTGTTAGTGTAGGAACTCCAATGATACCTGATTTTTTCGTCTTGGTGTTTTTTTATTCAGTTTTTCTCAAGTGGCTAACTTGATTATAAAATTTGCC
>NZ_RHOO01000053.1 GCF_003946555.1 Companilactobacillus hulinensis | reverse complement strand
TTGATCCGGTATCAGTAATTGGAGGTTAAAAAGATGCGTGAAGAAAAACTAGCCCTTGAACACGTGACGAAACAATTTGGTCAGAAAACCAATTTAGTTACGGCACTAGAAGACGTCAGTTTAGCGTTTAAAGCTGGTGAGGTGTCGCTTATCATTGGTCCTTCAGGATCTGGTAAAAGTACCTTGCTAACCATTTTAGGCGGGTTACAGACACCAACAGACGGCTCAGTTCGTTTGAATGGTCACGACATCAGTGATTTGAGTACCAAAGAAGCCGAAAAAACACGACTTGAACAAATCGGTTTCGTCTTACAGGCGTACAATCTCGTGCCATATTTAACCGTAGCAGACCAATTCAAACTTGTTGACCAGGTGAAGCCTAACAATAACCTCAGTCAAGATGGATTTGACAAAATTATTGAAACGCTAGGCATTCAAAAATTATTAAACAAATACCCTGGCGAATTGTCTGGCGGTCAACAACAGCGCGTTGCAATTGCCCGTGCGTTGTATACAGACCCGGCGATCATCCTAGCCGATGAACCTACGGCAGCATTAGATACGGCACGTGTCAAAGAAGTTGGCCAACTTTTTGCTAATATTGCGCATGACGAGGAAAAAGCAGTCGTCATCGTCACGCACGATGATCGTCTGCGAGAGTTTTCTGATAATGTCTACAAAATTGTCGACGGAAAACTATCTAATACGGACTGATTAACACACTTGCTCTTATGCTGATATTCCGGACTAGTTTTTCTCGTTTGGTAAAATATCATCATAAGAGCAATAGATTATTTAGTTATGTTTTTGTCGAGCTTGCATTTTTGCTAGTCCGCTTGTAGCAAGGGTTTCAGCCCAATATAATAACTAAAATTTATAAGGTTACTTTTCAAATGTGTTGATTATCCATTGCAGAGAAAAGAACACAATAAAAATGATAAGAATAGGAAGCAGTCTAGCCAGCCAAATATTGATGTTTGGATATTGTGACAGAGTATGATAGAGCCATTGGGCAATTATAAAAGCGCCCAATCCGCTGACGATTTATTTGATGTTTTTATACATGTTATTTCTCCAATATATTCATACTAATATAGTACCTATAATACCATTAAACAAAAAAACAGCCCCTATTATCTATCCACTAGATAACGGGGGCTGTTTTATAGGGGCGATTAAAAAA
>NZ_RHOO01000052.1 GCF_003946555.1 Companilactobacillus hulinensis | reverse complement strand
CGCAAATTGCAAGAACAAGTTAGCCACTTTTTAAAAGACTGATACCAAGGGAGTTTCAGTTAGTGGAGTTAAGTAATTAAGCACATTCTTCATTGAATAGCTCAGCTGGCGTTTGATACCCAGTATTTTTACGAGGCATATTGTTTAGTTTATATTCTGTTTGTGCAATCTCCGAAGGGGTTGCCAAATCGAGAGAGATTCCCTTTGGGAAATCTCTTCGTACCATGCGGTTGTGAACCTCATTGGTTCCTCGCTCACTGGATGTATATGGATGAGTGAAGTAGACAGGTGCTATCTTATCCATTACTTCTGTCAGGGTACTAAACTCAAGACCATTATCGGCGGTAATAGATTTGATTATTGATCCATACTCTTTATTGATGTTTCTCATTATATAAGCCACCGAGTCAGCGTCTTTACTGTCAATTAAACGAATAATTTGGAAACGAGTCTTGCGTTCAATCATGGTAAGAATCACACTCTCCTGACCGTTTCTAAGACCAACAATAGTATCTATTTCAAAGTGACCAAATTCTTCTCGATTATCCACTTCAGTTGGGCGTTCTTCTATACTCAACCCCAAAATACGATGGTTCTTACGAACCACACATTTTGGTAATCGGCGAGACATCTTGTTGATAAGATCAATATTTCTTACTTCTAATAATTGAGCATCAATATAACTATAAAGGGTTTTAGTGCATACCATTTCTTCCGGTAGAAAAAGGTTCAACACCTTGGCACGACCAACGGTCGCGTCAGGTGACCAACCATCTTTTTTAAAGTGTTCCACAAAAAATGATAGGAAGCTAATAACTTGTGATAGTTTGTAAGGTCGATGACACGCTTTGCGTTTATCGACATAACGGCTTTGAGCAAGTTCAGGTATATATTCTTGATGATAGTACTCTTTACCATTAATCTTCTTAACTTGAGTTACTTTGCCACGTTTCAACTCGTTATTAATAGTTTGTGGGCAAACACCGAGAGCAATCGCAATCTTACGGTTAGAGTGGCCCAATTTATGTAGAGCAGCTATTTTCCCACGCTCAACTTCAGTTAAGTGGTGACCCTTGTTTCGTTTTATGGTAATCTGTTCTTGCGCCAAGACGAAAACCTCTTTCATTGTTAGTGTCGGAACTCCAATGATACCTGATTTTTTCGTCTTGGTGTTTTTTTTATTCAGTTTTTCTCAAGTGGCTAACTTGATTATAAAATTTGCCA
>NZ_RHOO01000051.1 GCF_003946555.1 Companilactobacillus hulinensis | reverse complement strand
GAAGGAATAGATGGAATGTCTGTCTATGAACTTTTGGACTACCTTAAAGAGAATAAATCTCAGTTTCTTGAATCATTGAGAGACCTTTCATACAAACCAAGTCCTGTCAGAAGAGTAGAAATACCTAAGTCTGACGGAACTAAACGTAAACTGGGAGTACCAACGGTCGTTGACCGACTGGTACAACAGGCAATTGCGCAAGCAATGGCTCCTGTATTTGAGAGAATCTTTTCAGATAATAGTTTTGGTTTTAGACCAAATCGTAGTGCTCATGATGCCATAAAACGTGTCACTGAATTTTACAACCAAGGCTATCACGTTGCGATAGACCTTGATTTAAAAGCCTACTTCGATACGGTAAATCATGACTTACTAATGAAGTTCATCAAACAATATATCAATGATGAATGGCTATTGAGAATGATTCGTAAATTCCTCACCAGTGGTGTGATGGATGGACAGATGTTTCAGAAGTCTGAAAAGGGTACACCGCAAGGTGGAAACCTCTCCCCATTACTTGCCAATATCTATCTAAATGAACTCGACAAATTACTAACTGCCCGAGGGCATAAGTTTGTCCGCTACGCTGATGACTGCAATATTTATGTCAAAAGCAAACGTGCAGGCTATCGAGTCTTAGATAGTATCTCTAATTTTCTTGAGAATGACTTAAAAGTAACAGTTAATAAGGAAAAGACAAAAGTTGGTTCTCCTTTAAGATTGAAATTTTTAGGATTTTCAATTGGTGTATCCAGCAAGGGCACTTACGTGCGTCCTTGCCAACAAGCCAAAAAGAGAGTTAAACAATCGCTTAAGAAAATAACGAAGAGAAATCGAGGCAGGAGCCTTGATGAACTCTTCAAGGAGATCAATCAGAAGATGGTTGGTTGGCTAAACTACTATGGAATTGGAAAAATGAAAGCATTCATTAAAGCACTTGATGAATGGTTACGTTCTAGAATCAGGCAATACATATGGAAGTCGTGGAAGAAAATAAAAACTAGAATTAAGAATCTGATAAAACTAGGAATGGCAAGAACTGAAGCTAGAACTTTCGCCAACACCCGTAAGGGATATTGGCGAACAGCACATAGTAAGACTCTGTTGTACACTTTGACAAATCAAAAACTGGAATCCCTTGGACTAATAAATATGTCCAAGAAACTCCAGTCTATTCAGAATGCTTAAATTAATGAACCGCCGTATACGGAACCGTACGTACGGTGGTGTGAGAGGTCGGTAATTAAAATTACCTCCTACTCGATC
>NZ_RHOO01000050.1 GCF_003946555.1 Companilactobacillus hulinensis | reverse complement strand
CAAATTAACGTTATTCTCTTAAGGAAATGATCAAGGTTTCTAAATCCATAACTGTTATGTTTAAGCTTTTTTATCTTTCCAATGGTCCCTTCTAAGGGACCATTGGAGTATGGCATTATGCAACTGTTTTCTACATGTTTTAAGTTTTTACGTAACGTACTGATTGATGTATCCATAGCGGTGCCATTCTTTTTATAACCGCAAATAGTTTCTCTAAGTAAATTTATGTTGTGATTTTCAAGTGACTGTTGGACGTTTTGATAAGTATCATATACTTCTTTAAATACTGGTAACTGATCTAGTCCTATATCGATCACATTTTGAATTGTTGTGTACTCATTGATGCCAAAAACATATTCTACATTCTTGTCGTCTACCTCTGCCAAAGGCAGATGGTATAGACGCCAGTTAGACTTAAGGGCTTTGTACAACCGAGAATGTTTATCCTTAATATTCTTCAACGAACCAATACGAACTTGATCTAAGGCTCTACTACATAGTTGAACTATATGAAATCTATCAACTATTATTTGTGCATTTGGGAAGATCCTACGAACTACCATTTGATAATTCGCATTAAGATCTATCGATACGGACTTAACTGACTGACGTTCTGAAAGACTGTACTTGTTTATAAAATGATCGACTATTGTTTTTGATAATCTGTCATGAATAAGTTCTACTAAGTGATGTGTTTCTGCATCTATGGCAATGAAAGTGAAAATATTACCAACAGAGCGAAATTCATCGAAACATAAGTTTTCAGGAAGCCGACTACACCTACTGGGCAAATTAATATTGTCATAAAGCAATCTGCTTACTGTATTTGGTGAGACACCAACTATTTTAGCGATTGATGATAGTGTGAATGATTCTCTAGCTAAGTCTAAAATTCTGTCTTTTACTTGATTAGTTATTGTATGGTTCTTGATCAGTAGATCACTGTGCGCACCGCAGGTGCAGTCACAGTTCCTACACAAGTACCGTTGCTTATTGAGTATCATATGGTATTCTTTTCCATTAAAACTAGCTAATCTAACGTTAGTACGTTTTTTACCATTCTTAACTAATGCCTTCATACCACAGTGAGGACATCGATGGAGGACATATGATAACTCCGCGTTTATCAACTTAATATGTTTTATAACGCCACGTTTTTTGATTATAGCGTCACTAACTGAAATATTTTTTATATTATTGTCTTTTATGTCTAATGCACATAGTATAGAATTGTCTTGGGACATTATTGTTTTCTCCAGTTTGATTGGGTTTCGTCGCTTAAATCATAACATGAGAACAGTGATGTTCTTTTTGTTTTAAAAGAGTACAAAAAAACTGGTATTGATTATTCATCAATACCAGAAAGTATAGAACCCAAAAAAAACGACTTTCCGTCATCATGACAGGAAGTCGTTTTTGTTTTAAGCGTTAAGTTCAGGACC
>NZ_RHOO01000005.1 GCF_003946555.1 Companilactobacillus hulinensis | reverse complement strand
TCCTCGGCTAGTGATTCCGACTACTACGGCTCACAGTGGACTTGCACCACCAAGTTATCGCCCATGCCGGGCGCACGATATCAAAAGGCGAACAACAATTTAATTGTTGCTCGCCTTTTTTAGATTGAAATATGTGATCAATTATTACATCTGTGTTCCGTAAGAAATTCCATGAACATTAGGATTGATTTCGTTAAGCATGTATACATAACTATTATCCCCTTCATCCAAGAATTCCAAGATGTCTGCATAAGTTGTTAATAATAATGAATCTGATAGTTGTGCTACTCCGTTAGGATCACACTTATAATCGTTTATTAGCATTGTACGAATATCACTTGCTGATTTACCAAGAACAGTCTTGCCAACCGGACTGAAGTTCTTATCATATTGAACATTACTTTGATCTCCAGTTACTTGAACTTTCATCAAATTGCTCTTATTTCCATCAACATTACCATTGATCCATGTATGATTTGCAATTTTATAGAATGTTCCGAAATCATTTCTAACTATCTTACTTACTTTAAATGAACCTATAATGACTGGATTTCCCTTTCTACTTCCATCGTTAGTGATATGAACTGATCCATCCTGATCATTGTATGCTATAGCACCATACTTATCTGTGGTTAAAACAACGTTGCTCTTATTTGAGTTTGTATTAGCCTTGCCAGCATTAGCATCATAATCAGTCTCTGAAGCCTTAACATACTCAGATGTAGCAACTTGATACATCTTTTCTCCATTAATAGTCTTGGTCTTGCCAACTTTCCAAGCTGTGTTTGGTCCCAAGGCACGGTTCTTAACCAAACTACCTTGTGGATTATACAAACGAACAATTTGACTACGTGTAGTTGTAACCCCAGCAGCTGAAACATTTGTTAAATTAAATGCTCCGATTGATAAAGCAGCGAATCCAGCAATCGCTAGACTTCCTAACATTTCTTTCTTCATAAAATCCTATCCCCTTTACTTTTCATGACCACACTTTATCATCTTGATAGGACATCATTTGTCGTATACAGCACCAATCAAAAAATAATTAAAAAACGTTCACAAATCCAGTTGTATCAGGAGTTTAAAGTAATAATATATTAGATGTCAGGGGGTCACTTCTGACTTATCCAACACAAAATATATTAAGGGGAATATATCTTATGAAATCATTACTATGGAAGTCGTTGGCAGTTTCAGGACTTGCACTAGCTGCATTCGTAACTAGCTCTGCACTATCAGACACAGCCGAAGCATCAACGGTTGCTACTACAAAGAATGTCTCAGTAACTCGTCTATACACAAAGACTGGTGAACTAGTTAAGAACAGAGGACTCGGCCCCAACACACCTTGGGCAGTCGGCAAAGCTATTTATAGAGATGACATAACTTATTATCAAGTTGCTACTAATGAGTACTTGAAGTCTACTGACACTGCACAATTAACTGGGGATGCCATTCCAGATTACAAAGTCAGTTATCAAATGAACCTTAAAAATGTTAATAAATACTTCACCGCCTACCTGAATGCCCTACACAAAGCTAACGGTACTGCACCTGTTACACTAACAGATGACATGATGAACTATGCTCAACAACGTGCCGGTCAACAAAGCGGTATGAACTTGGACCACACAACCGCAACTAGAGAAACTTCTGAAAACCTATTCGGTGCTAGTGCCAATTACCTTAGTTACGTCGGAGTTAAGTCAGATAAAGATGCCGCATACTTCCTACTAAAAGATTGGTACGACGACAATAGTAACTTCACTCCAATAGGTCAACCTGGACACTTCGGTCACCGTGCCGCTCTAATCTATTCTGGTCCAAATGTTGGATTGGGTATCACTAATACTAGTTCCGGATTCGAAGCAGCCTTCACAGCTGACTGGGACTACAGTTCCTTAGACGGATTCCATCAAGTTTATAACTACACCGGTTCAAATCCAAACACACAATTTATTTCTAAAGATTCAATTTAATATGTAATATGAAAACCAAAAGAACTCCTGCGGGGGTTCTTTTTTACGGCTTAAACACTTAAATACTAGTGTACAATCAAGGCAGAATAAGATTATTTATATTAAAAAATTTCAATAGTCTCTACTATTAACAAAAGGAGATTCCAAAATGGACCTAAAAAATAAAAAGTTCGTATTCTTCGATATGGATGGCATATTGATCGACACCGAGGGACTGTACTACTCAGCACGCAAAACAGTTCTAGCCAAATACGGCTTTCCATTCACCAAAGAAGACAATCAAAATTACATCGCCAAAGGATTCCCACATACCAAGAAACTACTGCAACAAGTGGCTGGCGATAAAGAGCTAGGAGAACGAATCTTTGATGAATCCATACAACTCTATAATGATAAAATCATAGCTGGTGAAGCAGATCTTAAACCAGGAACACTAGACTTACTTAAATGTCTACAAGTACAAAACATCGCAAGCTATGTGACATCCTCCGCTACAAAAGACGTCATTACACTTAACGTCAAAAACACCGGTATCAAGGATTATTTCACCGACTTAATAAGTGGGAATGACGTAAAAAACAACAAACCAGCTCCTGATATATACCTGCACGCCTTACAAGTAACCAATGCCAAAGCAAGTGAAGCCGTCATCTTTGAAGATTCCCCTAGTGGCATTGAATCAGCAATAGCAGCCAAAATTGACGTAGTAATCGTTCCAGATCTAATACAGCCAGATCCAGAATTGATCAAACAAGCAGTGGCTGTATTGGACAGCTTGGAAGAGGCAATAAGTCTATTTAAATAGAGGAATAACTTAGCTCTCAAGACTGAGATGACGAGCACATTAATTAATTTTAATTTTCGAATGTTAACGTATCACCTACAAAGATTATCAAATTAAACATCAAACCAGCTGGAGGTTACGATAAATTTGACTAGCTGTGAAAATGGCGAAGCCATAGGACGAGTTTGGAGATTTGCAAAGCAAAGCTTCAAATCGAGATTCCAGACCTTGGCTGGAATCGGTCCCCACAGCAGGTCGAATTTATCGTAACCGGAAGCGACAACCAAAACCAAAATTAAATAAAACACCAATTATTAGAGAAATACCCATACCAATACAAATTGTATGAGTATTTTTTTTACTCTCTAAGATCAAATTAAAATCAAAAATCCAGGCACATTCCGCCCTCCAATTATTAGAAGTAAATCAGCCCTTAAGTCGGCAACGGCAACGGTTACAACCATTTGAAGCTGTATACACTGCGTCAAATCAACACTAATAAGGCAATTTGTACCTATATTGTTTAATTAATATTTTTAATATTTCTTTAATAAATGGGGTTGTAAATTAAAATTAAATTAACTATAATCATTACCAATTACTAAATCTCAATTCGAATATTTGTGTGTATGCCACTTAAACGTGACTAGGGAGAATCAGAGATAAATAAAAAATCAGGAGGGGATTTCTTGGGGGCCGAAACAAATTTTTTAGACATTAAAGACGTAAGTACCTCATTTAAGATCAATGGCAAGTATTACGATGCTATCTCACATATCAATTTGGAAGTACATCGTGATGAAATTCTTGCGATCGTCGGTGAGTCAGGTTGTGGTAAAAGCACATTAGCTACGACCATCATGGGTCTACATGATCCATCAGAAACAAAAATTTCTGGAGAAGTTAACTTCGAAGGTACCAACCTATTAACACTTGACGAAAATGGATACAACCAATTCCGTGGAGCTAAGATCGGTATGATCTTTCAAGATCCACTTTCAGCTTTGAATCCATTGAAGAGAATTGAAGATCAAATCAGTGAAGTTATGAATTACCACACTGATTTCACCGCTGAACAAAAGCATCAACGTGTTCTAGAACTACTAGATCAAGTTGGTATCGTCAATCCCAAACGTACAGCTCACCAATTTCCACATGAGTTGTCCGGTGGTATGAGACAACGTGTTATCATCGCGATTGCTATCGCCTGCAAGCCAGACTTGATCATCGCTGATGAACCAACTACAGCCTTGGATGTTACTATTCAAGCTCAGATCCTAGATGTTTTACGTGATATCCAAAAGGAGAACCACGCCGGAATCATCTTGATCACCCATGACTTGGGAGTTGTTGCTGAAACAGCCGACAGAGTTGCTGTTATGTATGCTGGTCAAATCGTTGAAGATGGATCAGCTGAACAGATCTTTGACAAGCCAAAGCATCCCTACACTCGTTCACTACTGAGATCGATGCCTCAACTTGATAAAGAAGATGATGAATTATACGTCATCAAAGGTAACGTTCCTTCATTACAAAAGATGCCAAGTACCGGTGATCGTTTTGCACCAAGAATTCCTTGGATTCCAGCAGACGTTCATGAAAAAGAACCTGTAATGCATGAGGTTGAAGCTGGACACAATGTTCGTTGTACTTGCTATCAATCATTCTCATTTCCAGATGAAATGGGAGGTGCAACCGCATGAGTCTAGTAGAAATCAAAAACTTAAAAGTTCACTACCCTATCCGTTCAGGATTCTTTAACCGTATTACTGATTCAGTCAATGCCGTTGATGGTATCAGCTTCAATATCGAAGCTGGTGAAACATACGGACTCGTTGGTGAATCTGGTTCTGGTAAGTCAACAACTGGTAAGTCAGTCGTTGGACTTGAAAAAGTTACTAGCGGATCGATCATGTACAAAGGTAAGGACATCACCAAAAAGGCTAATCGTAAGAGTCTTGATTACAACCATGATGTTCAGATGATCTTCCAAGATTCCCTTTCAAGTTTGAATCCACGTAAGAGAATTGAAGATATCATCGCTGAACCACTCAGAAACTTCGAACATCTCGATAAAGATTCTGAGAAATTAAGAGTTCTCCAACTACTCGATATTGTTGGACTTGATGCCGATGCTTTATATAAGTATCCTCACCAGTTCTCTGGTGGTCAGAGACAACGTATCGGTGTTGCTAGAGCTGTTGCTACTAATCCAAAATTAATCATTGCTGACGAACCTGTATCTGCCTTGGACTTATCCGTTCAAGCACAAGTTCTCAACTTTATGAAGAAGATCCAACGTGAGTTCAATATTTCTTACTTATTCATTTCTCACGACTTGGGTGTTGTTAGACACATGTGTAACAACATCGCCATCATGAATAATGGACGCTTGGTTGAAATCGGTACTAGAGATGACATCTATAATCATCCAATGCATATTTATACCAAACGACTATTAGCCGCTATTCCTGAAACCAACGTTAGTCAACGTGCAGAACATCGTGCTCAACGTTTGGCAGTCGAAGAAGTCTATCGTGAACAACAAGACAAATACTACGACAAAGATGGTCTAGCTTATCCATTAGTTCAAATCACACCAACTCATTCAGTTGCTTTACCTGAAGCTTTGGCTGAACAACTTAAACATGAAGGCGAGGTGCAAGCATAATGTGGAAAACAATTCTCCGTCGTATCTTAATTATGATTCCTGAAGTTATTATTCTTAGTCTTTTGGTTTTCCTTTTAGCAAAAGCAATGCCCGGTGATCCGTTCACTGGTTCTATTAATCCAAAAGCCGATCCTGCTCAATTACATCATTTGATGAAAATGAACGGATTGTACGATCCTTGGTACCAACAATATTGGAACTGGGTCGTTCACTTGTTCCACGGTGACCTAGGAAACAGTTACCAATATCAAGAACCTGTTACTAGATTGATCGGTAGTCGTGCTGTTAATACTCTTTGGTTAGCCGTATTCACAACAATCTTAACTTATTGTTTCGCCTTACCAATGGGTATGTACGCTGCTAAACATGAAGGTAAATTACCTGATTCAATTATCAGAATCTACACATACGTAACTTACTGTATTCCATTCTTCGTTATCTTGATCATCGGTGTTTGGATCTTCGGTTACGTCTTAGGTTGGTTCCCAACAACTGGTTCTATCTCTGCGACAGCTGGCCCAGGATTCTCGTCGGCAGCTTCTCGTTTATACCACATTCTTTTACCTGGTATCTTGGGTGCATTGTTCGGAACTGTCAACGTTGTTCAATACCTTCGTTCAGAAGTTATCGACGCCAAACGTTCTGATTACGTTAGAACAGCTCGTTCAAAGGGTGTTCCTTCAAAAGACATTTATAGACATCATATTTTTAGAAACTCACTCTTACCAATTGCAGCCTTTGCTGGATACTCAATTACCGGATTGTTAAACGGTTCGCTATTTACCGAAACCGTCTTCTCATATCCAGGTATGGGACTACTATTCATCAACTCAATTAGTTACCGTGACTACACAGTTATCACCGCATTAGTTCTAATCTACGGAATCTTGAATCTACTAGGTACCCTACTTTCAGATATCATCCTAAGTATCGTTGATCCTAGAATTCGTATCGAATAGGGGGGCCTTATTATGGAAGAAAGTTTAAATAGACATTCAAAAATTTCCGCAGCCGATTTGGAACGACTTTCTAAAGAGGCTAAAGGAGAAGCAACTCCTTCTTCTGCCAGAATCGTTTGGAACGAATTCAAAGCTGATAAACCAGCTATGGTCGCCTTAGTAATCATTGTTGCCTTCATCTTGTTCGTTATGATCGCCGCACTATTTATCGATACACCCAAGATGATGGAAACAGACATCATGAACTACAATGCCGCACCAGGAACCAACGGCTTCATACTTGGAGCTGACACTGGTGGACGTCCGATCTTTCAACAATTGATCGTTGGTGCTAGGAACTCTATCGGTATTGCCATGGGCTTGACCGTTATCTCATCAACATTTGGTATCTGCTGGGGACTTATCTCTGGTTACTTCAACGGATTGATCGACTGGGGTATGCAACGTGTCTATGACTTCATGATGATGCTACCAATGACTATGATGATCATTGTTTTAGTTACTATCATCAAGAACTACAACGCTATTACGTTGACACTGATCTTTTCAGTCTTCTATTGGGAAGGTACTTCTCGTTTGATTCGTTCACGTACCCTTTCAGAATCTGAAAAAGACTACGTTGCCGCAGCTAAGACTTCTGGTACTGGTAACTTCAAGATCATCTTTAGTGAGATCATGCCCAACATTTCATCACTACTTATCGTCGATACAACATTATCATTCGCCGAAAACATTGGTGTTGAAACAGGTCTATCTTACTTGGGATTCGGTCTTCCAATGCACACACCATCACTTGGTACTTTGATTGCTAACGCTAACGATCCTAACAACATTACCCAATACTGGTGGACTTGGTTGCCTGCCGCACTATTGATTATCATTCTTTGTTTATCAATTAGTTATGTTGGCCAAGTTGTTCGTCGTTCAGCTGATGCTTCTCAACGTCAGGGTGCTGCTGATTAATTATTTTGAAATCATATCCGACAACAATTGAAAGAAGTGATGCCTACATCATTGCAATTGCATCCTTAGCTTCTCACAAACTCATTTAGATTCGAAAAATTTCCAGGGGGGGAAAAATATATGGTTAAAACAAAAACTAAGTTAGCTACAGTTGCTGTTACTTTTCTAGCAGCACTTACACTAGCCGGCTGTTCTAACAACAGCAAGACTTCTTCTTCAGACTCTACTAAAGTTGAAAAAGTTAACCTTTCAACAGCTTATAAGAACAAAGCTGCTACAAACAAAAACGCAACAAAGAATGGTACTTTGAAGTTAGCTATCGTTAACAACGCACCTTTCCAAGGTATCACAGATCCAATTCTTGCTTCTAACTCTGAAGACGCACAAGCTTTTGCCCCAGGTGGTCAAAACAACTTGTTCAACGTTGACAAGAACTACAAGATCATCGATGGTGGACTTGCTAACCAAAAACTTGATCGTAAAGCAAAGACTGCTACTATCACTCTTCGCTCTAACGCTAAGTGGTCAAACGGCTCACCTGTTACTGCTAAAGATATTGAATATGCTTATGAAGTCTTAGGTAACAAGGAATCTGTTACACAACAATATTCATCTGATTATGAGAATATCGTTGGTATGGCTGAATATCACAAGGGTACTGCTGATACTATCTCAGGTATCACATTCCCAGACGGTGAAACTGGTAAAGTTGCCGTTATCCAATTCAAGAAGATGTCACCAAGTATGAAGTTCTCTGGTAACTCATTCATCTGGGGTACTGTTGAACCTTACGATTACATCAAAGATGTTCCAATCGCCAAACTAGCTTCAGCTAAGCAAGTTCGTAAAGATCCTATCTTCGTTGGACCTTACAAGCTTGATAAAGTTGTTGAAGGTGAATCAACTTCATGGTCACCTAACAAGTACTACTATGGAAAGAAAGCTCAAATCGGTCACATCACATTGAACGTTGTTTCAATGAATAACATCGATAAGGCTCTTCAATCTAAGAAGTATGATTCAGTTGCTCCTAGTGCTGCCGGTGCTCTTGGTGGTACAAACTACAAGAACTTAAAGAACCTTAAAGGTTACACAAAGGTCGGTGCTCCTGCTCTAGGTTACAGTTACTTTGCCTTCAACTTAGGTCACTACGATACTAAGACTGGTAAGAACGTTGCTGATCCAAACAAGAAGATGGCTAACAAGAACCTACGTCAAGCTATGATGTACGCTCTAAACGTTGACCAAATCTCAAACAAGTTCGGTAATGGTATCAAGTGGCGTGCTAATACATTGCTACCACCAGTATTCAAGAAGTACTACAACAAGGATGCTAAGGGTTACCCACTAAACGTTAAGAAAGCTAACAAGTTACTTGACGAAGCTGGTTACAAGAAACGTAACGGCAGCAAGTGGCGTTCAGATCCAAAGGGTAAGAAACTCGTTATCCACTTCGGTGCTATGACAAGTAGTGCTACTACAGAAGCAACTTACCAAGATTATCTACAACAATGGCACAAAGTTGGCTTGAACGTTAAGTACACTAACGGCAAACCAATGGAAATGAATAGCTTCTACGATACATTACAGAAGCCAAGTCAAAACAAGATGGATCTCTGGTTAGGTGCTTGGTCACTATCATCAGAACCTTCACAATCACAATTGTATGGTGATACTGCACCATTCAACATGGGACACTTTGCTACTGCAAAGAATACAGAATTGATCAACAAGATGAACGATTCTTCAGCTTGGAACGATAATACACGTACTAAGACATTCAAAGAATGGCAAGAATACATGAACGAACAAGCTGGTGTTGTCGGTGAACAATTCAACTATGCATGGCAACCAGTTAACAACCGTGTCAAAGGATTCGATATCAGCCCAGATAACAACGAATTCTACAGTAACCTTACATTGACTTCTTCTAAGTTGAAGTAGTCAATGGGCCCATTATTCATGATTGATTAGCTGTTCTCCCGCATTACACACACACATAATAATAAAAAATAGCTAATTGATTGATTAGAAATCTTAAAAAGCTGAAGTACTTGGATAAATTCCCTATCCTTGTGCTTCAGCTTTTTTGTTTTGTTTGTGTTCTATTGACCGCCTGCGGAAAAAAGATATAAGCCTGCTGCTGGACCGGTCCCAGCCTTGTCTGGGACCTCGACTTGGAGCTTTGCTTCACAAATCTCCAAGCTCGTCCTGTGGCTTCGCCACTTTCGCAGCTGTCTTATATCTTTCTTCCTCCGGCTTTTATTAAAGTATAAAAAAATCCACCTTGTGAGATTAAATTCTCGCTTGGTGGATTGTATTTTTTTTACTTAAGCTTTTCTAAATCTACACTTACCAGATTTACGATTGCCTTTGGGTTATTCTTTCTGACTTCGTTTGCATCTGATGGTTTGGGAAAACTCTTGAGCTCATACAATGACAATCCTAATGCTTCTGGTGCCCTGTCTAGCGCTTCAGCTAAACTATTGCCGTATGTTAAGGCATCAGGTACGTCTGGAAATTCTACACTGTAGACGTCCTTTTTGTTCTCTGAATCATCAAATATAGCTGGATATACTACTAATCTCTTTTTCATCACTATTCTCCGTCTTCTTATTGTTAGACTTACTGCCAAGCCGGTTGAGCGGATAACTGATAATGTTACAATTAACATTGTAGAATTTAATAACTTAGAAAGGTGAATGATATGACTGAAACAACAGATAAAACTTCTCAATTAAAGAACTTAATCCACAATTTGTACAACTCAACTACTAATACTCGCTTGCAAGGTCCATTGATGAAAGCTTACAAACGAATCGAAGATGGTGCCGACGTGAACGACTTGGCTGCTCGTACAGCAAGTGCTGTGAACTACGTTAGACTTACTGAACAACTTAACTTCTCTACTCAACAAGATAACTGGTGGCGTGAATTACGTGATATGGGTACTGCTTCTGTTATGTATCATGATCCTAAGAATAACTTGTTGGATTTGAGTGAGAGATAGAATTTTATAGTGAAATTTATTTTTGGAGCTCCCTTTTGGGGGTTCTTTTTTGTACAAAAAAGCATCTAAACCAATTACGATTTAGATGCCTAACATAGTTATTTTCTTACTTTTTATGCAATCCAACGTGGTATCTCTTTCGCTGATAACTGAAACCTTCCCCGATTACTTCATGAGCATCGAGTACTGTGACAAAGGCCTTATCATCAACTGACCTAATCAACCGTTTTAACTGCGGTACTTCACGTGGTTGAATCATCAGATAAATAATTTTCTTCTCATCATTTTGATAGCCACCTTCAGCATTCAGATACGTCCAGCCACGACTAAGCGTAACATCAATCAACTTAGCTATCTCTTCATATTGATCAGAGATAATAAACAATGCTTTTGCACGATCAGGTCCTTCTTGAACGAGATCAATCATTCTAGCTAGTACGAAGCTAACAATCAATGAATACATTATGTGATAAAAGTCCAAATACGACAGTGATAAGAACAATACTATATAATCCATAATCAGTATTCCTTTACCAGACGACATACCGAACTTCATCTGTCCCACTCGTGCGATAATATCACTACCACCAGTGGTCCCATTGTAACGAAAGACTAGTCCAATACCGAGTCCAGATAACACTCCGGCAGCAAGTGATGATAATACCAAATCATGTTTTAGTGGTAACGGAGCAATGAAAGTTTGTTTGGACCATAACAACAAAAATACTGACAAACAAATAGTTCCATAAAGTGTATAGAACATGACCCGCTTACCCAAATATCGAAATCCAATTAATATCAATGGTATGTTAAGCACCAACGTGCTCACACCAGGATTAATGTGCAAGAAATATCGAACAATCAACGTGATTCCACTTAACCCACCATCAGCAAGCCCATTAGGAATAGAAATCATATCCAAACTAAAAGCATAGATGGCACACCCCAGGGTAATCATTAATAGTTCCAAACTATTATATTTAGTCCACTTCACATTCATATTTTCCCTCCAATATAATAATTTACGCTATTAATAATAGTGTACACTGAATTCTTTTTAATTATAGTATGGGATAAGGGAATTAATAAAATAAGAAAAACCTCCTAGTTGGAATTTGCTTCCAAACTAAGAGGTTCATTTTAATTATTGTGGTCCAATGTTCCCTCCACTTTCTGCTCCAGCATAGTAAGTATCTTTAACCCATTCATTAGTGGCAACACGATAGTATTTTGCACCGTCATAAGTCTTGATCTTATCGGAGTACCATTTAGTGTTATTTGATAAGCCACGATTCTTTACGTCCGAAATTTCACCAGTTGTTTTTGAAAATGCAACTAATGGACAAAATGAACCATTCTTATTTTTAACAGTTACATTCTCATAGAAAGTTTTGGTAGTAGCATTTTTTGCAGCAACACTAGGGTCACCACTACTCTTTGTATACGTTGGAACTTGCAGTAATTTAAAACCGGTTGCTGTTTTTTGGAATGATATCTTGCTTGGACTTGCAATATGACCATCTACCAAAGGAGCGTTCACAGTATCAATGTCCCCAACGTTTTTAGCCCACACCAGGTCTTCTGTATAAACTAATTTTTGCCGACCATCAATATTTACATATATACCCATATTATAAATACCATCAGGATCCGCCTTATAATCAACAGACTGAGCCTCAACATTTGCTGGATTGCTCAAAGCACCTGTAATCCCCACTGCTCCAGCACCTAACAAAGATAAAGCTACCAATGAACTGCAAGCAACCTTTTTGTAAAGCTTATTAATCTCTATTTTCAAATTCTTATCCTCCGTAACATTTATTTACTGGTAAACCATAGCAAACACATGCGTCACTATATGGCGAAAATGATAGGAGGTAAAAATATTTGGAATAAAAGAAGTATCATTATTTTGATGACTACAACATTTTTAGAAGATATTTAAAACTCTCAATTTCAGTTGTTTGCTCTCTCCTCTTACTCATTATTGATTAAGTATTAATTATACTGTAAATAATTCTATCGTATGATCTTACAAAGCAAATCTTCTAATAGATTCTTTTTCTTTCTCTGTAAAGCCAAACGCCTCCATTACAACTTCATCTATATGGGAATTAGTTTCAATATTATCGCTTTCAGACGGTACATTTTTTAATATTTGCATAACCATGTCAATCAATTTTTCCTTTAATGTATCTGACATATCGGGAATTGGAAATTGCGACAATTCATTTACCTTAAACTGTGGGAATACTCTTCTTTGAAATTTATCAAATTTCATTAAGAACCATAAGGTTAACGGTTTGGAGTTTATAATTCCAAGTAACACATATGGATTTATCTTTAAATTTTCAATTACCATTGAATTTAAATCATTAATAATTACATCATCAGTATATGCACCATTGATTGCGTATATCGAGTGAGTCGGTATTTGTCTCACAAGAATTCTTGGTTCCTTAAAGTTTGTCGACTTACGAGGCTCCGCCAAATTATCACCATACTTTATAAATTCACCATTCCAGGATAACGAATATCTATTAACATTATTACCATCCAAATACGGTAAATAACTATCATCCAATTTATCATATGAGTGATAAATTCTATCTCGACAATTATCTTTTGTTAACTTCGGCTGTCCTTTACCTGTTTGATATGCTTTAATACCGGTCTTAACATTGGCTAACTTTTTATCAACTAAGGACATAGTATTATCCATTTTCCAAAATACATTAATGACCTCCCTATACTTCACCATTGATATACTAAAAATAGGACTTTTACCAAAAAAATCAGATTTTACAGTCCCAACACTTTCATACTCACCTTTATATAATTCTCCAACAGTTATATATTTTGGATTACTTTTTTTAAAGAAAACTATGCAATTATCTACACTAGCATCCGCAAATAATTTATCCAAAGAATTAATTAGAATTAAATCACCAGTTTTTTTACATAAGAAGTCCCTTGTTTTTTGTGTTGACTGAATAGTTAATAAATTATTAGGAACAATATATGCAAAAGTACCATTATCTTTTAAAAGATTGTAACCTAATTCCATGAATAATGTATACGTGTTTGATTGATATTCACTAACCTCATATGTACGAGCATAATATTTTTTTGTGTCATCACTAAACGACTTATTTCTAGCAAAAATATATGGTGGATTAGCAATAACAACATCAAATCCAACAAAATCGCCGTTCTCATCTAAAACTTCTGGAAATTCCATTCTCCACTCTAATCCCATTTTGTACATAGGGCTTTGTGCTGATTGCTGAAAGCTTATCAAGGCTTTTTTTGCTTTATCACGCAATCTATTAAATTCTTCCACATTAGCTTTCTCAAATAAATTGACTTGACCAATCTTATTGACCTTTGCTTGTAATTTATTAAAGCTTTCACCCTCTGGAGTCCGAAATGATGCATAGAAGCTACTTTTTATCTGCTGAATTTCATCATCTAAGTTAGCCTTTATTTTCTTGTCACTCGTATCTTTATAGTTTCTAACTAATTCTAAATATTCTTTAAACTTTGAACGTCTTAAATCAAATTTGGAATCAAGATCAAATTTATGAACAAGGCTATCTCCAACTTTAACGTTAACATCAATATTAGGAAGTGTTGTTAGTACTAATCTACCATCAGCATTTTCTGAATAGTACGAACTTTTCAACAGTTCAATCCACAAACGTAATCGACATATATTTACAGAATTAGGGTTTAAATCGACCCCATACAAACAATTTTCAATAATAATCTTTTTTTGATTAAAAATTGCTTTTTGTATTCTCAATGAACTAGTATTTTTAACTTTATAAGAAAAATTACTTCCAGTGTCATCTTGCACTATCAATTCATCGTTAATAACTGAACACTGAATATCATTCATTAAATTTCCATCAGCATCAAATAAGACTCTTAATACGCTCTTTAATGAAATAACTTCATTTAGAACAGATACTAAAAAGTGTCCAGACCCGACAGCCGGATCAAGTATCTTTAATGAATCAATTCCATCACTAATTTTCTTTCGTTGATCAATTGTTACTCCTTGGTAATCTCTTAACTTGTAGCCTAAATCTACAAAGTTAGAATAATTCCAATTCATTAATTCATTTATTTTAGTAGTAACCGCTTGTCTCATGGATTGCTGTGCCATATACATAGTGATCTTTCCAGGAGTAAAAAAAGAGCCATCCTTATATCCATTGATTTTTTCAAAAATCAATCCCAGAACAGAAGCGTTAATTAATTGATCGGAATTCTTCTCATTTAGATTTGTTGATTATGTAAAATCATACACATCTAAAAATTTAAATAGATAATCTAATATCGATAACTTACCTGATAAGCGTTTTCCATTTTTATCTTTTAATTTTGTTTTTGAATAAACTTTTATATCGGCTTCTCTCAAAGAGTTTATGCTGACACCATTTTTTGAACTTTCTAGACCAGATGGTTCAAACAGCGAACTATTCATATAAGGGACATGCGGAAATGCTTCTTTCAATCTTTCGATACGTTCGTCATATTTTTTTGCCATGACGGCAAAAAACAGATCATTTAAATCATTAAAAGAATGACATTTATTATAATTCAAAAAATCATATTCATCACTTTCATTAAAAGAAACTAATGATGATTCAAGTAACTTCAAAAATAGAATCCTGTTAACCCAAACAACTGTTAGTTGCATGGCCTCATCAAACTGATTAGATTTATCAGTCCCAAGTATATCGAGTTGCTCTATAGTATTTTCTACAAGAGATGCAGGTTCCCTTTTACTCTCAGGCAATCTGCTGATATATTTATTCCCAGATGTTTTTGACTCTTGAAGTCCCATTATGTATAAAAGTTCATCATAAAATCCTTTATTCAATTTATTAGCATCGGTGAATATCTCGTCATTCAATAAATTCTCTCTACTAAAGAAGCGGTACAACTGAGTGATTTTGTTTTTACTGATTTCAGACGTCCCTTTTACCATCAAATCTCGTAAATCGAAATGAGCAATTTTAATCCCACTTTTTAACGCTCTATCAATTTCTGGAGCTATTACTTCGTTATACAAAAAATCTGTAGTACTTCCAGACAATTGTTTGTTTTCAAATTTCTTAAAGTTTTCAACTAAACGTTTATTTTTTATAAAATGTTTTTCTAATTCCTTGGAATCAATCACAAAAAATGACAATCCATTAGTAATGATGCCTCTTTTAACCTCCAGATTATTATCTATTAAACGTTCTCTCAAATAATATGCAACAAGTTCACGAAAAGATTTAACATTTAAATCTTCCTCTTTCATCATTTCTGACATGTTAGTTAGACTTTTATATTCAACAATAACACCAACAGAACTATCAGTTGATACACCATTATAAATTGCTAAGTCTATTCTTCCGCTTGTATTTATATACTCATCGATATTAGTGCTCTTCAAGAAATCTCTGAATTGATTTTTTTGGAACTCCTCACTGGACTTATCATTATGAATTAACTGACTTAAATAACCATTTAAATTACGTTCAAATTCCACTTTCTGTTCATTTAATGGCATCATAGCCTTAACATTCTTATTAATGGCCTGTTTAAGGTTTAATAGATTTCCACTATCCATTTTTTTATCCCCACTGATTCATGATATTTACTTTATTATTACACACTACAAATACTTATAACTAAAAAAACCTTATAAAGAAGAACAGCGCAAAGTAATTGAAATAAGAATATTATTTATCTAGCATCACAAACGTGTGTTCATATAATTGAGTTATTAAACTAAAAAAATCCATTAGTAATAGTTACCAGTTATAAGGGAATAACCTTGAAAAAAGCTAAAAAATTTGATATTATTTAGGAAGCAAAAAACAGTTACGGCTCCGTAATGCTTGTTTTGTTGGTGGGGAAAAAGCCAGACATA
The DNA here is from genome assembly GCF_003946555.1 of Companilactobacillus hulinensis. GTDB lineage: Bacteria > Bacillota > Bacilli > Lactobacillales > Lactobacillaceae > Companilactobacillus > Companilactobacillus hulinensis. The sequence goes on along the minus strand of NZ_RHOO01000005.1, from coordinate 110,379 downwards.
AGATCACTTATGTCTGGCTTTTTCTTTTTAATCTATACTTTTAATGATTGGCTCAGTTTTAAGACTATATGCCATAAATAACTTTCTTGTATTAGTTTTTTTGATAAATCCGTCATCCTTATTTTTTAAGATATATTCAATTAAAGATTGAAATTCAATATTATCAATACGTTCAATGTTCTCAATGAAAAATGCAAGTTTCACAGGAGCTTTTATACCGTCATCTAGTTCCAAGATTTCCACCAGTGTTTTTTCACTATACTCTTTCAATTTATCTTCAGCGGTTCTCGGAACATTTACATATTCTTTAATAACTTTCAAAGAATTAAATTTTTGAAGCCGCTTATTAAGTTTATTCTTATCCGATTCATTTAAACCTAGTTGCTTACCTATAAATCTAGAAACGGGTAAAGGCGACTGTACAGACATTGACATTATAAATTTCATTGCAATTTCAGTCGGCATTGGGCTCTCTCCAAGAAAATAGGATTTAACATAGTCAACATAATCTGGAAAACGATATAGATAACGATTATCGCCCAGTGCAACAACTAAATTCTTATTTTCTAATTCATGTGGTAAATTTTTCAAATCCACAAATGATGTTAGTACTTGTTTCAATTCACCTTTTTTACCTTTCACCTCAATTATTTTCTTAATTGCATTTTGATATTTCGATATTTCTAACGGTGAAAATCCTTGATTAACCTTAGAAATGGCAGAGAAAATCTTACTGTAATTGTCAGTTGATAATTGAGTATAGTGAACACCAAAGGGTGTATCCATCATAGATTCAGTAATATCACTCTTACCTGATTCATACTTCACAACACCTATTCTCTTCGCAGCTTCTTCAATCTCAAATGGCATATTATTTGCCAAATCAGTTAATAGTGATTGTACGTTCTTATCAGTTAATGAATAACCGATAAATAATATCGGTGACTCTGTTAAGAGACTAAGAATTTTGGCATTAACTATCGCAGATGTTCTTTCTAGTCCTTCATAATCCTTACTCGTAATTACTATAGAGTCAGGATTTTTAATTGATCCATGAATTTTATACAATTCATTTAAATCACCAGCGGGTTCAAATAGGCCCTGATTGCCTACTCTGACCTTGATTGCATTATTTAACTCTCTTTCAATAAAATCATCATAATTAGTGGTTACTATCAATCTTGCCTTTGAAAGCATAGACTTAAACAATCTCAACTCACTTTCTGCCTCATCATTTAATACCAAATCAGAAAATATCTCCGCAATTCTCGTCTTGAACGGTGAAATCCTTTTCCTGTGTGCAACTTCCGGAGTTAGGTTTTTTAATTTAACTTTCTCTGCATAAAAACTTGAATCAAATTGTTCTTCTAATTAATCGGCTAAGGTTGTATATATTTTAAATGTATCTTCTCCAAATCTATTTTCTAATTCGTGATATTTCGAAAAATAATTTTCACTTGCCTCAGATTCATCCCAAATCTTTTTCAATAAACTATCCCAAGTTGGCGCATTAGAAAAATAACGCTGTGTTATCCCAGAACCAATAAAAATTATTGGAAATTGGTTATTTTTTTTCAAATTCTCTAAGAATTCCAATTTAATTTTCTCCAACCTATTATTTTGAATTAAATATCTTAATGACGAACTTACAATACTTCACTTAACTGTATCACGGCTATCCTCTTTTTCTAAGCACTTTAGCTTAAATAACAAATATTAGATTAATCAACCCAAACATAAGCACAAAAAAATACCTTAACCAAAAAAATCAGGCTAAGGTATCAAATATCATATTTAATTAGAAATACTATCAATCAGTAAACAATCACTATAAGCGTAAAGACTTACACCTTTAATACACTCAAGCAATAACTGACAATATTATTCCCACTCGATTGTTGCTGGTGGCTTAGATGTAATATCATAAACTACACGGTTGACGTGGTCTACTTCGTTTACGATTCTAACTGAGATCTTTTGAAGTACATCCCAATCGATCTTAGCGAAGTCAGCTGTCATACCATCAATTGAGTTAACGGCACGAATTCCGATTGTATAATCGTATGTTCTACCATCACCCATAACACCAACTGAACGGAAGCCAGGTAATACTGTGAAGTATTGCCAAATCTTTTCGTCCAATCCGGCTTTTTTGATTTCATCACGGAGGATGTAGTCAGAATCACGAACGATTGCTAACTTATCTTCTGTAACTTCACCAATAACACGGATTCCAAGTCCAGGGCCTGGGAATGGTTGACGCCATACTAGATCATGAGGCATACCCAACTTCTCACCTAACTCACGAGTCTCATCTTTGAACAATGTTCTTAATGGTTCGATAAGTTTGAATTGCATGTCTTCTGGAAGTCCACCAACATTATGGTGAGACTTAATTGTTTGAGCTGTACTTGTACCACTTTCGATAACGTCAGTGTATAGAGTACCTTGTGCCAAGAATTCGATTCCGTGCAACTTAGTTGCTTCTTCATCGAAGACTTGAATGAACTCATTACCAATAATCTTACGTTTTGTTTCTGGATCAGAAACTCCAGCTAATTTGTCTAAGAAGCGTTTTTGAGCGTCAACTTTGATAATGTTCAAGCCAAACTTGCCTTCAAGACTAGCCATAACTTGATCGGCTTCACCCTTACGTAAAAGTCCATGATCAACGAAGATACTTGTTAGTTGTGTACCGATAGCCTTGTGTAACAAGACACCAACAACTGATGAATCAACACCACCAGATAGTCCTAAGATAACCTTCTTGTCACCAACAGTCTTGCGGATCTTCTCGATTTGTTGATCAATGAAGTCATCCATTGTCCAGTTAGCTTCAGCGCCACACACATCGAAGGCGAAGTGCTTCAAAATATCCATTCCATATTCTGTGTTACGTACCTCGGCATGGAATTGAACACCGTACATCTTGCGATTTACATCAGCAATAGATGAAATAGGTGCATTCTTACTTGTTGCTGTAACGGTGAATCCTTCTGGTGCTTCACGTACTAAGTCACCATGGCTCATCCAAACAACTTGTTCTTCAGGTAATCCCTTGAATAAGGCAGATTCTGTATCAGTAACTTTGATATCAGCCTTTCCGTATTCACGATTATCAGCGGATTCAACTTTTCCGCCCAAGTTGTAAGACATCAATTGCATACCGTAACAAATACCAAGCATAGGAATTCCTAGCTTATAAATGTCTTGGTCAATTGAGAAGGCATCTTTGTCATAAACTGAGTCTGGTCCACCTGACAAAATAATACCTTTTGGATTAATTTCTTTAATCTCAGCGGCAGTAATTGTATTTGGTAACAATTCTGAATAAATACCAATGTCACGAATCCGACGAGTGATCAATTGGTTGTATTGGCTACCATAATCCAAAACAATAATGCTGTCCGCATCTGGCCATTCTTTGCTCAAATCCATATCCCCCTAGTTTTAATTTATTCTATTGTATATGAAAAACTGCTATCTGTCATACTTTGAAAATGCTTTTTTAGTATTTTCTCAAAAGTATTGTATCAATTTGGTGATTTTCCGCCTTGTGCAGGATCAAATCAGCCCTCGTCATCGTTGGCTTGATGTAGTCACGCAAGTTGACGTAATTGATCTTATCCCACACATCACGCGCCATATCCAAAGCTTCATCTTCTGGAACTTGGGTATATTGATAATAGTAGGAATTAGGATCGTTTCTCGCCAAGTCCAACAAGGTCTCAAATCGATTCAGGAACCATTCTTCAATATCATCTACTTCAGCATCAATATAAATCGAGAAGTCAAAGAAGTCACTCGTATAAATATTGGTGTTCTGTGGCAATTGTAATACATTGATACCTTCGACAATCAAAATATCAGGATTCTCTACTTCTTCATGTCGATCTGGAATAATATCGTAGATATTGTGTGAATACAATGGATACGATATTGGACCATTCTTTGTTTTGACATCACTCAAAAATTGCAAAAGTTTGGGCATGTCATATGTTTCTGGAAAGCCCTTTTTATCCATTAAGTTACGTTCTTTTAACATCTTGCTAGGATAAAGAAATCCATCAGTTGTCATTTGCGATACATTGTATTGAGGATAAGCACGTTCTAACATTATCTTCAATAATCGAGCCGTCGTACTCTTCCCGACCGCAACAGATCCGGATACTCCAATGATAAATGGCACCTTTTTATTACTGCTATTCAAAAAATCACTTTTTAACTTAGTTAGTTTACGATAATTCTTCAAATAAATATGCAGCAAATGTCGAATCGGTGCGTAAATCGACTTAACATCATCAATTGATATTTCATCGTCCAAAGACTTGATCTTACGCAGTTCTCCGTCAGTTATTGCCTGCTTATTATATTCTCCGTGGAAATTTTCCCATTGCGCACGAGAAAATTTATTATAGTTAGATAAATTTTGCATATTACTAAACCTACTTAACAAGTTTTCTGGTATTCTTATATAGTATAGAACTTTTTAGAAGGAACTAATATATGAAAAAAATAGTATTATTTGGAGACTCGATCATGGCGGGATTTCATGATGGTGTTATGAGTGATATACTCACTGACGCTATTCAGAAAAAGTTCCCTAATGACGAAGTCGTGAATGTATCCATTCCTGGATACAAAACCAGTAATGCTGTGACACGTGTTGATCAGGATATCGTCGGTTTGAATCCAGATATTGTTGTTCTTGGATTCGGTGCTAACGACATTTCTATTGATGATGAGATCAAACCGGGCAAGTTCTCTTCCAACTTATCTACTATTATAAAGGAAATCGGTGCTTCAAAGGTAATCCTGCTTTCTCCACCATATACTGATTGGGTCAAGAATCCCAATCGCCCCTGGACCAGACAGTTACAATTTGAACTTGTGACCGAGCATCTCGCTAAGCAACTTGAGGTGTCTTACGTCGATCTCCTACATAAAATGGCGAATTGTACATCTGTTGATAATTTGTTGCAAAAAGATGGACTACACTTCACCAAAGATGGTTATATTCTCTTAGAGGATGCACTTGTACCAGAAATTAAAGCAACGCTAGTCAGACAAACTGAACTAGTGTCGAACTAAAGGAGCACTTTATGAATTTAAATATTCCTCAAAAATATTTTATTTTATCGTGCAATGAAAAGGGTAGTGTGCGAATTTTCAAAAATACCCGACGCAGAGCCTATTTAGCTGAAAGTTCTTTTTTCGACTTAGCTTTAAACGATATTATCGATCTAACTGACAACAGTGTCATTATTAACAAGGTTTTGCCTGATGGCAAGGAATACCTCAACGAGTTCTTCCAAATCATCAACAAAAACCAAGGAAAAAGCGTTACACACGTGCTTCGTGCCATGGCAACAAAGGAAAACATCACCAAGCAGATCTATAATGAAATCGGCGATTCACTAGTTGATAAAGTCGATGTTACTAAAGCTGTGACCGGAGTAGTCTTTAAAACTAACAACTATCTTCCTGACCATCGTGTCAAAGAAGACCTTGTTAGCGACGTAAGAAAAGAGTTCCTGAATACTGGCAGTAAAGTTTCACCTGAAACATTTGCCCTTTTAGCTACTCTTTATGGTAGTCATGATTTGAAGACATACTTCACACCGTTTGAGTTGAAGCAATTAAAATCTAATATTGAAGAAAACCAGGATGATCCAACTTATGAGAAGTTGTTTGAGTTATCCAAGCGTTTGAACCGGGTTATTCTTACTTTGTTAGGATAAGGAATCGAAGTCTATTGGCTTCGGTTTTTTTGTTTTTTGGTGTTCTATTTACGCTTCCGGTAACGAAAAATCCAACCTGCCGTGTGGACCGCTTCAAGCCAAGGTCTTGAAGCTCGACTTTAAGCTTTGCTTCGCAAATCTTAAAGCTCGTCCTGTGGCTTTCGCCACATTCACGGCAGGTCGGATTTTTTGTTCCCTGCAGCTAAATTTACTTCTACTTGGAAATTGGTCGTTTTCTCTCCCAACCTGAAAAATTTAAATATGTTTGGACATCATTTAATGACGCATCCTATGTCGGAGGTTGGAAGTGATAAGCCCGGCTGTGACAGTGTTGTAGAACGGTGGTCTTCCGTTCGTACAGCACAGGACGACTTTTGAAATCCGTGGCTTGTGCGGAGTTCAAAAGCGAGACTTCAGACCGTGGCTGAAGTCGGTCCCACAGCAGGACTTATCGCTTCCAACCGGAGACCACCCACCAAAATAATTATACTTTTCAACAAAATTTAAATAGTCATTAAAATCATTGCGCTGCATCCACCATGGTACGATAAAGGCGGGAAAATACGACCATGGAGTGCAATGTTATGAACAAAATAATAGTATCTACCATAGTGACTATCTTCTTCATCGCCCTGATTCCAGTAACTTTGCTGTTTTCGTCCGATGTAGCTGTTCGTGATCGTGCCTTTCGTGAAGCCACTACCGTCTTAGACCGTAATGACTCCGCCAAATATGGATATGATGCTTCTACCAAATCATATCTACAATCCCATCCCTACCTCAAACTAAAAAAGCTAACTGATTTCCAAGGCAGCGACGAAAAAGGGGCCTACTTTATTGGCGAAACCAAACAGAATACGACTTTCAAAATTTACGTGAAATTCGCCGCAAATCAAAATAGACTGGAAGATTACAATCCAGTCCTTCACATTGAAAAAATCGAATTAATGAGAAAAGCAGCCTCTTCAACTAAGAAGATGGCTGCTTTTTTGATGTGACTTAGTAATTAATTTTTAAACAAAATACTCATGAAACTACTCTTGATAATATAAACAAATTAGTCGTAAGAGCTGTGAATATTTACCTGTTGTGATAGTGGCATTAGACCTTTAGCTCTTACACCACCGAACGTGTTTGAAGACTTGTGATTTATCAAGGCTTCAAGCCGAGATTCAAGACCGCACTTCAGGCTCGAAGCGGTTCGCATAGCAGGTCAGATCTGTAGACGACTATTCTGTATAATATTTTTCCGGTACACGTTGCAACAATGGTGATAACTCACCAATTGTCGTAATTGTTAGTCTGTGCATGGCACGTGAGGCAATCGTGTAAACCAATTGTTGTTCATCCTCATCAAACTTATCCTTCGATGCATCCCACATAATAACCGCATCGAACTCCAAACCTTTAGCTAAGTATGATGGTAGAACCAAAGTACCAGTAGCCAAACGTTGATTTTCAGAACGAATCCAAGTTGCCTCTACTCCATTATCGTGCAACATTGACTGAACCTTTTCTGATTCTTCCAATGACTTGGTAATAATGGCAGTCGTGAAGTTCTTTTGATTATTCTTATCCAATTGTCCAATAACTTGTTGCAATGACTCAGCAACACTTTGTGCAGTCATGAGATTAGGCAAGTCACCCTCACGGTTAAATGGCTCGATTTTTTGACCATTTGTCAAAATAGCCTTGGTGTAATCAGTGATCTGCTTAGTTGAACGATATGAATGCGTCAATTGAACCACACGGGTTTCATCCGCATTGAACAATCCTTGAACTTCTGATAATAGTGTCTGACTGTTTTTCTTAGTGAAGATCGATTGATTCAGATCACCTAACATTGTGTAACGAGCTCTTGGGAACTTATCCTTCAAGTAAGCTAGCTGGAATGGTGTGTAATCTTGAATTTCGTCAATGAAGACAAACTTCATATCCAACTCGCCGTGCTTACCAGTTACCATGTCGTATAAGTACAAGTATGGGCTCAAGTTATCCATTGAGATCTGCTTGTTATTGAACAGGTCAACGAAGTCATCAACATATTGTTTCCATTGGTCGTTAGTAATCCCTTGTTTGCTCAAATCAGTGATTTTTGGCACTGACTTCAAGAAGTTAAGATAGTTGACTGAAACATTCAAGAATCTCAAGTGAATGATTTGGCTGTAAACCTTTTGCATAGCTGCCATAACTATCTTACGAGCTAGGAACCTGTGCTCTTCGTCACCATTCTTGAACTCTTGATCAGCAGTATTGTAGAGCATCTTCAATTGTTCCTGACTTAAGTCTTCAATCTGTTCAGAAACCCACTTTGAACGCATTTCTGCTCCAACTTTACGACGAAGCATCTTTTGTAGACGCTCAACCGTGGCATCTAGTCTGTTACCCAAGTTATATTGTGGACCAAAGCTGTAATAGATCTCCGCAATCTTTTCTTTTGGAATGAAGATATTACCTTGGAATTTAATATTCTTGAAGCTGACACCACTTTGATTAAGCAACTTACCGTAGTTTGTCAGAATCTTAAAGAATTCGATATCTGAAGCGAACTTCGAGATATTCTTCTTAACTGGATCTTCTTGTTTATCAAACTGTTGTGAAAGATTCTCAACTGAGATATTAGGCAGACGACGTGCTAAGTACTGGCTGTACGTCATTTGAACCATATTTTGTTCACCCATTTCTGGTAGAACATCTTGAATATAATCATTGAACAACATATTGGGACTGAACATAACAACTTGACTGGATGTTAAAGTACCACGATATCTATATAGTAAGAACGCAATACGTTGTAGGATTGCTGAAGTCTTACCAGAACCGGCAGCACCTTGAACAAACAACAACTTCGACTTAGTATCACGAATGATCTTGTTTTGTTCTGCCTGAATAGTCTTGACGATACCCTTCATATGAGTTGAAGATTTACCATCTAAGACTTCAAGTAACATCTGATCACCGATAGTTTCTTGAGTGTCGAAATAAGCTTGAATCTTGCCATTTTCAACTAGGAATTGACGTTTTAAGAATAAGTCGACATTCTGTAAACCATCTGGTGTCTGGTATTCAACATCGCCAAGCTTACCATCATAGTAAATACTAGAGATTGGAGCACGCCAATCATAAACTAGGAAATGGTCTGTCTTGTCAGTGAATGAAGTTAATCCGATATAAATCGTTTCACGCTTTGGTTCACCTTTTTCTTGGAAGTCCAATCTAGCGAAGAACGGATTCTTCTCTAGTTTTTTGAGAATTCCCAATCGTTGTTTGGATTGTTGCCAGCTGTTATTACGTTCGTCAAGCATCTGTTGCTGGGCATGGATCGACAATGCTGAATCCATTGAGATCGCATCACCATCCATACCAACATGAATATCATCGAAGGCACCGTTAATGACTTTCAAGTCATCTTCGGCAATATCGATATGTTCTTGAAGTTTCTTTTCAGAGACCTTGATCTTTTCAACCACATCATCGAGGTGGTCCTGCTCGATCATTTTTTCATCTAATTGCTTAATTTCAGATTTTTCTGTCATATTAACCTCGAAATTTTTAGTTAAATAATATTACCATTTTTATAGGAAGAATTCAAAAATTATAACTTATCAGAACACCCTGAAACGTTGATATACCACACTCTATTATTTGACATTTTTTATTGAAAATTTCATACATTTTGTATACTCTGCCTGCTATAATATGGTCAAATAATACTTGGAGATGATTCCGATGCAATCACAAATTTATCCATATTTTGCTTTTAAGAATACCAAAGAAGCCATTGAATACTACCAAAACGTCTTCGGTGCAACTGATGTTTATCGCTTAAGCCCACAACCTGAACAAGCCAAGCAATTTGGTCTTCCTGAGGGTGCGGACCTAGAAAGTATGACAATGCATGCTGGGTTCACTATTCTCGGTATGAAAGTGGAGTGTGCTGACGCCTTCACTGGTAACGCTGAACCATCTGGACAAATCTCACTATTGTTAGATATCAATAGCGAAGATCCAGAGAGTGCAAAGGCCGCTGATGAATTCTACAAACACTTGGAAGAATCAGGACAAGTCGACATTACTATGCCATTTGAAGAACAATTCTGGGGTGGTAAAATGGGTGGTTTCACTGACAAATATGGTATTAATTGGATGTTGCATACATCCCCTTGGTCACAAAGTGTTGATCACTCGTAAGGCTTATTAAATATCTGATGCCATGTTTTAACATCTTCAAGCATTTACGTATTACACACAAAAATGGAGTTAACTCAATAACAACGGGTTAACTCCATTTTTTAATGTAAAAATATATTACTCACTATTCAACCATAGCCAATCCATCGGCATCCAGAATCTTGATCAAAGTATTAGACTTCTTCTCAATCAATTCATCTTTGGCTAGTGAACTTAGCTTACGACTGATTGTTTCGGGAGTTGTTCCCAAGTATGTTGCGATATCTTTTTTCTTCAATGGCAACTCGAACTCTTCTTGTTTCAAACCAGCACTAGTTTCTAACAAATAACTAGCGAGTCGGCTCTCAACACTTGAAGTTGCAGCTTCAGTAGTCTGTTGCTCAAGTTGTACGATACGTTGTCCAAAGGCATTGACCATATTAACAGCTAGTTCTGGTGATGATTTCATCAATTTTTGGAAATCACTACGTCTGATTTGGCAAACATCGGTAGGCATCAGAGCTTGTGCGAAACTAGTACGATCTTCGTTACTGAAAAGTGCGGCCTCTCCGTCAAAATCACCAGTCTGCAGGATTCTCAACATTTGTTCTTTACCATTGGTAGCAATTTGAAATACTTTTGCTTGTCCATGGGCAACAATTGTCAAAGTATCAGCGGGATCGCCAGCTTGATAAATGTATTCGCCACTCTCAAAGTGCTTGTCATTAACTAGTGATGCGACTGTTTTAGTATCCTCTTCAGAAAGTGATTGGAAAATTGTGACTAATTCCACACAATCCTCAGCTGTGTGATTATGAGCTAGATGTGCCATGTTGTTCCTCTTTTCATTTTGTACTTTTTGTCTTCATATTTAATAATTTATAAATCATCTATTTTGATAGTAATTCTTTTAAACAACTATTCAAAGGATATTGCCTAACCTTCAGCTAAGAAGTACCTAAGTGGAAGTGGCAATCTGTCTGTATATAGCAATAGAAGGACCGATTAGGCCCTTCTATTAACTTTTGTATCGGAACTTTTTATTTTTATTCGGTTCTGAAACGAGTTGCGGGGAGACAAACCTCTACGCTTACTACGATTAACAACTTTGCTACTTCGTAGCAAAATCGTCAATCTAGGTAATGCTCAAGGTCTGACCGTCTCCCCTCCACTCTCTAGTCTTCGTCGTCCTCATCATCGTCTTCTTCAAATCCTGCCTTAGCATCATTACCAAGTAAAGCTTGATAAATACGGATTTGGTGATTATTCCAGCCAAGTAATTCAACTAGAACTTGTGCCATGAATGGGCGATCTTCATTTTGTGCCAACTTGATTGCGCGTGTGACAAACATATTGTCAGTTGCAAAATCATTAACTACTGTTTGAATCATGCTTTCAGCATCCAAATACTTGTTAGCACCATTTTCTTCGATCATTGTGTAGTCTGAGTATTCCTTCATTGTTGATGGTGGCAACTCGCCTTCATCTAACAATTGGTCAGCAATCTTGTCGAACCAAGCGTTATTTTCATCAATTGTATCACTCAAAACTGCTTTGTAATTCTCAGCGTTTGGTCCTTTAACGAACCACTTTAGTTGGTGCAACTTAACGTTTATATATGCGTGATTAGAAACGATGTGTCCTGTCATAGCACCTGCTGTTGGTTTGTGGTGATCAGCGTCAGCTTGTTTTTGTTCTGCGGCAAACTTCTCGTCAATTGTTAATTCTGTCATTATGCAATCTCCTTTGTCTTGATCTTCTTAACTTCATAACCTAATTCAGTAATAACTTTACCTAAATCTTCACCTGAAACTTTTGATTGATCAATGTCAGCTTTTACTTTACCTGCATTGAACATAACTTTTACATCTGAAACTCCGTCTTGATTTGAAACGGCCTTTTGAATTTTTGTCATACATGATGGGCATGTTAATTCGCCTAATTGTAATACTACTTTTGCCATATTTAAGTTCCTCCTAAATCTCTTTAACTAACTTACAAGTCATATGATAGTTTGCTTTATGCTGTCTTAACTTGATTTACATCAAGTTTTGGAGCTTTTTTAAAAGATTTTATTCTCAACAATCTCATAGCGTTGAAAATAACGATCAAGATACTGAATTCGTGGACAAACATTCCACTTGCCATGTGAATAACACCTACTAATAGACCAATTAGTAATAGTGCGACGGTACCTACGGCAATAATGATATTTTCTTGTGTATTAGCAACTGTCTTCTTAGCCAATACATAAGCATGTGCTAGTGCATCGAAGCTTGATTTAACTAGAACAACATCGGCTGTTTCGATAGCAACATCTGTACCTGTACCCATACCAATTCCGATATCGGCTGTAGCTAGTGATGGTGAATCATTGATACCATCCCCAACGAAGGCTACATGATGTCCTTCATCAGTAAACTTCTTAACGAAATCAACTTTTTGTTCAGGTAACAATTCTGCATGTACTTCATCGATAGGTAATCTGTCAGCGACATGTTGTGCAGAAGTTTTATTATCACCAGTAAGCATTACAACACGCTTGATACCGGCTTTTTTAAGAGCTGTTAATCCTTCAAAGGCATCTGATCTAAGTTGATCATTAACACCAACGACGAGCTTCAATTCTTTATTTACAGCCATCAAGACGATTGAATCACCTTGGTTAACACGTGTATCCATAGCTTTTCTTGCTTCATCACTAATAACAACATTATTAGCTTTCATTAGACGTTCATTACCAACTAAGATATCAGCGTCAGCACTCTGCAATCCTTGACCTTTGACAGTGTCTAGTTCTGGAAGATCTGATGCTGCTTTAACATTTTCGCCAGTGATATACTTGACGATTGCACGACCCAATGGGTGATCTGATGTTCCTTCAACGGCACTTAGTAATGCCATATCTGATTCCTTGTCACTACCAAAGTGAGTCAATTCTGTAACGCTCATTTGACCAGTTGTTAGAGTACCAGTCTTATCGAGAACTAATGTATCAACTTTTGAGAAGGTATTTACAGCGTTTCCACCCTTCATCAAGATACCATTTTTAGCACCATTACCAATTCCAGCAACGTTTGAAACAGGAGCACCGATAACCAAAGCACCAGGGCATCCAAGAACTAGAACTGTGATAGCTAGTGGGAAGTCTTGTGTGAATATCCAAACCAGAATACCGATAATTAGAACTGCTGGTGTGTAATATGTAGCGAACTTATCAATGAACTTAGCAGCAGGAGAAGCACTATCTTGAGCTTCTTCAACAAGTTCAATGATTTTACCAAATGTTGTATCTTCACCGACTGAAGTTGTTTCAACGGTGATAGTACCATTATCTGTAAGTGAACCGGCAAATACCTTATCACCAATAGATTTTTCAACTGGTGTTGATTCACCAGTGATTGAAGCTTCATTCATATATCCTTTTCCTTCGACGATCACACCATCGACAGGAATTTGACCACCGGGTTTAACAATTACGTGGTCCCCTTCATCAACGTCATCAACGTCAACTGTTGAAACATTTCCATCTTCATCAACCACTTCTGCGGTTGTTGGAGCCATTTTTGTAAGATTCTTAACAGAGGAACGAGTCTTTTGTAGAGTTCTTTGTTCCAGGTAACTACCGAATAAGAACAAGAATGTAACTACGGCTGATTCTTCATATTCACCAATAACGAAAGCACCGATAACAGCAATCGTTACAAGCAATTCAATACTGATAACCTTGTTCATCAGAGCTGTCCAAGCATGTAAGAATACTGGAATAGCACCGATGATACTTGCGATGATCATCGCTGGTGTTTCCACCATTGGTAAGTGTAAAAACTTTGCGGCGAAGCTGATCACGATTAAAATTGCGATTGCCGCAGTCATTCTATTTTGATTTTTTTGAACCCATATATTAAATTTCATATTGTCTTTCCTCCTAAGCACAAATACATTGTATTAGGTTTGAAGATAGTTCAACTTGATTCAGGTCAAGTTTTGAAAGAAAGTGAAAAAGTTTTCGAATACGCTAAAAGATAATTAGTCTCGATTTACTTTATCTATTAAATTATTGGCATACATCCCTAATGACATCCATCAGTGTCTTCAATTCATTTGTCATAACCTGATCTTTGCAATAAGCCAAACTGATGTATGCCGTGGGGAATATCTTATTCTGAAACTTCATTGGAACAATATCTTCATGCTCTCCAATCAAATCTGAGACAAATCCTAAATCATCATTATTCCGAATAAGTTGCAATACCAGATCAGTATTATCACTTTGAAAAGTCACCTTTGGTTGCGAATCTACCATGATGTTGTTAAATACTTCGTGACTCAAATATGAATCGTTCAATGTTATGAAGTTATATTGGAATATATCTTGCCAAGATATCAACTCTTTAGAAGCCAGTGGATGTTTCTTGCGTGCCCAAATGTTGAAGTGAAACTCATTCAACTTCTCCATCTGAAGTTTATTATTGTTACTATCCTCAACTGAACCAATTAATGCCAAATCAACTGTCCCATCATTTAACATATTTATTAATACTTTGGAACCTTCTTCTTCAACTTCAAGTTCATTCAGTAACTTCTTATCTAATAATTTCTTAGCGATAATAGGAAAGTATCTTTCACTAATCGACGACTCAATGCCTAATCTTATATGATGATTTTTCAGCCGTTCAATTAATTCCAATCCACTATTCCAACTAGCCAAGACTTCATTCGCCGTGACTAATAATTGTTGTCCACTAGGTGTTAACAACAAGGTTTTTGAGTGGACCTGACGGATAATCAAGTGTGTCTCTAATTGATCTTCCATTCGTTTAATAGCTTGTGAAATAGTTGGCTGACTAACTTGATAATCATATGCTGTTTGAGTAAAACTCTGTGTTTGAACCAGATGCTGAAAATATTGTAAATCACGTATATTCATAATTTCTCCATAAGTAAATGTAATAGTAATTCACCTTTTGACTATATTTTATCAGCAATGATAGCATCTAAACATTACATTTATTAATCATTGGAGTGATATTTTGAAAGAAAAAGTTTGGCGCAGAAATTTAATAATCTTATGGTTCGGTGCCTTCATGTCAGAAGGCGCAATCTCCATAATTGTCCCAATAATGCCATTATTTTTGAGAACACTAGGAAATTACTCAGGAAAAGAAGTCAACTTGCTTACAGGCCTGATTTTCTCCATTACCTTTTTAGTTAAGGCAGTCATTTCACCACTTTGGGGTAAAATATCAGATCAAAAAGGACACAAGCCCATGTTGTTAAAGGCCTCCGGAGGACTAGCTTTTTGTTGTCTATTAATCGCAGTGGCACCTAATATTCTGATTATTTTTATTGCTCGAGCAATTCAAGGTGTCTTCTCAGGTTATATCAATAATTCTGAATCGATGATTGCCAGCCAAGCTCCTGCTAGTAAAAGTGGTCTTGCCCTTGGAACACTTGCGACCGGTGATACTGCCGGATTATTGCTTGGACCAATTATTGGTGGTGTTTTGGCAACATTCTTCGGATTCAGAGGAACATTCTTGATTGCGGCATTACTGATGGCTACCGTATTCATCTTGAGTTTGGTTCTCGTCAAAGAAGACTTTCATCCAGTTCCCAAAAAATCTGTTCTTGGAATTGTTGAGACCCTGCGTGCACAGAAACTCCCCCAAGTTATTATTATTGTTTTCATCATTACTATGTTAATTCAGGCAACCAACAATGCCGTTAATCCTATTATTAGTATGTACTTGAGTAAGATATTACATAATCCTAGCAATTTGACGTTGATAAGTGGATTAGTTTCAGCTCTCCCCGGAATTGCAACCGTACTTTCGGCCACTTACTTAGGACATCTAGGCGATCGATTCGGACAAACCAAACTGTTGGGCTGGGCACTATTCATCGGAACCATCACTTACATCCCACAAATATTCATTACCAATATTTGGATATTTAGCATTTTGAGATTTCTAACAGGATTCTCCATCGCTGCATTATTGCCATCAGCACAAGCAATCCTTACTCAGAATACTGATCACAAATCACTTGGTAGAATCTTCAGTTATAATCAGACCTTTCAAGCACTGGGAAACGTCTTCGGAATGATGCTCAGTAGTATTGTTTCTGCTTATTTGGGATATGCCAGTATGTTTTTGTTCGTTGTTATCTTGGAATTGATTGGTTTGTTACTAGCTCCATTCACAAGAACAAATAAGCATCTTAAAGTTAAAACATCCTCCAGGTAGCCAATTACGAAACATCAAAAAAAGAGACAAGCCTAAGCTTGCCCCATCTAATCATTAATTTTTTAAATAAGTTCCACGTAAGAGAATTATCCATAATAGCAATACTGTCACACCAATAATTACCAAGATACCACTGTCGCTATTACCAGTCTGTGGCAATATTGTCATTGCAGTGTCACTAGCTTTATCTTTAGCAACTTGTGTCACATTGCCACTTTGAATCGACTTCAGATCACCAGATAAATCACTCAAATCGTCAATCATTCCTGGAATATCAGAACTATTGACCAACTTGGATAAATCTAATGAGGATAATCCATCGAAGTCCAAGTTGAAATTGAGTAATGAATCCAATCCAAAATCAGGACTATTCAGACTAAGCTGTGCTGGTATCAACTTGCTCAAGTCACCCAAGTTATCGACATTGAAGCTAAACTTCAAATAATCGTTATCACCCTTAGTGTATTTCAGAATATTATTTGGATCGACCGTCTTGTTATTGACCATGTTAACGTTAACGGCTGAATCGCCTAACTTCTTATTATAGGCAATTGTCATAACAACATTATAAGTCCCATCACTATTAGGAGTAATCGTTGCAGTATTAGTTAGGAAGTTAGATGCAGCTGAACCAGTTCCATCATTCTTTACAACCTTATAAGTAACTGATTGTCCATCACTAGTTTTGGAAATATTGGTACTAGTGTTAGTTTTCGGATTCTCAATCAAGATATCCTTCGACGATGAAGAATCTGTATCATCAGATGTAACTGGTGTCGTTGTTGAAGCAGTTGCACCAGTCGCATCCTTAGTCATATTAGTGATTGACTTCAAATTATCAAGCAAAGTACTTCTATCTCTAGTACCACCAGATGCAGTCGCAGTGTCAAAACTAAAGTCAACATTTGACTTAGTCATTTCGATATCCAAAACTTTAGTCTTAGATTCAACCGTACCGGCAATACGATTATTTAAAGCATCCAAACTATTAACGTTAAAACTAATATCACGGTAAGTTCTTCCACCATCATCATAATCAGATGATACAACTGGTGTTTGACCATCAATAGATGAAACATCGAATGTCTTCAACTTTGGAACTTGAATCGTCAATGTAACCTTGTAAGTTCCATCAGTATTCTGTGAAACATTCGCTGACTTTGTGAAATATCCACCGTTCAAATCAAGTTCATCAGTTCCTGATTTGTATACATCATACGAAATAGCTTGTGAATCTTTATCCTCCGTTGTAGCACGTACAACTTGGATATTTGATGCTGTTGTCAAATCAGACGCAGTTATAGTAGAAACTCCCCCGAGTAATATAATTGCGGCCAAGATTTTGACAAGACCCCTCTTCATAATATCGCCTCCCCAAATCTACAGTAATTTTATCATAATCTAATTTATAAAGTTATTATATTCTATTGTATTAGTAAGCTAACATTATATCATTTGATTTATATCAAGAAAATTAATTTACTTTGTTTTTGGGTCTCCGGTTTGAAATGCTGGAGCCTGCTGTGTGGACCGACCTCAGCCAAAAAACGGTCTGAGATCTCACTTTTGAACTCCGAAACCCACGGATTTCAAAAGATGTCCTGTGCTGTAAGAACGGTATAAATCACCGTCCTAACACCACTGCCACTGCTGACTCCAGCATTTCAAACCTACGACTGATTCTATTACCTTACATATAGGTATTCTTGAACAGCAGTAGAAAGGTGCAACACTAGTTGGAGATTACGATAAATTTTATTGACCGTGAAGGTGGCGTTGAACGGTGTACTTCCGTTCTTACACCACGAGACGAGCTTGGAGATTTGCGGAGCAAAGCTTCAAGTCGAGATTCCAGACCGCACCTTGGCTGGAATCGGTCTCCACGGTCAATAAAACTTTATCGTAATCGGAAACGGCAAAACCACTATATCAAATTTTAATTTTATTATTCTACCTATTAGAAAATAATTCGAATATGTTTAGTCAAATATTACAATTGTGTTTGGACTGCAAACAATATAGATATATACTGTTATTAATAATAATAGGAAGGTGAAAACTTATGAAACAAGGCACAACAATTATCACACTCGATAATGGCTACCATTTATGGACAAATACCCAAGGTCATGGCGATATCCAATTACTTTGCCTACACGGCGGACCTGGTGGAAATCATGAATACTGGGAAAACTTCGGTGAAGAACTTGCCGACCTAGGCGTTCAAGTATCAATGTATGATCAACTTGGCTCATGGTACTCAGATCAACCCGACTACAGCGATCCCGAAATTGCTGAAAAGTATCTGAGTTATGACTACTTCCTTGACGAAGTTGAAGAAGTTAGACAAAAGCTTGGCTTAGACAACTTCTACTTAATCGGTCAATCATGGGGTGGAGCTTTAGTACAAATGTACGCTGCTAAATATGGACAACACCTTAAAGGTGCTATCATCTCAAGTATGGTTGATGAAATTGATGAATACGTTACAAGTATCAACCAATGTCGTATGGATGCTCTTGGTCCTGACAAGGTTAAGTACATGGAGAAAAAGGAAGCTGAAAATGACCTTGATGATGCTACATATCAAAGTTATGTTGACGTATTGAACAAAGAATACATCGACAGAAAACAACCAGCTGCTATCTCTCACTTGATTGATACAACCGCTACACCAGTTTATAACGCATTCCAAGGAGACAATGAATTCGTTATTACAGGTAAATTAAAAGACTGGCACTTCAGAAAACATCTTCACGAAATAACAGTACCAACACTACTAACATTTGGTGAACATGAAAGTATGCCAATATCAACAGCTAAGATCATGCAAGAGAAGATTCCTCATGCAAGACTAGTTACAACACCAAACGGTGGACACCACCACATGATCGATAACGCACCAGTTTACTTCGATCACTTGAAGACATTTATTAAAGATGTTGAATCAGGTAATTTTAACGATTAGAGAGTGGAGAAAGTCGGGAGATTCTGAGCATTACCTAGGTTAGTAGCTTTACCACAAAGTGGTGAAGTTACTAGCCGTAGTAAGCGCTGGAATCTGACTTTCGCAACTCGTTTCAAAAGCACGAAAAAAGGACCAGAGATCAAATTCTCTAGTCCTTTTTATATTGCCGAAATGAGTTGCGGGAGGACAAACCTCTGCGCTTACTACGCCCAATAATTGCACCAACTTCGTTGGCACTATTATTTGCCTAGGTAATGCTCAAGATCTGACCGTCCTCCCTCCACTCTCTAGAATTCGTCAAATACTTTAATATCACCATGTTCCAAATTCTTACCCGTCAAAAACTTCTTGATTTCGACTGTCAATCCTGATGGGACAACATCCAACATAAAGTCATTAGCATTGACCTGACGATTATTAGGTGATGTATTCAAAACAACCAATAACTTCTGGTCATCTTTCCAATAAACGAATCCAATTCCATAACTATCAAGATAGAATGGAGCAAACTTGGCGTCGTCGATCCATTGATGATTTGCACGCCAGTGATACCACTGTTCTACTAGCTGTTGTATGTTTTTATCCGCATGTTTCCATGGGAAGAAGGCACGATTATCTGGATCTTTTCCACCAGTTAATCCTGCTTCATCACCATAATAAACACATGGAACTCCTGGCATAGCAAACAGCAATCCGAAAGCTTGCTGCAACCAATCACGATTACCATGTAACTCTGTTAAGATACGAACAGTATCATGACTACCAATATTATTGAAATTATATCTAAATACAGAATCTGGATAATTCTCTTCTAGTGTCATCAATTCTAGCCACCACTCTGATGGTTTCAAATCTCCTGTCAAAACACGAATTATCAACTTACGCAGTGGATAATCCATAACGGCCTGCAACATTCCGCCTTCAATGTAGTGACGTCTCTTGCCATAAGCCAGTTTGTGAGATGCATCTTCCCAAACTTCACCAATTAGAATCTTATCCGGATACTTATCCAAAGCCTGTCTGATTCCCAAAATAAATTCATCTGGTAATTCATCCGCAACATCGAGTCGCCAGCCATCTATCCCACGGGAAGTCCAATAATCGATAACTGAATCATCGTTGCCATAAATAAACTTCTGAAAATCTTCGTTATCCTTATCCACAGTAGGCAGGTCAGTTACTCCCCACCAACTATCGTATTCTTGTGGATACTTCGTGAAAGTAAACCAAGGATAGTAGCGGCTATCCTTAGATTGAGCAGCTCCCAGAGTGTCATATAATCCGGCTTGATTAAAGTATCTTGAAGTAACACCAACATGATTGAAGACACCATCCAGAATTACTCGCATACCATTATCGTGAATTGCGGCGACTAAATTATCGAAATCTTCCAACGTTCCTAACATAGGATCAATTTTTAAATAGTCCCCTGTGTCATAACGGTGATTGCTTCGAGCTTCAAAAATCGGACTTAAATAAATTATCGTTACACCTAATTGCTTCAAATACGGCAACTTCTTCTGAATACCCAACAGATTACCGCCATAAAAGTCCCAACGAACAACTTCTTGTTTGTTGTTCCTAATATACATCGGCAAATCTGACTTCTGTCCATAAATAAAACTGTCTGGTTTAGGCGCATTAATGTGGCCATCAGGATTACCATTATTAAAACGATCAACGAAGATGTGATAAGCCAACCCATGTTGATACCATTCAGGAATAGTTTCAACTCGATTCATAACGGTTAGTTGATACATCTGAACGTCTGAACGCTTGAGGTAAACTACTCCCTCACCACCGAATCCACCATCCATACAACCATAGAAGCAATCTTCTTGGTCAGTAACAACTTCAAAATAGTAAAAATACAATCCTGAATTCTTGGGTGTGAAATCTGTATGGTAACAGAGTTTTGCTGGTGCCATTTGCAGTTGATGTTCTGTGTCCCAATGACCATCTTGTGCCACGTGCAACGTGACTTGTTTGATCGTATCACTGGAATGAACTCTAATATGGAACTCTACATTAGTTCCTTCGACTACTGCGCCGAACGGAACTTTTTTTGTTGTTTGAAATGAATCATATTCTATAACAATACTCATCGAACTACCTCTTTACTTAAGGATCCGGTTATAAGGAACTTGCCAAATATCCTCCGCATAACGGGCAACTGCATAATCTGCGGAGAAGGTACCGGATGCAGCAATATTAGCCAATGAACGCTTCTGCCATGCCTCAACATCATTGAAGTCATGTGAGATCTTCTCTTGTTTGGCAACATAGGCAGCATAATCAGCTAAGACAAAATATTCATCATTGTATTGCAATAGTGAATCATAAATTTCATGACCTTCAGTGGTAATTCCGGGAATCATATTATCGATTAAGGAACCAACGATTCGCTGTAATTCGGGATTATCATCATAGAATGTTCTAGCACGATAATCGCCACGATGATAATAACCATAGACATCGTCAGCTGTTAATCCAAAGGTATACTCATTCTCAGCGCCGGCGGCTTTAACGATATCAATATTGGCACCATCCATCGTAGCTAGAGAAAGAGCCCCATTAGTCATTAGTTTCATATTGCTAGTTCCTGATGCTTCCTTAGATGCAGTTGAGATCTGCTCACTGATATCTGCGGCAGGAATGATCAACTCGCCTAATGAAACACCATAATTTGGAATGAAGACGACCTTCAACTTATCGCCAATGGTCGGATCATTATTGACCAAGTCAGCTAAGGCATTGATAACCTTAATAACTGACTTAGCGTAATGATAACTAGGAGCAGCCTTGGCGCCAAAAATGTGAACTCTTGGAGTGACATCCTTCTTGGGGTGATCCTTGATATCCAAATACTCACGAATTATTTCTAATGCATGAAGTAGTTGACGCTTATAAGCGTGGAGACGCTTGATCTGTACATCAAAAATGGCACTAGTGTTAAGAGTAATATTCATTTTCTCTTGCACATAATCAGCTAACTTCTGCTTATTTATAGCTTTAACCTCAGCCAATTGATGCAAGAACTCGGTATCGTTCTCAAACGCCGACAAAGTTTGTAATTGCTTAGGATTTGAATGCCAGTCAGTACCGATCTTGTGATCGATCAACTTGGTTAATGGACGATTAGCTAACTCTAGCCATCGACGATCGGCGATTCCATTAGTCTTATTATTGAATTTTTCAGGATAGATGCGGTAAAGATCAGCCAAGACATCCTTCTTCAGTAATTCAGTATGTAGCGGCGCTACACCATTAACACTGTGACTACCAATAACTGCTAGATAGGCCATTCTAACTTGTCCATCACCCAATGGAGCTGTGCGGTCAACGACATTGTCGCCGAATATAGGAGTCTTCTCAACTCGGTAGCGACGGTCGATCTCTTCAACAATCTGATAGATTCTTGGAAGCAGTCCCTTGAACATATCTATTGGCCATTTCTCAAGTGCTTCTTGCATGATGGTGTGATTGGTATAACTCATCGTTGCGGCCGTTATTTGCCAAGCCGTGTCCCATGAACAGTCATATTCATCAAGTAAAATTCGCATGAGTTCGGGGATAACCAAAGTTGGATGGGTATCGTTAATATGAACCGCTACCTTTTGAGCGAAATACTTCAGACTAGTATGATCCAAGAAGTAGTGACGAACAATGCTCTGCATCCCAGCTGATGAAAAGAAATACTCTTGGCGCAATCTCAGTGAGCGGCCTTCAGCATTGGAATCATCAGGATATAATACCTTGGTAATATCATCAATATTGTCACGTTGTTGTTGTGAATAGTAGGTTTGATCAGCACTTGGAGGTAACTCAGCTGACCACAACCTCAAGGTGTTAGTCACATCATTGTGATATCCGGCCATCCCAATATCATATGGAACAGCTAAGACATCATCGGTATGATCGTAAACTGGTCGAAGTGCTCCGTCTTCTTGCTCTTGTAACCAAACGTGTCCACCAAATCTAACTAAACAAGCACGATTCTCACGACGGACTTCCCATACATTACCATTACGAAGCCAATCATCCGGCAATTCAACTTGATAGCCATTCATGAATACTTGTTTGAATAATCCATAACGGTAACGAATACCATTACCGTTACCAGCCATACCCAAACTAGCCATTGAATCCATATAGCATGCAGCAAGTCTACCCAATCCACCATTTCCTAGTCCAGGATCTGGTTCAGCTTCGCAAATCTTTTCAAAATCCAAACCGAGATTCTTTAAGCCACTGCTGACGGTATCTAAAATATCAAGATTCAACAAGTTAGACTGTAGTAATCTACCTGGCAAGAATTCAATTGAAAAATAATAAACTTGCTTGTCATCATTTTTTCGATAGCTCTTAGAAGTTCTAGTCCAATTATCAGCGTCATAACGCTTGATCAAGTGTCCTAATGCAATGAATTGTTCCAATGAGGACGTCTCTTTTAGATCAACAGCATACATAGCCTTGATTTCATTGATAAAATCCGTAGTAAACTTAGCTTCTTTTAATTTCATGTTTTTTTGCTCCTGTAGTAACCAGATTTAGTCGGCTAATTCTTGATACAATTGACGATATTTCTTAGCCGACTTCTGCCAGCCGAAATCCTGTCTCATTCCCTGATTTCTAAGTTTTTGCCAAGTTTTAGGATCATCATGGTACAACTCAAAAGCTGAATTCATCATTTCTCCCAATACTTCAAAACGATAATCATCAAACCCAAAACCAGTCCCCGTCTTGGTGAATTTATTGAATGGAGTAACTGTGTCACGTAAGCCACCAACTGAGTGAACAATTGGCACGCTTCCATAACGCATAGCCATCATTTGCGATAAACCACAAGGTTCAAAAGCGGACGGCATCAAGAACATATCACTTCCGGCATAAATCATCTGCGCTAATTTGACGTCAAATTGAATCTTGGCCGCAAATTTGTCTTTGAAAGCCTCCTGGTAGCCTTTGAAACCAGCTTCCAAGTCTGGATCTCCGGTTCCAAGAATAACAACTTGCGCATCATTTTTGTGCAAGAAGTCATTCAAAGCAGCTAACAACAAATCCATACCTTTTTGACGAGTCAATCTCGATACCACTGCAAAAACTGGCACGTCCTTTTCTGGTAATCCAACTGCCTTTTGTAACGCATGTTTGTCCTTCAATTTATTCTCCATGTGTTCAGCATCAAAGTTATAAGGAATTGATGCATCGGCTGCAGGATCATAGACTTTCATATCAATTCCGTTGACGATACCTTGAAGCTTATATGAATTATCTTTTAATATCCCTTCAAGATGTTCACCAAAGTCTGGAGTTTGGATTTCTGAAGCATAACTCGGCGACACCGTCGTAACAGCATCTGCGTATGTTATACCACCTTTCATGAAATTGACATTGCCATAGAACTCAATACTTCCTTCATCAAAGGTCCTAGTACCAATTCCAAACAGGCTGCCCAAAATAATTGGATCATAGACGCCTTGGAATTGAATATTATGAATCGTCAGGACAGTCTTAATATGAGAGTAAGCTTGTATCCAATTGTATTTGTCCTTCAATAAGACAGGGATAAATGATGTGTGCCAGTCATTCAAGTGCATCACATCAGGTATAAAGTTGATTTTTTCCATCATTTCACAAATGGCTAATTGGAAGAAGGCAAATCGTTCGCCATCATCCCAATAACCGTACAAATTGTCTCGACCGAAATATTCCTCATTGTCGATCAAATAATACTTAAGTCCATCAAGTTCCAAAGTCTTGATGCCACAATATTTGTTTTCATAGCCTACCCTAACTTGAAAATACATCCAATCCTTTAATAATTTGCGATACTTCTCTGGAAACAACTTCTCATAGTATGGAATTACTATTCGCAGATCATCAACATCCTTGTTCAATGCCTTAGGAAGAGCATAGGCGACATCACCCAATCCACCTGTCTTATAAAATGGTGCTGCCTCCGCCGATGCAAACAAAACCTTAGTCATTTGTTACCTCCGTCTGCCGAAATATCCGTTTACCCTTGCCGATCACCAAAGGATTATCAGGGGTTCCTTTCAGCTTTAAATTTGGACCAATTACTACATTCTTATCTATAACAGCATTCTCAATCGTTGTTCCAGCGCCGATCCTAGTCCCCTGCATAATGACAGAATCTGCGATTTCAGTATTGCGATTGATGAATACATTACGGAAAATCACCGAATGATCGATCTTGCCCTCAATATATCCACCAGTACCACACAAGCTTCCTTTGACTTGTGAGCTCTTGGCAAAAAAGGTTGGAATCTCATTCTTGACCTTAGTATAGATACGACGTTGGCTATAAAACAAGGCTCTGAAGTTATCTTCACTAAGAACTGACATACTAGCATCGTAATAGCTCTTAATATCATGAATATTGGCATAGAAGCCCGTGTATTCGAAGGCATTAGCATTATGTTGAATAACAGCTTGCAACATCAAACGCTCTAAGCTGATCAAGTCACCACGCATATTAGCTTCCTTCAGAATATCGATCAGATCGACCGTACTCATCAAGTAAATATTTAAGCTCTTAGCAAGTTTGCCATTGTCAGTTGGCGAAACATTCGTATTAGAAGCTGGGACAATTGCAGTGGCCATTCCGTTATCGGTCACTTGAAGTACCGTTGTATCTGGTTCAATGTCATCTGCTTCAATACTCTTATAGACTGTCGTCACAGGATTATCACGCTCCTGATGATAACGAAGCAATGCACTTAGATCGATATTACAAATATTACGTGTCCCCATAATTACCGAGTATTCACTATTACTGCGTTTTAGGAACAGAATTGTATTGTCGTAATAATGATGAATCAGATTGTCCCTCTTCTCTGGAGAAACAAGTGATAAGTCGTTATATGGGAAGTTGAATAAGCCACCACGAATAGTATCAAGGTTCCAGTCATTACCACTACGAAGGTGATCTGATACAGAACGACCTGAACGTGGTGAAGTTATCATAACGTTCCTGATCCCGGCATTAGCAATACTAGATAATGGGAAGTCTATCAGACGATAACGGCCACCAAATGGCAAAGTTCCCACTGGACGTTCCGTTGTTAAAGGTTCTAGTGATTCCCATGGTTCAACCAAATTTATAATTGCGCTAACAGTATTGTGTTTCATGATTTTTTAACCCCCAGAACTTCGCCATAACCTACGACGGCGATATCATCAGTTGTTCCTTTTACCACTGCATCGTCACCGATCACAGCCTCTTCACCTATCAGTGCATGATCGACCACAGCATTCTTACCAATAGTTGCCCCTGGCATGATCATGCTGTCGACGACCTTGCTGCCTGACCCGACAGATACACGTTGAGAAAGAATTGAATGATCGATCTCACCGGAAACATAGCAACTATCAACGATCATTGAATTATTGACATTACTTGTATTGGTTAAAAACATTGGCGGAAGGACTTGTGCCTTAGAATTGATACGCCAGTTGTGGTCACCAATATTAAGACTGTTATGTGGTGATAAGAATTCCATATTGGCTTGCCAGAGACTGTGAATAGTACCCACATCACGCCAATAGCCTTCAAATGAATAAGCATATGTTGACTCATTGTTTGCTAGATACATTGGAATAACATTCTTACCGAAGTCTTCTAGCTTCTTATTAGTACTGAAACTTGTTGTGAGATAGTTTCTCAAAGTAGGCCAATTAAAGATGTAGATACCCATTGAAGCCTTGTTACTCTTTGGATGCTCAGGCTTCTCTTCAAACTCAATGATTCGATCAGTCTCATCAGTATTCATCATCCCAAAGCGCTTAGCCTCTTCAGTAGTGACTGGAATAACGCCAACAGTCAATGAAGCTTTCTTAGCCTTGTGATATTCCAGCATCTTACGATAATCCATCTTATAGATGTGATCACCTGATAGAACCAGCAGATACTCTGGATTCTGTTGGTCGATATATTCAATATTTTGATAAATAGCGTGAGCAGTTCCTTCGAAGAACTTCTCACCTTCTGTCGATGAAAATGGCTGTAATACAGTAACTCCGCCATTTTGATCATCTAGTCCCCAACTAGATCCATTACCAATGTGGGCATTCAATTCCAATGGTTGATACTGCGTTATAACGCCAACAGTATCAATACCTGAATTAGCACAATTACTCAAAGTAAAATCAATGATACGATAACGACCACCGAAAGGAATCGCTGGTTTTGCAGTAGACTTAGTTAATTTGCCCAAACGGCTTCCTTGTCCGCCAGCTAGAATAATGGCTAACATTTCATCATTTTCATTCATTTGGCTCACCCTCTACTTGATAGATTTTAAATTAATCGGTTTGATCAATAATGCTCCCATTGCTGGAAGTGTAACGGTGAAGCTTGCCGGCTGTCCTTTGTATGGAGTAGCGTCTGCCACGAAGTGAGTTTGAAGCTTCGTCCAAGTACCACCGAAGCGCTCATCTTCAGTATTAAGCAATAATTCGTATTCCCCAGCAAAAGGTACGCCGATACGATAATCTTGCCGTTCAACTGGTACAAAGTTGAATGCAGCAACTGTAAACTGTCGTTTCTTCTTACCTTGGCGTATGAAGCCCATAGTTGAGCTCTCAGCGTCATCAGTGTTGGTATAACTTAATCCTTCAGGAACATAATCCTGTTCCCACATTGGTCTTTGCTCGTGATAGATCTGATTTAATAATTGCGTGAATTCATGCATCTTGTTGTTCATTGGATCCTTCAAATCGACCCATTCAAGCTGACTCCAATCACGCCATTCCAAAAATTGACCCCATTCAGATCCCATAAAGGTTAACTTCTTACCCGGAAAAGCCATCAAGTAAGTCATCATCGTACGTAAATTAGCGAATTGATTGTAGCGATCCCCCGGCATCTTGTGCATTAGTGACTTCTTACCATGAACCACTTCATCATGAGAAAACGGCAAAATAAACTTCTCATTGTACATATAAACAAAGGCAAAGGTCAGCAGATTGAAATTGTCGTGACGATACAATGGATCCATCTCAAAGAACTTCAATGTGTCGTGCATCCAGCCTAGGTTCCACTTGTAATCAAAGCCTAAACCGCCTTGTTCTACAGAATCCGTTACACCAGCATAAGCAGAAGATTCTTCAGCAATCATCAATGTGTCAGGATGCTCTGTATGGATAGTTTCATTCAATAACTGCAAAAACTCGATACCTTCGAGATTGTGATTGTCACCATACCTGTTAGTCAGGCCTTCTTTGCCATCGTCATAATCGAGATACAGCATATTGGAAACAGCATCCACTCTAAGTCCATCCAGGTGACACTGCTCAATCCAATACATGGCACTAGAAATCAAGAAACTATGCACTTGAGACTTACCCAAGTCAAAATTCCAGGCACCCCAGCGACTATTGTTGGCACGATTTTCATCCTGATATTCAAAGGTCGGAGTTCCGTCATATTGATACAATGCATCGTAGTTCCTAATGAAGTGTCCCGGAACCCAATCGACTATGACACCAATATTGGCTAAATGACATTTGTCCACAAAATTCAAGAAGTCGTCCATCTTACCGAAGCGACTAGTAACGGCAAAGTATCCTAATTGTTGATACCCCCAGGAAGCATCAAGTAAATGCTCCATGATCGGCATCAATTCAATATGTGAATATCCCATTGCCTTAACATATGGAATCAGTTCATCGGCCATTTCGGAGTAGCTATAATAACTATCGTCATCATGGCGCTTCCAAGATCCTAAATGTACTTCATAAATATTGATCGGACGCTGACTAGGATTGCTTCGTTTACGTCGACCTAACCACAATCCGTCATGCCAACGATGATTACTTGAAGATGGTACAACTGCAGCATCCCCAGGTTTCTTTTCGAATTGAGTCGCATACGGATCAATCTTTAGATTTCGTTCTCCATTTGGACCAGTTACAGCAAACTTGTACAGATCCCCTGGACTGACACCTTCAAAAGAACCGTTCCAGATTCCCGTTGTACCTACCTTATCTAATTTGGCATCGTTCCAATCGTTGAAGTCGCCAACAAGAGCAACCGACTTAGCGTTTGGTGCCCAAACATTAAACATTGTTTGACCATTATCTTGAACATGACACCCCAAAAATCCATAACTTTTGAATGATTTACCAGTATTAAATAAGTAGCCTTGATCTTCAATAGTTTCCTTCAATACCAAAAAGATCACTTCCCTTCGATAATTCGTGAAAATACAAACAATATTACTCTTGGACTCTTATTATAGCCTCTTTACAAAGAAGTTCATATCAATTATATTCATTTTTTTATTGATAAATATCCCATTTTTACAAGAAGTCTACTATACAGATTGTATACTGATATATCAGTATTCATTGGGTGTTTTTAACTTAAAATGATTTTGAAAGTTCTCCCTTTTGAAACTTGAAAAGTCAATTTACAATTTTGATAAAATGTAAAGTTCAAAAAATCACAAAAGGAGAATTATTTTTGTGGTAAAGAAGTATACCAATCTTGAAAAGTGTAAAAGGAATCGTGTAACTATAAAATTCGTTGAATTTGCGGCTTAAACGTGCGACTAAACACAACTTTTTCCGCTTAACTACAAAAAATCCCGCATTTACTATGTAAATACGAGATTTTTTTAGGTTATACTCAGAAGTTAACCGTGTTTTGTTGTGCTCTCTAAATATTAAACACTTGATACAAATTGCCACGTCCAAACATTACCTAACGAATTATTTGCTTTGTAATCACCTGCTGATAAGTTTGAAGGATCAAGTTTCATTTTTAAATTTTGTTCTAATAAACTACTTAAATCATAAGTTTTAATTGAGTTATCACTAGATGGAGAATCAATCGTCTTAATATCAATTGGAGTTCCATATTGATAAGGGGTATTGCCCCAATAGATAGAACCATTCAGTTTAGTACCATTTTCATTTTGTAAATTATTAGTTACTAGTTGCAGTTTTTGTTTAGTATCCGTCAAACGGCCATCAACTACCGTCAACTTGGAACCGTCCAAATTAGCATTTAACAACGTCGATGAACTACTTCCAGGCATGTATGAACCGAAATCAATATTAGTTGGTGGTTCAACCGCTAAGCTATATCCAGTTCTGAAGTAGAATGTATCGCTAGCTAGAATCGGTCCATCAGGATCCGGCTTTAAATTTGCTTGATCTTGAATCCTTCTTATTACTACTGTTACATGATGCAACGTATTGTCTGTATATTCAGAAGTATCGATATTCACAGGATTATACATTTCATGGCTCATACCAGAACCTAACGCCGAATTATATTGTTGGCTTTGTTCATCTGTGGAATAATACACTGCAACAAAATCATCAGGATATTTTGGCGTAACAACATTGAAATTCAACTTGAACGAACTTGACTTACTCATATATGGATTATCGGCAGTTGTTGTATTTGCGGTCGCAGTTGATCCATTGACTAACAGAGCACTTACCTTATATCCCGATGTTGAAATTGTAGATGACGCCGTCAAAGACCTAGCCATCATCATTCGAGATTTAACAGCAACCACAGTAGTAGAACTACTTATATTGATATCGCTGCTGGAAACATCAGACCAATGGCCTTCAGCATCTTTAATCCAGAAATAAATTGTATGAACACCAGTCTGCCCATTCAAATTGATTTTTTCATCAATTTGATGTGCCACAAAATTATTACTATCTTTTTGACTTTGTGTATAATTAACCAGCTTCTTAGCATTATCAGAATTGCTATCGTCCAAACCATAATACAATTGAACATTTTGACTGTCATAATCATACCAACTACCAGTAACTTCATAGCTAGTCCCTGTTTTAACAGAACTGTCAGTGGTCCCAAGATTGTTTATTTTCAAAACCGGTTTGTTAGACACATCGACATTAGTTGTTTTTATCTCATTATTGCTATCGATCTGAGTAAGATTTTTAACAAACAAGTCATCATTATTCATATCTCGAATAACCAAATTGTCGCTGTTTGCCTGTTTCATCTCTACGTTAAATGAACCGCTATATTTGCTATTCATTTGATTCTTCAGATTAACAATTACATAGTTATCATTTTTGTCTTCAACAACATTACTATTACCTAATTCTTTTTGCAGATAATCAATATTTAAATTCTCATAATCTGGAGAAAGCAAAATAAGCTGACTTCCCTTATTTGAAAGTTGGAAATCAACTTGTGCTTTTTCATTATTATTATCAATAGTAGGTGTGTTGATTTTGGCAGTTATAAGATTAGATTGCGTTGTCGCGGCTTCAACATTATATGTCTCGATCGTCAGTACTAATCCCAACATAATTGCGAAAAGGGACAATAAAATTCGCATAGTTCTTCTCATAAATGTTCCCTCCCCAATGTTTTATTTCTTCCATTAACATCATAGTCTTATCAATTATGTATACATTTCATCTTTCGTAATTTCAATTTACATAAATATCATGAAAATAAAAAAAAGACTCTCAATTCACAAATTAAGAGTCCAATTTTTGATTATTAATTATTTTCGGGGGCATCAGTTAAATTCCAAGTAATTACTCCTGTGTAATTATCACTTATCTTAGTACCATCAGTCGACTGCAACAGAATACCTTCATCGCTATTATTCTTCCAAAAGTCTTTTTCAATATCAATTGTTCCTGTTTGAGGTTCAGTCGAACCACCGATTTTTACCGTTTGGTCCTGCATAGTTTGCACAGAATCGCCATCTTTGTAAACAATCGATCCAGAGAAGTTATCGCCATTGTTACCGGTCAATTTAGTTGCAGATGCTGTTAACTCCCATGGAGAATTGGCGGTAGTGACTACCACATTCCAGTCGCCCTTGCGTTTGACTGTTCCAACATAAGTACTGTTCATATCGTTGAATTCAAACTTTGGACTGGCTTCCACGTTGGCATATTTATCCGTTACATTTATTGTAAAAGTTAATGTTTCTGAAGTATTTCCATAAGAATCCTTTGCATACATTTTTACAACATTATCTCCAGTATTTAAATTACTGCCAGACAGTACCTGTCCAAAATCAATTTTTGCTTTATCATTGTTTGTCGTAATCTGAACTGGTTCTTGATTTTCACCGTTAACACTCACATACAAATCTGCACCGTAATCATCAAAATCAGATCCGTCTCCATACTCTAAACTACCATTAATCGTAGCTTCCTTAGATTTTTCAATTGATATATATGAAGGACTTGTACTAGAAATATTCAACTTCTTGGTGACATTATTTCTAATCACAAAATCTTGAGTTGTTGTGCTACCAACATATGAATTTCCTTCAAAAGTAGCTGTCTCACCTTTGACATCCGTATCTTTTGTGACCAGAGTTGGTGCAACAGTATTTATATCTACAACTGCAGTATCATTTGACTTATTTAAAGCACTAGACATTAAATGACCAAACTTTCCATCAGAAACTTCAGAAGAACTCAATAGCTCTTTAACCCCGTTGGCATAAGTTATAGTTCCACCTGTAACGGTTAATCCTTGTGGAATATTAATATTAGCAAATATTCTATCCCAATCTGATTGTCCGTCCGTGTACTTTAAATTATATCTAAGAGTTACGGAATCTCCAGCATTAACATAGTTGTTTTCGTCATTTAAAGTTTTATTCTGTGTATTATCTAATACTTGTGAGGTAATATCTGCATCAAGCAATGTAGAAATATTTTCAAGTGTTACTGATGTCATTGTTGCATTTCCATATCCTACTAGCCCCCACCTAATCTTCTTCTGGCTATCAGCCAAATTGAATGTATTTTTTAAATTAATTGTTTCATGTCGTGATGATTCAATAGGATTAGTTATAGTCTCAGTACCCGTGTTATTATTTTTCTTACCATTCTCCAAAATATCATTAAATTTATAAGTTATCTCAGCAGTTTTTCCGTCACTATTAGGATTATACATAACAACCAAATGATGCCAATAATATCCGGAACCTTCACCGCCAAGTAAATGATAATCCGGATTAGATTGATTCAATTGATAAGCACCATTAGATAATTTTGTATAACTACTTTCTTTACCAGGATATCCAGTTATAATGTGAGCTTTTCCTGGAGTCAAACCCATATCAAATGAATTATTAATTGACCCTAGATTATTTACATCATTATCAATTTCAAGAGCCCAACTATTTTGAATTGCTCCAGATGTATGAAGAAGATTACCCGTATCTGATGCCCAAACACCCAATGTTTCCTGCGGTGCTAGAGATAACGCCGAATTATTAGTTACAGTTGACAACGCTTGTATTTCATTAGGATCATTTTGAAGTACAAACGCAATTCCGCCTTCCATAGTCGTATAACTAGAATTTATCCAAAATGAAAACGTCTGGCTTTTAGTTAAATCAAGCATATTAGCATCATTGCTCCAAAGAACACCTTGCTTATTATTACTTCCACCAAATGTTAACGAGGCAGGATAGGTATTATTATTAACATTAGGGAATCCTGACTGTGATGGCATGGCACTATTAACGCCTCCGGTTAACAAAGTAAGCAGCTTGTCATCTTGTTCTTTAACACCTTGAGAATCACTCGTAAGATCTTTATGTAAATTAGCAAATACCCCTTGGGAGTAACCAATAAATGGTTTGGTGTAATCATATTGCCCATTAGGATATTTTTCATAAACAGGCGCTTCTCTTACTTGAGTAATGTCCATTTATGGTGGCGTCTCAGACAAATACGAAGCCTCAACAACCTGACCTCCAAAAACAAACACACCTAATAAAACAAATAACTGAACAAAAATGATAGAAACATATCTAGCAACCTTAGTTTTATCAAGCATACTCATCCCTCCTCAAAGATATAATCTTTATGGCTTATAGTGGTATATACGTCATAATGTACGTTAACTTAATTATAACAGGATATTAACAATTTAATATTTGGCAAGCAGGAAATTATCAATATTTTTCTATTTATATGCTTGAATGGTCATTTTATTATTCATTTTCGTTTAGTAAACGTACTATTATGCAAAACAAAAGAGCCGCCGAATTTAATCAGCGACTCTTTATTTTGTTCCAGATAATCCTTCATGAATTTTATCAAGATTCCACTTCATCATCGTGTAATATGTATCACCGATTGTGCCTTCATTAGCTAACGAATCAGTGAACACTTTTGAATAAATTGGCAACCCTGTCTCTTTAGATACTTTATTCATTGATTTCGGAGAAACCGATGTTTCTACAAACAAACTTTTTACATCCGAATTTTTGATTTTTGAGAGTAATTGTTCCATCTGTTCAGGAGTTCCTTGTGATTCAGTATTTATCTCCCATATATAAGTTGGTTTCAAATTATAGGCTCTGGAGAAATATTTGAATGCTCCTTCTGAAGTTACCAACAAACGCTGGCTTTCTGGAATATCTGAGAACTTAGACTGTGCTGACTCGTGGAGCTTTGTCAGTTTAACAATATATTCATCGGCATTCTTCTGATAATAGTCAGCATTCTTAGGATCCTTATTTTTCAGCACTTTGGTGATGTTCTTAACATAGATGATCCCATTTTCTAAGTCCAGCCAAGCATGAGGATCGATTTCATCTTTATTAGTTGTTAGATGCTGTGTCTTAACACCATCACTTGCAGCGAAGACGTCTTCATCAAATTTTTTATTAGAGGTTTCGACCAGCTTGCTGAACCAACCATTACCACCAGTTTCAAGATTCAGACCGTTATGAAATATCACATCGGCATCAACCGCTTGGGACACATCACTTGGTTGTGGTTCATACTCGTGCGGATCAGTGCCGCGCTTAACAATACTGTACAGCTCGATCCTTTCACCACCAACATTATGAACCATATCTTCCAGAATCGAATTAGTCGTAACTACTCGCAATTTCTGATTATCAGCTTCAACCGAGGTAGTATTCGATCGATTGTGGAGAAAGAAGAATACTCCACCGACAATAGCGATTGCAGCAATAAAACTAGTCAATATTCGTTTCATACTTGAGTCCCTCCTCTACCTCCGTTTTGCGGGTACGCTTCTTAAATAAGAACCCTTGTTTTGGAGAAACAACAAACGAGACTGCAAACAACATTGCAGCAACCAGAACAATTGCTGGACCAGATGCCCAATTGAACGTGTAACTCAGATAAAGACCTGTGACTGATGAAACCACTCCAACTCCAGCTGATAAATATAACATTATTGATAGTCTATCTGTCCACAAAAATGACGTGGCCGCAGGGGTTATCAACATTGCGACTACTAAGATGATACCGACCGTTTGTAACGCCGATACAGTCACTAATGTTAAGACCAGCATCAATGCATAGTGGATTACTTGCGTCTTAAGACCATATGTCTTGGCATAGGTTTCGTCAAACGACGTAACGAGTAATTCCTTGTAAAAAATTGAAACAAATAAAATCACTAATGCTAATACCACAGCTGTAGTCATAATATCGCTATCACTAACCGCCAAGATATTACCAAACAAGATATGATGCAGGTTAGTTGTACTTTCCGCCATTGAAATCAGAATGAATCCCAACGCATAAAAGGCACTGAAGACTATCCCAATTGAAGTATCCGTCTTGATTTTACTATGCGATGCCACAAATCCAATCAGAATTGCAGCAAGAATACCAAAGACTGATGCACCCAGTAATATATTGATGCCAAGCATGTAGGCAATCGCCACACCTGGAAGAACTGCGTGAGAGATAGCGTCTCCCATCAGTGACATTCCGCGTAAAATAATGAAGCTACCGATGATTCCCGACATCACACCAACCATAACGGCTGTTAATAATGCACTCTGTAGGAAATCATACTTACCAAGAGCTGTAATGAATTCAGTTATTGAATTTAACATTATGATCCTACCTCCTCTTCGAATAGTACGTCAGAAAGGTCAGAACTAAAGGCTTGCTCAATGTTTTGAGCATTATAGACCCTAGCAGTTGGACCATAATCCAAGATGCCGTGATTCATAATAACCAAATCATCAAAGTATTTCGAAACCTTATTCAAATCATGGTGAACAACGATAATTGTCTTATTGTCATCTCGCCATTGTTTCATAATCTTCATTATTGCTGTTTCACTCTGGAGGTCTATTCCAACGAATGGCTCGTCCATAATGATAATGTCAGCTTCCTGAACGATGGTTCTTGCAACGAACACTCTTTGAAGCTGTCCACCAGAAAGATTACCGATTTGTCGACTAGCAAACTCCTCTAGTGAGACTTGTTTGAGTGCTTCTTGACTGGCAAGTTTCTCTTTTTTACCAGGATTGCGGAACAGTCCCAATTGACCATAAGTACCCGTTATAACGACATCCAAAACATTAATTGGGAAGTTAAGGTCCAGTTCCTTTCTTTGTTCAACGTATGCTACTTTTTTCTGAACTTCACTAAAGGGGCGGTCATTATAAGTGACCGTCCCTTCTTGCGATTTGATCAGACCTAGTACTGCTTTAATAAGTGTTGACTTACCTGCACCATTTGGCCCGATGATTCCAGTTATTTTGCCTGCGTTAAATTGAACGGCAACATCAGTAAAAACCGGTGTGTCATCGTAAGCAACGGTGAGGTCTCTAATATCTATCATAGTGACCCTCCATTTTTAGTTATTCCTAATTGCTTATTCATATCATAACAAGAAAGCTGAATCCGTTTCAACCGTTTGTTAGGCTTAATTAACTTTTCCGTAATTTTGGTACAAAGTGGCTAGGTGCTCCCGAATAATTTTTGAATGAATTTAAATTATAAGTTTGCAATATCTTTACTTAAACACTTTAACTTTTTATATTTTGTATACAAAAACGGAGTCGTACCTAATCTCGTAACAAGCGTAAGTGAGGTACAATTCCGTTTGTTTACATGAATTAATTAGTCGCAAGGAATGAGAATCTTCACCTGCTATGAAAGTGATGTTAGAGCTTTAGCTCTTACAACACCGGGCGAGTTTGGAGACTTGTCGAACTTAACAAGGCTTCAAACCGAGGATCGAGACCACGGCTCGATCCGTTCCGCATAGCAGGTGAAGATTCTCATTCCTGGAGACGGAAACCAAACGCAAAACAAAACAAGACAAAAAAAAGACCGATATCAGGAGATATCTGCCTTCTTTTATTCTAAATACCATCCGACTCTTCATCATCGTTTTGATTAGTTGAGTCATCATCCATAACGAAATGTTGTGTACCCTCTTTAGAGATGGATACTAACTTATCCGCCATGTCATTGGCATCTTCATATGTTGAATAGATTGATTCAAGCAATGATCCCAGATTACATCCAGCAACTGTTTGAATATTTTTATTCTCATATGAGATAGCAGCAGCAACTTTGAATGGTGTTCCTCCAGCTAAATCTGTAAACATGACAAATTGTTGATCAGGTGCAGCATCTAAAACTTTTTCAAATTCTTTTTTAAGATCCTTATCTGACATACCATCCTTGAAGTCAATGAATGACCAATTATCAGGAATTGCACTCAATAAATGCAGCGCAGCTTGCATACCAGATGCGAATCCACCATGACCACTTACAATTAGATTAATTTCAGTCACTAATTAGTTACCTCCTATTACATCCAACCAAGTGCAGACATTACAATGGCAAGTACGAAAGTTAAGACGATCAACCAGATTGGGTTAACTTTCTTTCTTAATAGCCAATATAGTAAGAATACAAAGGCAAATGGTAGGATATTTGGAAAGATCTTATCTAGCAATTGTTTCTGTAGGTTGATAGCTCCGTTACCAGCACCGATATTAATAGTCAATGACATCTTAACGTATGAAGCAATCAAACCACCGATAACAGTTAATCCAAGAATTGATGCAACGTGTGAGATAATCTTTGAATTATCTTCGATAACATCAATAGCTCTAGTACCTAAGTTATAACCTAAGTGAGCTAATGGAATACGTGACCAGAATAGGAATACGTATACGGCGAAGAATAGCAATGGTCCAAGGACGTTACCATTCTTAGCGATTGATGCAGCAATACCACCGGCGATAGGCATGATAGTGAACCAGAATATGGCATCACCAATACCAGCCATAGGGCCGAACAAAGCGTTCTTTAAACCTTTAATAGTTGTACGATCAACGTGATCTTCTTCCATTGTTAGTAGAAGTCCCATAAGGATAGGGTACAAAGGTGGTGAACTGTTGATGAATTCCATGTTATCTGTCATAACATCTTTCAAGCCTTGTTTATCATCTTTGTAAATCTTTTCCCAGAATGGGAGTTGGGCCCATGTCCAGCCTGGGGCATGCATACGTTCATAAGAGAATGATGCTTGAACCAAGTTTGAACGGATACCTAACATGGAAATTTCATGATTAGTAAATAAACTCTTCTTTTTTCCGTCTTTTTTATCAGACTTTACATCTTCAACTTTAGATACCATCTTCCATGTCATCACCTTTCGTCTCAAGTTCTTTCAACTTAGCTTCAGTTTTCGCATCGCTACGACTTCTGTAGTATTCGATCATTGCGAATACAACACCAATCAAAGCAACAGGTAAAACGTTGCTAAATGGAATCATTGAAGCAACAACAAATCCGATCAATAGATATGGGAAGTATTGTGGTTTCAACATAACTTTTAGTAACATAGCAAAACCAACGGCTGGTAAAATACCACCGGCAAGTTCAAATCCGTGTGTTAACCATTGAGGCATTGATGTAACTAGTTGGTGCATTGGTGCTTGAGCAGCATAGGCACTCAAGAATGCAACAATACCGAATGACAATACAACGATAATAAGCGGAATATAGTTCAAGCGCTTAAATGACTTTGCGTCTCCCTCTTCAGCATACTTGTCAAATTTTGACATGAAAAGTGAGAATGATGAATAGTAGAACAAAAGAATATATTGCATAAGCATAGCAAATGGTAATGATAGACCAATAGCTGTTGTTGGTGCAGTGTTATTTGATGCAGCAATAACAACGGTCATAATACCACATAGTACTGTGTTTGGTGGTTGTGTACCACCAGCAGGAGTTAGTCCGGCAAAGGCTAATTCAGTAAGTCCACCGGCAATAACACCTAGCTGTAGATCTCCTAATATTAATCCTGTAATTGTACAAACAATGATAGGTCTGAAAATGTAGAATGCCTGTAACCAGCAATCAAGTCCAGCAATCATTGCCCAAACTGCAATCAGGATTCCTTGTGTTAATGTAATCGTCACTTAATTCACCCCCGTAAATAAGTTCGAAACTTATAACTATTCAACCTTGCTCAAAAGATCATCAGTAATAGGATATTGCTTGTCTCCTGGGTAATCTTGAATGTAAATCTTGACACCAGCATTTGCTAAAGCAAGAAGATTGTCCTTATCAGTAGCATCTGCATAAACTTTCTTCGTAATTTCAGTCTTGCCTTGGGCAAAGTGCATATTACCAACGTTGATTTCCTTGATTGGCACACCTCCTTTTACTAGAGTAAGTGCATCAGCAGGTGTTTTTACAACGATAAATATGTGTTGTCTATCAGCAGCTTTACTGATAATTTTGATTGTCTTCTCCAATGTGAAGAAACGAATTCCGGCACCTGATGAATCAGCAGTAGTAGACATCAACTTTTGTTGAAGTGTATCATCTGCAGCAGCATCATTAGCAACTAGGATCAAGTTTGCACCTAAGGACTTTGTCCATGTAACACCAACTTGTCCGTGAACCAATCTGTTATCAATACGAGTTAACAAGATATTTGCAGCCATATTTTTCACCTCCCTTCAATCGAAACAATTATTTAAACATGTTATATAATGTTCTATATTTGTTTCTTATTGTGTAAATTTGTTTATTTATGATAACGGTTCCATTATATTCCAGCTTAACGGTATGTCAACGCATAGAACCGCTTTCACAAGTCATCATTGTCTGTAAGCCAGTCACTCCAGTTGAACCATGACGTAAAAACTTCTTTGTGAAATAAATATAATTATATTATGCTCAAAAAAGCCAACTGGTATTTTAATAAAATGAAATTCCATTACTAATATAGGTAGAAAAGAACCAACCAGTAGAAAATATGTTCGATAACAAGTTGTGCTGATTGCTTTTGTTCAAATCACTTGTAACTATCTTAAATATTTTTAAACAGGCGTACCTAGCAGATATATTTCTCAAAAAAAGTTGATTCATGTTGACAACGAACAGTTTCGATGCTAAATTATGTTTGTAACGAACAATAGTAAACAAAAAGAGGTGATCTTTTGTTAAAAAAGGAACGCTTTCTAAAGATTTTGTCGGAATTAGACCAGAATGACATCGTCACTGTTAATGAACTAACTTCCCTATTAGATGTATCCGATATGACGATACGTCGTGATCTTGAGGAATTATCCGAATCCGGAAAACTTATCCGTATTCACGGTGGTGCCCAAAAGATCAATGTTTCTCCATTAGAAGAAGCTTCGCATCTTGAAAAACGTGAAGTTCATATTAAAGAGAAACAGGAAATAGCCAGATTAGCAGCCAATGAAATTCGTGATTTCGATACTATCTTTGTCGGTCCTGGTACAACATTAGAATTAATTGCTCCTTATATTAAGAACGTTAATTCTTTGCGGATTGTAACCATAAGTATTCCTATCTTTGAAAGTTTTAAAAACGCTGACGTTCAATGTGAGTTGATCTTAGCTGGCGGAATTTACCGGAGCAGATCAGGAACTTTGATAGGTGCATTAGCAAGTAATGCTGTTAGTGGACTGAAGTTCGATAAGGCATTCGTCGGTGTCAACGGTATTCAGAATTCACAACTTATGACCGCAAACACTGAAGAAGGACGTATCCAAAGCGTTGCTTTAAACAATTCTCAGACGAAATACATCGTGGCTGACAAATATAAATTAAATCGTAATGATTTTTATACTTTTTATAGCTTAGACGATATTGATTATCTGATTACTAACAAGAGTGCTTCTTACGAAACGATAGATTACTATCAACAATATGTAAGAGTTATCAACGATAACAGGAGGAATTAATTTATGAAAATTGCATTAGCTTCAGACAAAGCAGGATTTGAATTAAAGGAACATATCAAGAGTTACTTACAAGGCGAAGGCAAAGGTTATGAAGTTGTTGACCTAAGTGAAAAGCCAGCTGCTGATTTCGTAGATTCATCAGTTGAACTTGCACACTACATCCTTGACGGAAAAGCTGATCGTGGCGTTATGTTCGATGAATATGGAACAGGCTCAGCCATGGCAAGTAACAAGATTCATGGAATGGTTACAGCTAACGTTGTTGAAGAAAATACAGCTCACATGACAACACAACATAACGGTGCTAAGGCTATCGCAATGGGTGCTGGAATCGTTGGACCTAAGAAAGCTGAAGGAATCGTTGATTCATACTTAGGTGTTAACTATGCTGGTGGACGTCACCAAATCCGTCTAGATATGCTAGAAAAATTAATCTAATAAATTTCACAATAGAATTACATAACAGGAGGAATATTTTATGATTATTGCACTAGGAAACGACCATATTGTCACAAGTGTTAAAATGCAAATTTCAGATATGTTAAAAGCTATGGGTAACGAGGTTATCGATGTTGGTACATACGATAATACAAGAACTCACTATCCAATATACGGACTACGTGTTGCTAACTTAGTTCGTGATGGAAAAGCCGATTACGGTGTTGTACTTTGTGGTACCGGTGTTGGTATCTCAACTGCTGCTGACAAGAACAAAGGTGTTCGTGCCGCTTTGGTTAACGATACAACAACTGCTAAATACGCAAAGGAACACTTAAATGCTAATGTTATTAGTTTTGGTGGTGCCGTTGTTGGTGAACATTTGGCTGAAGATATCGTTAAAACTTATCTTGCTGCTGATTACAAAGGTGAAGATGACGACCTTGTTGCTAAGATCGATGCCCTTGAACCAGACAATCCAGAACAACACGACAATCCACACTTCTATGACCACGAAATGAAGTTATGGAACGAAGGATACTATCACGACTAGAGAGTAAGAGAGCGGTGAAAGCCAGGAAATTTTGAGCACTGCCTAGGATAATAAATGTGACACAAGGTGTTACATTTATTATTCGTAGCAGGCGCAGAAATTTGGCTTTCTTAGCTCGTTTTCACTACTCTTGTGTTAGGAAAAGGAGCTTTATCCAATGAGTAATTCTGTTCTTACAATTACAATGAACCCTTCTGTTGATATCTCTTACCCACTAGATCATTTGAAGATCGACACGGTCAACCGTGTTAAAGAAGTTTCAAAAACTGCTGGTGGTAAAGGTCTTAATGTTACTAGAGTTCTAAAGCAATTAGATGTTCCAGTAACAGCTTCTGGTATTATTGGCGGAACCATCGGCCAATATATCTTGAATCAACTCGACGCAAATAACGTCGATCACGCATTTATGAAAATCAATCAAGAATCTCGTAACTGTATTGCAATTCTGCATGACGGTGGAGATCAAACTGAAATTCTTGAATCAGGTCCTAGTCTTACAGAAGATGATGAAGAAAGCTTCTTGGAACATTTCGAAGAACAAGTAAGCGGTTTCTCACTAGTTACAATTTCTGGAAGTCTACCTCAAGGCTTGTCAACTGCCCTCTATACAAAGATGGTCAAAGTTGCTGCCAAACATAACGTACCCGTAATTCTAGATAGTTCTAACGAAGCTCTGAGATTAGCACTCGAAGCTGACGTTAAGCCATTCATGATCAAACCAAATCAAGACGAAATAGCTCAACTTATAGGCAAAGAAGTTGTCGACTTGGACGACTTGAAGGAAAAGCTAGCAACCGAAGAAATATTCCAAGATATTCCTTGGGTAGTAGTATCACTTGGATCACAAGGTTGTTTTGTAAAACACATCGATAAATTCTTTAAAGTAAACATACCTAAGATCCACGCCGTTAACCCTGTTGGTTCGGGTGACTCTACTGTTGCCGGCCTTGCCGCTGGTATTGTAAATCATGAAAGTCCAGAAGACGTTATGAAACGAGCAATGACTGTTGGCATCTTGAACACCCTTCAAGAAAAAACAGGATATATTGACATTAATCAATATAAAGATTATTTTGAAAAGGTAAACGTAGTTAACTACTAAATTGTTTTAAAAAATCGGAGGAATGAATTAAATGACACCAAATAAATATGCAGCACTTGAAAAAATGTCAAACAAAGACGGAGTTATCGCCGCACTTGCTATTGACCAACGTGGTTCACTAAAGAAAATGCTAGCCGCAGCTTCAGGCAAGCCAGCCAACGAACATGATATCGTTGAATTCAAGAAGGTTATTTCTAAGGAATTAACACCATATGCTTCATCAATCTTGCTTGACCCAGAATATGGACTTCCAGCATCAAAATTACGTGCTGATGGTTCAGGACTTCTAGTTTCATACGAAAAAACAGGATATGATACAACAGAAGCTGGTAGAATGCCAGATTTGATCCCAGAATGGTCTGTACGTCGTTTAAAGGAAGCTGGAGCTGACTCAATCAAGTTCTTGCTATACTTCGATCCAGATGAAGACAAGACAATTGTTGATCACAAAGAAGCATTTGTTGAAAGAATCGGTTCAGAATGTGCTGCTGAAGACATTCCTCTATTCGTTGAACTTGTTACATACGATGACTCAATCAGTGACGTTGCTGAATATGCAAAGGTAAAGCCTCACAAAGTTATTGAAACAATGAAAGAATTCTCAAAACCTGAATACAAGATCGATGTTTTGAAGGTTGAAGTTCCTATTAACCTTGACTACGTTGAAGGATTCAATGGTGACAACAAAGCCGTTTATACTAAGGAAGAAGCTGTTAAGTACTTCAAGGAACAATCAGATGCTACTGACAAGCCTTATATCTTCTTGAGTGCCGGTGTTACTGCTGAAGCATTCAGAACAGAACTTAAGATGGCTAAAGAAGCCGG
Source organism: Companilactobacillus hulinensis (assembly GCF_003946555.1). Classification (GTDB taxonomy): domain Bacteria; phylum Bacillota; class Bacilli; order Lactobacillales; family Lactobacillaceae; genus Companilactobacillus; species Companilactobacillus hulinensis. Next base: position 66,303 of record NZ_RHOO01000005.1, on the reverse strand, counting down.
TGCTAAGTTCAATGGTGTTCTTTGTGGACGTGCCACATGGAGAAACGGTGTAGAACCATTTGCTAAAGATGGTGAAGAAGCCGGTAAGAAGTGGATGAACACTGAAGGTAAGAAGAACATTGATGAATTGAACGAAGTATTAGCTGAAACAGCAACTTCATGGAAAGAAAAAGTTTCAAAAGACTAATTATAAATAAATAGATGTTTCGACATTAAAAGGCAATCTCGTTAAGAGGTTGCCTTTTTTAGTTTTGTCTTATTTTGTTTTGGTTTTCCGCCTACAGTTGAAAATAACAATCCTGCTGTTGGACCATCTTCAGCCATAAAGCGGTCTGAAGATTCGCTTTTGAACTCTGCATGGACCCGCAGATTTCAAAAGTCGTCCTGTGCTGTAAGTCCGGCAGATCACCGGCCAACAGCACCTTCACAGCGAGATTGTTGTTCTCAACTTCCAGCTAGTATCTAATTATCACTATCTAAATCCAGATAGCCCATTACTTAAATAAAATCAATAACACAGACGGTCTTCCATTCTGTTACCTACTAAATCACGTTAGCTGAAGGCCACGAAATATTTGATCAGCCGTGAAAATTCCGTTGAACGGCGATCTACCCGTTCTTACGGAATGGGACGAGCTTGGAGATTTGCGTAGCAAAGCTTCAAGTCGAGACTCCAGACCTTGGCTGGAGTCGGTCCCCACGGCAGATCAAAAGTTTCGTGACCGAAAGTGGCAAAAGAACGCTTACCCCACCTGACTAGTACCATCCGCATAATTCAACGTAACGCCAGATTGAACATTAAAGATATAAACATTGAAATGAACCGCATCACTGCCAACTGATTGAGCTTCCATCTGGACACCACGTGCCAATAACTCGTCACCTCTGAATATCGGTGTTACACGATACCTTATATAGTGACTATTACTTTGTTTCAAATAATAAGCGATGTCCATTTCATGAGCCAACATCTCAGGGCTATTCAACGAACGAGTCCCTGTGATCAAGTTCTTAGGATTATTATTTTGACCTGTTAATTGATAACCGATCAAGTGACTTCTATTGTATAACCATCCCGAGCTGATTCTCTTATTATGCCAACCTGTTGGATTCCATGTTAACCCTTCCCGTTTGGCTGTTGGCATCATCGAAACGTTTAACAGAGCATTTGCGGCCGTTGCACGATTAAGATTATCCAGATTACCATATGAGTCCCACGAACCACGAGCTGTCGATAAGTCATCTTGAGAGAAATTTGGATTATTATTATTTACAACGATTTCTTGTGTGCCTGTATAATCCAGGTTTGCCAAGCTCTCAGTTGAAGAGGTATCAGAATTATTATTACTATATGTAGCCTTGTCGTGCTCACTTAAATAATCTTGATCAGAAGCAATCTTGTTTTGAAGCTTCGCAATCGACTTCTTAAGCTTCTTATTACTTTTTTCTAGCTTGTCAGCCTTCTTCTGATATGAATAATCTTTTTTAACCGTTTCAGTTTTGGCTGTATCTTTACTATCAGTCGATTCAGTATCTGAACATCCCGTTATCGACACTGCCAATAAGGCAACAGCTAAGAATTGTAATGTACGTTTCATTTTCTACACCTTAGCCTTTCTGTAGCCAGCGTTGATGGCTTCTTGTTCAGTTTGGAAATAAACTGCATTGCTTGAATTCATATTATATCCACGTTGTCCCGGAACATGATAAATATGGGAATTCTTATTACCGACTATTTGTCCTGTACTGGCAGTATTCATATCCCCGCGTGAACCTGTACTAGAATTTGTTGCTATTTGTTGCTGTTGAGCTTGTTCTTCTTGAGCTCTTTGAGTAGCTGCGGCTTGTTTTTGCTGTTGGGCTTCCTGCTCCTTTTGTTGTTTTTCAGCAGCTGCCTGCTGTTTTGCGGCTTCCTTTTTAGCCTTTTCTTCCTGAGTTTTAATATCATCTACTTGATCAGAAGTTTTATTAGCCTGTTTGGTTAATTTCTTCTTCTTAGCCAACAAAGCCTTATGTTCCTTTTGAGCAATTTCATACTTATCTTTGCCAATATATTTAATCCTTTGCGCAGCTTGAATAACATTAACTCCAACATTATCCAGATCAGTAGCAAAGCTAACTGCAACAAATGACATAACAATAATTAAACTTGCCAAAATAAACTTAAAACGTCTACTGAATGAATGCATCCCCATTTCCCCACTTTCTAAGATTTCAGATTAATACTAATTATCCTTCAACTATGATAATTATTTATATCGTAGAATTTAATCAATACGATCATCTACTAAACAAAATCAGCTGAAGTATTTCGTAACCGCAAGCGTCAACCACACCACCACAATCACATAATATCAAAAATAGCGGCTCAATTGGAAACAATCCTTGAGTCGCTATTATTTAATTACTTGTTCATCATTACTTCCAAAATAGTAGGGTCTGTTTGCTTGAATCCTTTAGTTACCATAGTTCCTAATCCTCGAATCGAATCATCTACATTTTGATAGATCAATCCATTACTGGCAGGAATCGTAATGCCTTGAATAGCTAGGTTAACAGAACGATACATTGATGAGATCGATGTTGCGACCTTCATAGCACATGAACAGCCTGCACCATCACAGACCATACCGGCAGAATCACCTATCATATTCTGAATGGCTGATATTGCCATTTGATAGTCATTTTTCAATAAATATATTGAGCCAGCAGCAGCTCCCATGGCAGCTGAATCAGTTGCACAAAAAGCTGATAGAACTGGTAAAAATGCATGGATATATAATGCCGTCAAATGTGATAATGTCAGGGCCTTGATCAGTCTCTCATCATCTGCTTTCACGTAATCAGCCACAACACAAACTGGTACTGTAGCGCTGATACCTTGATTCCCAGAACCCGAATTAGACATGGCTGGCAATTGTGAACCACCCATCCTAGCATCTGAAGCAGCGGCTGTATATGAAACCATCTTGCTGGATAAGTCATCCGTTACAGCATTCAAAGTTTGGTTATTCAACGACTTGCCAAGCTTCAAGCCATAATCATTCTTGAGTCCATCTTCCACCAATGCCATATTCAGATCAGCGGACTTCTTCATAAATTCGATATTCTCTAACGGTTCTGTTTGGCAGAACTCCCAGATATCAGCTAATTTGATTGTCTGCAAGAACTGCTTCGTAGCTGATACTTCATGTGCTGCTGGACGTTCTTTAGCAAATACATTCTCGCCATTTTTTTGGACTAGGAAAATATTAGTATGACTTCCGGCAATACATACTCTGACCGTATCTTCTTTGTCAGTAACACTAACCTCAACGTACAAGTCATCGTCCACATCAGCAACTTTGACCTTAACATTTCCAGAATCAGTCAAATCATAAATATCTGGTAAATCTGAATCCTTTAAATCAGCAATGACACTCAAACCTGCGCTAGCATCACCGGCAACAATTCCTGTTGCTGCAGCAATCACCAATCCTGGTCTTCCGGTACCAGGAACAATGACAGCCAGTGCATTCTTCATAACATTTTGAGATACCGCCACTTCAACCTTTTGAATATCTCTATTATGCAAATAAGCCATACAATTAGCGGCCGCATATGCTACAGCAATAGGTTCTGTACAACCAGTCGCAGCTACGACCCCAACACGTAAGGATGTTAACAACATTTTTCGAGTATTTTCTTCTAAATTCATGAGAACGCGTCCTTTCTTGCCCTCGAACGAAAGCGTTTCCAACCCAATCCTGCCTAAACATAACACAAATAACAAAAAAAGACGACCACTTTTCGAAGTGATCGCCTATTGTTGCTCAAATAGCTATTTTTTAGAATCCTGAATGAACTTGAATGCTTGTTGTCCAGCCTGGCGACCAAAGATAACTGTTTCGGCGATAGAATTACCACCGATACGATTATTACCATGGAGACCACCAGCAATCTCCCCGGCAGCGAACAATCCCATAATCGATTGTCCATTCTCTTTGAGAACCTCTGTCTTATCATTAATGGCCACGCCACCCATTGTATAATGGACAGCTGGCGCAATATGGATCGAGAAAAACGGTCCTTGACTGATATTTCTTTCCATACCAGTTGTTCTTCCAAAGTCAGCATCGTTATGATCAGCAACTGACTGGTTCCACTTATCAACTGTAATAATAAGCTTTTCAGCGTCAAGGACGTCCTTTTTCGCCAGCTCTTCAACAGATTGACCAGTTACAACCAAGCCAACCTTATCGTAAAACTCGATTGCCTTAACACGATCACGAATAGTCTGGTCAAGGATCAAGTAAGCTCCGTTCTCATTCAAATCATCAATGGCCGCAGTAACATTCTTACGTGTATCCAGTTCATTAACGAATCTCTGTGCTGACTTATTAACCAAGATAGCACCTTCTCCACGCACTGCCTCACCAATCAAGAATGGATGATCAGTATCTTGTTGAACAGTTGGATGTACTTGGACTTGATCCATATCAACTAACTTAGCACCAACAGCTTCTGCTAGTGTAATCCCATCACCAGTTGCACCCGGTTGATTAGTCGTCTTATAGCCCTTTAAATCAGGACGATATTTTGTAAGTAACTTAGGATTAGCCCCAAATCCACCAGTAGCCAAAATAACTGCCTTGCCCTTGATAGTGGATCTACTAGTGCCAACTTCAATCTCAACACCAGTAACTTTGTCATCATCTTGCAGTAGCTTCTTCACTAATACGTTGGTAAACAAGGGAATCTTCTCAGCCGCAACTTGTTTGAGAAGTTCCGTCACTAAGAATCCGCCAATTGGTGCCATTGAACTAGGACGATGCGTCCGCTCAACACTCATGCCACCGGCTGTTGTTAGGTCAGTTAATTCAATGCCATGTTGTGCCAACCAATCAATTGCTAAGGCACCATGGGTAGTGAAATACTTCAAAAGTTCCGGATTATTTTTCTTACCACCACCAACAAAGGTATCGTGATAAAAAGCGTCCATACTATCGACAATTTTGTGATCCAATTGGACTGAGGTCTCACTGGCATTCATCCCTGAAGAGGCACGAGTTGTATTGCCACCAATAGATGGCATCTTCTCTAAAATAACTGGTGACAATCCTAGTTCATGCGCTTGAATCGCACTAGTCAATCCAGCTCCACCAGAACCTATGATGATCAAGTCATAACTATCTTTGAGTTCTTCTATATCTGTTGGTTCAAATCTAAACTTTTCCGCCATTATAATCTCTGCCTTTTCTTGTCTTTACTAAATATTCGTCATCTTAAGTGGATCGACCCATTTATCGAATTGTTCTTCAGTCACTAAACCTGACTTAATTGCCGCAACCTTTAACGTTGTTCCTTCTTTTTCAGCAGTTTGAGCAATTGTTGCACTCTCATGATAGCCGATATGTGGTGATAGAGCTGTGACAGTCATTAATGATTGATCAACTAGTTCTTCCATTCTGTCAGCGTTAACTGTCAATCCATGGATCATCTTATCAGCGAACCCAGTCATTGTTCCTGTAAGCAATTCAGCTGATTCCAAAAATGCACTGATGATCACTGGCTTGTAAACATTCAATTCAAAGTTACCCTGACTAGATGCCATATCAACAACAACATCATTCCCCATAACCCGTATCGCAGACATTGTTAATGCCTCAGCTTGTGTTGGATTAACCTTACCAGGCATGATCGATGATCCCGGTTCATTGGCGGGAATATGCAATTCGCCGTATCCTGAACGAGGACCACTGGCTAGGAATCTCACATCATTACCGATTTTCATTAAATCAGCTGCCAAAGTCTTAATGGCACCGTGAACGACATTCAATCCAGAATGTGCAGCTAATCCGTAGAACTTGTTTGTATCGGCAGTAAATTCGATACCATAAACTTCAGTCATTCTCTTGGTGATAATATCCGCAAAGCCAGGTGCAGCATTCAATCCGGTACCAACAGCAGTTCCGCCCATAGCAAACTCCCCAAGTGTATGATCAAGACTCTTTAAGTAAGAAAGGTCATGTTCAAGCATACTTACCCATCCGCTAACCTCTTGACCAAATGTTAATGGAGTAGCATCTTGCAAATGAGTCCGACCAATTTTAACAACATCCCAATATTTTTCTTGTTTAACCTTCAATTCATCGATTAAATGCTGCAATGAATCTTCCAAATTATTGACGGCTACTGAAGCAACAATACTCATAGCTGTTGGGAAAATATCGTTGGAACTTTGGCCTTTATTAACATCATCGTTAGGTAGAATTTCGATGTCAGAATTTATTTTGGCTGCCATATGAGCAACCACTTCATTAGTATTCATATTAGTCTGGGTACCAGAACCTGTTTGGTACACAACTAATGGGAAGTCTTTTCTTAGATCTTCATCACTCAGTGACAACAACTTGTCGATAGCTTCCACAATTAAATCAGCTTTTTTAGGATCAATAGCATCTAGTTCCTTATTAGAGATTGCCGCAGCTTTTTTGATCTGCAACAGTGCTTTGATAATTGACAAGGGCATCTTTTCACCCGCTACAAAGTTATTTCTTGAACGCTCCGTTTGGGCACCCCACAAAGCATCAGCTGGGATCTTAACTTCTCCTAAAGTATCTGATTCGATTCTGAAATCTGTCATATGATTGACCTCCATTTATTTGATAACAGGACTTGATTTTAACATAATTATAGACAAAAAAATTGAACGTGACACAACACGTCCAACCGTATTCTCTCATTATTACTATTTCAAACTTTTAATAACATAGTCACCTAATCGTTCAACTCGCTTCATATCGTCTTCATCAGGATCTTGATCGATTTTGACTGAGTCAGCGACTTGTTCACCGTTACTTGAATTCAATTGCATTGTGAAATAGTCGACCGCACGACCGAAATGAATGTGAGTCTTAGAGCTTGAGCCAAGAACGGCAAATTTAGTCCGTTCAAGATCAACATCGGCCAAATCCTCATAAAAATCCTGAGCTTCGTCTGGAACTTGACCGTCTCCATACGTATAGGTCTCAACTATAACGGCGTCATAATCAGTAATACCATAGGCATCCGTGTCAACTATTTGTTCCAAGTCAACATCAGCTGACTTCTTCAAATATTCTGCCAGATGCTTAGCTATTTTTTCATTACGTCCACTCATACTGAGATAAGTTACTAATATCTTCATTAAATTACCACCTTACACTAATTCTTTGATTCTTATATTTTTCATTCTCAATTTCATCAACCATGGCAATTGCGTAATCAGCATAACTGATCTTGCTTTGACCATTATCATCCACGGTTAATTCTTCACCAGCCAAGACATATTTGCCAGTGAGATCACCATTGTGATCGAAATCAGCTGCTGGACTTATATAGGTCCAATTAATATCACTTTGTTTTAACAAGTCCAAAGCCTTACCCATTTGTTCACTCAAAGGCTTCACAGCAGTTGGAAAATCAGCTTGTTGGTACAGTTGCTTAGTATGTTGTGGATCCAAGTATAATGACCCTGCACCGCCAACGACTAACAATCTTGTTGCACTGTCCTTCAAAATATCGATCAAATGCTGTGTTGAAGGAACATACTCCTTTACCATATCACCAAAGAATCCCAATGCGTCAACGACCGCATCAAAAGATTTCAGGTCATCAGACGTAATATCATAGACATCACGCACTAAATAATCATTCGTCACAGACTTCTTCTCGCTTCTGACAATTGAAGTAACTTCAATTCCACGCTTCTCAGCTTCTTTAGCAATCAAAGAACCTTCCTTACCATTAGCACCAATAATTGCAATCCTCATATCAAATACCTCCCATTATCTCTAACTTTACACAAAGAAAGTTGAAAGTTCTAAAATTATGGCTCGATATAGTAGAATAGTTATATGAAAATTGAGGAGGACAATATGTCAAAATATCAAATCTACCTAGTGCGTCACGGTAAAACCTGGTTCAATCGCTACCAAAAAATCCAAGGATGGTCAGACACACCTTTGACCACTGACGGTATTGAAGTCGCACACAGCGCCGCAAAGGCCTTAAAAGATGTAGACTTTGCAGCCGCATTCTCTTCAGATACCAGACGTGCAATGGATACAGCCGAGATAATTGCTTCCGCAAATATCAACCACCCTCTACCACAAAAAATGCCTGAATTCAGAGAACAGTTTTATGGTTCTTTTGAAGGCGACAGTATCGCTGATGCTTGGGGCAAAATTGCTGGATCACACAACGCTAAAGACTATCAAGAGATCGTCTACAAACATGGATTCGACGCTACCATGGACTTCGTCAAAGAATCAGACCCCTTCCACGACGCTGAGAACGCAACTGAATATTGGTTCCGCTTAGATAAAGGCTTCAACAAAATTGACGATATTGCACATGATGGTGACAAGATCTTATTAGTAACACACAGTACAACCATTCTTTCACTAGCTTTCAAATACAAAGCGGGTGACTACGAATTGAATCAATTACCTGGAAATTCCAGTCTAACAATTCTTGAACGTGAAAATGGAATTAATCGTGTTACCAGTTATAATCAAAAGCTTCATTAAGATTATAGATGTAGTAAACTTATGATAGTAAATTTGAGGAGGAACTTATGGCAAAATATCAAATATATATGGTTCGTCATGGTAGAACCTGGTTCAACCGTTACAACAAAATGCAGGGCTGGTCAGATACACCACTAGCTCCTGATGGTGTTGAGGTTGCAAAACAGGCAGCTCAAGCACTCAAAGATGTAGATTTTAGTGCTGCATTTTCATCCGATGCTAGACGTGCAATCGATACTTGTAAGTTGATCACTGACGCAAATATTAATCACGACAAACTGACACCTCAAAAATTAATGGAATTCAGAGAACAATTCTATGGCTACTTCGAAGGAATGAATTCACCAGAAGCTTGGTTCATGGTCGGACAACCACATGGTGCTTCAACCTTTAGTGAAATCATTGCAAAACATGGACTTGATGCTACCAAAGACTTCATGAAAGAAGCTGATCCATTCCACGATGCTGAAAATGCTGAAGAATATTGGACACGTATCAACCGTGGATTCGAACAGATCGACAAAGTTGCCCACGATGGTGACAAGATTCTTCTGGTTTCACATGGAACAACCATCCGTTCAATTACTGACCGCTATAACGCTGGTAATTTCGATGTCACTAAGAGTCCTAAGAACTCAAGTCTAACAATGCTCGAACGTGATGATGGTTTCAATCGCGTTACTAGTTATAACCAAATGCTCAGCTAATTATGAATACACAAAAAGCCGCAAATTGCGGCTTTTTTGGTTGAATCTTTTAAATTTAATAAGTCTCTGAAGTTCCGAAGATCAAGACAATAACCCCAAGGATCAATGCTACTACGAACATACCGAATACTACTGGAATACCGAATCCCATACCGATAAGCATACCGATCAAGTAAGGTCCAAGTGTAGCTCCAATACGACCAATAGATTGTGAGAATCCTACTCCCATACCACGGAATTCTTGTGAGAAATGACTTGGTGTGAAGGCAATCAATGCTCCCCAAGCACCCAAGTTGAAGAATGATAAGAATGCTCCACTAGCAAGTAGAATTGGAACACTATTGGCAATACCGAATACAAAGGCACTGACAATTGTTCCTAATAAATAGAATACTAAAATAACCTTATGACTGATCTTACCCATCAACCAAGCTGCCAAATAGTAACCTGGTAATTGTGCCAAACTCATTAATAATGTATACCCAAAACTATGGAAAATAGTATTACCACGCATAACTAATACACTTGGTAACCATAGAAACATTCCATAGTAAGAGAACATTACTACAAACCACAAGAAACTAAGTGCGAGAGTCTTGCCCATATGTTGATTATTGAAAATACCCGCAAACTGTTCACGTAGACTAGTCTTTTCCTTTTTCTCGTAGTTCTCTGGTAAGTGACGGCGCATAACGAATGCATATAGCATTACTAGGAAAGTAACAATTACCGTTGCTCTCCATCCGTATAACGGTGTTATAAGAGTTGAGATAACTGAAGCCAGAATCCAACCAATGGCCCAGAAGCTATCAGCCATGATCAACATCTTAGCTTGTGTTTTACCTTTGAAATTATCAGCTAACATTGTTGCTGCAACGGGTAATTCCCCACCTAGTCCTATACCGGTGAAGAAGCGGACGATCATGAATTGATTTACGTCAGTTGTTAAAGCTAATAACAGATTTCCAATTGAAAAAATCATTAATGTGACAATCATGACGTTCTTACGACCGAACTTATCGGCCATGTAACCACAAATAATTGAACCAAACACCATACCTAATGATGTAACTGAACTAACATACCCAATCTGAGCTGGAGACAATCCCCATTCAGTTTTGATCAATGGCATAATAAACGAAAGCAATGCGACATCCATCGCATCAAATAACCAAGCTGTACCAATCACTAATAATAGTTTTCGACCCTTCTTGGTACTTTTTTGCATTACTGTATCTTGCATGTTTTCCCCTTTAATTTCATGATTAATTGATATCCCGGAATATCAATTATTTTGTATTTAAAAACCAATATAATGATTTAAGTAATTTGTACCTTTAAAGGTTAAAAACAGCTTAACATCAAGCTTTCATTGATGTCAAGATTATTTCAATTGATAAATTTTTGCAGGTCGTCCAGAGCGCGGTTTATGGGCATATCCCATGTCCAAAAACATGTGTCCATGAGTTTTTCTGAAATTAGAATTATCGATTTCAGTAACCGGAACTCTCCAAAAAATTGCATAAATAATTCGAGCCAGTCGTAAAGTGAAGACTGAACCTAACACTAATAAAATTGTTGGCTTGTAATCCAGTCGATTGCGAATTCGAGTAAATGCTGAACGTAAGATCAATTCGTGATCAGCCACCATCGTATTATTGGAATCAACATAGAATTCATTTTCAGAGATGCTCTCTGATAGAGTCTCAAACTTCAAGGCACCGTTACGCAAGATATAGTTATCGTCCCCAGCTGAAACTTCAAACCAGCGAGCATCGTCAGCACCATAACCAGCTACTAATTCAGGCATATCTGGAAGATAAATCATATAGGTCAGTGACAACGCACGTGTACCAACAACACGGTTAACATTGGTAAATGTCATTAATTGTTCAGTATTGAATGCAGGAAGATCAATACCGATCTTTTCACGGACTAGTCGCAAAGATGCTTTGTCGGCACTTTCATCCTCACGTAAATATGTCATGGGCAGTCCCCACTTACCCTTATATGGTTCTTCAGAACGTTTCAAAAGTAAAATAAGTAATGTGTCGGTATTACGATCAAAGCTCCAAATAACATTCGTAATACTTATTAATGGTCTATTTATCATATATTACGAGTCCCCTTTGTAATCTAATAATTATATTTAATCAACTATGACAAGACAACTTCCATCACTAAGATGAAACCGCCAAATATTAATACGAAGGCCACTACTGGCCAAACAAATCTAAACCAATGAGAATATTTCATATCTAACATCTGAAGTGTTGCCATGACTAATCCCGTTGGTGCTAAGAATAGCATCGCATATTGACCGAATTGATACGCCGTTACAACTGCAAACCTTGGTATGTTAACCGTATCAGCTAATGGAGCAAATATTGGCATTGATAAAACAGCCAAACCAGATGATGAAGGTACGATAAATCCTAGCACAAAGAAAATGAACATCAAAATGATAATGAAGATCGGTCCACTAACATTAGAAACCAGTGAAGATGAGAATTGTAGAATAGTATCTGAAATATATCCATTGTTCAAAATAATATTGATTCCACGAGCTAAACCAATAATCAACGAAACACCTACTAGGCTAGAAGACCCATTAACAAAGGCATCTACAACACCCTTTTCACCAACACCATAACGCCCAGTCGCAGTTAGAAACATAATGATAATGGCAAAAGTCAAGAATGACGAAGCCATTGTTGGGAACCACCAACCTTGTGACATGACACCCCAAACCATAATTGGAAATGCTGAAACGAACAATATCAGGATAATTTTTTTGCGGAGTGTAAATGGTGTCTTGATTCCCTTTTTCTCATCATCAGATTCCACTGAGAACATATCATTGAACTTCTCATGATCATCGTAAGTATAAGAAGAAGTAGGGTCAGACTTAACCTTTTTGCTATACCAATACAGATATAACTCGATAAAAATTGCGGCTCCGATCAATCCAATGATTCTCCAATTGAGACCTTCAGTGAATGGAATCCCTGCAGCGTTTGAAGCAATAACAGCTGAAAAGGGATTAATCGTTGAAAAACAAGTTCCGATTGAGCTAGATAAAAAAATCGCTCCGACAGATACGATAGAATCGTAGCCCATCGCAATAAAGATGGGAACAAGGATAGGATAAAAGGCAACCGCCTCTTCTTCAATACCACAAAATGTTCCACCAAGAATCATCAAAATAGACACGGTAAAGATCAATAAGAATTCATGTCCTTTGGTCTTCTTGGTCAAAGCCATCAAGCCCGATTCAAATGCACCACTTTCTTTTACCACGCCGATCAACCCACCAAGCACAAAGATGAAGACCATTATATCAACGGTTTCAATCACACCGTTAACCATGCTTTCTGTAATGGCACTGATATGTGCAGGCTTTTGCTTCAGTCTTTGATAGGTATTTGGTACAGAGACTGCATCCGTTATCCCACCAGAAGTGAATTGCTTGATATCTATTTTGACTCCAAGCTTATCCAGTTCCTTTTGCGTGGCAGGAACATGCGATGTCTGTCCGGTGGAACTTGTGATTTTCAGATCAGCGCTTGAAGAATTATAAACCATCTTCGAATATGCGCCAGCTGGAATAGTCCAGGTCGCTATAACGGCAAAGATTGTTAGAATAAACAACATTGCGAATGCACCCGGCATCCTTAATTTGAACTTTTTCTTTGGTTCCTTGGGTGCTTCAGCAATTTCGCCAACGTTTCCCATACTTTCATCCCCACTCATTAATACAACCACTACGCCTCACTTAAAAGAAAAAGGGAGCCCACTCACTGTGGACTTCCCTCTACTGACCAGGCTGGGTTCGAACCAGCGACCTCATGATTAAGTGTTCTGCCAATTGAACTACTGATCACTCGTGATATGGACATTAATATAACATTATTAAATTTTGATTACAACCTTTTTAATTTAAATTATAAAATCTATTTTGTAATTAATTGAATTTATAATTAAATCAACTTCTTTGCTCCCATACGCTCAGACAATTTGTCTACAAATTACCTTTAATCTAAATAAAGCCTTTTCATTTTACTCTAATCTAACTTTTGAGAAAATTAATTAAAATATTCTAATTTTTATTTAATTTCATATGTAAGTTTTACCCAAAATGTTTTAGAATGTTATTTAAGCCCCAACATTGAAAGGAGAACTTACATACATGCTTAAAACATCAAACGCTGTAGAATCGGATGCGTTCTATATGAACCCCGACCGTTCAGTTGCAGTTATCAACTATAACGAGGAGTATATCAACGACATATTCCAATTGATAAATAGTCAAGGATTCTCAGATTTAGTCAAATTGTACCTAGAAGAAAGTCAAAAATCATTGACCAATAGCTACGAGGGAGTTGAACCAAAAGATTACATCGACACCCTAAAAGCTATTTTAATTGATAATAAAGATGTTTATGAAAAATATGATCGTGAACAAATTCTTGCAAGTATTGAAGATTTATATTCTTTCTACCGTTCATACTTCAGAGTTTCTCTAATCAACAAACACAACAGTGATATCGTCACTGGTAATTTCATGGACATTGATAACCAATATAACGAAACAGTTCTAGATTTGTACCGTGCAATTGAGGAGAAGATCCAAGGGTTCTCCAACCGTACTTATCGTCAAGTTAACGCCGGTACCAACGCCTGTGTACTAACACAATCAATCGACTGGCCAACACCTGCTGGTTATGAAAGTCTCAAGAGTATTCGATTCTTAGATACATTAATGTTGCGTCCACCAATGATGATGCATACAAAATCAAACAAACGTGAAGGTGTCTTCAGTGCCGTTCCTGACAATCCGATTGCTAAGTTTGATGGTAAGCAAAATGAATGGTTCTGTTTCCCTGCTCGTATCGGTGAAAGTTTAGCCTACATCTACTTCCATCGTGATTACTTCGTCAGTGGTGTAGCTCTAGCCAACTTATTTGATGTTGCTGACGAGGCTAGTGTTAAGGGTCAAAAGCCAGACGAAATCCTACTATTTGGACTAGATGAAACTGAAGGCGACGTCTGTCACTATTATCACGATGAAGCTAATGACATCTGGGTCGGTGAAGTTCCATATAACGACAAGACTACTTACTTCGGTTACATGAAGAAGATGTGTCTAACACTTCACAACTTGCACATGATTTATGAGAACCGCCTACCAATTCATGGTTCAATGGTTCGTATTAGTTTCTCAAATGGCAAGACAAAGTCAGTTGTCTTCTTCGGTGATTCTGGTGCCGGAAAGTCTGAATCTATCGAAGCACTGCAAGAAATCGCTGACGATAAGATCATCGACATCGAAACTATCTTTGATGACATGGGTAGTTTTGCCTTCGATGATGAAGGCAATATCTACGCCCAAGGTACTGAAACTGGTGCCTTCGTTCGATTAGATGACTTGAGCAGTTCAGTCGCCTTCAATAACATGGACCGTGGTATTTACTTGAATCCTGAATTGAAGAATGCCCGTGTTATCTTACCAGCCAATACATACAAACGAGTAGTTGAACATCACAGTATTGATATGTGGGTCTATGCAAATAACTACGATGCTGAGATTGGATTGCATCAATTCCCTGATGAAGATCACGCTAAGGCAACCTTTATTGCTGGTAAGAGAAAAGCATTAGGAACGACTGATGAAGTTGGTATGAGTACAACCTTCTTCGCCAACCCATTCGGACCTGTTCAAGAAGAAGAAAAGACACGTCCAATTATTGACAAAGTCTTCAATAAACTTTATGCAGATAATGTCTATGTTGGCGAAATTTATACTCACCTTGGCTATGACAAGTCTAAAGATAGCCTTCACGAATCAGCCAAAGAACTATTGAATCAATTGATGAATAATTAAATATTGAGAAATAGAAAAGAAAGTATGACAGAACATGGTCAACTTTCGAGCATTACAACAAACAAGACCAGTAATCCGATTTTGGATTGCTAGTCTTGTTTGTTTTACGCGAAAAAAGTTATGTCACAGCCACTATTTATTTTGACAATTATTTAAATACATCATTATATTGAATCCGAATTTTAATTCACTACTATTTACCGTAATATTTTATTCAAATACAAAAGGAAATGGTGATGAAATGAGATTGTATAGCATCCCTATACTGTTGCAGTTATTAATGTTTCTTCTTATTTTTGCCATGGATTCAAAGAAATTTAGAACAAGGTTTGGAATATGGATCTACATCACTACATTAGTAATCGAAGTTCTCTATCTTGTAACCAGCGCTCTTTGGTCATACGGATCATTAAGATTTCCAATTATGATGGCAATAGTTATCTTCCTTGTCGCAACCTCTAGACAGTTCATTTGGTATCCAAATGAAAAGTTATTCGAAAAATACCGACCATGGTTAAACATGGCTATCGTCATCTACGTAATATCAACACTACCGATATTTATATTAGCAGGCATTGATTCAGCGGTAACGATCATACTCATTCAAGTAATAATATTCTTCAGTGTTGCATCTGTTTTATGTTTTAGATTGCGACATTAGAATTTACGCCTACGATTGAGAGTGACAGCTAGCATTACTCAAAAGTTCATATCAATAGTTTCGTTTATAAAATACATTATCAGTCAGGCTTTAGTATACGTACTTAAATAATTAACTGCCTGAATACGAATAACACAATAGCCGGAGGTCACAAAGTATTGTGCCAGCCGTGAAAGTTACGTTAGAACGGCGATTTTCCGTTCATACGTAACTGGACGAGCTTGGAGATTTGCAAAGCAAAGCTTCAAGTCTAGGTTCAAGACCAAACTACGGCTCGAACCGCTCCCACGGCAGGTACAATATTTCGTGACCGCAGGCGGCAAACAGAACAAAATAAAAACCCAAGACACGCAAAAAGCAGGCTAACGAGCCTGCTTTTTTCATTTAATTTATCAATTTGACTATTTCTTCAATAGTTTTTCAACAGCTGGCTTCAAATCTGCTTCAGCCATGTCATCGTACTTTTTAGCTTCTTCTGTAGTCTTATCAGTACTATGATTTGTTGCTTCCATGAAGTGGTCCCAGATAGCGTCACGTACAGGCATATCTGAATCGCTCCAGTCAAAAACATCTTTCATATTTTTATCTAATAAACTTGTTTTTCCAACTTCTACAGCCATAATAATAAAGCTTCCTTTCTGATTGGTACAATGAATATTATAGTTCTTTTGTTTTCAGATGTTCAGTGAAAGCCTCATTTATTTCAATACTTTTCGTCAAGTTGCTTAGTTAGTTCGAATAAATGGGAAACTAAGGCGAAATTATCGCTCCCACGATCAATATTTCGGATATCCTTATTGTTGATCACGTACTTTCCCTTATTATTCCTGACCCAGAAGTTCTCCATCGGATTCTTAATATAATAAGACTTACTATCCGCTAATTTGAATTTTTCCATTTCTTCTCTAACTGCGGGATATTCTTTCAAATATTCTTTGTTCGAAGTAATTCCAGTAATTATCTGGCTACCAATCTTAGGTAGAGGGAAATCATTGCTCCAATAGAACTTCTCAGTATTGGGGCCATTATCTCCATCCCCATCAAAAGTCACATTCATATCATCAGACATTGCAAAACCATGTGGCAATGTTGTTTTGATATACGTTCCCTTCAAAGACTTCGATCCAGCAATAACTTTATCAACATAGATAGAGGCAATCGTCTCATCCCCCATAGTTATGTCTTCTTTTTTGCGATAATTAATTATCGTCCCTTGAATTACGAAGTCATTCTTTTTCTTTAATTGCTTCATCGTTTGCGGGAATACTTGTGTTAAATCTTCCCCACTTATCAAATAAGCCTTATCAGCATTCTTGACTTTTTTATCCCAAGCAGCACGATTCTTCTTGATTTTTTCCTGTCTCAATTCGGCTGCTGATTCATTCTTCTTATTGCTACAGCCAGCAATCGGAACAGCAATAATCGTAATCAGAAATGTTAACATAACTAGGCGAAAGAATTTTTTCATTATCTTACCTCAGTTTTACTATTTGAGGATAATGTTACATTATTCGTCACTAATTAAAAATTCGAATTCAATATAAAACATTACAACTTTAATTGTATCTACATGTTATTCCATAACTCATATGTCGTCTTAATACCGTCATAGAAGGCCTTTTCAGTTAAATTCTCATTAGGCGCATGATTGTGCTGGTCAAAATTAGTATATGGAATTGTGAAGACACTGACCTTTAGAATATCTGCCCAAACATAATTAGGAACCGTTCCCGGCATTGCTGGTTCAATCAAATCTGATCCAGTTGCATCCTTAATGGCCTTCACAATCTTTTGAATACGTTCATCAGTGGAACTTGTCTTACAAGGTGGGACTGAGACTAAGTAATTAATCTTGATCAATCCATCATTTATTTCAGGTGCCAGTAGCTTATTGAGTGATTCTTGAATCTTATAAACATCCTGTTTACCTACCAGACGAAAATCCAATTTCATGACAGCGGTGTTAGGAATAATTGTCTTAATGCCATTGTCTGTATAGCCTGAATTGATACCCGAAATATTAAACGTTGGTCTAAACATTAATTTCTGATAATACTCCAGTCCCGTCTCAGGTAAATTTCTAACTCCAGTCTGTTCTGTAATAGATTCTTTATCATATGGCAATTTATTCATCCAACTGATTTCTTTTTCATCAGGATCAACAACCCCATCATAATAATTGGGGATCAGAACCTTTTCTTGATCGAAGTTATACATCTTCTGAATTACATTCATTAAAACCAGAACCGGGTTTTGCATGATATTGCCCAAATTACCAGAATGATTATCTTGTGTGCCAGTTGTAGCTGTAACTTCAAATCCTAATGCGCCACGATTACCAAGTCTCAAAACGTGTTGTCCCGACTGATTGAATGATCCATCAACCACAATGACACAATCAACATCCTTCAAGGAGGAATCGGCCAACTTTTTGACCGTTATAGGCAAATTCCTACTCCCTTGCTCTTCCTCACCCTCAATCAAGAATTTGACATTGAATGGGAATCCTCCATGAATCTTTTTGTAAGTATACATCCCTAAGATCTGTGCCAGTAGTTGTCCCTTATTATCACCAACACCACGTCCATAGAACCGATGATTCTTTTTAGTCAGTTCAAATGGATCCGTATTCCAATCTTTCAAATCACCTGGCGTCATAACGTCGTAATGACCGTAGAACAGCACTGTTTTATCGCTAACTCCTTTAATACCGGCCAAAATAGTTGGCGAACCAGCGGTTTGTATCACCTCAACCTTGGCACCAAGAAGTGTCTGAAGCTTGGACTTTAGTAAATTAACTGTTTCCTCAATACCTTCACCAGTAGCACTGATACCTTTGTCACTGATCAATTCCTTGAACAAACTTTCGAACTCGGTGGTATTCTTCTCAATAAAATCATCTCGTGAACTCAAAGAAATTCCTTCTCTCTATTTCTAATTATTCTGTAATATATTTAAACCATTTATAATATTGTAGTTTCTAGATTTCTCCTTGTAAAGACAACCAAAAGAGACTGAGACATAACTCCTTGAAAATAATTAATAAACAGTTACTTTTGTCATAATTGTCATTATAATCTAGTTATTAATACTGTGAGGAGAGGTCTTTGTATGAAGAAAGCACTTTTTGAAAAGGTTGGTCAAATGAGGGTTGAGGATGCTGAAAAGCCAACAGTTCAAGCCGCTGACGATGTTATTATTCGTGTTGTTCGAGCTTGTGTATGTGGTTCTGACCTTTGGTCTTACCGTGGTCTTGAAGATAAAGCTGAAAATTCTGAGAATAATGGTCACGAAGCAATTGGTGTCGTTGAGGAAGTTGGTTCAGAAATAACAACCGTTAAGCCTGGAGATTTTGTCATCGCTCCATTTACTCATGGCTGTGGTTATTGCAAAGCCTGCCGTGCTGGTTTCGATGGAGATTGTCAATCACACAACGATAACTTCAGCGATGGCAACCAAGCTGAATACATTCGTTTTCAACATGGTCAATGGGCTTTAGTCAAAGTTCCTGGTAAACCTAGTGATTATTCTGAAGGTATGCTCAAGTCGCTCTTAACTTTGGCTGATGTTATGGCAACGGGTTACCACGCTGCTCACGTGGCTGAAGTAAAACCTGGTGACACTGTCGTTGTTATGGGTGATGGTGCTGTAGGTCAATGTGGTATTATTGCAGCCAAAATGATGGGAGCAACTAAAATCATTTCAACTAGCCGCCACCCTGACCGTGAAGCTTTAGCTAAGAAATTTGGTGCCACTGACAACGTTGCTGAACGTGGTGATGAAGGTGTCAAAAAGATTCTAGCTTTGACAAATAATGAAGGTGCTGATGCTGTTTTGGAATGTGTCGGAACTGAATTATCAACCCAGACAGCTATGAAAGTTGGCCGTCCTGGTGCTATTGTTGGTCGTGTCGGCTTACCACATACTGGCAAGATGGATGTTTCGACTCCATTTTCAAATAACATCATTCTTGGTGGCGGTCCTGCCTCAGTTACAACTTATGATAAGGAAAGACTATTGAAAGCTGTCTTAGACGGTGAAATTAATCCTGGCCTTGTCTTTACAAAGAGCTTCACACTTGATCAAATTAACGATGCCTATCAAGAAATGACTGATCGTAAGGTTATTAAATCATTAGTTGTTGTTAGTGATTAAACTAAAAAATCCACTACAGTTTCTTGTAGTGGCTTTTTTTTAGGATACTATCGGCGATAGTTACGCTGCTTCTTATAGTGGTGATACTGCTTGTTATAGCTATTCGGTACGGCTGGAACTTTCAAATCATGATCAACTTTCGAGCGCCCAGTCGCATAATCGAATTTCACCTTATCCTGAACATTCCATAAATAACGATTGAATTTCAGGCTGCCATCAGTTGAAAGAGCCTGAACCCATACGCCACGTGCCATCAACTCTTGACCACGAAAAATCGGTGTCACTTTATAAATCACTTTTTTATTTTGAGCTAATGCATCCCTAACCATTTGTTCAACTTGAGTCATCGTCTTCTGATTCGAAAATTCCGTTTGCGTGAACAAGTTATAAGGATTATCGATGCTACCAAGTTCCCCCTGTTGCGCCTGACCAGATTTATTCAAATTAAAAGTCATTGTGTAAGCAATTAAATGTCCACGGTTTTGGGGAATCACTCTCGTACCACCAACATACTTAGGCTCATTATGCCAACCGGTCGGACGCCAAACTTGTTCAGTTCTAGTGTTAGATCTACCCAAGTTATTACGTGTTAGAAAAGCGATGGCAGTTTTAGTACGATTCAAATTATCCAGTCCACCGTACTTGATATGTGACTTGTCAAAGTCTGTTTTCTTAATGCTTGAAGGCTTATCGTCATTAAGTATTTTAACTGGATTTTCTCCAGGTTTGTAAGTCCACGTGCTCATTTGTTTTGCTGTTAACTCAGATTGTTTCACCATCGATTGGGCAGTAGCATGACTTGAAGTCGTAGAACATCCTGCTAAAAGCAGTGGTGTCAGTAATAACAGTAAAATATTCTTTCGCAAATTTATCTTCCTCTATCCTCACCTATTTAAACATTAGTAAAAATTAATCCATTTTAATCAAACTGTCAATTAGCTTTCTGATATAAGAATTCATGAATTAACTTTTTATTTCAAATTGATTTAAAAATCATTTCATTTGAGTAACAATACTGTTATTTCAATAAAAATCGGGTATGATATTGAGAGAAAATTTTAACGGGGAAACGCCTATGAATTACTTACTGCTGTTAGTGTCGATCGGTTTTGAAGTTTTAGGGACTTCACTTTTAAAGAAGACAAATGGGTTCACCAATCTTTGGCCAACTTTAGGAACTTTAACATCATATTTTATCTGTCTCTTCATACTCTCACAAGTTTTGAAACGTCTACCACTGAGTTTGACATATGCCACTTGGGGTAGTGTGGGATTAGTACTCGTGACTGTTGCTGGTATAGTTTTTTACCACGAAGCCATTTCAATACCATCAATTGCCGGACTCATCTTAGTTATTTCTGGCACTGTATTGATCAACGTTTTTTAAGGATTATTTGAGAAATAATAGACAATCTAAACATAGAAAATAAGCTTTCAATTCACTTCAAACAAAGGTGAATTGAAAGCTTATTTTGTTGTTTGCAATTTCTAATTATTATTTAAACTGATCAAAGTTCTTTATCTACCAACAATGAGCGCCCATCATACCAAAACCGCTCCCACCGAAACCACGGAACATAAACATTCCTAACATTGGTATTGCAGCAAGTAATAATACAACTAAAATAATCACACCAATCATAGTTGGTGTAATCTTTTTCGTCTTCACAGAATCATTACTAGAACTATTATTTGAAGCTAAATATACAACTAGACCTATCAAAACAAGGACTAGTAGGGTCGAACTATACATCATAATGAGTCCTCCTTATAAGGCGGTTGCCCTCTTTTTTCACAATAGTATCACGGATCAACATTACTTGCTATTTAGTTGTTTCGTCAATTTGAATAATCCTGAAATCTTGTCATAATTAGGATTTGACCCTTTCATATTACGTATATCTAGATTATTTATGACATATTTACCGTTATTAGTTTGTACCCAAAAGTTATAATCAGGCCAAGCAATAAAGTAAGAGTCACTGCCGTCCAGCTTATACTTGACCATTGCTTTCTTCAAAGATGGATTTTCTTCATACCGTTCTGCATTGGATTTCAAACCCGTGATCACCTTAGCTCCAATCTTTGGCAATGGAAAACTCGTCTTTTGATACAAGATCTCATCGGACTTCTTAGTATTGTCATCAGTTCCTTTAGACAATGCGAATCCAGTCGGTACAACCGTAACAATATTTTGATTTTCTAATACTTGATTCCCATGAATTACTTTATCAACATGGATCATTACCTTACTCTCTACAACTAGCGTACCTTCCATTTTTTCGTAATTGAGGACCGTTCCCTCGACTACAAAATCATTGGCCTTTTTGAAATCCTTCCAAGTAATTGGAAAGACTTCATTAAAATTAGTATCGCTAGGTAAATACTCCACATTTGCATCACTAACTTTTTTGTTCCACTTTTTCCGATTGATCTTAACCCTCTGTTCAACTACTGTCTGTGCACTACCGGTCTTACTACTATAAGCCTTATTAACACTACTACTGCAGCTTATTAATGTACCGACTGCTAAAAGCACTGCAAAAATTCCCCAAAATTTTCTCATAGCACCCCTGTATCGCCATAACAGCGATTAAATATTTGATTTTTTACTTACCTCATACTGCTTTGTATCTCGATTCTTAACCCACAATGTATATTCTGGAATTGAGATTCTATAAGATCCTCCACTACTTATTCTGTTAACCTTAAGTCCCATATCAAAATTAGTCATATTACTATTCTTATACTCATTTATATCCATAGCAGCAATAATCTCTGATCCAATTTTTGGTAATGGCGCATCCACATTATCAAGATAAACTTTTTGTTTTGGAATAGGATTATGTCTGCCATGGTAGTATTTATCGGATGAAACTAAACCACCCTGCATAATTACTATAACAGATTTTCCTTTTAATTTTACATCACCTTTGTAAACGCTTTCTACAAAAATTTTAGCTTTTGTTCTGGCATTACTTTTGTACCCGGATAATTCATAATAATTAGTTATTATTCCTTTAATAGAAATTGGTCCATACCCCTTGACCTGCTTGAGATTGATTGGAGTAGAGATGAACCCGTCATTCTCATATGAATGAATCTTGATCCTTTTTGCTGAAGATACTTTACGATTCCAAATTTTTTTATTTTTTTTCAATTCTGCATGTTTTTGATAGCATTCTGACGCTTTAACTTGGTTATAAATTATAATTCGATCGTATTGTCGACATGATGCAACTGGCACGAAGGTCATCATCAAAATAATCACACCGATAATATTATTCATATTTAGTTCCTCGTTTCATTACTAAAATCATACCAACAACGTATTGGATTGCGCTATTCGAATTTGATATAGAAATAATTAATGAGACAAATAAAAAAAATCTGGATTTTCATCCAGACTTTTTACTTGTTATATGCTTGATTAATTTCTTTAGTAAAGTTTACTGCAAAATCGTATCTCACATCATTTTCAGTAAGTCTTCGATAATTCTCATTATTTAGCACATACTTCTTAGAGTTTGTATTTTTTACCCAGAAAGTAAACGGTTCTCCACTCAAGTAAGACTTGTTATTCTTTAGATCATTACTTCTCAACATTGTAGCAAACTCGCCAGTGTCAGTCTTATCATAAGAGTTCAAACTTAAATCAGTGATTATTTTAGATCCAATTTTGGGCAAAGGTCCATCAGTATCATTTATATATAATTTCTGATTAGAATCAGGATTAACCGTAACGCCGTTATACTTACCTGATTCTAAATTCATGCCATTGAAATACTCTCTTGCGGCAACAATCCCACCACTCAAAACAATGGTTATCGTCTTATTCTTGAGCTTCTTATCGCCCATCAAAACTGCGTCTATTTTAACAGTTGCCTTAGTATTAGCTAAATGATTCAGGTTTGTCATTTTCTCTAAGTTCACAACCGTGCCCTTGATCAGAGGCTTCTTACTAGCTTTCATTTCTTTCAAGTTCTGAGGAAAAACATATGAAGAAGTCTCCCCAATAGTTCTTACATCGATTCTCTTAATATCAGAGACCTTTTCGTCCCAAGCTTTTTTATTGCGAGTTATTTTTTGCTTTTGAACTTGTAATTCAGATTCTGGGTCCTTTTTAGAACTATCCTTACCAGCATTACTTTGACATGCAGTAAGAAATATTACCGAAATCAGTGGAAGTATCAAATACGTTGCTTTCTTCATAACGGTTACCTCTTAATTGTTTTAATTAAGCTTATCATGCAATAGGTCGCTATGATATTCAGATTTGATATACCAACAAATAAGTTTGTAACTAAATCAATGATATTACAAAGTAAATTACAGTTAGAACACATACCTTGATCTTACTGGCTTGAGAAACATTTAAGTACCTCCAATTCAAGGCAGCGGTGAGTCCATTTCCTAACAATCCAAAAATACCTTTGGTCCAGATGTTGAGACTCTTATCTGTTACTAATCCTGCGATGATCGCCAAGATAGCAATAACCGTCAATCCAATGGCAATATTTATAAAAATCGTTGTTTGAAAATCTGATTCATTATTTTTCAGAATAAAATACATAACGCCGTAATAGATTACAAAACTTATTATCAAGGCAACCGTGTAAATTCCTAGTTCCATCCACTTGCCCACACTTGGTGCAGACGATAGATTCTTATTCGATAAGAACATCGCTGTTATTTCACTAAACGCATAGACCAAAAATACTGCGACTAATGTTACCCTATCTAATTTATATAAATTCTTCATGATAATCCCCTTAAAATACTATTCTTCTTTTAGTAATCCCACTAATGGTGACTGTGCAGCTTTGTTTGAAGGAATGAATCCAAATATCAAACCGACTGCTGTTGAGACAGATATCGATAATAATAATGAATAGACTGTAACGATAGCCTTAAATGGTAGAAAGGCGTTGATGATTGCTACTAGCCCATATCCACAAATGATCCCGACCAGTCCACCGATCACGCATAATACAACACTCTCAATCAAAAACTGGCTACGAATATCATTCGATGTCGCACCAAAAGCTCGACGAATACCAATTTCTTTACGACGCTCAGACACAGTAATATACATCACGTTCATAACGCCGATACCAGCGATCAATAAAGATATTCCGGCAACTAAAGCAACGAAATAAGTAATATAATTCATCATTTTGGTAAATGTCTTACTCATTTGATCGGGATTAGAAACAGAATAGCTTCCCATTTTCTTGTCCTCACCAAATTTTTTCATCTGCTTAACAGCGCGTTTCCCAACAGATTTCTTATTCACACCTGGCTGAACGTAAATTCTTGCCAAATCCTTGGTTATTTGACCCGCAAATAATTGTTTGAAGACTGTCTTCGAAACATAAATATCCGGACGGTAATTAAAATCACTGATCTTATATATACCTCTGACAATGAAGACATTACCATCAATTATCATAGCCCTATTCAGAGCATTCCCACCTTTGAATAAGCGGTTAGCTAATCCGTGCGAGATAAAAACATTACTTGAATCATCGCTATAGATTGTTGTATCGTTCCCCTTGTACAGATTCAAATGTTTCGGAGCCTTATTCAAACTGGTCGTCTCGTGCTTCGTCTTATATTGAACTTTGGCACTAGCCTCTTGACTACTGCTATCAAGTTTCACATGATCAACACCGGATAGTGATTCAATACTAGAGACATCATTTTGAGTGAATCCACTAGTTGAATCATCATATGATGAAGTCTCAAAGCTTATCGTTACTCGTCCACTATCGTTATGTGTTCCCATCCCTTTGGTCATAGTCTTAGTGAAACCATCACCAACAGCAAGAATTGCAATAACACAAGCGATCCCGATAATAATACCGAGCATTGTTAGAAAGTTACGATTCTTATTCTTACCAATTGATTTGAATGCGATCAAAAGTTTATCAATCATTTTTAAACACATCCTTTGCATCGTGATATAACTTACCATCACGGATATAGACCGTGCGCATGGCATATTCAGCTACTTCTTCATCATGAGTAACCATGATGATAGTTGTGCCATCTTGATTCAATTTAGTGAAGATATCCATGATCTCCTTACTAGTCTTAGAATCAAGTGCACCCGTTGGTTCATCCGCAATTATTAACTTCGGCTGATTAACAATAGCTCGAGCAATAGCGACACGTTGTTGTTGACCACCAGATAATTCAGCAGGACGATGCTTCTCTTTGCCATTGAGTCCAACTTTTTCTATAACATCTTCAACTCGTTCACGTTTGTGATGCTGCTCGTTTTTACTATAAATAAGTGGAACTTCAATATTTTCGTAAACACTATAAGTTGTTAATAATTTGAAATTTTGGAAGACGAAGCCCAATTGATCTCCACGAATACGTGACAATAAGTTATCGCTAGTCTCCTTATAGCTCTTATTATTCAGTAAATATTCACCAGTATAATCTTGGTCCAACAAACCCAGAATATTGATCAAGGTAGACTTACCCGAACCAGATGGTCCCATAATGGCTAAGAATTCCCCATCAGCCACTTCAAGATCAATGTTTTGTAATACTTGAAATTGTCCGTATGATTTCCCCACATTTTTTATTTTTAGCATGGCTTCACCGTCCTAGAACAAGACCAGCTTGTCGCCAGCCTTGATTCCTTCTTTGACATAATAGTCATTGTTGAACTTAGTTAGATCCAAGACACGTTTGTGCTTCTTATTATTTCTAACAATATAGACAGTATCTCCAGACTTCACAGCTTCCTTAGGAATCCTGTATCCACGAGTTTCATTCTTGATCTGAACGTGCATTCCGTAAGGAAGTGAATCATCGGTGCTGACTTGGAAATGATAATAAGAAACAGCTCCGGTATTATAAGGAATCTTGTCCTTAGCTGTATAGCTACCATCGGTTTTTTCACCATCATTCTTAACAACCGTTACAGCCTTACCAAGCTTGATTTTATCCAAAGAAAACTCGTTGACGTTTCCTTCAATAATAGGTGTGCCGTAAATGAAACTGCGACCTTCAGTATCCTTGAAATAAGTACCGGCAATTGGTGCAATCACAGTGCGGTTCTGCTCTAGATTCAACTTGTTTAATTTATCTTGAGCATCACTCAAAGCTTCTTGGTCCTTAGCTAATTCAATCTGATAATCAGTGTTCTTATCAGTTGTCTTATTCAATTCTTGTATCGTTAATTGTGCTTGTCTAATTTCTAAATTAGCAGAATTTATTTCACTCGCCATATTTCTGTAGAACGTGAACAAGACCTGCCCCTTTGTAACTTCTTGACCATTAGAAACATTGTTGCTGGCAAGCACTTCATCATCAGATTTAACCTCGTCGCTAACAGCATGCTTCTCATCGGCTTGAACTACCCCCGTGAAGCTGTCAGAGCGCTCTGATTTCACTGTATAAGTATTGTATTTGTCAGTTTGATCTTCAGTGTCATGTCTGCCAAAAATAACAAATCCGGCAACACACGCCATAACGATAACCAATCCCCAAATAGTGATTCTGATCTTTTTCATACTTTTCCCCCATTTTAAAAAAAGATTTTACGATATCTATTTTAGAGGAGAGAAATGCCTTTGTAGTGCGATTTGTATTACGTAATCTTACAATTTTGTAAGCTCAAAAAAGGCAAAAAAATATCCACAAAAACTATTTATCTACAGTTTTTGTGGATATTTTATAATTTCGATGATCCCTATAAAAAACAAACTTAACAACTAATAATAAAATAGTGCTTAATTTCAAATCATCAAGTATATAGCCGGAGGTCGAAAGTAATTGAGCCAGCGGTGAAGGTGGTGTTGGATGGCGAAGCCATCCTTACAGCACAGGGCGACTTTTGAAATCTGCGGTCTATGCAGAATCTTCAGACCGCCTTACGGCTGAAGATGGTCCACACAGCAGGCACAATTACTTTCGACCGCAGGCAGCAGACAACTAAGCAGTAACAGTATCTGACTTATCTGAAACTGATTTTGACTTCTTATCTATACGTCTCAAACCAATACCAGTAAATCCACTAATAATAGAAAGAACTGGTGATAATAAACTAAAGAAGCAGAACGGTAAGAATTCTAAGGTTGAAACTCCAAGCGTATTGGCAGCAAACGCACCAGCAACACCCCAAGGAATCAAGTAATTAATAACAGTACCACCATCTTCAAGTACACGACTAAGTGCTAAATTATCAAGACCACGTTTATTAAAGGTTTCTTTGAAAGCTTTACCAGGTAAGATAACTGATAAGTATTGTTCACCAACGAAGATATTAACTCCGATACCTGAAAGAATCGTAGCTGTAACCACTGCACCTGGTGTCTTAAGTTTGGCAGCAAGTGGTGTCATAGCTGTTTGAATCACATCAAACTTCATCAATAGTCCACCAAGTGACAATGTTAAGAAGATCAATGAAACTGTACCCATCATGGAAGTAATACCACCACGAGTAAGTAATGCATCAACTGCAGCGTTACCCGTCTTAGAAACAAATCCATTTTCGATGAATCCGGCAATATCTTTAACTGGTGTACCAGGCTTTTGAATGAAGATCATACCGACTGTAACGGTGATGTTCAAGATCAATGTAGCAATTGCGGGAATCTTTGAGATAGCACAGATGAATAATAATCCAACTGGTAGAATAGCCCACCAAGAAATAATAAAGTTACTATTCAAAATATTAAGTGTGGTATTGATATTGCCAAGACTAGCATTTGAACCAGTATTGCCAAGGATTGCGTATAAAACTAATGAAATCAAGAAAGCAGGAATTGTTGTCCACATGAGGTTCTTAATATGTGCGAACAAGTCATCTTCAGCGATTGCAGAAGCTAAGTTAGTTGAATCTGAAAGTGGTGAAGTCTTATCTCCGAAAATTGCTCCAGAGATAATGGCTCCAGCAACAAGAGCTGGATTAACGCCAAGTGTTGTACCCATTCCGAATAGTGCGATACCAAGTGTTGAAATAATTGTAAAAGCACTACCGATCGATGTACCGATGATGGCACAAACCAAGAATACTGAAGGCACGAACCATTTAACTGAAATCATGTGGAATCCAGCGACCATCATTGATGGAATAATTCCAGCAGCGATCCATGTACCGATCAAAGCACCGATCAAGATGAAAATGAAGATTGGCACGATTCCGTTCTTAACACCATCGATAATACCGCTATGAATATCGTCCCAGCTGCTGCCACGAACTTTGGCCCAGAGAACTAACAGACCGATGACTACCAAGACTGGTGTTTGTGGTGAAAGACCAAACTTGATAACACCGAATCCTAAAATTAATAACATTACTAATAAAATTGAAATAGCTTCTTTGAAGCTTACCTTGTTTTCCATAATTAATCTCCTCGAATTTAGTTGATTTTATTTGATGCTCCGATATCGAGGATTGCCACCAGCTGTATTGTTCATAATCTTTGTCCTTCCCAAATGAGTTACAAAAGTCAGATTCCTACGTTTGTTACGAATAACAAATGCACCACCCTGTGGCACCTTTGTTATTCTAGACAATCTTCAGAATCTACCGACTTTTTTCACTCTCTATACAAAAAAAAGCCGTCCCTATTGCTTACGCAACAGGGACGACTAATAACCGTGGTACCACCCAGATTGAGAATATAAAAATTCTCCACTCTCGAGAAGTAACGGTCCTCTTTACCCGCTTGGAAAAACCAAGTCATGTCTGGTATTTCATGACGTACACCCTGACCGGTTCGCATCAACCACCGGCTTTCTTACACACAGATGCAGTACTACTTGATTCAGACACTTATATTTGTTCATTTGAATGACTTGAATATTATCAGTAATTAAATTACAAGTCAAGTTATTGTTTTAATAATTCTCTAATTTAATGATTCTGCAAAATAAAATTGGCATTTTTCAATAACTTATTTAAAACAGTTTCACTAACTTTTCCGACAATCTTTCCATTGCGTGCCTTAAAATCAAAACATGAAAAATTAATCATAGAAATCATACCGTGAACCCCACTCTTGGGATCATGACCTCCAAATTCGTGACCTGCATGCGGTTCGTAGTCTATAAATATAATTGATCCTTGTTCGATCATGTCCCATCCTCCTGATAACTAATATAAACTAAATAATTTCTTTACCGACGGCCCTACCACCATCTACTGGAAAATCTAATTCATTTTTAATAGCTTCAAAATCATAATTTTTATATTTGCCTGAGAACCATGGATTCTGTTCTGTAGGTTTATAACTGATGCTACCGTCTGACCCTTTGACTGCTTCCACCATCTCATTTTCAGAGAAGCCAGATTCTTTCGGCATAGTTACAATTAATGAATTACCGTTCTTTCTAACTTTAAATTTACCTAAGTTCTCCATCTCTTTCATTTTTAAAACGTCCTTTCCAAATAAACAAGACTCAACCTTACGTATAAAGTATATATGTACATATATTAGTCTCAAAATAAACAACAGCAAATTAGCCATAGGCGGCAACAAAAAAAGAATGCCAAAGCATCCTCCAACAAAACATATTTAAGCCATTCGTCTATCAATAACTTTTGACAATAATGACAATGCGTAACAAACAACAAAGTACATTACAGCCATCGCTACGAAGACCGGAATGATGTAATTAGGATCTTGTCCATAAACAACCTGACCATGTTGCATCAACTCTGGTACAACGATGATGGTTGCCAAAGAAGTATCCTTGATCAACGAAATAAACTGACTAACTAAAGCCGGGATCATTTTCTTATAAGCCTGTGGTAAGACAACGTGCCACATTGCTTGACTAAGCTTCATTCCCATCGCACGTGATGCTTCCATCTGACCGATATCAACAGCCAAAATACCAGACCTGATGATCTCTGCAATCATGGTCGATTCAAAGACTGTCATGGCTAAAATAGCAGCTGGTATCGTATCTGGTTTGAAACCAAACGCTGGTAATCCGAAGTACGTGAAGAAGATGATCAAAAGTAATGGCAAGTTACGAAT
Organism: Companilactobacillus hulinensis; assembly: GCF_003946555.1. Classification (GTDB taxonomy): domain Bacteria; phylum Bacillota; class Bacilli; order Lactobacillales; family Lactobacillaceae; genus Companilactobacillus; species Companilactobacillus hulinensis. The sequence continues at coordinate 35,335 of NZ_RHOO01000005.1, read as the reverse complement.
AACATCGATAATGTAGCCGATAATTCTTGATAGATATGGAATCTTAGCATATCTGATGATTCCTAAGACTGATCCGATAATAAAACTCAGTATTACTGAAATAACTGAGATCAATATTGTGATCCATAAGCCTTGGAGCAAGAATCGTATATTGATCCATGAATAAGCGTCTATCCAGTTTTGCATATCGTTCCCCTCCTAAGCTAATTTTCTTTCTAGATGCTGCATATAGTAACTGATCGGCAAAGTAATAACCAAGTAGAACAGTCCCACAACAACGTAAGTATTTACAGTATCAAAAGTCTGTGATGCAATCGCGTTACCTTGATACATCAGATCAAATCCAGCCACAAAGGCTAGAACTGATGAATTCTTAACTAGGTTAACGAACTGATTCCCTAGTGGTGGGATCACCAGTTTGAATGCCTGTGGTAAGACAACATTCTTCATTGCTTGCCAGAAAGTCATACCCTGAGCACGAGCAGCTTCCATTTGCCCGCTATCAACTGAATTGATACCAGCACGAACCGTTTCAGCGATAAAGGCTGAAGTATAAATCGTCAATCCGATAGTTCCAGCTGTAAAACCATTGATCTTGACCACATACAATGGAATTACCAAGTAGAAGAACATTGTAATAACTAGTAATGGAATGTTACGGAAAATTTCTACGTAGACATTACCGATAACTCGGACTACTTTGCTTGGCATAACTTCCAAAATGGCAAACAATGAACCGATGATCAAACTGAAGAATAGTGCCAAGACACTGGATAGAAGCGTCCAGCCAAATCCAGAAATGAAGGCTGACCAATTATCTGTTAGTAGTTTTATCATTTTCTTAGCACCTCCTTGTAATTGAATCCAGGAACATCACCAAACCACTTCATGATTAGTTTGTTATAAGTTCCATCTGCTTGAACTTCTTTGAGCGCTTTATTGACGGCTTTCTTGAAGTCTTTTTGCCCCTTGTTGATACCAATACCATAAGGTTCAGTGGTGAAGGCCTTACCAGTTAACTCATAGCCTGGATTGCTAACGGCCATACCAGCTAAGATAACGTTATCGGTTGTCAAAGCATCACCTTGTCCAGATTTCAAAGCTGTCAATGCCTGAGCATAGTCTGGCAATTGCAAGACTTGTGCTTTAGGAGCAAACTTCTTAACATTTTGAACTGAATTAGAACCAACAACACCGATGATAGTCTTGCCATTCAAATCCTGAACTTTCTTAACTGAAGAACCCTTTTTAACAAGGATCGATTGTCCAGCGTCAAAGTAAGGGTTCGCAAAGTCGATTGTCTTCTTACGTTCCGGCGTTATAGTCATTGTAGCGATGATAGCATCAATGTTTCCGTTCTTTAACAACGGAATACGTGACTGTGATGTAACGGTAACAAACTTAGCAGTTGCATCTTTACCTAACATCTTCTTAGTAAGAGCTTTAGCCAAATCAACTTCAAAGCCCTTTTCTTTACCATCTTTTACATCGACTAATCCCAAAAGCTTCGTATCCGCCTTAACACCCCATGTAATGGTCTTAGATTTTTTATCATTTTCCAAAACATTTTGTGATGACAGTGATTGTGAACCACATCCAGTAAGTGTCAGCACTAGGAGCAAAGACGTGATCAGCAGTGATAAATATTTAAGCTTCTTTTTCATATCAAATACCCCCTGTTTTAATGCTTGATGATCTTACCTAAGAACTGGTTAGCACGTTCATTTGAAGTATGTTCGAAGAAGTTCTCAGTTTCGTCATCCTCCAAAATTTGACCATCAGCCATAAAAATTACACGGTTGGCAACTTCTTGAGCGAAGCCCATTTCGTGAGTAACAATTAACGAAGTCATATCACTTTGACTTGTAACATACTTAATAACACCAAGTACATCATCGATCATTTCAGGATCTAGAGCACTTGTAGGTTCGTCAAATAACATACAACGAGGCTTCATAGCTAGCGATCTAGCGATGGCTACACGTTGTGCCTGTCCACCGGAGATCTGTGAAGGCATGTTATGTGCTTTATCCGCCAAACCAACTTGGTCTAATAAAGCCATAGCAGTCTTCTTATTTTCCTCTTCGCTTAATTTGAGAACAATTCTTGGTGCTAACATAACGTTCTCCAAAACATCCTTATTCGCATATAAGTTAAAGTGTTGGAATACCATTCCGACATCAGTACGGATACGGTTGATATCTGTCGTCTTATCAGCGATGTCACGTCCATTGACGATCAATTGACCTTTTTGGATTGTCTCCAAGCCATTAACAGTTCTGGCCAAAGTACTCTTACCAGATCCTGATGGTCCGATCAAAACAACAGTCTCTCCCTTATCAATTTTTAAGTTGATGTCCTTTAGTGCGTGAAACTTGCCGTAATATTTTTGTACATCACGGAATTCAATCATTGATGACATAACTATTTCTCCCTTCTTTTCCCTGTAAAATCTTTTTCAAAAATAATCATTAAAGAAATTTTAATATCTAAAAACTAATTTAGCAACAAAAAGCATCTAAGCTCAATATAAGTTCGGCTTTAGCACATGGAGATTATTGCATCAAAGTCTTTATATACCAGTACTTTATAGTAAAATTCTGTCATGTCGAAAATTTTTTCAAGCTTCTTTAATGTTTCAAAACCCGAACTAAAACCTTGTTAAAAAATTATCGAGTAATTTATTGTACCATATATTAAATTTTTCTCCTAAAATTATATCTATTCTAATACATAAAAAAACACCATTCGGGGAATGAATGGTGTCAATATTTGGATGTGACTGCTCTCACATCTGATATTTCGAGAACGGGAATTCTCATATTTTAAGGGGATGTTTCAGGAATCTTGTTGAGGGATATCCATTTAAAGGCTCCTCTGCTTCAGAGGAGCTGGGGTCGTAAGGTACTACGGGGGAATACCCGGCGACCCCAGTTCCCCTGAAGGAAAACTGGTAATTATTATTTCAACACGATCTTCTTGTACAAGTAACGAGTTAATAGATAGTAACCAAGGTACAAGATGATGAAAATTCCAAATGGAACCTCGATGTGTGAATATGGTTGGAACAGAATACCTTTGAACATTTGTAGTCCTACCAACACGTGGATAATACCAAGCCCAGCGGGAACTGCGAATAGTACCGCAATTTCTTTATTAATAGTAGAACGAAGTGTTCTTTGACGTGTACCGATCTTGTGAAGCATGTTATAACGTTTAACATCACCACTAGCACCTGACAGAATCTTGAACATCAGACAACTTGCCAGCATTGCTAAAAAGGCAATTCCGAGGAAGAATCCCATGAATTCTAGTCCAGAGAAGAATCCATTGATCATTACATAGGCACTGTACTTATCGCCACCAGCTTGTTTCAAATCTGGATAACGCTTAGCTTCTTCTTTTGAGATAGTCTTGATCTTACTCAAATTATTCTTAAATGAAGTTGTTTTAACTAATGTCAAAGTATCTGAATTAGCTTGAATCTTGTTGTATTCAGCATCACTAACTGCTTTTAGTTGATTCATACGATATTTGGGAAGCATGTTTTGTTGCATCGAATAACTAACATCTGGATTGTTGATGTTTGTACTCTTCTTAGTTGTAGCTAACATGCTCTTCATATTGAATGATTCATAATAGAATGGTTGTTTCTTGAATTCACTAGCACGATAATAGACTGTTTTGCTCTTATCATCGACTTTATATGAATAATTGTATTGATCATCACCGCTCAAATGATTGATACGATTCTTTTGTGCTGTATCGGCGTTATGAACTGCCACATCATAGTAGTTTTGACCATTTACAACTGTAGAGATCTGCTTCTGGAATCCTAGTCCAACAGTGATTGCACCAAGTGCCAAGGCAAACATGATCGATACCATTGAGAGTATCTTAGTGTAATCAGCAATTCTGAAGCTTAATTGTGAGAGTGTGAAGTTGTTCAAACCTTTTTGAGAGAACTTTGTATTACGTTTTAGCATCGAAATGACGGCTGTAATAGCTGCATTGATCGTAAAGTAAGTACCAATAACGATGGTTACCAAGGCAATCGGAACACCTAGATAGATGAACATTGCATTCTTACCCATGTAAAACATTGAATAATAACCAATTGCTAAGAAAATCAATCCAATGATTGCTTGAATAAATTTGACAGCGCCGTTACGCTTGATCTTGCTTGGTTGACTATCCTTGTGTAGCAAAGTTAGTACTTTAGTACGACGAAGTGAAATCGAGTTACGAATGGCTGAAAAAATGAAGAGGACGATAAAGAAAATAAATGTCCACATAAGAGCTGGTAAATAAAAACTATTGAAATGTTTGATCTGCATATCAAGCGCATTGATCATCCATTGACTAACGTATTTTGTAGCAACAATACCAATTGCGGAACCAATCAAAGTTGAGATAGCTCCAATTGCGAATGTTTCAACGAAAATCATCTTGGAAATCTTGCTGCTCTTGGCACCAAGCATCATGAACATTCCGTATTCCTTCTGCCTCATGCTGAGCAGGAAGGTGTTCGCATAATTGATGTACACAATAGTAATTATTGACAGAAGAATGATACCGAATCCGAAAATAAAGGCCGTTGCGGCAGCTGGTGAATTAGAACTTAAGAACGTCTTATTGGTAGCTAATGACAAAAACATATAAAAAATTGCTGAAGCAATCATCAAACCTGAGAACAATACTGTGTAGTCTCGCATTCGATGACGTATGCCACTTAGGGCTAGTTTGTTTAACATAATTTAATCTCCTTTTTGGGTTTGGGGGTGAAACTTCCCGGCTTTTTCGTTCTCTGATTTTTGAAACGAGTTGCGAAAGCCAAATTTCTGCGCCTGCTACGAATAACAAAACTATCGCTTCGCGCTAATTCTGTTATCCTAGGCAGTGCTCAAAATTTCCCGGCTTTCTCCACTATCTGATATCTATTCGGCGAATGTTCCCAATGAATCTAAAATTTCTTGATAAAATTCCCCACGTGTGTTGTCATCTTTTCTCAATTCTTGACCAATTTCACCATCTTTAATGAAGAGAATGCGGTCACAATAACTTGCTGAGAATGGGTCGTGTGTTACTAACAAAATTGAAACGTTATCTTCATGATTGATTTTTGTCATCGTATCCATCAATGCTCTGGCACTCTTGGAATCAAGGGCTCCTGTTGGTTCATCACCGAAGACAATCTTTGGTTCGTGAACTAAGGCACGGGCAGCGGCGACACGTTGTTTTTGTCCACCTGACAATTCTGTTGGATAGTGATTTAAGATATCAGTCAAACCTAGCTTTTCAGTGATTGCCGTTACAGCTGGTTTGATTTTCTTAGGTGAAACATTTTGCAATGCCAATGGCAAAGCCACGTTTTCATATGCTGTTAAGTTTTCCAATAAATTAAAATCCTGGAAAATAAATCCGATTTGATTAGCACGGAAATCAGCCATCTCATTTGTATTCAACTTAGTAATATCTTGTCCGGCAATTTTAACTGAACCACTTGTGGCAGTATCAAGAGTTGACAAAATATTCAATAATGTTGTTTTACCTGAACCAGACGCTCCCATGATTCCAACAAATTCTCCTGGTTGAACTTCAAAGTTTACATCGGATAAGGCTTTGTACTGTTTCTCATCGGCCTTACCATAAATTTTTTCAACATTTTTTACTTCTACAATTTTTTGCATTTCTTGTACCTCCATTTGATATATCTATCTTACAAAAATTGATGCTTACAGTCGTTTGATTCATCTTACTTTTAACTTACAAAATCGTAAGTTTATTTTTATAAGCCGCTTACATAGGTAGTATTTAGTAAATTTTTTTTCTATAATAGGTTGTTACTTAAATAAACAATATAAAGGGGTGTATTTCCGATGGGGAATAAATTGCCAGAAATTGACTCTGCTGATAAGAAGTCATATATTAGCTGGCCTGTAGTTGCCTTGATGGACTTCGTTACCGTTATCGGTTTCGATGACATTATTTATAATTTCCATAATCAAGGCTTAGGAATCGTTACAACTTGGATCTTAATGCTATTTTTGTTTGTTGTACCGTATGAGATGATGGTTGGTCATCTTGGTTCAACATTTAGTGAAGAAGGTGGCGGTATCACGTCTTGGGTACGTGGTACTAGCGGTAACCTTTGGGGTTATATTTGTGGGTGGACTTATTGGGTATCTGGTCTTCCCTACATCGTCGATGTTGCCAACTCAATGCTTATTTCATTCGGTTGGTTGATCAATGGTTCAAACAAAATGTCAGATACTATGAGCAACAGTATGTTTGCTCTTTTGACAGCTCTTATCTTCACATTATTTATTTTTATCCAACATTATTTGAAGAACTCATTACAGATTTTGAGTGTTATCGGTGGTGGTGCGATGTTTATCGTTACCGTCTTGTACGTTATCATGACTATCGTCTACTTGGGACAAGGTAACGCACCACACACACAACCATTCACGTTCAGTTCATTCATACCTAAGTTCGATATGCATTATCTTTCAACATTCGGACTAGTTATCTTCGCCATGAATGGTTCAGAATTCGCCGCACCATACGTTACAGAAATGAAGAATGGTAAACGTGACTTCCCTAAGGCTATGTGGATGCTAGCAATTATGACTGGTGTTCTAACAGTTCTAGGTTCATTCTCATTAGGTGTCTTCTTTAACGCTCATCACTTGCCAAATGACTTGAAGATGAACGGTTCATACTATGCTTTCCAATATATGGGATCAGAATTCGGCATGGGTAATTTCTTCCTATACTTATTCTCATTCACACAAGCAATTTACATGATGGCACAACTTGCTGTCCTACTAGATGCCGGAACAAGAATGTTCTTGTCCGATACTGCTAAGGAATACTTACCAAAAGGACTAACAAAACTTGATAAGCATGATCTTCCAATCAATGGTTACTGGTTAACTACTGGAATTTGTACGGTTATCATGGTGCTTAGTGCAACCTTGCCTAACATGAATTCAATTTTTAACCAACTACTTAACTTGAACGGAATCGTTTCGCCATATGCAACATGTTTCTTGTTCAGTTCCTTCATATTAGTTAGATTACGTGAGAAACAATTCAAATCTGACTTTGTTTATATCAAGAATAGAAAATTCGCTATCTTAGTTGGTGCATGGTGCTTCGCCATTACCTTCGGTGCTGCCACATTGGGAATCTTCCCAACTGATGAAATCGCCGGAACCGGTGCATGGTATCACGTACTTACACTTAACATCATCGAACCACTATTAATGGTTGCTGTTGGTGTTATCTTGCCAGTTATTGCTTACTTCCAAAACAAGCGTAACGGTGGAGATATAGCTTAAAATTGTTCAAATAAAGACGCCTCGAAATTAATTTTTCGAGGCGTTTTTTTGTGTTTTCCGCCTACGGTGAGAAGAAAATGTGCCTGCTGTGGGACCGACTTCAGACGAGTTCGTCTTCAGTCTCGCTTCTGAACTCCGCACAACCCGCGGATTTCAAAAGTCGTCCTGTGCTGTACGGATGGAAGTTCACCATCCTACACCACTATCACTGCTGGCACATTTTCTTCTCACCTCCAGCTAATCGTTACTTATTTATATGAACTGTCTAAGATAATATCCTAAATAACAATAACAAGACGAACCTAGCCTCCTCTGTTCAATTAGCAAAAATCTAATTAAATTATAATTTACCCATTAATCACCCTTGAATTTCTAATAATATTGAAGTACTATCGGTACATTACATTATTTAAAACGTTTCTTTTATTAGAAAGGATGGACAACAATATGGAATCAGAATCAGAAAAGGTATCATTCAATATCTCACCAGAGGACTTAGGATACATCAACCTATTAGTATCTCGTGGAGACTATAGTACCAAGAACAACTTTATCCATAACGCTATCAAAAATGAATTAGCAAATAACAATGCTCCTGTGGACCACGGTAACAACTAAAAATTAAATGGCCAACAGGCCCATGGGAGTTTATTTATGGAGAAAAAATCTAAGATTCAAATATCTTTAGCCACGATCAGTCTATTTATAGGCTCCTTTTCGAGTGAGCTCTTCACTTTTGCCTTGGGGATGTATGTTCTTAAAGTCTACAAATCTAGTATTTTATTCTCCTTGATAATCTTTATAGGACCGTTATTCTCATTTATACTCAGCCCTTTTATTGGACACTTGGTGGATAGTTTTAACCACAAAAAAATTGTCGTTCTCGCACAGATTGCCAGTGTTTTGGTCTTATTATTGGGAAGTTATTCCTTAATAATAGGAAACAAAACCTATTTCCCTATCGTAATCATTATTATGTCAGGACTTTTGGAGATTTGTGATTCATTCCAAACCACAGCCTATAAGGCATCCACAACGGGAGTTGTCCTTAAAGCTGATCAACAAAGACTGATTGCACTAGAACAAAGTGTCAGTATAATTTCAAGCTTGCTTGGACCAATTGCTGGTGGAAGTCTTTTCAGTGCTATCCCCGTTGTTTCTTTCTTTATTATTGATATTATTGGTGAAATCGTTGCCTTGATCTTGATGGCACTTCTTGATTTCAATCTATCTGGGGTTGCGACAACTGGTGAACAACATAAGAAGAAGACTGTTCTACTAGACTTTAAAGAAGCTCTATCATTTATTAAGGGTGACAAGTTACTAGAATCAATGGCTTTCTTTGCTATGTTCGCTAACTTCAGTCTTGCCTCGATCAATGTGGGTATTCCGTATGTGTTAGTCACATTGTTCAATACTAAGTCCACTATCTTCGGTATTATCCAGGCTCTATCTGCCGTAGGAATGTTAGCAGCTAGTTTGTTATGGAGTGTTAAACAAATAAAGAAAAATCTTACTAGCATGACCGGAGTTTTTGGATTACTGGTAACTTTGACTTTCTTCCTATTCTGTTTACCGCTCTTCACGAAGATAAACATGTCCTTTACCTATGGAGTTTCTATGTTACTACTTGGTATGTCCGTCACTTCGATCAACATGCCTGTTTCAATCTATATCAGAACCAAGGTGCCATTTGATATTCAAGGAAGGATCAATGTCTTCTTCAACTCCACTATCAATATCCTGACACCATTCGGAACAGCACTATTCGGTGTATTGTTCAATAAAGTCTCACCTATTATTCTTTTCGCGATCACTGGAGTTATTTTATTGATCTTATCTGTTTCAATGCTTCTTATGGGACATTCACAGACAGAAGCAGCTGCAGATTAAGGTATTAATTTAACAAAGAGTACAAAATAAGCCGCTGTTGATGGCTTTGAGTGACAAAAACCATCAGCAACGGACTTTTTATGTTTTATACAACTATTTGATTTCTTCTGCAAAGCGGCAAAAAGCAAGCAAAACACTTGCCTTATAGCCCACTTAAAGGTGTAAAGTAATAGTTATCGATTTTTTTATGTTTTATATATGGGGGTGAAATAAATGGGGATATTTTCCAGATTAAGCTGGTTCTTCAAACATCGCTGGAAGCAATACTCTATCGGGGTTTTTGCATTACTTCTAGTTGCTCTTTGTAACGTCGTACCACCACGTATCGTTGGTATAGTCGTCGATGCTGTCAGCAAGAAACAAGTAACAGCCAGCTTCTTAACACTGAATCTAGGTTTGTTGGTAATAGTTGCCATCTTGGGGTACATTCTTAGGTTTGTTTGGCAAAAAATGATTTTCGGGAGTTCATACGTTCTAGAACGTGACTTGCGTAATCGCTTATTCCGTCATTTTATGAAGATGGATACTACTTTTTATCAGAAATGGCGAACTGGTGACTTAATGGCACATGCCACCAACGATATTGACGCCGTTCGTGAAGTCGCCGGTCCCGGTGTTTTGACACTAGCCGACTCACTGATCACTGGATTATCAATGATCTTTGCCATGGGTATGTTTGTCAGTTGGAAGTTAACATTCTATTCAATTCTGCCATTGATCCTATTGGCTATCATGGCTAATGTCTTAGGTAACAAAATTCACGATGCCTTCATGCATTCACAAGCTGCCTTCTCAAGTATCAACAATAAGACACAAGAGAGTGTGCTTGGTATCAAAGTCTTAAAGGCTCTGGGACAAGAACATCAAGATGAACAAGACTTCGACAAATATGTTGATAAGAATATCAAAGCTAATAAGAAGTCATATGGACTAGATGCCCTATTTGATCCGTTAACATCGATCATTATGGGACTTTCATACGTCATCACAATTATTCTCGGTGGATTAGCTGTCATCCGCTCACAAATTACAATTGGTGAACTCGTTTCTTTCATTACATACATGGCTGAACTAACTTGGCCAATGTTCGCCATCGGTAACCTATTCAATATTCTCGAACGTGGTTCTGCCAGTTACGATCGTATCACCGAATTATTGGATGAAAAGTCATCCCTAGTAGCACCAAGACACGAAGTCAAGGAACGTCCAAATGGTACTTTGGATTTTGAAATCAAAAAGTTCCACTATCCAGATGACAAAGCTACTGCACTACATAACGTTGGTTTCCAATTAAAAGAAGGCCAGACAATGGGTATCGTCGGTCCAACCGGTGGTGGTAAATCAACCATTATCGGTCTATTGATGCGTGACTTTGACCACTATAACGGTCAAATCACCGTCGGCGACCACGATATCCGTGACTTCCACCTTGATAATTACTTGGACAATATCGGTTATGTTCCACAGACTAACTTCTTATTCTCAACTGACTTACGTGACAATGTCAGATTTGCTAACATTGACGCTAACCAAGAACACGTTGAGAATGCTGCTTATATTGCCGACTTAGATAACGATGTCAAAAACATGCCACAAGGTTATGACACTCAAGTCGGAGAACTCGGCGTCTCTCTTTCAGGGGGACAAAAGCAGCGTCTTGCTATTGCCAGAGCAGTTCTAAGTAACCCTGAATTATTAATTCTGGATGATTCATTATCAGCTGTCGATTCTAAAACTGAACGAAACATCGAAGAACGAATCGCCAAGAATAGAGTTAACGGTACAACTATCATCGCTGCCAGTCGTTTGAGCTCAGTCGAATATGCTGACCAGATCCTAGTAGTTGCCGACGGAACCATCATCGAACACGGAACTCATCAGGAACTCTTAGCAAACAAAGGCTGGTATTACGATACCTTCCATCTGCAAGAGAAGAACGCTGAACTCGAAGGGAGGTTGAGTAATCATGGATAATAAAGAATCTGAAATAATCAAAGATATCAAAGCACTATCTCGTAAACAACAACGTATCATTCTCAAACGATTGCTCAGCTTCGCTTGGATATTCAAGCGTCAATTCATCATCGCCATTGGCTTCGCACTAGTTCTGAGTGTGATCAACATCATCATGCCCAGAATGCTTCAATATTATATGGACCATTATCTAGTCCATCAAGATACCGGTATCCAGATCATCGTCGGATTCGCTATCATCTACTTCATTGGAACATTGATCAAGGCCGCAGTTCAATTCGTTCAAAACTTCGCCTTCTCAATGGGCGCTGAACGTACTCTAGAAAAGATCCGTAGCCAATTGTTCCGCAAACTGCACACTCTAGGAATGGACTACTTCGACAAGACGCCAGCTGGTTCGATTGTTTCCAGAGTTACCAACGATACTAAGACACTGTTTGACTTTTGGACATTATTCTTAACTATCCTGGTAGCCCTATTCTCAATGGTATCGGCCTTTATAGCGATGATGTCAGTCAACACCAAACTAGCAATCTATACTGCACTATTCGTCATAGCCTTATACGCATTGATCTGGTTATATCGTCGTTTGAGTTCCAAGATTTATCAACGATTACGTGAATATCTTAGTCAGATCAATACAAAGTTGAATGAGTCACTGATGGGTATTAGCATTATTCAACAATTCGGTCAACAAAAACGTATGATTGCGGAGTTTGAACACAAGAACAATCTCTACTTCACACAGAGAAACAAAATGATCAACGTGAACTCATTCTTGCTCTATCCAACAATTACCTTGATGTTCACATTAGCTGAAGTAATTTCATTAGGTGGATTTGGACTAGAAAGCACCCACACTATCGTAGCTGCTGGTGTAATCTATGCCTTCATTTCTTACCAACAAAACTTCTTCAATCCACTATCTAACGTCATGAACTACATGTCTTACTTCCAGGACGGAATGGTCGCTGGATATAGAATCATGAAGTTGTTTGACAATCCCATTACTAGTCCTAAACAAAATGAAGATAGCACTCAAAAAATTGAGATCGGTAAAATCGAATTCCGTCATGTTACTTTCGCATATGTACCTGGCGAACCTATCTTAAGGGATATTTCCTTTACCGTTGAACCAGGCCAAACAGTTGCTTTAGTCGGTCACACTGGTAGTGGTAAGAGTTCGATCATCAATATTTTGTTGAGATTCTATGAATTCGGCCAAGGACAGATATTGATCGATGACCACGATATTCGTGATTACTCGACCCAAGAACTCCGTGACAAACTTGGCTTAGTTATCCAAGAACCATACTTGTTCTACGGTAATATCGCCAACAATATTCGCATGTATGACGACACCGTGTCTGATGAACAAGTTGAACAAGCCGCTCAATTCGTTGACGCTGACAGTTTCATCGAGAAGCTTCCTGGTAAATACCATGCCAAAGTTACTGAACGTGGAAGTAGCTTCTCCACCGGACAACGTCAATTGATCTCATTTGCTAGAACTATCGTCCGTAATCCCAAAGTATTGATTCTAGACGAAGCTACAGCTAACATTGATCCGCAAACTGAACAAAGTATCACTCGTGGATTGTCGAAGATGCGAGACGATAGAACGACTATTGCCATCGCTCATAGACTATCGACTGTTCAAGATGCCGACCAAATCTTAGTTCTCAGCCACGGCCGTATTGCCGAGCGTGGAACACACAATGAGTTATTAGAGTATGGTGGACTTTATTCTGAGCTTTATGAACTACAATCTATGGATTAAAAATAGCGTGTCAGCATTAATATTAAATATTAATTCTGACACGCTATTTAAATTTCATTAATCTTCGTACAATTTAGCAACTTGTTCTTGTAATTGTTTATGTCCCAAGAATTCATCATATGTCGTATCAGCTTTGTCAACGACACCTTTAGGGCTAACTTCAATAATACGGTTAGCAATTGTCTGAATGAACTCATGATCATGAGATGTGAAGATGATACTACCCTTGAATCCAACTAATCCATCATTCAAGGCTGTAATTGATTCCAGATCCAAGTGGTTAGTTGGATCATCTAGCAATAGCACATTAGCCTTGCTCAACATCATCTTAGATAACATGGCACGAACCTTTTCTCCACCGGACATGACGTCAACTTCACGGTTAACATCATCCCCAGAGAATAGCATCTTACCAAGGAATCCACGCAAGAACGTATTGTCGTTCTCATCTTTAGAAGCATATTGACGCAACCAGTCGATAACAGACATCTTATTGTCGGCGAAGTATTCGTTAACGTTCTTAGGTAAGTAAGTAGCTGTGGCTGTTTGTCCCCAAACTACTTCACCTTCATCTGGTTCCATCTCGCCTGCAATGATCTGCATCAAGATAGTTGTCGTTAAGTCATTACGACTGATGAAGGCAATCTTTTCATTAGGACGAAGTGTCAGATTGATGTTATCAAGGATCTTAACGCCTTCGATCGACTTACTGATACCGTTAAGACTTACCAAGTCCTTACCCAACTCACGTTCTGGATTGAACTTGATGAATGGGTACTTACGAGTAGATGGCTTGATGTCATCTAGTGTGATCTTCTCTAATTGTTTCTTACGAGAAGTAGCTTGTTTAGACTTTGAAGCGTTGGCACTGAATCGAGCCACGAATTCTTGCAATTGTTTGATTTGTTCTTCCTTCTTGGCATTAGCGTTAGCTTGCAATTGTGTAGCAAGTTCACTAGATTCCATCCAGAAGTCATAGTTACCAACGAAGAGCGTGATCTTACCACGGTCAACGTCACACATACTTGTACATACTTGGTTAAGGAAGTGACGGTCATGGGATACGACGATAACAGTATTTTCGTAACCAGCTAGGAAGTTCTCTAACCAACTGATTGATTGAACGTCCAAACCATTAGTTGGCTCATCAAGAAGTAAGACATCAGGATGACCGAACAATGCTTGTCCAAGCAATACCTTAACTTTTTGAGGCTCTGTCAATTCACTCATTGGTACTTGGTGAAGTGATTCGTCGATACCTAGTGATTGTAACATTTGGCTAGCTTCGGCTTCAGCTTCCCATCCGCCCATTTCACCGAATTCTGTCTCCAATTCAGCTGCACGGATACCGTCAGCGTCACTGAAGTCAGGCTTCAAGTAAATCGCATTCTTTTCAGTCATGATATCGTATAACTTCTTGTGACCACGAATAACCGTGTCCATTACCAAGCTATCCTCAAAAGCAAAGTGATCTTGATTCAAACTAGACATACGTTCATTAGGACCCATTGAAACTGTACCAGTTGTAGGCTTCAACTTACCTTCGATGATTTTTAAGAATGTAGACTTTCCGGCACCATTAGCACCAATAACTCCGTAACAGTTACCCGGGGTAAACTTAAGATTCACATCGTCATAGAGCATCCGATCGGAAAACTGCATACTGACATTATTGACATTTAACATTAACTATCCTCCTGCATTTACGCGTAAAAAAACAACGTGTCAAGTAACGGCGACGTTGGTTTCAATTAATTGTTTAATTATTCAAGTAGTGTAACACATATATAGGAAGAATTCAGGTTTTCTGGATTGAATCTGACAATTATGTATTCATAAACATTTTATACTTTCGCAATGTTATCGTTAATGTACATCAAAACTTTACTAAAATGAGCTATTTTAGAGAAGTTATCACTAAATATGTGTTAAACTTCATAAAAGAAAGCCCAAATCAAATAGTTGAGGTAAATAATCATGGCAAAATACAAATCCTTGGAAAAATTCAAATATGGTAATGGTACGCAATCATTATCAACTGAAGAAATCCAACAAGAATATGAAAACCGGATCAATGGTTATTCAACACGTGTAACTGATATTTATCCATATTTGATTGATAGAGACAAAGTATCATACAATCAATATCCACTATTTATAGTAGAAACACTCAAAATAAATGAATTATTCAACGAGATTCAATCTGAATCCAAGACAATATCAACTATAGCTAAGGCACTTCCCGGAATAGCGCAAATGGGTTATATTAATTCTTTACTTCAAGATGAAATCTACTTCACCAATGAAATTGAAGGCGTAAAAACTAATAAAGAAGAAATTGGAACCATTATTGGTGACTCAGTTTTTAAAGGGAAAAGTAAAAATAAGAAACGGCGGCTAGAATCTACTATTAGAAGATATCAAGATGCACTCGCTACAAAAGATATCCGCATAGACTCACTGCAGGATTTCAGAACCATCTATGATGACCTACTAGAAGGTGAATTATTAGAAGATGTTTTACCAGATGGTAAATTATTCAGAAATTCCAAAGTTTACATCGGTGGAGAGACTGAGGTAATCTTCAATCCCCCAGCAAACGAAGCGTTGATCAGTATTCAATTAAATAATCTAATCAAACTAATGAATGATGACCGGATCAACTTCCTAGAACGTGCCTTTATTACCCACTTCGTCTTTGAGAATACCCATCCTTTCAGAGATGGAAACGGCAGAATGGGACGTTACTTACTATCCTCATACCTATCCCAAAAATTAGATGCATTTACTGCTCTGTCAGTATCATCTTCAATTCATATTGAAGTACAAAAGTACTACCGAATCTTCAAAGAAGCAGATGCCCTATCTAATCGAGCTGATTTGACCATCTTCGTCACAGAAATGGCAAAAATAATCCTCGAAGGTCAAAGGAGAGTATCTGAAAATCTACGTTTGAGAAAAGACTTAATGGATCAGAATTGGTCTTCACTGCATAACAGTCTGACCGGACTATCAAAACCAGAATTATCAGTTCTAAATATCCTCTTGCAGTCCAAACTCTTCAATAACGATGACAGTACCGGCGTGCAAGATCGTGAGTTGATTCGCTTTCTTAACGATGCTGACCATAAAAACTTCCCTAAAGAAACCGTCAAAGAAGCCATTGCTTCATTGGAAGAAAAAGGAATAATCATCAAAATCAAAAGTGCACCATTACAGCACATATTACTAGATAAATATATTACGAAAGAACCTAATAACTAAGATTTCCAAAAAAGAGTGATTTCCTAAAAGTTGTGATACTAATCATCACTAACTTCTTCAAAATCACTCTTTTTGTATCCTTCAAAGTATTTACGATTGAGTTCTTGAAATAGTACACCTAATGTACTATTCTAACCATAGAGTATATCCAATTAGAAAGAAGGCCATCTATGAATCAGTTAGCCGAGGCTTCAGAACAGGTTTCATTATTTTGTAGACTTAATAATAATATCAAAAAAGAACTACCGATCCGTTCCAGTGAAATGGGAATGCTGATTTACCTAGTCAAGACCGACAACGACAAGACACCAAATGGCGCTGCCAAATTCTTCAACGTCACAAAGTCAATGGCAACGAACATGGTAAGTTCCCTATTGCAACAAGGATACATAACTAAGAAACAATCAGAACTAGATAAGCGCAGCTTCATATTGATTCCAACTGACAAAGCAAATTCTTTGGTCGATGATGCATATGAAGAATACTTCAAGGCTATGTCCTCATTACAAAAGAACATGGGAGATGACAAGTTCAACGAATTAATTGTTCTACTAAGAAGTGCCAACCAAATTTTATTGGAGGAAAAAAATAATGGGTAGAATCTTAGTCACTGGTGCATCCGGTAACGTTGGAAAATACGTTGCTAAATACGCCATTCAAAATAACCAAGATGTCACTGTAGTGGGTAAACATACCGATAGATTGAAGGAAATGTTTGGCGATAAAGCTAATATTGACTATTTTGACTTCACAGACAGCAGTACCTTCGAGCCAGTTCTAGCTGATGTTGATCGAATCTTCATCATGAGACCACCACAGATGGGAGATGCTAAGGCATTTCTTCCATTTATTGATGCTTTAAAAGCTAAAAAGGATTTGAAACTAGTTACTTTCTTATCTCTTATCGGAGTGGAAAAGAATCCCTTCCCACCACATCACAAAATTGAAGAGTTCATAAAGGACGCTGGATTACCATATTGTTTCATCCGTCCCAGCTTCTTCATGCAAAATGTCAGTGGGGTGCATGCTTTTGAGATCAAAGAATTTCATCGCATCGTTATACCTGTTAAGAACGCTAAGACTAGTTTCATTGATACTGAGGATATCGGAGAATTCACTGCAAAAATACTTAATGAACCGGAATCACACACGAATACTGCCTATGCAATAACCGGATCACATGCGTTGGATTATTATGAGGTTGCTAATATCATGTCCAAAGTATTGGGAACTCCGATAACTTACGCTAATCCGTCACTTAGCCTTGCCAAGGATTATTGGATCAATATTCGTGGACTTGATAAAGAATACGTCTCAGTTATGGGGATGTTGTATACATTAACGAAGTTCGGAATGGCAAAAGGCGTTACGAATACCTTTGAAGAAGTCATGCATAAGAAGCCACAGACCTTCAGTCAATTCGTACAAAAGAATATCGACGTTTGGAAGTAACAAAAAAGAGTGATTTTCTAAAAGTTGTGATAGTAATCATCACTAACTTCTACAAAATCACTCTTTTTGCATTCTTAAGATCTCATGAACCAACCAACTTGTGTCTTCTCAACGGAATAAGCACTATCGAGAATCACAGCCTTGTCCATGAACTTTTTCAATTCACCAATAAATTCTTCATCACTCAATTTTGTTCCGATATACCAAGAATCGTTGTTAACGGTCACCTTGCCCAAATCGTCGTCGAACTTAGCGATTGAATCTTTGTAATAATTATGTGCTGCGTCGTGACTATGGAACTGCACGATCCATGTAGTTGGAATGTACTTCGTTATCCCAGGTAACTTGATCATTGATATCTTCCTCCCATTAATGATGAATAATGCTACTGATTCCAATCAGTATGAACCCAACTGCTAATACATATGAAAAGTAGTAGGCGTATGCGATGAAGGCTGAAGAAGTCTTCACTTCACCACTCTGTAATTCCTTAAATGACTTTTTAGTTCTCCAAAACTGATAACTTCCTATGGCGACAAATATCAACCCTATCAAAACATTGAGCATTATTTCCAGCCTGATTTCTCCAATATCTATAATATTTAATTACCAATTAAAAAAGAAAATTGTACCGAATCCAATAAATATTAAAAATCCACCAATAACCAAAGATGTATACAACGCATAGGCGATAAATGGCGATGTACTCTTGCCACCATTCGTCTTCAAATTAATAAAGTAACTTCTCGTGTTATAGATCTGATACACACCAATCAACATTAAGACAACACCCACAACATACATCATCTTCATAACCGTATCCTCCTAGACTGTCATTCCCAGTAAATTAAAAGCAACTGCGAATCCTATGACAATAAAGACAAAACCTATAAAAAACGAGAAAAACAATGCATAGAGCATAAATGGCGATGTTGACTTGTTTCCGTTAGTCTTCAAGTTAACAAAAGCATTCCTGCTACTATATATTTGAAAGATTCCAAGGAACATTACTGCAATACCTATTAGAATCCTAATCATGATCGTGCATCCCTTTCATTATTGAATTAATATTATTGTGATATCACTTTATGGATACAGTATGCGCTTTCAGATAATAGAAAACAAGTAGGATGTACAAAATTTTAACCTAAAATACCATCGACCCAGACACTATCAGATGTTGCCCCACGATAGTTGTCAGCATCGTCAGAGATGGTGCGTGCTAGATCCAGCAGTGCTTGCGGTGCACGAAGCCAGTGTGATGCTAGATAGAATGAGATGTAGTTGCTCAAGCGAACACAGACTAATTTATAGTTAGTACCATTCTCAAGTTGACGTGAAAGTCTAAGTAATCTACTTCTAATTTCGATATCACGTTCGATCTCTGGATTAGCACAAGTTTTTATAATTTCGTTAAATAATTCTTTTTCAGTCATATTCCGACACTCCTTTGTATATGAGGCTATTTTATTATCAAAATATTCATAAAATAAAAAAATGTCCTGAATCACATCATTTGTACTCCTGAACAAAGACACTTGTTCATTAATACAAAGAGATTCAGAACATCTTAAATCAACCCCCACATCAAAACGAAAAATGGCAGAATTGCCAAAATCAAAGTAATCCCTATCGACTTCCAGCAACTATAACCTTTCTTTCGATAATTGCGATATGACATTAAAAAGAGCAGTATCGCCAAGGCAACAGCTACAGTACATACAAGTGCCACTACTATCATCGTCAGGTCCATTGTTCTCTCCTTTAACTATCTTCTAGGCATTTCAACATCGTCGAAGACACTGTAAAAGTATGACTTATCAGAGAAGTCAGCATAGTTAGCACCATTCAATCCAGCCTTTGAACCGAATGAAGCCAAGTCCATCAACAGAGCTTCTTCTTCCTTCTCAAAGTGAATTCTGCCACCCATAGCTTCACTATAAATATACTTAGCCAAACGATCGACCAAAGCCTCAGGATTCTCAGCTTCATCCAACTTAGAATAAACCTGCATCAATACATCAGTGATATTGAGCATATTAGCCGATTTGTCTGACTTCTTGATCAAAATATTATACAGATCATGTGCATTTTGCTTAGCTTGTTCTCTATTATCCATTTTTAATCCCCCAATTAATTTTGATTTTATTCTAAAACAATATTGTTAATTTGTTAAAGAGACATCTTGAATTGGGGTGTTTCTAATCCGGAAAGTTTCCACGAATTTGTATCCTTTTTACCGTATATTCACTTGAAGAGATTCCTTGCTCATACATGAATCCATAGAACAATCCTTCAAATCTCTTTTTAAGTTTAGTTCCAATATACCAAGTATCATTATTAATAGTGATATTCCCCAGATTGGTATCAAAACTATGAATCATATAATTATAATACCGATGTGCTTCACTATTGCTTCTAAATTCTATTGCCCATACTTCAGGAACAGAATTGAACATTGCGAATAATCCCATACTGGGCCTCCATTTATGTAATCGTTTGCCTTATATAAATAGTTTAACCCACATATAATCCCTAAACAAATTGATTATTCTTGTGTCTCTTCTTATAAATATGCAACTGAATAAATGCAACCAAACAAGTAATAGCTACAAGTCCACACAAGAACAACGTCAATCCCATAATGTCTGAACTACCCATTTTGACCAATGAGTTTGAATCTGTACTAGGTGTCTTGGACAACATCACGGGAACATCCCCCAAAACATGCAAAATAATTGGAATGGTCAAGTTGTGTGTGGTTACATAAATACCTCCATACAACATACCTGATGCGATTGCCAACAATATCTGAAATACAGCAACGTGCAATGGTTCATTGAACAAATTAACTAGATGCGTCAATCCGAATCCAATTGAACTGATCAAAACTGCTAGGAACAATTTGCCCTTAAAGATTCTCTCGACCAATGGCAACATTAACCCTCTATATGTGAACTCTTCAGCAACACCAACCATAATTACTGTTATCAATAGCACAACAAAGTTCTTCGTAACCCCGACATTGTTAAAGTGCTTAAACAGCAGCAACATAATTATTCCTGGAATCGAATTTAAAATTTGTGATGGAATGTGCTTAATATTGAAGAAGTGAATATCGAGTTTCAGATACCTACTGTTCAAAAAGTACGCTATACCAAATATCAGTACATCATCAACCAATTGTGCAAATTCCCGTGGCACCCATCTGGAAACCGAAAAATCACAGATGAGAATCACCGCTGGAATATAAAATATTAATCCAATCAACGAAAGAATATCTCGTTTTTTACTTGTCATTTTGAATCCCCCCTATATAAGTTTCAGTATAAGCGCTTACAAAATAACTAAACGAAATATTTCCTGAATGGCTACTTTTATATCCTGAAAGACGTCTGCGTCTGTGTGAATTTATTTTCATAAACCTCTAATTGCAGATAAACTACAAATCCGCTAATGATCAACACGTCGATCAGTGAAATAATATCTCTTTTCTTACTTGTCATTTACCCTATACAACTAATATGAATGCAATCAAGTTGTTAAGAATATGTACTGATATGGGATATATCAAGTTATCATCGGTCACTTGATACAAAATAGCGTAAACAATTAGATTCCCATATGAAAAAATCGATAAGTTAGTAATATCCGCCACACTATTAGCATGATAGAGCATAAATAATAATGTGGAAATTACGATAGACGTCAAAGTAACAACGAATTTACTAATGCTTAGCCTATTTAAGTTATCTTTGACCAGTATTTTTTGAATAAAGTATTGGAAGATGACCTCTTCTGCAATTGGACCCAAAATTACAAATAATCCAAAAATAAACATCAACTTCAACGATCCGTGACCATTAATGGCATTTACAAAATCATTTTGATTAGAGGAATTTGCTGTGAATATATTGGAAAGTAGTATTTGTAGTACAAAGTCTAAAATCAAAAATGCTGGAATAAGCCATAATCGAGATTTCTTCTTATTAATTGCCACAATTTCAGAATCAAAATCATCCTTCAACAAATAAATTATTAGTAAGCAAAATAGATAAGAAGCAATCATGACTATATCATCGGCCACATTAGTAGACATCTCTGGCTTTAGCCACTTAGCCAAGAATTCGGCTGTAATAAAATACAAAAGTACTGGCACCAACAACACCTTTGAACTAGTAATCTTTAACAAGATAATTCACCCCTTAATAAGTAAAATATTAATATTTTGCTAGTGCATTGGAATAAAAATATCCTGAGTATCCTACTTTTATATCTTGAACTACAGTTCAGGACAGATAATTCGATACTCAGGAAGACTTGACTATGCCATTTCAAAAATGTGCTAAATTAAAAATATCATTACCAGTATTCCTCTCATCTATCTATTACTGTATTCTTAATGTATAAAGTTGGGGGATGATGAGATGATTTACGTCGGAATTGGGGCATACACGCTCGGGGTGGTTACTTCATGGATAATAACGTTTGGAATATTCTTTTTAGTCTATAATCAAAAAATTGATTTCACGCCGCTGAAAGCGATTTTAACAATAGTTCTATTTTTTGCGACCGCCGCAACTGATTATTTTGCGGACGATTGGAGCTATTTGGTCTTCATTTTTGGACTATACTTGATCTTCAGCTGGCGAAAAAGGCGCAATTACTTCATATTAAGTAGCGCCGTTGCGACTTCAATCACTATCTACATTGTCGACATATTAATGTCGGCCATTCTGATACCCTTCGTTTCATCCAAGAATATTCAAGGGTACACTTTCACCTTCATCAGTGGCGCAATTGAACTTATCCTGTCAATAGTGCTCGTATCGTTATATCGCCACTTCAATATCAGCCGCTTCATCAAAACCAACGACTCACCCATTCCCGTACTACTATTGAGTTACTTCTTCATCGTGCTATCCATCTTCATGAATTTCATCCACCACTTCAATATTTATCGTACATTCTTAATTGGAATACTCTTCTTCGTCGTTATTCAATTGATAGTTCTACTATTGATCTTCCTACTAGAGACCAAACGACAGAAGAATATCTATCAACAGCAATTATCTCAGGAACAATTCAAGAATCTGAAGATGTACACCGATCAATTAGAGAGAGACCAGCTTAACCTCCGTAAGTTCAAGCATGACTACGAGAACATGCTGCTAAGTCTACGGACTATCGCTGATTCTGAACACAACGATGAGTGGAACGCTTCACTTGATAAGTTTGAGAGCTACTCTGATAACTATTTCAGTAATGTCTCAATGAAACTCTACAAGGATCTTAATAATATTCAGAATCCCTACTTGAAGAGTCTCTTTATTAGCAAGTTAAACAAGATCAGTCATGAGAATATTAAGTGTTCATTTGAATGCCATTATGAAGTCAACGAAGTTCCCATCAATATCTTCGACCTCGTAAGACTATTGGGAATTGCTATCGACAATGCCATCGATGAAGCGAAGAAACAGGTACATGGCAATATTCAACTAGCCATCATCAACGAAGCTGAACAGATGACCTTCATCGTTGATAACACAGTGACTAAGACTGAAGAAATCGATTCTATTAGCCAATTGGGTTACTCAACTAAGAAGAATCACTCCGGATTCGGCTTATCTAATATTCAAGAAATCAAGAAGCGTTATCCTAACTTATTGATTCAAAATAGTGAACGCGACAATGTTTTTCATCTACAATACGTAATTTTAAAAGGAGCAGTAAAATGAGTTATTCAGTCATTATTTGTGAAGATGATTTGGTTCAATTACAACAATTTGAAGTCTTGATCAACAACTACATGTTGTTTCATAGTGAATTATTCGAAATTGCCCTCAAAACTCAATCGCCTGATGAAGTCCTAGAATACTTACACGAATATCCAATTTCTAACGGTATCTCCTTTCTAGACATTGACTTACACAGTAAGATGAACGGTATCGATCTTGCATCTGAAGTCAGGAAGAATGACGTTCAAGCCAAGATCATCTTCGTTACGACTCATGACGAAATGGCTCCACTGACCTTCAAGAAAAAAGTTGAAGCACTCGACTTCATCGCCAAGGACCAATCGACTGAAGCATACCGCCAAAATATCTACGACACTTTAACACTAGCCAAAGAACGTATCGACCAAACCATGACTAAGCAGCACAAGTGCTTCGCCTTCACAGTGGGTACACAAGTTTATCACGTTAACTTAGACGACGTCTTCTTCGTTGAAACGTCCAAGATTCCACATCGACTAGACTTGTATACTCAGACTGGACAATACGAGTTCTACGGTAATTTGAACGAATTAGAGAAGAAGTATTCATCACTGTTCCGTGCTAATCGTTCATGCTTAGTCAATCCACAGACTATTAGTGAAGCTGACTTCAGTAAGCGTAAGATGCGCTTCGGTGACGAGTTAGTTAGAACCTTCTCACTGGGTAAGTCTAAGAAGTTAAGAACACTCATGTAACACAAAAGCGAACCACTATTTAAGTGATCCGCTCTTCTTCTTATTAAAATGATCAAGAACTAATGTAACAATAACCATAACTATCACCGCTGGAAAACTATACCGATTCCCAGTATCAATTAAATATCCTGCTATCACCAAAAACACAACCATCAAGATTTTCCAAAAAATAACTGATTTGTTCTTCATAACCAGTCAGCTCCTTGTGTGGTTCCCACGCAAAGCATACGCTGATTCACTGAACTATTCACTTAATTGAGACTTCAGGACATCAATTACCGTCATTCAGGAGTGAACTCACTAATTACATCTCTCACATGATATGTTGGAACCAAATATGGGGGGATTATATGGCAAAAGAAAATCATATCTTTCAAACAATCTCATGGGTAATCTTCGGCATTGAGATGATATTCATCTTGATTGTACCAATCGTGACATATTTACATCCTAAAGATCCGACCGTCATACCAGACAACGTCTTCAAAATGATATTGTCCTTTTACTTTTTATTGATAGTTGTGATATTCCAAGTATTGACGTTCTTTGCAATCAAATACATGAAGAATACCAAGTGGACCATCGTACTTATTATCATGGGATTCGTGCATGACCCACTCTATCTAATACCAGCCATTGGCGAACTGTTACTACACTTGAGGAACGAAAACTCGTATGGACATATTTAAGAACAAATTAACCACTGAAAAGAAATTTGAATTATTTCAAGCAATAGCAATTTTAACCGTCATTTACTTCATAGCATCATTACTATTTGGCAAGCCATTCCTAACAGCTATTATCGATCCACTATTACTGTTTATGGCATTCAACACATTATTCGTGCTGTTTAAATATTTTGATAAGAAGGATAAGTTCCACGAGATAACTCGTAAAGTTTACTTTGTTGGAGTGGCGGTATTTTTTGTTCTGGTTATTTTTAATGTTTTGTTTTTATAGTGTCAGCGTACCTGATAATATAGACACGTATAACACTACTTACCATGAAAGACTTGGGAAATGAAAAAGATTAACGTTAAAAGCAGCGATAAACATATCAGCAACTTCTTAGATACAAAAGAAGCATTAAAATCAAAATATGAGGCTGATAACAGTGAAACAAAAACCATAGGTGATTTAAATGATTTTAATAATTGGATTAACAAAATAGCGAAAAGGTAAGAGTAAGAGTTCTAATCCATGAATTCCTACTCTTACTTTTTATTTTAATACTCATCCTAAATCATATATTTGACGTTCTAATCGTTCTCGTATTACAATGTACTACAAAGATCAACAAGAGGTGAAAATTATGGCGATGATAACAATTAGAGTTTCAGATGATGAAAAAAAGTGGCTCAACGAAATGGCTGAATTCCATGGGATTACTCTTTCAGAATTAATGATGAAATATTCCATTACTGAGTTAGAAGATGAATACGATGAAATGACAGCGCAGTTTGCTCATAAACGCTGGTTGGAACAAAATAAGAAATCTGAACCTATATCTAAAGTTATTAAAGACATGGGGTTCGATAAATGACATATCATCTAGAAATAGCTAAAGATGCTAAGAAACAGTTGAAAAAAATGGATAAATATCAATCAAGGCTGATTCTACAATGGCTCTATACTAATGTTGATGGCCTTGAAGATCCCAGAATTCACGGAAAAGGACTAACTTCCAATTTATCTGGACTGTGGAGATATAGAATCGGTAACTATCGCATAATTTGTGAAATTGAAGATGACAAACTAATCGTGACAGCTATTAACATTGGACATAGAAATAGTATTTATGATAATTAATTATCATGCAATAAAATAGGAGTAGAAATTCCAAAGCTGGAATCCCTACTCCTATTTTATTTTAGCAATTTTAAAGGCTCAATAAATGTCGAATGATACGAAACGACCTTACAAATGAACCCAAGACGTCGTATCCGCCTATCTTGAGAAACAAATAATTATACCAAGATGTATCAGCCAACAAGAATATCAGCAACATAACAAATATCGCAACACTAACAAATTTAGTACGTTTTCTCATTATCGACACATCCCTCCATGTTTAATAGACAACAGTTTAACATGTGAATACACAATGAACATTAATTTATCCTGAACCATAGTGTTTGACGTCCTGAAAGTTATTTTTCTCAGCAAAACTAGTCCTGGAGACAAACTTACAACAAATGAAATATCATAGCCATCCCATCTTCACTTTCTACCTATTATATACAACAAATCCTTCTACCATGGTATGATAGAACCATATTATCGAAAGGAAGTATTTGATCATGAGATTAAAAAGAGCCAACCAAAACTCAATCAAATAATTAATTGGCATTAATACCCTGGGGTATAAGTGCCACCAGGAGGATTTATGGAAAATACAATAAACTCAAAAGAACGCGTGATTGTGGCCGGAGTTAGTCATAAACAACTCGACTTCGACTATACAATGGAAGAATTAGGTTCACTAGTTGAAGCGAACAACATGAAAGTCGCTGACGTCATCAAACAAAACGTCGATAGTGTCAGTGCTAAGACATACTTTGGTTCTGGTAAAGTTACCGAGATCAAAGAAATCGCCAATGCAGACGACGTTACTACGATCGTCTTGAATGATGAACTTACACCATCACAAATTAGAAACCTCGAAAAAGAGACCAAGCTCAGCTTCATGGATCGTACAGAATTGATCTTGCAAGTATTCTCCAATCGAGCACATACTCGCCAAGCTAAGCTACAAGTTGAAATTGCCAAACTACAATATCAACTACCAAGAATTCATCCGTCAGGTAACCCACTGGATCAACAGTCAGCTTCAGGTGGGTTAGCAAACCGTGGTGCTGGTGAGACTAAGCTAGAGCTTGACCGTCGTGTCATTCGCAAACGTATCACTTACTTGAAGGACCAATTGAAGACAGTTGATAAGACTATCAATGTCCAAAGTCGTCGTCGTACCAATACCAGCTTGCCACTAATTTCATTAGTCGGTTACACCAATGCCGGTAAATCGACAACTATGAATGGATTACTTAACTTCAACAAAGAAGAATCTGAAGACCGCAAGGTCTTCGAAAAAGACATGCTCTTCGCAACACTTGATACATCAGTTAGAAAGATCGACCTTGAAGACAACACAAGTTTCCTATTGTCTGATACCGTCGGCTTTGTTAGCAAACTTCCCCACAACTTGATCGAATCATTCAAGACTACCTTAAAAGAAGCCAAGGATGCCGACCTGTTGGTCCAAGTTATTGATGTTAGTGATGAACATTGGAAGAACATGTTAGAAGTTACTGAGAAGACATTGAAAGAAGTTGGCGTTACGGGTAAACCAATGATCTATGCCTTCAACAAGGCTGATCTCAAACCCGGACAAGTCTTCCCTACTATTGAAGGAGACAATATTTATTACTCCGCACTTGATGCCAAGTCTATCAACAAATTAGTCGATTTAATCAAGTTGAAGTTGTTCTCTAACTACAAGCTAGTCGACTTATTGATTCCTTATGACCAACAGAAATTCGCCGAAGAGATTTTACGAAATTCTCAAATTATCAGTAAGGAATTCACTAACGAGGGTTCATTACTTAAGGCCAATCTGAGTTCAGATGAGCTAGAACGTTATGAACGCTTTATCCAAGTGAACGTATAGACCGGTTTTCTAATTTTTAAATTAATTATTAAAAAATCATAAGCAGAAATATCTTTTTTTAAAGATATTTCTGTTTTTATTTGCATTTTTATTAAAGGTATTATATGATTTTATCAAACATTAGAAGTTTTTTAATAATGAATCCTTGTATTTAATGTTTAATGGTGTAATCTAATAATATTGTTGTTTAGTTTTTAGGGAGGTTGTGTAATGAAATATAAGAAGTATCTACTAGCACTGTTGCCAGTCTTGGCACTTGCGTTAGTTCTAACTGGTTGTGGATCATCAACTGAAAAAGATGATAAGAATACCTTATCTATTAGTTCCAGTGATGTTATCGCAACAATGGATTCGTCGATGAACACGGACGTTATCGGTGCTCAAGGTTTAACTGATACTATGGAAGGCTTGTATCGATTCGATGGCGGGAAACTCGAACCTGCAATTGCCAAGAGTGTTGTTAAACCAACAAATAATGGTAAAACATATACTTACAAATTAAAACACACCGTTTGGTCTAACGGTAAGCCTGTTAGAGCCCAAGACTTTGTCTATGCATGGCGCAGAACGGTCGATCCAAAGACTGCTTCACAATATGCCTACATTTACACAGGAATTAAGAACGCTGATGCTATCAACTCTGGTAAGAAACCAGTTAATACTCTAGGTATTAAGGCATTGGATGACTACACTCTCCAAGTTACATTGGAGAACGCCATTCCATACTTCAACACATTGATGGCCAGTTCAACTTTCTATCCACAATACAAACCAGCCGTAGAAAAAGCTGGTAAGCAATATGGATTAAAGAGTGCCGGTATGGTCTTCAACGGACCATTCAAACTCGTTAACTGGAATGTTTCCAAGAACAACTGGACTGAAGTAAAGAATGACAAGTACTGGAATGCCAAAGTCGTTAAACTTGATAAGGTTAAGTACTACGTTGTTAAGGATAACAATACTGGATTGAACCTTTATGACGCCAACCGTATCAACCGTCTACAAAAGATCAGTGGTGATACTGCTCGCCAAGTTTCAAGTTACAAGACATTCTCTAATGATAAACTTGCGGCTACATTCTACTTTGAATTGAATCAAAAGAAGTACCCATTCTTCAGAAACAAGAAGATCAGACAAGCTATCTCAATGTCGATCAATCGTGAACAATTAACTGATAATGTTCTTGGTAAGACTGCCGGTGTTGACGACACTGTCGTTCCTAGTGGTATGTCTTACAACGAAAAGACTGGAAAAGATTTCACTAAAGAAGAAGCACTTAAAGCTCCAGGTAAATATTCACAATACAATCCAAAACTTGCCAAGAAACTTTGGAAAGAAGGATTGAAAGAAACTGGTCAAAAGAAACTTAACTTCACTATTTTAGGTGACGATACTGATGGTGCTAAGAAGCAAAATGAGTATCTACAAGGTCAACTTGAGAAGAACTTGCCAGGACTAAACATCACCTTGCAAAACGTTCCATTCAAGTCACGTCTAAACAAATCTATGACCGGTGATTTTGATATCGTTGTTACAGCTTGGAATGCTGACTTCCCAGACCCTGTCACATTCTTAGACTTATTTACAACTGGTAATCCTCAAAATGATGGTAAGTATTCAAATAAAGAATACGATGCATTGATCAAGAAGAGTAAGACAACTGATGCTACTGATCCTGAAGCTAGATGGCAAGATCTTCTAGACGCAACTGCAATCTTGACTGAAGATCAAGGTGCAATTCCGCTATACCAGACATATCAAGCCAACTTAACTAGAGAAAATGTTAAGAACTACAGAATCACACCAAATGGTAGCTATAACCTTGCCACTGTATACAAAAAATAATTAGGAGTTAGGGAGATTAAATATGACTAAGTATATTCTCAAAAGAATTTTCTATCTGTTTTTGACCCTTTTCATCATTGCAACTCTGACTTTCTTCCTAATGAAGTTGCTTCCTGGTACACCGTTCTCTAACCAGAACCGTATGTCGCCAGATCAGCTGAAGATCGTTAAAGCTCAATATGGTTTGGATCAATCAGTCTTTGTTCAATATGTACGTTATATGGGTGGTTTGCTTCAAGGTAACCTTGGAACATCATTCCAATTCAACAATGAACCTGTTACAGCATTGATCGGTCAACGTCTTGCTCCATCAATGCAAATTGGTGCTCAAGCTATGGTCGTTGGTACTGTACTTGGTATCTTACTTGGTGCAGTTGCTGCTATTCGTAAGAACACATGGGTTGATACACTTGCTACATTCATCTCAATTCTTGGACTATCAATTCCATCTTTCGTTCTTGCCGTTCTACTACAATTCTACTTGGCCTACAAATGGCACATCTACCCAGTTGCTCTATGGGACAACTTCCAATCAAGTGTGCTTCCAACACTTGCTCTAGCAGCCTTGCCACTAGGTAACGTTGCCAGATTTATGAGAACTGAAATGGTCGATGTTATGAGTAGTGATTATATTGAGTTAGCCAAATCAAAAGGTAACTCAGCCTGGAAAGTTGTTACAAAGCATGCTCTTCGTAATTCCTTAATTCCAGTTGTTACAATCATCGGACCTATGGCCGTCTCAGTTATGACTGGTTCAATGGTTGTTGAGAACATTTTCTCGATCCCTGGTATCGGTGAACAATTCGTTAAGTCGATCACAACTAATGATTATCCAACGATCATGGGACTAACGATCTTCTATTCATTCCTATTGGTTGTTATCATCTTGATCGTCGATATTCTCTACGGATTCATTGATCCAAGAATTAGATTAGGAAACGGAGGTAAAGAATAATATGGAACAAATTCCAAATGTACCAAAGGAAAAATTCAAATTCGTCCATGATGAGAATAACGCTGAACAAGAAAAGATCGGCACACCTTCTCTTACATACTTGCAAGATGTTCGTCGTCGTCTTTTCTCTAACAAAGTCGCTGTTGTATGTTTAACACTTCTTTCGATCATCGTCCTCATCTCACTCTTTGCCCCATTAGTAGCACCACACAATCCTAATGCCCAACAAGTTATCTTATCTAACTTGCCACCTAAACTAGGCAATCTTAATATCCCTGGTTTCAATGGTTACCAGAACATGGGTGGTCACATGGTCGATGCTTATAAGCAAGCCGGTGCTCCAAAAGGTACTTACTATCTATTGGGAACTGACTACTTAGGCCGTGACCTACTATCAAGAATCATCTATGGTACTCGTCTTTCACTTATCGTTGCCGTTTTAGCTACAATGGTTGATTTGATCATTGGTGTTCCTTACGGTATCGTTTCAGGTTGGAAAGGCGGCAGAACTGATACAATTATGCAACGTATCGTTGAAATCGTATCATCTGTTCCTAACTTGATCGTTGTTATCTTGATGATGATCATCTTGAAACCAGGTCTTGGTTCTATCGTTATCGCTATTGCCATCACTGGTTGGGTTACAATGGCACGTTTGATCCGTGCTCAGACCTTCCAATTGAAGGAACAAGAATATGTCTTAGCTGCTAGAACTCTTGGTGAATCATCAACTAAGATTGCTACAAAGCACTTGATTCCTAACCTATCTTCAACAATTATCATTCAAACAATGTTTACAATTCCGAATGCAATCTTCTTTGAAGCCTTCTTGAGTTTCATTGGTATCGGTATTCCAGCACCAAACGCATCATTAGGTACATTGTTATCAGATGGTCAAAAGGCCTTCAGATTCTTACCATATCAAATGTGGGCACCTGCTATTATCTTAAGTATCATCATGATTGCTACAAACCTTCTTGGTGATGGCTTACGTGATGCATTTGATCCACAGTCTGATGATTAAAAGCTAAGGTGTGAAACATGACTTCGTCATGCGTAGCCCGATTAAATAAGGAGTATGAATAAGCAATGGATAAAATTCTAGAAGTAAAAGATTTGCATGTTAATTTTGCGACATACAATGGTACTGTCCAAGCTATTCGTGGGGTTAGTTTCGATCTTAACGCCGGTGAAACCTTAGCTATCGTTGGTGAATCTGGTTCTGGTAAGTCAATTACCGTTCGTTCTATCCTGCAATTGTTAGCAAAGAATGCTGATATCGCAAAAGGAAGCATCCTCTATCATGGGGATGACCTCCTACAAAAGAGTGACAAGGAAATGGATGCTATCCGTGGTAACAAGATTGCCATGATCTTCCAGGACCCTATGACATCACTTGACCCAACTATGCCTATTGGTAAACAAGTTGCTGAACCACTCTTGATTCACAACAATGTTTCTAAAAAAGACGCTATGGCTCGTGCTGAAGAAGTTCTTAGACTAGTTGGTATTCCTAATCCTAAGGAACGTATGAAAGACTACCCTCACCAATTTTCAGGTGGTCAAAGACAACGTATCGTTATTGCTATCGCCATTGTTGATTACCCAGAGATCCTTATCGCTGATGAACCAACAACAGCCCTTGACGTTACTGTTCAAGCACAAATTATTGATCTATTAAGAGAGTTACAACAAAAAATTGGTACTTCGATCATCTTCATCACCCATGACCTTGGTGTCGTAGCTGGTATTGCTGACCGTGTAGCTGTTATGTATGCTGGTAAGTTCGTCGAATACGGTTCTGTTAATGACATCTTCTACAATCCTCAACACCCTTACACTTGGGGCTTGTTAGACTCGATGCCTACACTTGAGACTAGTGAAGCTCACCGTTTGAACTCAATTCCTGGTACTCCACCTAACTTGTTGAATCCACCTAAGGGGGATGCCTTTGCACCACGTAATAAATATGCGATGCAAATTGATGAAGAAGAACAACCACCATTCTTCAAGGTTTCAAAGAATCACTATGCAGCCACTTGGTTGCTACATCCAGATGCTCCAGAAGTTGATCCACCAGCATCTATCAAGAAACGTTTTGAAAAATTCAAAGAGTTAGGAGGCAGTGTTAAATAATGGCAGATGAAAGAGAAAAGATTGTTCAAGTTAGACATCTAAAACAGTATTTCAACATTGGCAAGCCTAACGAAGTTAAAGCCGTTGATGATGTATCATTCGACATCTACAAAGGTGAAACCTTTGGACTAGTTGGTGAATCTGGTTCTGGTAAGAGTACTACTGGTCGTAGTATTATCCGTCTCTACAATCCAACCGATGGTCAAATCCTCTTCAATGGACAAGACATCAGTAAGATCAAGAGCCATGGTCCTCAAATGAAGGACTTCCGTCGTGAAATGCAGATGATCTTCCAAGATCCATATGCATCTCTAAACCCTAGAATGAAAGTTAAGGATATCATCGCCGAAGGCCTTGATGTTCACGGACTTGTTCATGGTGAAGAGGAACGTGAGAAGCGTGTTCGTGAACTACTAGATATGGTTCACTTGAATCCAGAACACATGACACGTTACCCTTACGAATTCTCTGGTGGACAACGTCAACGTATTGGTATCGCCCGTGCGTTGGCTGTGGAACCACAATTCGTTATCGCTGATGAACCTATCTCTGCTCTTGATGTTTCTATCCAAGCACAAGTTGTTAACTTGATGCAGGATATTCAAAAGGAACAAGGACTTACATATATGTTTATCGCCCATGACCTTTCAATGGTTAAGTACATCAGTGATCGTATCGCTGTTATGTATCGTGGTAAGATCGTAGAACTAGCCGACTCAGACGAAATCTATAGCAATCCCTTACATGCTTATACACAGAGTCTATTGTCAGCTATCCCTGTTCCAGATCCAGCCGTTGAAAAGACACGTCAACGTATTGATTTTGATCACTCTAAGCCATTCAGTGACGATCAATCCTTACAAGAAGTTCTGCCCGGTCACTTCTTGTATTGCAATGCTGAAAAAGCAGCATCGTTTAAGTAACAGATCGGGGTCTAAACACCATTATTCTTTGAAGAGGTCCCAATCCAACCTCTATCCTCACAACCTTGGAATTCAATTGAATTCCGTAATTAAAAGGCCACGCAATCAATCCAATTGCGTGGCCTTTTTTGGTTTTTATTTAGATGTACTATGCCGCTTACGGACATGAAAGAAGCCTCCAGCTAAAATTATTCAAAATAATTTAGCTGGATATCTTACCATACTTATTCATTTATTAATTGGACCTATGTACTGTGTGATTGGGATCTACTCTATGTATACAAAAATAATCCTTATCGTCATAATAGCCGAAAATTCTAAAAGTAGTTCTATCTTTACCGTAATGCAATATTTTTCTAACTTCACCATCCAACAAAATATGTTCAGATGGTCCTTGTGCACGTAAAAATAATTTATTAGTCTGACTTATTGTTAAACCTTTGCCAACTGTTTCATTGACAAACCTATCAAAATCCTTGATACCTTTTTGTTTCATGTTTTTAAATTGGTATCCATTATCTAAAGAACGAGTTATTGCCAATTTAAACGGGACAACCTTATTTATATTATTAGTAAGATAACCTGCTTCTGATATGCTAATATTTTTATACCGCTATCCTTTCTTATAAATGGATAAATAAAATTCCTTCATATCTTCATTAGAAATAATACTATCAGATGACTGATTTGACTTTAATATTCCTCTAGCGCTAATCCAAGGGAACTCTCTACGGGATAGTGCTTCTAATTCCATATAGTCCTTATCACCATATGTAACCCACACAGATTCTAACAAATTCAATACTTTCTGATTCTCAATTGTACTTGAATTATTATTAATTTCTATGTTATTCCAATCATAATCAAGATACTTTTCCCTCAATTTCGGTGAAACTGGACCATTAGTCCATGCTTCAAAATCGGTATCATTGATTAGTGGAATATCAAAAAGTGCGTTACTCCATGCTTGGACATAATAAACTAATTTTTGAAGCTTTCTTGGCTGCATTGATTCTTTAGTAAGGAACCAATCTGAGATTTCAAAAACACCGTATGTTTTAATTGCATTCAACACTTACTACATCCTCCTTTTGTCTTAGTCACTATAGTATGAATGGTTTTAATTCGGTATACAAATTTAAATAATTATAATCGTTGACTGAACTATAAAATGATAATACGCTTATGACAAACTTTTAAGCCAATTGAGGAGAATCTCATGTCATATAAAACATACACATATATATACGCCAAGAAACACTTCTTTCATCTTATGCAAATGGCTAATTATGAAAAGAAAGCCGTAATCATTTCATCTTCAATAAATAGCGAAAAGGATGCTGTACTGGTTGGACAAGATGAATGGAATTCAATACAGGAAACACTATATCTTATTAACACCGATGTTTTTCATCAAGTTAAAAATCGCAAAAATGATAGTAATGAAGACTTTGATGACGTCTGGAATCATCTTTGATACATACTATAAAGAAAAAGGTCATATCTCACTCGGTGTAACAACACCAAGTAGGATATGACTTTTTTACACAAGAGAGATTGCAAGTTTAATCCGAACACTTTGTTAAATATCCACGAAATGAATCAATGGCAGTATTCCAGCCTAAAAC
>NZ_RHOO01000049.1 GCF_003946555.1 Companilactobacillus hulinensis | reverse complement strand
TAAAGTGCAACACAAAAGTTAGACAAAATTAAATATTATTAAGCTGCTAAGGCATGCTCTCTGTATTCACGGGGAGTCATGCCTTTTGTTTTTCTTGAAATTCGTCGATTGTTAAACCAATCGACGTACTCTAGTGATATCTTCTTAAACTCCTCAATATCATTACAAGGTGGAAATCCATTAAGACACTCTGTTTTGAAAAGATGAAAGAAACTTTCAATCGGCGCATTGTCGAGACAATTCCCTTTGCGAGACATGCTTTGTGAGAATTCTTCTTCAGAGAGTTTATCGATATAGTAATTTAATTGATAATGCCAACCCTGATCGGAATGGATTGTTGGCTTTACTCCTTCTGGAATGACTGTCAGGAGCTCATTCAATGTGTTCATAATCAATTCACTATTAGGACTATTACTTACTTGAAAGGCCAAAACTTCTTTGCTTGCTTCATCTGTTATTGCTGAAATATAAGCCCATTTACTATCAGCTAAACGAACTTGTGTAACGTCGGTATGTAGAATCTTTAATGGTACAGTTTCATTAAATTGTTGATGTAGAACGTTAGGAGCTATCTTGCCAACAGTACCTTTGTATGAAGAATATTTCCCATTTCGATGACGATTATAGATACTTACTTGAACACCCAATTCATCCATTAAGCGACGCACTACGGCGTCAGCTAAATGGATATCCAATTTTTCTAATTCATCCTGTACGCGACGATAACCGTAGGTTAGACGTCCGCGCCACTTTCCATTTTCTGTGATTTTTAATATCTCTTTTTTTACATTCTTATACTTATCTACATGTTTTTTGATCCGTTTACGTTCGTCATGATACGTAGCTTTCTTAAGGCCGATTGCCTTAAGAATCTCACCAATTTTATATCGATCTTTTTTAGGAAGAGATTCCTGTTCGACCCTGATCTGATCCACTATTTGCGTTTTTTCTCGCCCTTTGAGGTCCCGAACAGGGTCATTGATTTTTTTAAGATATCATTTTCCAACTTTGTATCATAGAGTTCCTTGTTCTTCTGTGCCAGCTCTTCACGAAGTCGATCGACTTCATTCTTATTTACCAACTTACGTAACTTCTTCTTATCATGTTTCACTTTTGATTTCCTGCCCTTCGGATGAGACTTCAGGGCTTCTATTCCATATTGATTGAAGGTTCTTCTCCAATGGCTTATCTGACAGGAATTAACGTCAAATTTTGCGGACACTTCGGCTAAAGTCTCATCGTGAGTTTGATAGTAGTTTATCACATCAATTTTGAATTCAACTGGAAAACTTCGTTTGGTCCTTTTTCGTTTAAGCGAGTCTACGCCGCTTAAACGATACTTTTGAATCCAAAAGCCAACTTGTTTGTGGGGTAAATTATGTTTCTCCGAAAGATGACGAATGCTAGTTCCTCCTTGGAGATATTCGCCAACAACTTCGGCCTTCAGTTTTGCGCTGTATTTAACCATATAAAAAGTACTCCATAACTGTTAGATTTTTTGTCTAACAATTATGAAGCACTTTA
>NZ_RHOO01000048.1 GCF_003946555.1 Companilactobacillus hulinensis | reverse complement strand
GATACCTGATTTTTTCGTCTTGGTGTTTTTTTTATTCAGTTTTTCTCAAGTGGCTAACTTGATTATAAAATTTGCCATTATAAATTTCTTATCTTTTATGCCATCTTTTACATAATTCAATTAATCTGGTGGTCTATTGTTAAATCAAAAGATATAAAAATACTAAAGTCAGAAGGTATAACTAGTTTCGATATCTTTAATAATTTTCTTGGATATGATTTTTTTATTACCTTCATTATTACTTCAATATTTCTTTCAGTTACTATAATCAAATACCTTTCATTATACTTTATTTTAATCCAATGTTTAACTTTCCTATTTTGTTATACAGCAGGATATATGTCAGTTGCTACATTAAAACTTTCCAGCTATACATTCAGTTCATCTGATTTAAACAAGTTTCAAAAAAGTGAGGCATATATAATTCTAGGAATAAAATTTTTAATATCATTCGCATTTTTAATGATGTTATTTCCTGTAGTAAAAAACGTACAATATGCATTTATACAAAGTCATACGTCAAATAATGAATACAATCGAAATACTGCAGTGCTTTATCCAATGTATGTTGGAGATCAAATAATAAATCTGATCAACAATAACAAACAAGCTGATAAAATCGATACTCATAGAATTTTTAAAATAGTGGATAAAAATGATGGTCAAACTTTTTCTGTTAATTCCCAATTTGATGGAACCGAATTAATAACTACAAACTTTAATTATATTAAGGAACATCCAATAAGAAATATAAAAAACGAAGTCATAAAACTGCCTTCTCGTGATAAATTTCTATTCTTGATTCCAAAATCATTAAATTCGTCCACTTTAGACATCAAAAAATTCATCCCAATCAGTAATTTTAGTAGTGTGAAATTGGAAGTTATAAATGATATTCAAATATTTAAAATACATAACAAAAACACTAAATTTGTAAATACTCCAGTATTTGTTGCCAGTTCATATAACAAAACAAATAACTCATTTATTAACGGAATTAATGTTCCTGATGGCGGTGGTGTCAATGACCCTGTACAGTTCCCATTAAAAGGAAACAATACCAAGTTTGTATACACAAAAATGCTTAAGGATCTAAAAAAAGGTAACTATCAATACACTTATCCTAGTTTATTAAGATTATCAGAAGTAGATCATGTAAAACGTGAGCAGGTTATGGGAAACGTCCTGTTTTACAGTACAGAATTAATATCTTCACTAATATTTATCTTCCTATCCAGCATAATTAGTTATTCCTTACTGATAACTTCTAACAAAAAGAGATACGTTCTTAAAGAAATATTCGGATATACAAGGTTGAAATCATATTCAAATATAATAATTATCCCACTAATTGAATGCTTAATTCTAATCACACTCTCCATTAAAATTTTAGATTTATCAATATACGCATCAATCGGATTCTTAACATTCATCAACTATCTTATACTATTTACTCTAATGAAAATTATGGATAAAAAAAACATCAAAGAATTATTTAGCGAGGTATAAATTTGGATATAGTAAAAATAAATAATTTGGATAAAAAATACCGCAAGAATATCGTTATTAAAAAATTGAATTTAGCAATTCCTGAACATAATGTTGTTTCTATATATGGAGACAGTGGATCAGGAAAAACGACACTTTTAAATATCATTGGTTTAATTGAAAAATTTGATGATGGAGAGGTTACTTTATTTCAAAAAGAAATTACACATATATCGAATAAAGAAAAACTAAAAATTTATCGAAATGACATATCTTTTATATTGGCAAATTTTATAATCAAGTTAGCCACTTGAGAAAAACTGAATAAAAAAACACCAAGACGAAAAAATCAGGTATCAT
>NZ_RHOO01000047.1 GCF_003946555.1 Companilactobacillus hulinensis | reverse complement strand
TAATCGAGTAGGAGGTAACTTTAGTTACCGACCTCTCACACCACCGTACGTACGGTTCCGTATACGGCGGTTCATTAATTTAAGCATTCTGAATAGACTGGAGTTTCTTGGACATATTCATTAGTCCAAGAGATTCCAGTTTTTCATTTGTCAAAGTATACAACAACGTCTTGCTATGCGCTGTTCGCCAATACCCCTTGCGGGTGTTGGCGAAGACTCTAGCTTGAGTTCTTGTCATTCCTAGTTTTATCAGATTCTTAAGTCTGGTTTTAATTTTCTTCCACGACTTCCATATGTATTGCCTGATTCTAGAGCGTAACCATTCATCAAGTGATTTAATGAATACTTTCATCTTTCCAATTCCATAGTAGTTAAGCCAGCCAATCATCTTCTGATTGATTTCCTTGAAGAGTTCATCGAGGCTTCTGCCTCGGTTTCTCTTCGTTATTTTCTTAAGCGATTGTTTAACTCTCTTTTTAGCTTGTCGGCTAGGACGCACGTAGGCGTTCTTAGCCGATACACCTAGTGAGAATCCCAAGAATTTCAATATTAAAGGAGAACCAACTTTGGTCTTCTTTTGATTTACTGTTACTTTCAAGTCATTCTCAAGAAAACTAGAGATACTATCTAGAACTCTATATCCAGCACGTTTGCTTTTGACATAAATATTACAGTCATCAGCGTAGCGGACAAACTTATGTCCGCGCGCAGTTAGTAATTTGTCGAGTTCATTTAGGTAGATGTTGGCAAGTAATGGAGAAAGGTTACCACCTTGTGGCGTGCCTTTCTCAGATTTCTGAAAAAGATGTCCGTCCATTACTCCACTGGTTAGAAACTTACGAATCATTCTCAATAGCCATTCGTCATTAATATATTGTTTGATGAATTTCATTAGTAAGTCATGATTGACCGTATCGAAGTAAGACTTTAAATCAAGGTCTATCACAACGTGATAGCCTTGATTATAAAATTCTGTGACACGTTTTATGGCATCATGGGCACTTCGATTTGGTCTGAAACCAAAGCTGTTATCTGAAAAGACTCTCTCGAATACAGGTGTCATTGCTTGCGCAATTGCCTGTTGTATCAACCGGTCAACGACCGTTGGTACTCCCAGTTTACGTTTTGTCCCATCTGGTTTTGGTATTTCTACTCTTCTAACAGGACTTGGCTTATATGTAAGGTCAGCTACCGATTTAATCAAGTCAGATTTATTCTCTCTGATGTAATCAAACAGTTCATAAACAGTCATACCATCTATTCCAGCAGCACCCTTATTTCCATAAACCTTTTGGTAAGCTAAGTTGAGATTATCCCTATTTAATACTAGTTCTTTGAATGAAATGCCACTCTTCATTGTATCTTCACCAGAAACGGTACTACGCGCCTCTGATTGCCTTTGGTCTTCCAGACCTATCCTCTTCAGATGGTCAGCTTTTTGTTCTGTTTTCTGCGATTGTCGCACCGCTTCCACCTCCAATATCAATAAGAGTTATTAATGTTCGGTCCTTCGTCGCAAGCGACTACTATGACCTCGGCTGACTTCTGTGCCATTCAGCTAGACATCACTGCCTAGTTTGCTTGTAGGATACATTCCGTTTCCTTGCCAAACATATAGCACAGATCTCCCCGGGTAAGGACACTAACTTTCATACCATGTAGCTGTTGGCTTTACTGCATCTATTTTCGAGTAGTATTGGACTTTAGATTGTATCGCATCCTTATCCAATAAACACAGCCTTGTAGCCACTTCTTGTACATCAGCTCAGTATTTTGCTTTAGACTTCCTTCAGATTCTGCCTCACAACAGACACCCTTGTCCTCGGCTAGTGATTCCGACTACTACGGCTCACAGTGGACTTGCACCACCAAGTTATCGCCCATGCCGGGCGCACG
>NZ_RHOO01000046.1 GCF_003946555.1 Companilactobacillus hulinensis | reverse complement strand
CTGCTGATCGAGTAGGAGGTAAATTAATTACCGACCTCTCACACCACCGTACGTACGGATCCGTATACGGCGGTTCATTAATTTAAGCGCTCTGAATAAACTGAAGTTTCTTGGACATATTCATTAGTCCAAGGGACTCCAGCTTTTCATTCTTCAAAGCAATAATCAGTATTTTACCATGCGCAGTGTGCCAATATCCCTTGCGGGTATTGGCACACATTGACGCTTGATTCTTATCGATTCCTAGTTTTAATAGATTCTTATATTTGGTTTGGGGATTTTTCCATTGCTTCCAAATGTATTGTCTGATTCTTGTACGAAGCCACCCATCGAGGTTCTTGATGAATGTCTTCATACTTCCAATTCCATAATAGTTTAGCCACCCATTCATCTTTTGGCTAATTTCTTTGAAGAGTACCTCGAGGCTCCTGCCTCGACTCCTTTTCGTTACTTTCTTGAGTGATTGTTTAACTCTTTTCTTGGCTTGTTGGCTCGGGCGCAAGTATGCCCCCTTAGCCGATGCGCCAAGAGAAAATCCTAGAAATTTTAGTCTGAGAGGAGAACCAACTTTAGTCTTCTTCTGATTAACTGTTACTTTCAGGTCATTCTCAAGAAACTTAGAAATATTACCTAGCACTCTAAATCCTGCACGTCTGCTTTTGACATATATATTACAGTCATCGGCATAGCGAACAAACTTGTGTCCACGTGCAGTTAGTAATTTGTCGAGTTCATTTAGATAGATATTGGCTAGTAATGGAGAGAGGTTGCCACCTTGTGGCGTGCCTTTCTCAGATTTCTGAAAAAGATGTCCGTCCATTACTCCACTAGTTAGAAATTTACGAATCATTCTTAATAGCCATTCATCATCAATATATTGTTTGATGAATTTCATTAATAAATCATGGTTGACAGTATCAAAGTATGACTTCAAATCAAGGTCTATCACAACGTGATAGCCTTGGTTGTAAAGTTCTTTAACACGTTTCATAGCATCATGAGCACTCCGATTTGGTCTGAACCCAAAACTATTGTCTGAAAATACCTTCTCAAATACAGGCGTCATTGCTTGCGCAATTGCCTGTTGTACGAAACGGTCAACGACCGTTGGTACACCCAACTTACGTTTAGTCCCATCAGGTTTGGGTATTTCTACTCTTCTAACAGGACTTGGTCTATATGAAAGGTTCCTCAACGATTCAAGAAACTGAGATTTATTCTCTTTAAGGTAGTTCAAAAGTTCATAGACGGACATCCCGTCTATTCCTTCCGAACCTCTATTTCCATAGACCTTTTTATAAGCCGAATTGAGATTATCTCTATCTAATACTAGTTCTTTGAATGAAATGCCACTCTTAATTGTATTTTCACCAGAAGCTGCACTACGCTCCTCCGATTGTCTTCGGTCTTCTGGACCTATCCTCTTCATCTGGCTAGACACTTGTTCTATTTTCTGCGATTGTCGCACTGCTTCCACCTTCAATCTCAACAAGAGTTATTAATGTTCGGTCCTTCGTCACAAAGCGACTACTATGACCTCGGCTGACTTCTGTATCGTTCAGCCAGGCATCACTGACTGGTTTGTTTGTAGGATACGTTCCGTTTCCTTGCCAAACATACGATACAGATCTCCCCGGGTAAGAACGTTAACTTTCGTACCATGTAGCTGTTGGCTCTACCATACTTGCATCCTGAGTAGTATTGGATTCAGATTGCCCAGCATCCTTATCCAACAAGCATGGCCTTATAACCACTTCTTGTACATCAGCTCGGTACTTTGCTTTAGGCTTCCTTCAGATTTCATCTCACGATGAACACCCTTGCCCTTAGCTAGTGATTCCGACTACTACGGCTCACAGTGGACTTTCACCACCAAGTTAGCGCCCATGCCGGGCGCACTG
>NZ_RHOO01000045.1 GCF_003946555.1 Companilactobacillus hulinensis | reverse complement strand
TACCATTAAACAAAAAAACAGCCCCTATTATCTATCCACTAGATAACGGGGGCTGTTTTATAGGGGCGATTAAAAAAGGCACAAATAACCCCTCAAAAGCATTGAAAGAATAGCCCCCAATATCTATAATGTAGATATTGGGGGCTATTTTGTTTCTTTTATCAATAAATAACATCTGCTTTTCAGAAAAATTGTTGGACCTTTGTACTAATTGAACTAATTTCTTGCTGAGATAAAGTGGCCACAACTTCGCCATCTGATCGTTTTGTTGGATCGACAGCACGGACATGTTGCAATAACGCTGTCCCGTGAATTTTCCCGTTATCTATCCTGATAAATAACGGCGATTTAGCATACTTTTCTTGGGTACGATATTTGTCAGAGGTACTGATTGGCACAACTAGCACCGTATTAAAATAGCGATTATAGTGATCGTTGCTTACAACTAAACACGGTCGCTTTTTCTTAGTTTCAGTGCCTTTAGCCGGATCTAAATTAATCCATAAAATAGCGCCTTGTTTTAATTTCATTAATCAAAGTCTTCGCTTTCTACGTCTTTACCCCAATCAACTTCTGTTGTACTGAGATTTCCAAACTTTTTTTCTTGTTCATCAACAAGTTGCCATAGATCCGGTTTACTACGAACAATCATTACTTTACCATTTGGTTCAATCTGCCATTCAATTGTGTCAGTAGACCGAACTTTTAACAGTTCACGTACTGTTTTAGGAATTGTAATCTGATTTTTACTTGTGATCTTCGAGCTAACCTTAGTTACATTACCTGCGCTCACAATATCATCTCCTTACTTTTTCCTTACAAAAATAATAACATAACTGCTTTAATATCTCAAGAAAAGGAGAAAAGACTATGCAACAAGTTGTTTTACCCATCAAAGATTCAAACGTTCTTAAAGAGGTTCAAGATACCTTACTCAATAACTTTAAAGCTGGCCGACGCAACTATACGATTTTTCAAGTTGGTAAAGCGACGCTACTGCGAGTAAGTGACGTTATGGGCTTAAAACAGGCCGATATTTTTAATCCGGACGGTTCTATTAAACAAAATGCGTTTATTCATGACCGAAAAACTGGTAAACCTAATACCTTGTACCTTAAACCTGTTCAAACAGAGCTCTTATTGTACCGTCAATGGCTGCTTGATCATAAGCTGGATTCTGAATGGCTCTTTCCTTCAATTCAACACCCAGAACGCCATATTACTGAAAAACAGTTCTACAAAATTATGAGTAAGGTTGGCGATCTATTAGGAATTAATTATCTAGGTACTCATACGATGCGCAAAACTGGGGCTTATCGTGTTTACACGCAATCAAATTACAATATTGGCCTAGTCATGCACTTACTAAATCACTCAAGTGAATCAATGACTTTAGCTTATTTAGGCTTAGACCAAGCAAGTACCGAAAGTATGTTAGATCAAATTGATTTTGGGTAAATTAGTTTGATTTTGTTGTCGCCATCGGCGACTTCTGATACAGGTTTTTAATGGGTCTAGCACAACATAGAATAAATTCTATGTGTAAGTGCGCATTGACCTCGTTTCACTCGGTCTGCTGATAACCATAAAATCAATTTCTGCTGTTGTTGAATTGACTGTATTTTTAATTCAATTTATGTTTGCACCTAACTAAGGATTGTTATGTTTTAAATATTTAAAAAGTGTCGCAGATTACGCTGCTTTAAGCCAAAATTTTTTAATTGCTTTGTGCAGATAATCTTTATAAGCTTGGTAACAAATTTTGAATAACGGTGCTGTAAGATCTGTGAATTTAAACTGAAAGCATTATTTTGATGTTAGGAGTCATTAAGATTGACGAAAAGAAAGTATTAAAACCAATTGATGAAATGCTTGCTGATCCTTGGCAAGTTGATATTCAAGAATTGTTTGAAGCTTCTGTCAATGAACCTGACGAGATCAAAAAGAATTTGTATGATTCCCTGGATACTTATATTTTGCAAAAAAGGCAAGAA
>NZ_RHOO01000044.1 GCF_003946555.1 Companilactobacillus hulinensis | reverse complement strand
ATTATGTTCT
Organism: Companilactobacillus hulinensis; assembly: GCF_003946555.1. Classification (GTDB taxonomy): domain Bacteria; phylum Bacillota; class Bacilli; order Lactobacillales; family Lactobacillaceae; genus Companilactobacillus; species Companilactobacillus hulinensis. Next base: position 2,629 of record NZ_RHOO01000044.1, on the reverse strand, counting down.
AGGCCTACAATTGAGACAAAATACTGACACAGTTGATCCAAATTTAAAACTGATCAAAGCATATGAAGATACTCAAAATGGACAAATTTCAGTCAATGCACTATTAGATAATGATGTGCCAAGATTGGAAGAAAAAGTTGATATCAAAGCAAAGATAACTTCAGAAAATGATAGTAAGAATGTTATTTTACAATCAGAGAAATCAAATATGTCAATTGCCCCAAACAGTTACTTTACTTATCCTATTAATGTTAATACAGTTATCGGTGCTAACAAGGATAAGAGATTAAAGTCAGGGACTTATATGATGTATTTGGATGTTAAGGCTAACAATGGGCAAAATATTTGGAAGCTTCAACGGAAATTTACGATTACTGACAAGCAAAGTCGTGAAATCAATAAGAAGACGCCAGTTAAGAACAGTCATACTAAATCCATTATGACTATCGTTGAAACAATTGCTGCAATTATAGTGGTTGCAGGGTTAGGTGTGTTTGGTATTACAAAAAACATAAAAAGTAAAACGAGATACGAAAAACATAAAAAGTAAAACGAGATACGAATAAAAGAATCCAATAACTCACTTTTGGGGTTCTTACTCAAATTTGGTTAAAATGTGAATGTGCTTAAATTCCCGTCTTCCGCAAGAATTAGAAATGTATTGGAACGCGATGGATCTCCAAAATCAGCCTTATTGTAAGTGGCAAAGCCGCCAACAATAATCACATAGCTGAACACATTTCCAATTTGTACTCCAGACTAAATAATTTTCCATTTAGTTTTTTTGTGGCAAGTATGTTTAATACGTAATTTTGTAAAATAAAAACGGCCTCTATTAAGAGATTCAAGTAAAGGATCTATCTTGAATACTTAATGGAAGCCGTTTTTTTTTGTATTCCTATTAGAACACATTGATGAGAACTGTACCTGAGACGGAGAGCGTAAAATATCTTGTGTAAATGGTAGATTGTAATAATAATTATCTGAATAAGGGACATTTTTACCAAAACACTTGGTAGCTGGAATGTTAGAAAAGCACTGCCCTGCGGCGATGTGTACCATCTATTTAGGCATGCTATTAAAAAAATGGCAAAGCTTAAAGATTAAGGGCGATCGGACGATGAACTTGGCGTATAAAGTCATGATGAACCAGCAGCGAAGCTATACGTTACGGCAGTACGCGGTGATTTGTATTGGGACCAACGCGCTGGATGATTACGAAGAGCAAACCATGAAGATCATTCATGACTTGGAGCCGGGGCACAAGTTGATTCTGATGACACCTTATAATGCCCCGGCCGATGCTGACTGAAATTCATCAAAGTTGGCCGTTTTGGAACGGCGTCTGCCAGCTAAGTATAAGTTCATTATGATTGCCGACTGGGGCAAGATTGCGGCGCAACATCCAGAAGTCTTCAAAGGGATAGATGGCGTACACTTCGGTGGCATTCGGGCTGGTGATATTTTATACGCCAAGGTAATCAATCAGGCACTACAAGTGGCTAAGCATTCCCCTGTTAAAGAGGATTAGATAAAAATATTTCTTGACGTTTTGAATATGTGATAATTAAAGTGTTTAAATGGAACGAACCAGGTCACAACTTAACAGTTGTGGCCTCTTTTTTGATACTGTATAATTAAAGGGTTAGAACCGTGTCACTACTTAATGACATAAGTAAGGAGATAAAAAGATGAAATATGGCTATGCGCGGGTCAGTACCACTGATCAAAAATTAGCAAATCAAATTGAGTTACTAAAATTGGCAGGAGCAGAAAAAATCTTTCAAGAAAAGTTTACCGGCACAACTACCGAACGACCGGAGTTTCAAAAACTGTTGCGCGCTCTAAAAACAGGTGATACTTTGATTGTCACTAAGCTGGATCGGTTTGCACGGAACACGCGCGAGGCCTTAGCCATTATCCAAGAGTTGTTTAAAGAAAATGTCAAAGTCAACATTTTGAATATGGGCTTAATTGACAATACGCCGACTGGCCAATTAGTCTTTACAATATTTAGCGCCTTTGCGCAGTTTGAACGCGATATGATTGTCACGCGCACACAAGAAGGTAAATTGTATGCCAAGCAACATGATCCGTTGTTTCGGGAAGGGCGACCGAAAACGTATTCTGATGAACAGATCAGATTTGCTTATGAGTTGCGAAAACAAGGCATGACTTATAAGATGATTGAACGAAAGACGGGGATTAGTAAACGCACGCAACAGCGAAGGTTTAAGTCGATTTAAAAATAGGTGTTTTAAGAATTGAATGTTTAATTAATCACGTACAACGGGGATTGCCGCTTTATTAAACAGTTGTGAGAGAAATTTATTTAGGGATTTTAGGCACTATTTATACCTGTTGTGCTATTGAGGTTAGTTGTGATAAGGATTAATTTGTACTACAAAAGGCCTACTCAATTGTTAGTTGAGCAGGCCTTTTGTGGGTATTTTGATTAGAGCTATTAACCCTATGCTAATTATAGGGCTTAGCTTTCAAATGGAACATACTATTATCCAAATTATGATTTGTTAAGGTGGTGTTGTCATAGTTACTGAATTGAATCAATTGGGCAGAAACAAGAAAAATTTAACTAAGACCATGGACACCATTCAAAATTAATGGAACG
>NZ_RHOO01000043.1 GCF_003946555.1 Companilactobacillus hulinensis | reverse complement strand
GCGTGGCAGCTACCTATCCTCGCGGGTAGTTTCCCACCAACTACTTTCGGCGTGAAGAAGCTTAACTTCTGTGTTCGGCATGGGAACAGGTGTATCCTTCTTGCCATTACCACCACACTATTCTTACTCGTACCTTCAAAACTAGATATTAAGTTCAATATGAATTATTAATAACACCTCAAACCACTTACTCGGTTAAGTCCTCGATCTATTAGTACTGCTCAGCTCCGTATATCGCTATACTTCCACCCGCAGCCTATCTACGTCATAATCTCTAACGGATCTTACTTCCATAAAGGAATGGGAAATCTCATCTCGAGGGGGGCTTCACACTTAGATGCTTTCAGCGTTTATCCCTTCCATACGTAGCTACCCAGCGATGCGCCTGGCGGCACAACTGGTACACCAGAGGTATGTCCATCCCGGTCCTCTCGTACTAAGGACAGCTCCTCTCAAATTTCCTACGCCCGCGACGGATAGGGACCGAACTGTCTCACGACGTTCTGAACCCAGCTCGCGTACCGCTTTAATGGGCGAACAGCCCAACCCTTGGGACCGACTACAGCCCCAGGATGCGATGAGCCGACATCGAGGTGCCAAACCTCCCCGTCGATGTGAACTCTTGGGGGAGATAAGCCTGTTATCCCCAGGGTAGCTTTTATCCGTTGAGCGATGGCCCTTCCATATGGTACCACCGGATCACTAAGTCCGACTTTCGTCCCTGCTCGACTTGTCAGTCTCGCAGTCAAGCTCTCTTGTGCCTTTACACTCTGCGAATGATTTCCAACCATTCTGAGAGAACCTTTGAGCGCCTCCGTTACATTTTAGGAGGCGACCGCCCCAGTCAAACTGCCCACCAGACACTGTCCCTCATCACGCTAAGTGATGCAGGTTAGAGTTTTCATATAACAAGGGTAGTATCCCACCAATGCCTCAGTCGAAACTAGCGTTCCGACTTCAACGGCTCCTACCTATCCTGTACATGTCACACAAAAACTCAATATCAAGCTACAGTAAAGCTCCATGGGGTCTTTCCGTCCTGTCGCGGGTAACCCGCATCTTCACGGGTATTATAATTTCACCGAGTCTCTCGTTGAGACAGTGCCCAAATCATTACGCCTTTCGTGCGGGTCGGAACTTACCCGACAAGGAATTTCGCTACCTTAGGACCGTTATAGTTACGGCCGCCGTTTACTGGGGCTTCAATTCTCAGCTTCGCTTACGCTAACTGATCCTCTTAACCTTCCAGCACCGGGCAGGCGTCAGCCCATATACGTCATCTTACGATTTAGCATAGACCTGTGTTTTTGATAAACAGTTGTTTGGGCCTATTCACTGCGGCTGGCTGTTACACCAGCACCCCTTCTCCCGAAGTTACGGGGTCATTTTGCCGAGTTCCTTAACGAGAGTTCACTCGCTGACCTTAGGATTCTCTCCTCGACTACCTGTGTCGGTTTGCGGTACGGGTAGTTTATTTCTAACTAGAAACTTTTCTTGGCAGTGTGAGTTACTGTGCTTCGCTACTTAAATTTCGCTCCTCATCACAACTTGTCCTTAAAGGTAAAAGCATTTGACTCTTACCAAGACTTGTTGCTTGAACACACTTTTCCAGCCGTGTGCACACATCATCCTCCTGCGTCCTTCCATCGTTCAAACAAAATAAACTAGTACGGGAATATCAACCCGTTATCCATCGATTACACCTCTCGGTCTCATCTTAGGCCCCGACTAACCCTGGGAGGACGAGCCTTCCCCAGGAAACCTTAGTCTTTCGGCCGATCAGATTCTCACTGATCTTTCGCTACTCATACCGGCATTCTCACTTCTAAGAACTCCACTGCTCCTCACGGTACAGCTTCAATGCTCTTACAACGCTCTCCTACCACGCATCTTACGATGCATCCACAGTTTCGGTATCATGCTTAGCCCCGGTACATTTTCGGCGCAGAATCACTCGACTAGTGAGCTATTACGCACTCTTTGAATGAATGGCTGCTTCTAAGCCAACATCCTAGTTGTCTATGCGTTTCCACATCCTTTTCCACTTAGCATGAATTTTGGGACCTTAACTGGTGATCTGGGCTGTTTCCCTTTCGACGGTGGATCTTATCACTCATCGTCTGACTCCCGGGTATAGATCAATGGTATTCGGAGTTTATCTGAATTCAGTAACCCAAGACGGGCCCCTAGTCCAAACAGTGCTCTACCTCCATGATCCTATTCCCCGAGGCTAACCCTAAAGCTATTTCGGAGAGAACCAGCTATCTCCAAGTTCGTTTGGAATTTCACCGCTACCCACACCTCATCTCAGCATTTTTCAACATACATGAGTTCGGTCCTCCAGTGCGTTTTACCGCACCTTCAACCTGGACATGGGTAGGTCACTTGGTTTCGGGTCTACATCTACATACTTAGTCGCCCTATTCAGACTCGCTTTCGCTACGGCTCCGCATTTTCTGCTTAACCTTGCATGCAAACGTAACTCGCCGGTTCATTCTACAAAAGGCACGCCATCACCCCTTAACGGGCTTTGACTACTTGTAGGCACACGGTTTCAGGATCTATTTCACTCCCCTTCCGGGGTTCTTTTCACCTTTCCCTCACGGTACTGGTTCACTATCGGTCACTAGGTAGTATTTAGCCTTGGGAGATGGTCCTCCCAGATTCCGACGGGGTTTCTCGTGTCCCGCCGTACTCAGGATACTGGCTAGAGTAGTTTGTATTTCGCTTACGAGGCTTTCACTCTCTTTGGCCAACTTTTCCAAGTTGTTCAGCTATACTTGCTTTTTTTCTCATAACGCCAGTCCTACAACCCTAAAGAGTAAACTCTTTAGTTTGGGCTGTTCCCGTTTCGCTCGCCGCTACTCAGGGAATCGAATTTTCTTTCTCTTCCTGCAATTACTTAGATGTTTCAGTTCATTGCGTCTTCCTCTTAGTATGCTATGTATTCACATACAAGTAATCATCCATTACGATGATTGGGTTCCCCCATTCGGAAATCCCCGGATCAAAGCTTACTTACAGCTCCCCGAGGCATATCGTTGTTAGTTACGTCCTTCATCGGCTCCTAGTGCCTAGGCATCCACCGTGCGCCCTTTATAACTTAACCTTGACAAATGTCAATAAATTGACTTGTCGCGCAGTTTTCGGTGTTTCTTTAATTAATTCATATTAATTCTTAATATCCAGTTTTCAAGGTACGAGTT
>NZ_RHOO01000042.1 GCF_003946555.1 Companilactobacillus hulinensis | reverse complement strand
CCTCTCAAAACTAAACAAAGTTTTAACTTGTGTATTCCGTAGTGCTTTCGCACTTATCCTTAGAAAGGAGGTGATCCAGCCGCAGGTTCTCCTACGGCTACCTTGTTACGACTTCACCCTAATCATTTGTCCCACCTTAGACGGCTAGCTCCTAAAAGGTTACCCCACCGGCTTTGGGTGTTACAAACTCTCATGGTGTGACGGGCGGTGTGTACAAGGCCCGGGAACGTATTCACCGCGGCATGCTGATCCGCGATTACTAGCGATTCCAGCTTCATGTAGGCGAGTTGCAGCCTACAATCCGAACTGAGATCGGTTTTAAGTGATTTGCTTACCCTCGCGAGTTCGCAGCACGTTGTACCGACCATTGTAGCACGTGTGTAGCCCAGGTCATAAGGGGCATGATGATTTGACGTCGTCCCCACCTTCCTCCGGTTTGTCACCGGCAGTCTCACTAGAGTGCCCAACTTAATGCTGGCAACTAGTAATAAGGGTTGCGCTCGTTGCGGGACTTAACCCAACATCTCACGACACGAGCTGACGACAACCATGCACCACCTGTATTCTTGTCCCCGAAGGGAAAAACTAATCTCTTAGTGTTTCAAGATATGTCAAGACCTGGTAAGGTTCTTCGCGTTGCTTCGAATTAAACCACATGCTCCACCGCTTGTGCGGGCCCCCGTCAATTCCTTTGAGTTTCAACCTTGCGGTCGTACTCCCCAGGCGGAGTGCTTAATGCGTTAGCTGCAGCACTGAAGGGCGGAAACCCTCCAACACTTAGCACTCATCGTTTACGGCGTGGACTACCAGGGTATCTAATCCTGTTTGCTACCCACGCTTTCGAACCTCAGCGTCAGTTACAGACCAGAGAGCCGCCTTCGCCACTGGTGTTCTTCCATATATCTACGCATTCCACCGCTACACATGGAGTTCCACTCTCCTCTTCTGCACTCAAGTTTACCAGTTTCCGATGCACTTCCTCGGTTGAGCCGAGGGCTTTCACATCAGACTTAATAAACCGCCTACGCTCGCTTTACGCCCAATAAATCCGGACAACGCTTGCCACCTACGTATTACCGCGGCTGCTGGCACGTAGTTAGCCGTGGCTTTCTGGTTGAATACCGTCAATACGTGAACAGTTACTCTCACGCATGTTCTTCTTCAACAACAGAGTTTTACGATCCGAAAACCTTCTTCACTCACGCGGCGTTGCTCCATCAGACTTTCGTCCATTGTGGAAGATTCCCTACTGCTGCCTCCCGTAGGAGTTTGGGCCGTGTCTCAGTCCCAATGTGGCCGATTACCCTCTCAGGTCGGCTATGCATCACGGTCTTGGTGAGCCGTTACCTCACCAACTAACTAATGCACCGCGGGTCCATCCTAAAGCGATAGCAGAACCATCTTTCAAACATAAACCATGTGGTAAATGTTGTTATGCGGTATTAGCACTTGTTTCCAAATGTTATCCCCCACTTTAGGGCAGGTTACCCACGTGTTACTCACCCATCCGCCGCTCACTCAAATGTTTTATCATTTTGGTGCAAGCACCAAAAATCAAAAACCAGAGTTCGCTCGACTTGCATGTATTAGGCACGCCGCCAGCGTTCGTCCTGAGCCAGGATCAAACTCTCATATTAAAAGTTTGTGACTCATAAATTAATACTAGCGAAAATTGACTTCGTCAATGTTTCTTTGTTACAAATTAACCTTAATTAAAAGGCCTACACAATTGATTGTTAAAACTTTGTTCAGTTTTCAAAGGTCTACTAGTTTGATAAGAAAGTGAATTTCTTAACAAGCGACTTAATTATCTTATCAAGTAATCAACATAATGTCAACAACTTTTTAAAATAATTTTTCAACGACTATCAAGTTGGAAGCTCTCAAGTCGTTGTCGCCGTTGCTCTGTCGCAACAACAA
>NZ_RHOO01000041.1 GCF_003946555.1 Companilactobacillus hulinensis | reverse complement strand
AAACAGACCAAATCTTTTGAACGTGAATTAAAAAAACTAGTCAAAAAACATTTCCCAATAACTGTCTTGAAGCCTTGCTTAGAAGCAATTGTTGAACAAGATGTACTTGTTTTGAAACAGATTAAAGATCATGCATTAAAAGAAAATTGGCGTGGCTATCGTGAATTTCACCCTGCCAGATATGGAAACTATGGTAAAAATTATGACAACTGGATTGTTATTTATCAGCTAGATCATGATGAATTGATTTTGCTATTGGTTGCAACTGGCTCCCATGAAATCTTGAATCAATAGCTATAGTTTAGGGGCACTTATAAAAAAATAAATTAAAATAACCCCCGATATCTACATTATAGATATTGGGGGTTATTTTAACAATGATTTTGAGGGGCGATTTGTATATTATAGACCCTATATATTCATAGCCCCTTTCTGTTTGGTGTTAAAGTATTAGTCATCGATGTCATGCACTATCTTGTTTAGCTCCGTTTTGATGGAACTGGGAATATTTTCTAAATTGAAATGATTATATATTTCTTTATCCTTAAGCATCCTTTTTTGTGCCTTATTTAATTGGATGGTTTTTAAATTATTATTTTCGTCTGCCTTTTCTTTGTTATAATAAAAATCGTTGTACAAATCGAGGAGGAAAATAATGAAAAAGATTACAGCATTTTTATTGTCATTATTAATGTTACTAGGGGTATTCGCTCCAGCAACTGCAACAACCGTTCAAGCTAAGGCTTCCGAGAATATCAAAGCTACTTACACTTTGAAGAAGAATAAAAAGAAGATTGCCAAGAAAACTATCACATTGAAAAAGAATGCCACTGTTACTGATGGTCTTAAAAAAGGCTGGAAAGTTAACGACAAAGGCGGCTTTATCACAGCTATCGACGGTCACAAACAAAATAACAAGAAGAAAATTTACTGGACATTCACTGTTAATGGCAAACAAGTTAACGTTTCAGCTGACAAAAAGAAATTACACAACAAAGACAAAGTTGTTTTCAAATTATCAAAATATAACGGTTAATGATTAAATTAAAATATGAGATGAGGATAAATTCAATATCCTTATCTCATATTTTTTTGCATAAATAAGTAATTTTACAATCTACCTTTTTATTTAATTTTTAAGGATCAATACAACCACTTTTTTCACAAATCGGATAACCTAAATCCCAGATTAATATCATTTTTAACAAATCGATTAATTTAGTCGCTGTTAACGAAACGGCTATTATTGTATGAACAGCGAATGCCCATATGAAATCTGTTCTCGCCCTTCTGAACCTCTATTAATGCCACTATCCATAATAAGCATGCCTGTATAGAGCTCTTAATAATAAAGTCCAAACCACCAATAATCATAATTGTCAAAAAAATATTTTCACTCCATCTATTCTTAGGTTATCAAAGTAATCTTGATATTGTTTCTCATTTTTTCTAGGATATTTTTCAAGATCATTATTTTCCATAGTATTTTTCAACCCATATATCCACCATGAAGAATTAAATAATGCTGAAAATTCAACAGTAGGTTTGGGCTCGTGACTCAATTGGTTAAAATCATTTTGATATAAACGCCTTTTGTTTACAAATCCAAATATTTTTTCATCTACAGATCCAGAGCCTTGCTGCCACTGATTGTCACCAAAAATGCCACCAACTATTATTGGTGTTGTTCTTAAATGTTTTCTTTTGTCTATTACCATATTCAGCAACTTTATTTTCATTTTGATTGTCGTTTTTATCCTTGATGTGACTGGTATTAGAACTATTCGTCAAGGTATCGTCCTTGTCGTTTAATTGTTGCTGATGAGTAGCACTAGAAGATTCAAACAAGCCACTCAGTTTCTGAACGTGTTCTTTTAATCGATGGTTCTCTGCAACCGTTGCTATCTGTAATTTTTGCTGCTGATCTAAGGCTTGTTGTAAATTTGCAATTTGTTGATCTTTAACATCAAGTTGCTTCAGCAAGATCTGATCAATATTTTTGTCCTTGTCGTTTTCAGCTTGCCGATTTGGTTGTCGTTCTTGTCGTTTTTGCTTGTCAAAATTAGCAAGCATTTTAACGCCTTGGTTGTCTATTTCTAGATGGTTTTTAACTTTGTAAGTGTGTTTGCTTCGAAAGCCATTAATGCTATTAATACGTTGATTAATAGCTTGTTTTGACAATTTAAATTCTTCTGAAAGTTGCCGAATAGTCTTGCCCAATAGTTTCACCGCCTAATTAATCCGCCTTAAATTATAAGTTAAAAACGACAAGAAAACCAATCGACAAGCAAAACTTAAACTTGGTTGTCGATTGGTTTTCTTTAGGTATCAATCTTCAAGCTAAACTATAATTGATTTGGTTCTGGTTGTTGCCACCAATGAATGTTGCTTTAACAGCAAATATCCCGAATTAACAACAACTAAAGTTTGCATCTAGTTTTTTCCCTAATGGCTTGTTTTGATACACCAAACTCATCAGCAAGTTCTCTAATAGTTTTAGGCATGTTTTCCAAACCCCTTTCGGAGTTCAGCAAGTGCTTCTTTTCTTGCTTGATCTCTTATTTTTTTATCGTGTTCCGCTTGTTTCTCAGTTGAGCCTAAAGTTAACCCCTTAACTTTATCAATGGCACGCCATTTTTCCTGTTCTGTTAATTCACCATTATGCTGAATGTTAAAGAGTTTTTGACGTTCAGATTGAAATTGACCTTGTGAGAAGTCGTCAGCGTCTTTCTTTTCAGGTTTCCAGGTAAACGAATAGCCAATAACTGGTTTTCCGCGCCCTTTACCATATTTTTTTCTAACCGTTAATCCTCTAAACAAAGGAGTTAATTCTTCTCTAATTGGTTTAAGAACGTATCTATCAACGTCTCCCGGTTTTTTCCAATAACTTTTAGGAATATCAAGTAACTCAAAAAAATCTTCTTTTGATAAAAAAGCATAACCGGTTGTTCTGAAACCTTTTAACAATCTAAAAGCGGTTTTAGCATAACTGCTTCGAAGATCTCTAAATTCCGCTAAAGCATATCTAACCCACGTGTCTAAATTATTAAGAAGTGGCAAAGCATCTTTATATACTTCAATGTCTATATAAGGAGAATCAGCTTCACCAACAATTCTGAATTTAGTAAACATAACAAATATTTCTCTATTTAATCCAGATTTACTACGTCTTCCAAAATGAAGTCCCATTAACTTTTCATAAGTTCTTTGAATATCATCTTCAAAGCGATTATTTGCAGTCGGTTTATAGTTGCTCAAATCTTTAAGTTGTTCAAAAGAAAATCTAACTGTCTGATCTCCCTTATCACGCATACGAGAAATAATTGAAAAAAATAGATTCATTTCAATAGGGGTGAATTTACGTAACGGAATGGTATTAAGTTCAGGATCATATTTTATAAGTTCATTGCTCATAATCACACCTCCACAACTATCATACAAAATCAACGATTGTTTATCAACGATCACCATTAAAAACCTCGTTGATAAACAGACAAAACCTCGTTGATAAACAGACAAAACCTCGTTGATAAACAGACAAAACCTCGTTGATAAACAGACAAAACCTCGTTGATAAACTTCTATAAGCCTTGGGAGAGTAAGTCTCAAAAGGGGTCTAAAAGAGGTTTAAAAGAGGTTTATAAAAGAGGTTTAAAAGAGGCACTACTGTACGAGGTCAAAACCTAGAATCAAAAAACACAAAGGAGTGAGCCAAAAAACAGCTCACATTAAACTTCAGTCGCTATGCTCCTTGCGCCTCACTCTGTTCGTTGCCTAAAAAGGTGTGACAAGTCACATTCATTCGGGCGCTGACGCCCCGAACCCCGTCCAAGCTGAGCCAGCTTGACCGCTTTTTCACTCGCCGTTAGGCAGGAAAGCAAAGTTTTGTAGAAACTTTGGCTTTCGCCATTTCAGTTTTAAGACTTGTTTAAAGCTGTCAATTCCTTATGCTCCTACGCTTTGCTCGTCCGCTACCATTGACAGCAAATAGTTAGCTTTTCTAAAACTTGATAAAGATTTAACTGCTATGTCCCTTTTTAAGGGCCTTATTTTTTGTTATCAGCGATTTTGAGACTATTTATATATATTTATACCAACACAAAATAAAAAGCCCTCAGTGAGCTTTTAGAGGGCTAGATGACAGAACCTGGGAGATTACTAATATCTTCTTGCCTTTTTTGCAAAATATAAGTATCCAGGGAATCATACAAATTCTTTTTGATCTCGTCAGGTTCATTGACAGTAGCTTCAAACAATTCTTGAATATCAACTTGCCAAGGATCAGCAAGCGTTTCATCAATTGGTTTTAATACTTTCTTTTAGTTCAGCTTAATTACTCCTAACATTAAAATAATAATTTCAAATTAGATACGCAGTTCTTAAAATTAGTTATTCAAATTGTGTTGCCAAGTTTATGAAGATTCTCTGCATAAAGCAATTAAAAAAATTTGGTTGAAAGCAGCGGGATATGCAACAATTTTTAGCGTTTAAAGCATAACAAACTCAGTTAAGTGCAAACATAAATTGGATTAAAAATACAGTCAATTCAATAACAGCAGAAATTGATTTTATGTTTATCAGCAGACCGAGTGAAACGAGGTCAATGCGCACTTACACATAGAATTTATTCTATGTTGTGCTAGACCCATTAAAAACCTGTATCAAAAGTCGCCGTTGGCGACAACTAAAAATCCAAATAAAACTAACCAAAATCAATTTGATCTAACATACTTTCGGTACTTGCTTGGTCTAAGCCTAAATAAGCTAGAGTCATGGCTTCACTTGAATGATTTAATAAGTGCATGACTAAGCCAATATTGTAATTGGATTGCGTATAAACGCGATAAGCCCCAGTTTTGCGCATAGTGTGGGTACCAAGGTAATTAATGCTTAAAAGATCGCCGACTTTGCTCATGATTTTATAGAACTGTTTTTCCGTAATATGGCGTTCTGGGTGTTGAATGGACGGAAAGAGCCATTCAGATTCTAGTTTATGATCAAGCAGCCATTGACGATACAATAAAAGCTCTGTTTGAACAGGTTTAAGGTACAAGGTATTAGGCTTACCCGTTTTTCGGTCGTGAATGAACGCATTTTGTTTAATAGCACCGTCCGGATTAAAAATATCGGTTTGTTTTAAGCGCATGACATCACTCACTCGCAGTAGCGTAGCTTTGCCAACTTGAAAAACTGTATAGTTACGCCGGCCAGCTTTAAAGTTGTTGAGTAAGGTATCTTGAACCTCTTTGAGAACGTTTGAATCTTTGATGGGTAAGACAACTTGTTGCATAGTTTTAGCTCCTTAAAAATTGATTTTTAGTACAAATTAAAGTACAATATTAAGTACAATGAAAGGGTGGTAAATATGACATTAGCACTAACACAGAGCGATTTTCGCGCTAACCTAAAAAAATATTTAGATCAAGTTAATGACGAAGACGAAACCGTTTATATTGCTCGTTCAAATAGTCGCGCAGTAGCCATCGTTTCACAAGAAAAAATGGACTGGTTAGAAAGAGCATTAAAAGCTAAAGAAGGTTCGTTAGAATATGCAATTGCACGTGATCAGTTAATTAAACGCCATGTTTTACCTGACGATGAAATTGTTGAATCAGATGATGGTTATTGGGGTCAGTTTAAATAATGAAAAAACTAAGATTTAAACCACGTGCAACCTTTAATGCTGATCTAAAACGGTTAGCCAGTTTAGACAAATCTATTATTGAGGAAGTTCGAGCAGCCATTGACCTGTTGCTTGAGCAACAACAATTACCACCAGAATTTGAAGATCATGAGCTTAATCGGCGAATGAGCGGTTATAATGAATTTCACTTACGAGATACCCCGAAAAACAAAACACCAAGCGAAACTAACGATGTCCTGGTGGTTTATACGATTGATAAAGATGAACTAGTCTTAATTGGCATTCGAGTCGGATCGCATGATCGTTTATTTCCTGGTCAAAATCGTTCCAAAAGGTATCGAAAAAATGACGAATAAGAGAAGTCATTTATACCATATAAAAACAAATAACCCCCAACATCTACATTATAGATATTGGGGGTTATTTTAACAATGATTTTGAGGGGTTATTTGTGCCTTTTTTTAATCGCCCCTATAAAACAGCCCCCGTTATCTAGTGGATAGATAATAGGGGCTGTTTTTTTGTTTAATGGTA
>NZ_RHOO01000040.1 GCF_003946555.1 Companilactobacillus hulinensis | reverse complement strand
AGTATAACCGCATAAATGCTTTATTTCACTAAATGGTTACGAGGGGGAGCAGAGCGGACCCTCAGATCGTTTTTTGTTCGAAAATAATCCGACAAAAATTTGTTTTCTTGTTTTTCTGTGCTAAAATTAAGCCGTCTACTCGAACGTGTGTTCGAATATTGAGCAAATAATTTTTAAGGAGGTTGAATCAGAAACTGCTTACTCATTTGATAGCTTGTTCGTTGTAGGCGCTTATGGTTGCTAAACAACACAGAAAGGACGATTTATGTATGGATGAAATGGTAAAAGAAACACAAGTCTGGCTCAACAAAACTTACGGTAAAGTTTCTGGCTTTGGTAAAGTACCCGAGGACGGTAATACTGGTTGGAACACAGTTTATGGGTTAACTAGAGCCCTGCAACACGAATTAGGTATCACAGATCTAGTTGATAATTTTGGCCCTTCAACTGCCGCTAAATGGGATACTCAATTTGCTAATAAAGTTAAAACTGGCTTTAAGCACAATGTTGTTAAAATAATCCAAGGTGGCTTTTGGTGTAAGGGTATCAACCCTGAAGACTTTACCGGAGAATTTACTACTAACACGGCTGCTGCTGTCGTTGAATTAAAAAAAGACGCCGGTATCAAAGACACCAGCGCCAATGTAAACTCGGATATTATGAAAGCCTTGTTGACAATGAGCGCGTTTGTTTTAGTTCCTGGTGGGGACGCTAAAATCCGTTCAATGCAACAACAGCTTAATCATGATTATCAAGCTTACACTGGTATTTTACCATGTGATGGAATTTATCAAAGGGATACGAACACTGCTTTGATTTATGCTTTGCAGTCAGTGGAAGGTATGGATACTGGAACTGCTAATGGTTATTATGGTCCTGGTACGATCAATAAAACACCAACTGTTAATTCTGGCGCAACTGGGGCAATCGTTAAAATTATTCAATATGGTCTTTACGTTAATGGTTTCTATTCAGGCGCCTTCAATGGCCAATTTACACAAAATGTTGCCGACGGTATAGTTTCCTTTAGAAAATTCATGAAGTTGCCTCCTTATACTTCAACTGCTGACCTAACTGTGATCAAAGGCTTATTAACTAGTAATGGTAACACTAACCGATCTTCAGATGGTGTCGACATGGCTACTCAAATCACATCAGCTGCTACGGCTAAATCACTGAAAGCAGCTGGCTATAACATTATCGGCCGTTATTTGACAGGAAGCGTCGGGACTGGTGCTGATAAACGAGCGAAAAGAAAAGAAGGAGAAACCAAAGAAATCTAAAAAACCGAGCAAGCAAAGAAAAGTTCCGATGATTAAAGTTGGCACGCATAAGAAATTAACCTTTGTTTTATGGGTTTTATTGATTGGTAGTGTCGGATTTGGAATCTATAAAAATTTTACTGCCATTGACACTCATACTGTCCGTGAAACAGAAATCATTAAACAGCAGATTGTCGATACCAACCAAGTAGAAAGTTTTGTGAAATCCTTTGCGAAAGACTACTTTTCGTGGCAACAATCCCAAGAAGCCATTGATAAACGAAATGAGAAATTGACCCATTATTTGACGGAAGAATTGCAGGTATTAAATGAAGAAATGATTCGTAAGGATATTCCTACTAGTTCTAGTGTGAACGATATACAGGTGTGGCAGGTTTCTCAAGTGAATGAGAACACCTTTGAGGTACTGTTTTCTGTTGAACAAGTTATTACCGAAGACAAAGACAAGGAAACTATATCGTCTAGCTTTCATGTGGTTGTCCATATAGATGAATCAGATAATATGGTTATTATCAAAAATCCGACAATGAGTAAGAAACCTCAAAAATCGGACTACCAACCCAAACAGCTAGAAAGTGACCATACAGTAGATACAGAAACGATGGACGAAATCATTAGCTTTTTAGAAACGTTCTTCCAGCTCTATCCTACCGCCACAGAAAAAGAATTGACTTACTATGTAAGTAATCATGTGTTACCTATGATTAACAAGGAATATGTTTTCGAGGAATTGGTGAATCCTATCTTTACCAGAAAAGATAACCAAGTAATCGTGAATGTCGCTGTGAAATATTTAGATCAAGAAACAAAGGCAACCCAAATCTCGCAATTTGAGTTGATATTAGAAAAACAAGATAATTGGAAGATTGTAAAATAACAAATATTGGTACATGATTACAGATACTTTGTAATCATGTACTCTTTTTGATAAAAAATTGGAGATTCCTTTACAAATATGCTCTTACGTGCTATTATTTAAGTGACTATTTAAAAGGAGTTAATAAATATGCGGCAAGGTATTCTTAAATAAACTGTCAATTTGATAGCGGGAACAAATAATTAGATGTCCTTTTTTAGGAGGGCTTAGTTTTTTGTACCCAGTTTAAGAATACCTTTATCATGTGATTCTAAAGTATCCAGAGAATATCTGTATGCTTTGTATACCTATGGTTATGCATAAAAATCCCAGTGATAAAAGTATTTATCACTGGGATTTTTATGCCCTTTTGGGTTTTTGAATGGAGGAAAATCACATGAAAATTATTAATATTGGAGTTTTAGCTCATGTTGATGCAGGAAAAACTACCTTAACAGAAAGCTTATTATATAACAGTGGAGCGATTACAGAATTAGGAAGCGTGGACAAAGGTACAACGAGGACGGATAATACGCTTTTAGAACGTCAGAGAGGAATTACAATTCAGACAGGAATAACCTCTTTTCAGTGGGAAAATACGAAGGTGAACATCATAGACACGCCAGGACATATGGATTTCTTAGCAGAAGTATATCGTTCATTATCAGTTTTAGATGGGGCAATTCTACTGATTTCTGCAAAAGATGGCGTACAAGCACAAACTCGTATATTATTTCATGCACTTAGGAAAATGGGGATTCCCACAATCTTTTTTATCAATAAGATTGACCAAAATGGAATTGATTTATCAACGGTTTATCAGGATATTAAAGAGAAACTTTCTGCCGAAATTGTAATCAAACAGAAGGTAGAACTGTATCCTAATATGTGTGTGACGAACTTTACCGAATCTGAACAATGGGATACGGTAATAGAGGGAAACGATGACCTTTTAGAGAAATATATGTCCGGTAAATCATTAGAAGCATTGGAACTCGAACAAGAGGAAAGCATAAGATTTCATAATTGTTCCCTGTTCCCTGTTTATCACGGAAGTGCAAAAAACAATATAGGGATTGATAACCTTATAGAAGTGATTACGAATAAATTTTATTCATCAACACATCGAGGTCCGTCTGAACTTTGCGGAAATGTTTTCAAAATTGAATATACAAAAAAAAGACAACGTCTTGCATATATACGCCTTTATAGTGGAGTACTACATTTACGAGATTCGGTTAGAGTATCAGAAAAAGAAAAAATAAAAGTTACAGAAATGTATACTTCAATAAATGGTGAATTATGTAAGATTGATAGAGCTTATTCTGGAGAAATTGTTATTTTGCAAAATGAGTTTTTGAAGTTAAATAGTGTTCTTGGAGATACAAAACTATTGCCACAGAGAAAAAAGATTGAAAATCCGCACCCTCTACTACAAATAACTGTTGAACCGAGTAAACCTGAACAGAGAGAAATGTTGCTTGATGCCCTTTTGGAAATCTCAGATAGTGATCCGCTTCTACGATATTACGTGGATTCTACGACACATGAAATTATACTTTCTTTCTTAGGGAAAGTACAAATGGAAGTGATTAGTGCACTGTTGCAAGAAAAGTATCATGTGGAGATAGAACTAAAAGAGCCTACAGTCATTTATATGGAGAGACCGTTAAAAAATGCAGAATATACCATTCACATCGAAGTGCCGCCAAATCCTTTCTGGGCTTCCATTGGTTTATCTGTATCACCGCTTCCGTTGGGAAGTGGAATGCAGTATGAGAGCTCGGTTTCTCTTGGATACTTAAATCAATCATTTCAAAATGCAGTTATGGAAGGGATACGCTATGGTTGCGAACAAGGATTATATGGTTGGAATGTGACGGATTGTAAAATCTGTTTTAAGTATGGCTTATACTATAGCCCTGTTAGTACCCCAGCAGATTTTCGGATGCTTGCTCCTATTGTATTGGAACAAGTCTTAAAAAAAGCTGGAACAGAATTGTTAGAGCCATATCTTAGTTTTAAAATTTATGCGCCACAGGAATATCTTTCACGAGCATACAACGATGCTCCTAAATATTGTGCGAACATCGTAGACACTCAATTGAAAAATAATGAGGTCATTCTTAGTGGAGAAATCCCTGCTCGGTGTATTCAAGAATATCGTAGTGATTTAACTTTCTTTACAAATGGACGTAGTGTTTGTTTAACAGAGTTAAAAGGGTACCATGTTACTACCGGTGAACCTGTTTGCCAGCCCCGTCGTCCAAATAGTCGGATAGATAAAGTACGATATATGTTCAATAAAATAACTTAGTGTATTTTATGTTGTTATATAAATATGGTTTCTTATTAAATAAGATGAAATATTCTTTAATATGGTAGATTGTAAAATTAATCCGAACGCTGTTCGGATTAATTTTACAATCTACCCACCAGAATAATCTGTGGGACAGTCCCAGCCCTCACCCTTTAGCTTGGCAGCTACAGATTGTTCAAATTTATCTTCCGCTATTTAACTAGTCTTCTTTTCTTTTTTAGTTGTAACTATTTACCAAAACGCCACCACTTTTTAGGTTTAGGTTGTGACTCCGGGGTGCTATTTTCAGGTTCCGGTTGTTTGTCTGACGTCACTTCTTTTTCACTATTATCATGCGGTGCCATCGTTAAGGCTTTCAAGTCCTTAATTTCTGCCTTGTATTCTTCGAGCAGTTGTTTGTCCTGTAAGGCCAATCTTTGTTGCTGATCTAGTAACTTATGTAACTCTTTCTTTTCAGATTGAAATTCTGATACTAAATTTCGAAGGAATTTCACTTCATCTTGTCCATCAACCGCATCTTTTTTGTTGTCGTCAACATCATCTTTTTGTTGACGGTATCTTGTTGATGAATCGTTTGAGAACATTGCTTTAATAGCTTTTTGCCCATCAACATCAACGTAAACAGTATTGCCTTTTGTTGATGTAAATTGACGTAAATCGATTGACGCATCTCTTTTTATCTTTTGCCATATAGCCTGCTTTGAAACGCCCAATTCATCAGCAAGTTCTCTAATAGTTTTAGGCATGATTTCCAAACCCCTTTCGGAGTTCAGCGAGTGCTTCTTTTCTTGCTTGATCTCTTATTTTTTTATCATGTTCGGCTTGTTTGACAGCCAATGCTTGCTTTTCAGTAGAGCCTAAAGTTAACCCCTTAACTTTATCAATGGCACGCCATTTTTCCTGTTCTGTTAATTCGCCATTATGCTGAATATTAAAGAGTTTTTGACGTTCATCTTGAAATTGACCTTGTGAGAAGTCGTTAGCGTCTTTCTTTTCGGGTTTCCAGGTAAACGAATAGCCAATAACAGGTTTTCCTCGCCCTTTACCGTATTTCTTTCGGACAGTTAGCCCACGAAATAGGGGGGTAAGTTCTTCTTTGATTGGTTTTATCACTTTTTTGTTAATGTCGCCTTGCCGATAAGTTTTTGGAATATCAAGTAACTCATCAAAATCTGCTTTGGAAAAGTAAGCGTACCCAGTAGTTCTAAATTGTTTTAGTAACCGAAACATTGTTTTTGCGTAACTACTTTTTAAATCTCTAAACTCTGCCAACGCATAACGAACCCAACTTTCTAAATCGTTTAGTAAGTGTAAGGCTTTAGGATAAACCCGGATATCAACGTAAGGTATTTCAGCTTCGCCTTTAATTTCAAATTCGGTAAACATAACAAAAAATTCTCGATTTAAGCCACTTTTACTTCGTCTACCAAAATGTAATCCCATCATTTTTTCATAAGTTCTCTGAATGTCATCTTCAAAACGGTTATTTGCAGTAGGTTTATAAGCACTTAACTCTTTTAATTGATCAAAAGTAAAACGAACGGTCTGATCTCCCTTATCACGCATACGAGAAATAATCGAAAAAAATAAATTCATTTCAACTGGAGTAAATTTTCGAAGTGGAATGGTATTTAACTCTGGATCATATTTAACTAGTTCGTTGCTCAAAAAACCACCTCCTAAATCAGAGGCTACCATATCAAGGCCGGAACCTCAAGACGGGACCCCTATAAACAGACAATTGGACCCCCATAAACAGACAATTGGACCCCTATAAACAGACAATTGGACCCCCATAAACAGACAATTGGACCCCCAAACATTTGTGAAACGCTTGGTAGAGTAACGTGGAACATGCCCTTAAAAGAGGTTTAAAAGAGGTTTATAAAAGAGGTATATAAGAGGCACTACTGTACGAGATACAAACCTAAAACAAAAAAACACAAAGGAGTGAGCCAAAAAACGGCTCACATTAAACTCCAGTCGCTATGCTCCTTGCGCCTCACTCTGTTCGTTGCCTAAAAGGTGTGGCAAGCCACATTAATTCGGGCGCTGACGCCCCGAACCCCGTCCAAGCTGAGCCAGCTTGACCGCTTTTTCACTCGCCGTTAGGCAGGAAA
>NZ_RHOO01000004.1 GCF_003946555.1 Companilactobacillus hulinensis | reverse complement strand
TGGCACCACGGTGATACTGTGTTAAAGTAGATATGCTCATAGTAAATGTCTTCTTTCATGGTCTGTTTAGTCACTACCATTGTAAAACATTTACTATGGGTATTTTTTTTTGATTAGGTGTTCGGATTAATTTTACAATTCACGAAGTTAAATAAATCACATAAAGGGAAGTGAAAATTATGAAGAAAATAAAAGTAATTATGGTTTCCTCGTTGTTATCAGTAGGAACGATTACCTCCGCGGTTGCTTTGGACTCTATGAATGTATTTTCAAATGACAGTTTAATCGAAAATGTTCAAGCTGACACTGAAAATGGAAATATTGATGGTTGGATGCCAGATGGAGAGTTACAAAAGGCAATTGCATCAGCATTAGAAGTCGATGTTAGTGATTTGACACAGGAATTAATGAACAAGAGAATTCCCAAAAACATTGATTTGTCAAAAGTTACGGATTTAGAAGGTATAGAGCATCTTCAGGGCCTTGGTAAAGTTGGAATTTCTAAATTACCAGCAAATTATGAATTATTGAATAACTTTGACAATCCAGAAAAGAAATATCACATTTTAGACAGAGAAACAGCAAATTTTGATGACTTAGCTGTATTAAAACCGGGAACTGGTTCACTGGCCATTGATGCGCAGAATATTCGTGAAAATACAATTGAAATTGATGGCAGTAAAATAGTTATTAATTTGAGTGATTATTTTGGTAAATCATCAGGAGAAATTGTAAGAAATTCGGCGTTTTCTTTGAAAATAGATGACAATAACATAGAAGAAAAAGATTTTGAACTAAAAGGCAATGTTTTGACAATACACAATGTTACAGATTATTTGAGAGAATTGGTGAAGACTCATACTTTACGTTTTGTCTTTGAACAAAGTATCTTTATATTCAGTACTAATGTATCAGGCCGAACTACTATTAGACTAACTCAACCGTTTACGATTAAACCTGAAATATTGGAACCTGATCCAGATGATAAAGGTGGAACAGAGAATCCAGAAAATCCGGATGGGAATGGTGAAACAGAGAATCCAGAAGAACCGGATGGAAATGGCGGAACAGAAAATTCAGGGAATCAGAATGGTAATTCTATCAGAGACATCGAACCAACAAATATTATGACTGATAAAAAATCTTTGGATATCTACAATTTAAGTGGAACAAAAACAGGAGAAAAGAAACTTACAAAACAGACAACAGATTTTGTAACGGATAAAATTAATACTGTTAATGGTGTTGAGTATTATAAACTTAATAATGACGACTGGGTAAAAGTTGATGATGTAAAAGTATTCTACTTCAACGATTCATATGTGCAAACTCACGGTGATTCTATTAAGGATTTAACAAAGTTTAGAAACGCGGGACTTGTTGAAAATAGAGCACTTGAAAAAATGACGAACTGGTATACAGACCGTTATGCATACTTCCAAGGCGAATGGCATCACAGAGTTGCGACTCACGAATGGGTACATGATGACCATGTCTTGGAATACAAAAAAATCAGTGGAGTAGTTAACGCCACTGAAAATGCACAACTTTATAATAGCAAGGGTAAAAAATCTAATCGTGCATTGAAAGAAGGATTAACATTCATCACTGATAAAACAGCTACAATTAATGGCAAATTAATGTATCGTGTGGCAACTGATGAATGGGTATCTGCAGATTCAGTTACATTCAAATAGTTTCTACTAATGAAGATTGCGAAAGCAATCTTTTTTGCTATTTGTTGTGTTTAAACATGACAAGTTCACAGGTAACTCGGTAAAATATTCATACGTTAAATAAATCACATAAAGGAAGTGAAATTATGTCAGGTAAAAAAATGGTTAAGGTTGTAGCGGGAGTTAGTACAGGTCTGTTGTTTACATCAACGGTTAGCAGTTCACATTTGATATCACATTTAGCTAGAACGCATGTTGTACATGCAGAAGAAGCTACTGAGGATGAATATGCTTGGATGCCAGATGAAAATTTGCGTAACGCTATTGAGGACGAACTTAATATAGGTCGAGGAAAGCTTACTCCAGAGCATATTAAAGAAGTAAAAAGCCTGTATCTTAGAAGAGAAGGAATATCAGATGTAAAAGGACTAGAGCTGGCTGAAAATTTAACCAGATTGGATATATGCTTAAATCAAATAGTGGATATCTCACCATTGTCAAATTGTAAAAATCTTACGTACTTGGATTTAGGTGACAATCAAATAAGTGATATTTCACCTCTGTCTAATCTTCAAAATTTGGTCAATTTGTATTTGTGTAATAATCAGGTGGAAAATATCGGTCCTCTGGAAAATCTGACCCATCTTAGACGTATGCGGTTGGATAACAATCAAATCAGTGATATTTCTCCATTAAAGAATCTTCAGAATCTTGAATACGTAGAATTAGAATATAATCAAATTACAAATTTTGATGCATTAGATGGCAAAAAAGGAATTTTTGATGTTTATGGTCAAAGTGTGAAATCTGGAGAGGTACCAATATCTGAAGAAAAAGACGGTATTATTTACTTAGATTTTAGTTCGTTTTTCAGTAAAAACGGTCAAGTAAAATATTTGGGAGATGGGAACCTCAATACAGATACGCTAATATTAGAAATACCTGCGGAGAATATCTCAGATGGTGTCACTAATTTAGAATTTCAGGTTAATGTTAATGGTACATACACAACTGTGAACTTTAAACAAGTGTTACCTGCCAAAGAACAGAGTATGTCAGAGTGGATGCCAGATGATAATTTACGGAATGCAATTTGTGATTTATATGGCCTTGATCCGATGACAGCTACTAAAGAAGATCTGCTTGGTATAGAAGATTTGTATTTACCTGAGATTGGTATAGCTGATATAAAAGGATTAGAATTTGCAAGAAATTTACAGAGAATAAATTTTCGAACTAATAAAATTAGCAATATTTCAGAATTGAAAAATTTGTCATCACTTTACTACTTAAATCTACAGGATAATAAAATTAGTGACATTTCGGGATTGAATAATTTACCATTACTTTACTACTTAAATCTACAGGATAATGAAATTAGTGAAGTTTCAGGATTGAAAAATTTACCCTCACTTGTCGAATTACGTTTGCAAAATAATAAAATTAACAATATTTCAGAATTGAAAGATTTGCCCAATCTTACGGACTTGATTTTGTATAATAATAAAATTAGTGACATTTCAGGATTAGAAGATTTACCATCACTTCGTTACGTATATTTACATAGTAATAAAATTAGTGACATTTCAGGATTGAAAAATTTACCATCAATTAGTTACTTAGATTTGAGTGATAATCAAATCACAAATTTTGATTATTTAAATGAATATTTGTACTCAGTTTACTTGGGAGGACAGAACGTAACACTTGATGAATTAACTATAGAAAAAGAGGAAGATGGGAGTATTTCTATAGATTATAATTCACTATTTGGTGAAAATAGTGATGTTGAGTATGCAGGTGATGGATTTGATGAAGAAACACGTATCTTGAAGATACCAGCAGAAAATCTTTCAGATGGAATAATTGACTTACAATTTAAACTGTCTGTGCTTGTTGGTGGAATAAGGCGGGAGTCTGCTACCATTAATATCAAGCAACCCGTGGTATTTAAAACTGCGGAACCAGATATCTCTACATGGATGCCAGATGAAAATCTACAAAATGCCATCAAAGAACAACTTGGTGGGAAGGAACTAACTCAAGATAATCTTAAAGAGGTGAAATCTTTAGATTTAACTGAAAAAAATATAGAGAATCTAGAAGGATTAGAATTTGCTGAAAGTCTAACCGATTTGAATTTATCTGATAATCAGATTAGTGATATTACAACATTAGAGAGCTTACCCAAACTTTATAAATTATATTTGAACAATAATCGAATCAGTGATATTACAGCATTAAAGAATTTGTCATCACTTAATTACTTACGATTAGGCAATAATCAAATCAGTGACATTACAGCATTAAGTAGTAATACGAGTCTTCTTACCTTATTTTTGAACAACAATCAAATCAGTGACATAATGCCACTAAAGAATTTGAATGAACTTCTTATCTTGGATTTGGATAATAATCAAGTTGGTGACATTACCGCATTAAAAAATAAAGCAGATCTTATGCGTTTGCACCTGACTAATAATCAAATTAGCGACATTACAGTATTGGAAAACTTATTTTTACATTATTTGCATTTGGGCAACAATCAAATCAGTGACATTTCGGCATTTAAGGATATTTATCGTTTCGGAGAATTACGTTTGGATGATAATCAAATTACTAATTTTGATTATTTGCATGATACCCGTATAAAAACTCTTTCTATTGGAATACAGAATAGGAAACTTGATGAATTAAGTATAGAAAAGAGTTCAGATGGTATTATTTCTATAGATTATAGTTCACTTTTTGGTAAGAACAGTAATATTAATTATCTCGGTAAAGGTGATTTCAATATAAAAGATAATGTTTTAACAATATCTGAAGAAGAATTATCAGATGGAATGATAAAATCGCAATTTGAACTAACTGGAGAAACTATTGATAATGAATATGTTTCAACAGTAAGTATTGAGCACCCCATAGTATTTAAAACTCAGAGTCCAATTATTCATGTCAAAGATCAAACCGTGGATTTTGATTCCGATTGGAATAACAAAATGGGATTTGACGGTGCAACTGATGAGTACGGTTTTGATGTTGATTTTGATAATATAGAATCATCTGCTCCAGTTAATACCAAAGAACCTGGTGAACATGAAGTTAGTTATTGGTTCAAAGATAATCCTGAAAAGAAGTTCATTGCCACAATTACTGTAAGGGAAGATCCTGAAAATCCAGAGCCAAATATTTCTGAATGGATGTCAGATGAAAAATTGCAAGAGGCAATTAAGAAACAATTAAATGGGAAAAAACTAACTCAAGGCAATCTTAGTAAAGTAGAATCATTGGACTTATCTGGAAAAGGAATCGCCAGTATAGATGGCCTAGAGTTTGCTGAAAGCTTAATTGATTTGAATTTATCTGATAATCAAATAACTAACTTTGATGTTTTAGACGGTAAAAGTATTGAAACTCTGAATACTGAAGGACAAAAAGTTGAACTTAAAGAACAATCCGATGTTGAAAAAGGAACTGATGGTTGGATTACTTTGAGTATTGATTTGCCTTTCGGTGAAAACAGCACAGTTAAATATGCTGGTAATGAGGTAGAGTTCAATAAAGATACAGGTAAATTGAGAATTCCAGCGAAGAATTTAGAAGATGGAATAATTGATTTGGAATTCAACGTTAGTATCACTAATAATGACAAACCACATGATATTGTCGTGAATGTAAGTCAACCGGTAATATTTAAAACTCAGGATCCAGTTATTAATGTTGAAAATCAAGCTGTAGATTTTAATTCAAATTGGGATAATAAGATGGGATTCATTAGTGCAACTGATAAATATGGTGTCAATGTTGAGTTTGATGATATAGAATCTTCCGGAAATGTACAGACCAATATTCCAGGTGAATATGAAGTTGATTATTGGTTTAAAGGTGATGGTAATAACAAATTTACGGCTACTGTAGTTGTAAACGAAAATCCGGATAAGCCAGTCGATTATTCATGGATTCCAGATACCAAGTTACGTGAAGCTATTGAAAAACAACTTAATGGTGAGAAACTGACTACGGATAACATTAAAAATGTGAATACTTTAGAATTGTCAGGTAAAGGGATTACAAGCTTGAAAGGTTTGGAATTTGCTGAGAATCTGAATAACTTGAATTTATCTGATAATCAAATAACTGACATTTCAGATTTGAGTGAACTGGGTAGCTTGAATAACTTAAATCTATCAGGTAATGGAATCACTAACTTTGATGCTTTGAACGGTAAAAACATTGAAACTCTGAATACTGAAGGACAAAAAGTCGAACTTAAAGAACAATCTGATGTTCAAAAAGGAACTGATGGTTGGATTATCTTGAGTATTGATTTGCCTTTCGGTGAAAACAGCACAGTTACATATGCTGGTGGTGAAGGGGAGTTCAATAAGAAAACAGGTAAATTGAGAATTCCAGCGAAGAATTTAGAAGATGGAATAATTGATTTGAAATTCAACGTTAGTATCACTAACAATGACAAATCACATGATACTGTCGTGAATGCTAGTCAACCTGTGACATATAGGACTCAAAAATCAAACATTGTGACTGAAAACAAAGATGTAGAGTTTGGTTCAGATTGGAATCCATCTATTGGCTTTGTAAGTGCAATTGATAAGTATGGTGTAAGCCGTTCAGTCGGTGACTTACAAGCTGATGGGGAGGTTGATACTAATAAGCCGGCCACGTATACAATTACATATTCGTTTGCGAATGATCCGGAATACAAGATTGTTGCTTTGATAACTGTGTTGGATAAAGATCCAGATCCAACAGATCCAGATAATCCAGAAGAACCGGAAGATCCAGATCCAACAGACCCAGACAATCCGGAAGAACCAGAAGATCCAGATCCAACAGACCCAGACAATCCAGAAGAACCGGGTTATCCAGATCCAACGGATCCGGATAACCCGGAAGAGCCAGAAGATCCAGATCCAACAGATCCAGATAATCCGAGTGAACCGGAAGATCCAGATCCAACGGATCCAGACAACCCAGGAAACCCAGATCCAGTGGATCCAGAAAAACCAACACCGCCAAGTGTGGAGAATATCACTTCCACAAACATTATGACGGATAAACAATCTCTAAATATTTACGATAGTAATGGTAAGAATACAGGTGTAAAGAATCTAAGTGGAACTACAGATTTCAAGACGACTAAAAAGGCAGAAATTGACGGAGAAGTTTACTTCCAAATTTCTGATGATGAGTGGATCAAGGAAAGCGATACACAAGTCTTCCACGCTAATAAGTCTGTAGTAAGAACACATATTGGTTCATACAAAGAATTAGTAACGTTAACTGGAGAAAAAGTTAAAAACCGTGCTCTATCCTGTTTTAGTAACTGGTCAACGGGACGCTTCATCTATATCAATGGTGAGAAGTACTACCAAGTTTCAACTCACGAATGGATTCATGAAGGTCACGTAATCGAATACACTCCTTTAACAGGTGTAGTTACTCCAAGTGCAGATTCACAATTGTACGATGCAGAGGGTAACAAATCTAATCGTGGTTTGAAGAAGAACGCAAGTTTCTACACAGATATGACAGCCGAGATCAACGGTCAATTGATGTATCGTGTATCAACCAACGAATGGATTCCTGCGGATGCAGTGACGTTTGAATAGTTTCAATAATGAAGATTGCGAAAGCAATCCTTTTTTGCATGCGGTTGTGTTCTGACGTGACAAACTCGCAGGTAATTTTATAAAATTATTTATACGCTAAATAAATCACGATAAAGGAAGTGAACCAGATGAAGAAGATAAAAATAATCCTTATAGCTACAGCAGTGTCATTTGGAATAATATTTCTCGCTGCGGTTGCCACTAATTCACCATTCTTTGATAATGTCAGCCAACAAGCAACAACTCAAGCAGAATCTAATAGGCAAACTAAAACTATCAAAGATGAAGAACTAGACGATATTGATTCATGGATGCCAGACACATCCCTTCAACACGCGGTATCCCAGAACCTGATTGATCAAGTAATCATGACTCACGAACAGACTTTGACTGAAGCTAGGCTTAAAAAGGCAAAGGAATTGGACTTATCTGGTTCCGACATCGGTAATTTAGAAGGATTACAATATGCCAAGAATTTGAAGACATTAATAATCGAGGATACATCAGTAAAGAATATTACCGTTCTTTCTAAATTAAAAGGTCTCAATGAATTAACGTTGAGAGATAATCCAATCACAAATTATGATGTCCTAAATAAGACAAAAATAAACAATGTTTCAATTGAAGGCGAAGTCTATATAGACAGGTCAACAGTAACAAGCATGGATGGTAAAAGTATCAATCTAGATATGAATGATTACATAGGTAAGAAAGCCAAATATGACAAAGAACCAACAGTCACAATAAATGGAACAAATACACAAGCAACAATCAAACTAACTAAAAAAGAACTAAAAATCTCAAACTTCACGAAATACTCAGAAGTAGTAGGAGAATCATATGTAGGAACACTAACAGTAGATTTCACACAGAAATTCAAAGTAAAAGGTAATGACAACTACAAAAAAGTTGCAACAACAATAGAAATCCCATACCGACTACCGGTATCAGAAGTATCAAATTAAAAAGCTGCGACTAGCCGGAAGATGGGAGAGAATGAGCCAGCAGTTGTGGTGGTGTAGGACGGCAAAAGCCGGACGTACAGCACAGGACGAGTTTTGAAATTTGCGGTCCATGCAAAGTTCAAAATCGAGGTGAGAGACAACGGCTCGAACCGGTCCAAACAGCAGGCTCATTCTCTCCCATCTGGAGGCGGCAACAAAACAATATAATAGAAGAAACCATCTGTATTGAATCAAAAAACTCAATACAGATTTTTTATTTATCATAAAATCCACAAAAACACTTGAAAATCTTAACTTATTAGTGGAAAATGAATTGATTGTTGCGTAATTTACTTTATAATTTGAATTGATATACGTTTTTTAGGAGAGATATATATGAAAACACGAAGAAGCGAACGATTAATTGACGAAACGCGTCATTTACTAGAACGACCACATACATTAATTTCGCTGGCATTTTTTGCCAAAAGATATGAATCAGCTAAGTCATCCATCTCAGAAGATTTGGGAATTCTGAGAAGAACCTTTATGATTCGCGGAATCGGTGCCTTGGAAACATTACCAGGTGCCGGCGGTGGTGTGATTTTTACACCAGGAATCTCAAAGAAAGAAGCCACTGACTTCGTTGAAACAACTACTAAGAGATTAGAAGAACCTGACCGTATTTTGCCAGGTGGCTACTTGTATCTAACTGACTTGTTGGCTGATCCAGAAGTATTGAGGACTATCGGCCGCATGATTGCCACACAATATTCTCAAAGTTCGATCGACGTTGTTATGACAGTCGCAACTAAGGGAATTCCCATCGCTCAAAGTGTTGCCAATTTCCTAAATATTCCATTCGTAATGGTTAGACGTGATTCAAAAATCACTGAAGGTTCAACTATCAGTGTTAACTATGCTTCTGGTTCATCTGACCGAATCGAGAAGATGGAGTTGTCAAAGCGCAGTCTTCCAGAAGGTTCACGTGTGCTAGTTGTTGATGATTTCATGAAGGGTGGCGGTACTATCAATGGTATGCGCAGTCTGATCACTGAATTTAATGCGATTTTTGCCGGGGCAACTGTATTCGCAGAGAACATCAACGTTAAGTCCGAATTCAGAGATAATAAGGTAACTTCAATTTTCAAAGTTAACCAAATCGATACAATCAACCGTATTCTAAAGATGGAACCCGGCGATTATTTGGCAAAAACTGATTTTAGTTATTTTGAATAAAAACATAATTGAGTAGACTACCTGAATAATGCTATTATATATAAGGATATTTGAGTGACTGAAAGGGAGTTTCCAATGTCGAATCGTTATGTAATAATCCTTGCTGCTGGTAAGGGCACAAGAATGAAATCAAAATTGTACAAAGTATTGCATCCAGTAGCTGGTAAAGCTATGGTTGACCATGTTTTGACACAGGTTGAAAAAATGAATCCTGAAGTTGTTGAAACTGTTATTGGTAGTGGTGCAGAAAAGGTCCGTGATCTACTTGGCGACCGTACTAAGTACGCATTACAAGAAGAACAACTGGGTACTGCCCATGCTGTCCTACAAACTGAAGATGTTTTGGCTGGTAAGGAAGGTACGACATTGATTGTCAATGGCGATACTCCTTTGTTTACCGCCGAAACTTTCGAAAAACTATTTGCTTATCACGAAAAAGAACAAGCAGCTGTTACTATTTTGACAGCTCATGCTGACAATCCATTCGGATATGGTCGTATTGTTCGTGATGCAGATGGTAGTGTATCAAAGATTGTTGAACAAAAAGATGCCTCTGAAGATGAGAAGAAAATTCAAGAGATCAACACTGGTGTTCTTTGCTTCGATAACAAGTTATTGTTCGATAATTTGCATAATGTTAAGAATGATAACGCTCAAGGCGAGTACTACTTGCCAGACTTGATTGGTATGTTCAATGAACAAGGCAAGAAAGTCGCAGCTTATCAAATGGCT
This sequence comes from Companilactobacillus hulinensis, assembly GCF_003946555.1. Lineage (GTDB taxonomy): Bacteria > Bacillota > Bacilli > Lactobacillales > Lactobacillaceae > Companilactobacillus > Companilactobacillus hulinensis. Next base: position 164,615 of record NZ_RHOO01000004.1, on the reverse strand, counting down.
GACTTGAGTGAATCAATGGGTGTTAACGATCGTGTTGCTTTGTCACACGCTGAGAAGTTGATGCAAACTCGCATCAATGAAGCACATATGCGTGACGGTGTAACTATCGTTGACCCAGATAACACTTATATCGACGCTGATGTTCAAATCGGCAACGATACAGTTATCGAACCCAATACTAAGATTTTTGGTAAGACCGTAATTGGTTCCAACTGTTTGGTTGGTTCTGGTTCAAGACTTGAAGATGCTACTATTGAAGATAATGTCAAAATTATCAGTTCAACTATTGAAAGTGCAATTATGCATGAAGGTAGTGATATTGGTCCAAATTCACATTTGCGTCCAAAAGCTGAAATTGGCAAAGAAGTTCATGTTGGTAACTTCTGTGAGATCAAGAATGCTACAATCGGTGACCGTACTAAGGTTGGACACTTAACTTATGTTGGGGATGCAACTTTAGGTACAGATATCAATGTCGGCTGTGGTGTCGTATTCGTTAATTACGATGGTGTTAAGAAGTGGCACAGTAATATCGGTGACCACTCATTCATCGGAAGTAATTCTAATATCGTTGCTCCAGTTGAGATGTCTGATCATTCATTCATCGCTGCTGGTTCAACAATTACTAACGACATACCTAAGCATGCCATGGCAATTGCTAGACAAAGACAGACTAACAAAGAAGATTTTTGGAATAGATTACCATTATCAAAAAGTGAAGATTGGAAATAAGGGTGGAAATTAATGTCAGATCAAAATAACGAACGACCAATGAAAATTTTTGCGTTGAACTCTAACAAACCTTTGGCTGAAAAAATTGCTAAAGAAGTTGGAATTCCGCTAGGAAAGTCATCAGTTACACGTTTTAGTGATGGTGAAATCCAAATCAATATTGAAGAAAGTATTCGTGGTGCCGAAGTCTTCTTGATTCAATCAACTTCAGCTCCAGTTAACGATAACTTGATGGAACTTTTGATCATGGTTGATGCTTTGAAGCGTGCTTCAGCTCACTTGATCAACGTTGTTATCCCTTATTATGGATATGCTAGACAAGATAGAAAGTCACGTTCACGTGAACCTATCACTGCTAAGTTAGTTGCTAACATGTTGGAACGTGCCGGTGTTAACCGTGTTCTTGCACTTGACTTGCATGCTGCACAAATCCAAGGATTCTTCGATATTCCAGTTGATCACTTGATGGGTGCTCCACTTCTTGCAGATTACTTCTTAACAAATCATCTAGAAGAAGACGCAGTCGTTGTTTCACCTGATCACGGTGGTGTTACACGTGCTAGAAAGTTAGCCGAATTCTTGAAGACACCAATTGCTATCATTGATAAACGTAGACCTCGTGCTAATGTTGCCGAAGTTATGAACATCATTGGTAATGTTAAAGGCAAACGTGCCATCATCATTGATGATATGATCGATACTGCCGGTACAATTTCATTAGCATCACAAGCATTGATCGATGCCGGTGCTACTGAAGTTTACGCATGTTGTACACACCCAATCCTTTCAGGTCCAGCTATCGAAAGAATTGAAGCTTCACCAATCAAGAAGTTGATCGTTACAGATTCAATCAATCTTCCTAAAGAAAAGATCATCGACCGCATGGTTCAAGTTTCAGTAGGACCACTTATCGGTGATGCAATTCGTCGTATTCACGACAACGAACCAGTAAGTCCATTGTTTGATACACGTTTTAAGAGTAATGCTAAATAATAAGAGAGTGGAACAAGCCGGGAGATTTTGAGCACTGCCTAGAGTAACTAAAGTACCACGTAGTGGTGCATTAGTTGTTCGTAGCAGGCGCAGAAATCTGGTTTGTGTTTATAAGAGAGTGGAACAAGCCGGGAGATTTTGAGCACTGCCTAGAGTAACTAAAGTACCACGTAGTGGTGCATTAGTTGTTCGTAGCAGGCGCAGAAATCTGGTTTGTGTTTATAAGAGAGTGGAACAAGCCGGGAGATTTTGAGCACTGCCTAGAGTAACTAAAGTACCACGTAGTGGTGCATTAGTTGTTCGTAGCAGGCGCAGAAATCTGGTTTGTGCAACTCGTTTAAGAGAGTGCGCAGAATGTTGTCATTCATGAGCACGTTTGAGAGAACTCATTTGAGTTCTCTTTTTTTATATCCAACTTGTATTATTAGGCTCAGTTATTTGCTTAAAACACGCCAAGATAGTATTTTCTATTAAAAAATACAAATGATACTGGTGGTGTTGATGATGATTCCTATGTTCTGGACTCTTACATTTATTGGAGTAATTGTTGTATTGTGCTTGAATAATCAGAAGTATGCTAGAAATATTAAACGGTACAAGTATGATCTAATGAAAATCGGTATCGCCATTGGCATTACCCTGGTTATTTGTTTGGGGTTAGGTATTGTTACTGGAAGTGGATACATGTTCTTTTAATTAAATCGATTATTTTGTGTAAACAGGTTTAATACTCCATCACTTCGTGATATGCTGAGCATGAAAATACAAGTAATGGGGTGATTTGATGAAGAAGTATAAGGTAATAGTTTGGGGTCTTGGAAACGTTGGTCGTGCAGCAATTAGAATGATTCAAGATAAGGAATCATTAGAGTTAGTCGGTGCAGTCGATGTTGATCCGAAGAAAGTTGGCAAGGATGCCGGTGAAATCTTCGATTTTCCTAAGACTGGTATCACGGTAATTGATAATATCGACGATGCATTGAAACTAGATGCTGATGTTGTTCTTGATTACACGCCACTTGTTCGTGATGAAAAGGGTGGATTCACACCTAGTGCGGAGGGAATCTGCAAAGTATTGAAGGCAAAGAAGAATGTCATTACGACTTTGCCAATTTATTATTCACAAGTAACGACACCTGATCTGTATAATATGATCAATGACGCTGCCAAAGAAAATGGTGTCTCATATTTGCCAACTGGACTTCTACCAGGTGCATATGCATCATATATTCCAACTGTTCTAGCTGGACTAATGGGCAAAGTTGACAAAATCGTTGTTCAATCTGGTGAAGATGACCAGCATAACTTCTCAAGCTGGGTAAAAGTATTCGGTTATGGTATGGATCCTGACAAGTTCCCACAAGATAGATTGAAGATGGGAATTGCTTCATACTATGTTTCTGGTGTTTACGAAATGGGCGAGAGATTAGGATTCAAGTTCGATGATATGAAGATCGAACACGAATGCTTCACAGCCCCAGAAGATTTACATCCAATCTTTGGTACAGTTAAGAAAGGTACCATCAGTGGACACAGATTCACTATGACCGGAATGGTCAATGGTGAAGAAAAGGTAAGTTTGGTATATGTTCACAAGATTTGTGATGACGTTGCTAAGACACCTGAGATCGATAATAAGATTCACATCGAAGGAATTCCTAAGACATTGGATATTAGTATCGATGGTATGATGCCGTTGGACGAAAGCTATGTAACTAGTGCTGCACCAAGTGTCAACGTAATTCCAATGGTAGTTGATGGAGACAGTGGTTTCTTACAAGCTCTAGATTTGAAAGTCGTTACACCACTTAAATAGATAGTAAAAGGTCCTGCATTTACATTGTAAATGCAGGACCTTTTGTAATTTGTATTCAGTTTTATTCGCCTACGGTTGAAAATAATAAGTCTGCTGTGGGACCGACCTCAGCCAAAAGGCGGTCTTCGGTCTCGTTTTTGAACTCTGCATAAATCGCAGATTTCAAAAATCGCCCTGTGCTGTATGGACGGCGTTTCGCCGTCCGACAGCACTATCACAGGTGACTTATTATTTTCAACCTCCGGCTAGTTAGATGTACTATTTTTTAAGCCGAAGGATATTAAAAAAATATTTTCTATCGATATTATGTAAAATCAGCTGCAGATGAAATATTTCATACCCGGAAGCGACAACAGAACACCAAACAAACAATTAACGTCTACGACGCTTATCAGCTTTCTGATCACGTAATTGTTGATATCTCAATAAATCACGAATTTGTTGTAAGTATTCTAATTGAGGATCAAGTTCTTCGACACTTTCGTCAAACTTACTCTTAGAACCATCACGGCGCATCTTATTCATCAATTTAACAATTGTGAAAATAACGAACATGATGATCAAAAAGTTGATAAGAGCATTGACAAAATCACCGATTTGAAAACTTGCTCCTAAGACTACGAACTTCATTTCGGATAAGTTAATTTGTCCAATAAAAATACCAAGTAATGGGTTAATGATATAAGTGGTTAACGCTGATACCAAGTTGTTAAAGGCAGCACCAACGATAACACCAACGGCTAGGTCGACGACACTACCACGAGAGATAAACTCTTGAAATTCTTTAAACATTAAAGTGGCTCCTTTACAGTTTTCAATATACGACTACTTTACTATAATTTCACAAATTTGTAAGTGTGTAATTATAATTTAATCTTTTACTATTTTGTAGCAAGCTCATAACTTTCGTCGATTCTTTCTAATATTTCTTTGTCAGGAACAGTTCCATCCAAATAAATAGTGATCCAATGTTGTTTGTTCATATGATAAGCGTGGAAATAATTTTTGCCATCAACGATTTGGTCGATCTTATCTGGATCAATTCTGACAACTAGTATTTCGATGTCTTGATCTAAGCCCAGTCCAACTTTTTTTGCATTAACACCAACCATCAAAGCGTACCATTTATTATTATCAACTCGGCGCATGATGGCATTTGTAGGAAACTTTTTCCATAAGAATTCCAGTTTACTGCCATAGTTGTTTTTTCCATAGTCGCTGACTAGTTTGGATTGTTTGGTTTTGAAAATATCAGAATCGTAGCACGAGTTAGAAATATCTGTGAGTGTGGTAAGAAATTCATTTTTTACCATACTTACAAACTTTCCAGTTGCTTTTGGGTCTAAGTGCAATCTATATTCGATACCGTTGCTGATATCGGTTAGTTTTGTAGTAGGAATGTCCTTTGCGTTGGTTTTGACTAATAATTGGAATTGGTCGTCGACAATATTAGTTTGATATGAATAATTATTACCATCTTTCTTGAAGCCAAATTCTAAGGCTTTATCAGGATTAAATTTTTTGTTTTTGAATAAATCATCAATAATTGTAGTTTCCAAAATATTCCTTTCCAAAATAAAAAATCTGCCATTTAGATAGACAGATTTTTTTAATAGTTAAATTTCTGTGGCTATATGTTCATGATAAGCCTTTTTGATGTCACTCAGGTCAGTTAATTTAAGTTTCTCATTAACTTCGTCAGTCATGGTTTGTTTTGTTTCTTCGCTCCAATCGTAATAACTACTCATGTAGTTAATAACTTCATCTTCGATTGCCTTCATGTGGTTGATGTCGAAGAGCATTTGACTGCTGCGGCGAAGTAGGTAATCGATAGGGTGTTCGACCATTTCGGCCTTTAATCCATATTGCAACATGGCCCAATCGATGCGTGGAAGATTGTCTTTGAAATCTTCATCAGGGATTAGATCGTAAACATCAACGACATTTGAACCATATCTTTGAACCAGTTTTTCGGCATCTTCACGTTCTAGCTTATAAGTGACGATTCCGAGTTCTGTCATTTCTTCACGATAGAGTTCCCAGCCTTCATCGCCACCGACATCACCACCGGATAATGTTAGATTCTCAGTCTGTTGTGATTGATATTCATAGTCAGTTTCTGACGCTAACTCAAAGGCTACTTCGTTGACGATCTTTTCAGCCATCTTTCGATAACCAGTTAATTTACCACCAGCAATTGATAGCAGGCCAGATTCTGCGTGGAAGATTTCATCTTTACGTGAAATTTCTGAAGGTGATTTGCCTTCTTCTTGAATCAATGGACGAACTCCTGACCAGCCAGCTTCAACATCATCTGGTGTCAGTTGTTCTGGTAAGTCAAACATTTGATTGGCAGCAGCTAAGATATATGTCACATCTTTAACAGTGATATCTGGTTCTTTTGGATCTTCGTTCCAAGTTGTGTCGGTTGTTCCAATATAAGTTTTACCTTCACGTGGAATGGCAAACATCATTCGTCCATCGTGGAATGGAGTATCGAAGTAAATTGAATTTGAAATTGGGAACTTTTCATGATCAATAACTAAGTGAACGCCTTTAGTTAGGTGAAGATGTTTTCCTTCGTTAGATCCGTCCATATCTCTGATTTCATCGACCCAAGGTCCACAAGAATTGATGACTTTTTTGGCATGGATCTCACCAGTTGTTCCACCGATCATATCTTCAAATTTGACGCCGTTGATGTGATTGTTCTCGTCATACAATAGTCCAGTGACCTTAGTATAATTAGCAATCAAAGCACCGAGCTCACTAGCTTTTTTGACAACTTCAAGCGTTAGTCTGGCATCATCAGTTCGATATTCAACATAAACACCAGAGCCTTTGAGATTCTCACTCTTGATGAAAGGTTCACGGTCAGTTGTACGTTGTGGATCAAGCATATATTTGCGTTCAGATGATTTAACTTGCGCTAGTCGGTCATAGACATCAAGCCCGATAGCGGTACTGAATGGTCCAAAAGTTCCACCATCATAAAATGGCAACATCATCTTTAAGGGAGTAGTGATCTGTGGGGCGTTGTTATAAACAATGGCACGTTCGCTACCGACTTCATGAACTTCATTAATTGCTGCTTGCTTCAAGTAGCGCAGTCCGCCGTGAACAAGTTTGGTCGAACGGCTGGAAGTTCCAGATGCAAAGTCACGCATTTCAACTAGTCCTGTCTTGATACCACGTGTTTGTGCATCAAGGGTGATTCCGGATCCGGTAATACCTCCACCAATAACCAATAAGTCGAGCTCTTCGTCTTGCATTGCCTGAAGGTTATTTAGTCGAGTCTGTTCTGAGAATTCTTTCATCAAAAATGCCTCCTAATAATAGAGTGTTTTTAAATCGTTTAAATACATTCTATTAAATATAGGTAAAAACTGAAAGCGTTTCAACTTGAACTGAGTGATATTAATTTCTAAATAATTTCATCGTTGTGAATGTGTTCTTGGAATTCAACGTAGGCGTTACTGAAGATGTCATCTGGGTGCTCGATCAGCATTGATTTGGGGAAGTAGAATCTTTCATCACCAGAGATTTTTCCGGTTAGCGCATTGACCAAGCCACTAATAGTTGAGAGTTCGATCAATGAACCATCATCGCGCATGATCTCAATTTGAGTTCTACTCTTATTGCTGTTGGGACTGTAAATATCGTATGGTAAATCATAGCTGGTATTTTTGGCGGTGTAGTATTCTTTGGCAAATCCAGCACTTTCAACAATGTTAGCTAAGTCGGGAAGCATTTTTTCAGTTTCCTGGTTGTACTCAGCTGACTTGAAAGGCTTGCGGCTCAAGAATCTATATGCCAAGTCTTTGAGGATTTCGTCTGGATAACTTTGCCACATAGTGAAGTAAGTATTCAGAATCCCATCGTCTAATGATAAGTAGTCGTCAATACTGACATGGTTTTCGAAGAATGGAATCAGCAAGCTGGGCATTTCAAAGTCGTTCATGTGGTTGTGTTCGTATAGGTCCTTGGCACGTTGGAGAAGCTTGGTAAGGACAACTTCCATACCACGTGATACGGGGTGGAAGTATACTTGTTGATACATTTGGAAACGGCAGAGTACGTAATCTTCAACGGCGTGCATCCCATCATAGTCGAAGGCAATACCGTTCTTGTAAGGGCGCATAACTCTGAGAATTCTGGTTAGATCAAACATCCCGTATTTTGTTCCTGTGAAGTAGGCATCACGTAATAGATAATCCATTCTGTCGGCATCAATTTGACTAGAGATCATTTGAACAACTTGTGGATTGTCGTAAGTATGGGCAATAACGCTAGCGACTTTTTCGGGGAAGTCATCTGATACTTGTTTGAGAACATGATTGATCTCTGTTTCTGGAGATGTGATTATTTCACGTGTCCATTGTTCGTGATCAGTATTGAAGATATGTTCAAAAGTATGTGAATAAGGACCATGTCCAACATCGTGAAGAAGGGCGGCACAGAGTGCAACGATTCGTTCATTGTCATCCCACAGACCGTCACCAGGTTCTTTAGTAGGATAGTTTCGTTGGAAGTTATCACAGATTTGACGAGTTATTTCATAGACACCCATGCAGTGTGTAAATCGTGAATGTTCAGCACCTTGAAAAGTAAATGATGCAGTGCCGAGTTGCTTAACACGACGCAAGCGTTGGAATTCTTTGGTATTGATCAAGTCTAGGATGACACGATGTTGTACGTGAATGTAATTGTGGATCGGGTCACGAAAAACCTTTTCTCTTGGTAACATTTCTAAGTGATAAGTCATTATTTATCTCCCATTAATAGTTTTTTATTCTTGTAGATCAAATCTTCCATTGTTTGGTGATAGGCATCTTTGTATGGTAATGATTCTTTGACGATATTAAAATCTTTTTGATTAATTTCGTATCCATCCGTGGTCAGGGTCTTCAATATTTTGTCTTTGGCATAGTCGATCGTAAATGGTGAATTCAACGCTTGATCCAAGTCAGTCATGCAATGAACATCGATATCTGGATACTCGATATTTTCGTGCTTAGGATAATTACTGATTTCGTAAAAATCTTTCATTAATTGCGAGCGTTTCTTCTGATTGCCTGTTACACTGATATAGGCCATAATAGCTACGGCATCACCTGAACGTCTTTGAGATATTCCGGCAATTTTTTTGCCATCGATACTCAAGTCGTATGTTCCAGGACAATATGAATGAACTACTTCACCAGTTTGAATTTTGTCAGAAAAAGTTTTTTGCATAATTTGGTGCATCTGTTCATATGCTTGGTCAATTGTGATATTGTTTTTATTTGGTAAAAACAATGTGAAGTTCAAGATTCCTGAGTCAGTGACGACCCCAAGTCCACCAGAATTTCTGACATAGTAGATATATCTTTTTTCGGCCAGACGTTTCATACCGCCAGAGATATTTTTGAGTCGTTGATCTTGTAGCCCGAGGATAACGGTTGGTGGTGTCGTCCAAAAATGTGCTACAGGGATGGAATTTTCAGAGACGAATTTTAAGATTGCTCCGGTATCCGCGAAGGGATTGAGCATATCTTCGTCTCTAGTTATTTCTTGATTGTATAATAGAATTGTATTGTTCATTTAAGTTAATCACTTCTTTGAAATATAATTGTTATTTTAATTTTATCATGTAAGAGGCGTTGCATATTGGAAAATAACAGTGTGAATGTAAATGTGGAACTAAATATGGAAACTCTCCAAGCTGGAGAGCTGACTCATACGAAGATTGCTGAGCCTGGTAAGTTTACCAAGATCGGCAAGTCGATGTATTTGAGATTCGATGAAAGTCTAGAGAATAATGATAAAGCGTCGATACTTGTCAAGATCGGTGACAATGGTGAGATCCATCTAAAACGTGTTGCCGAATCAACCAAGCTTGCATCTCTACTATATTTTACTCATAAAAAACACAATAGTGGACACTTACAGACAGAATATGGAGTCATGCAATTAGGAACTTTTACGAAAGATTCTGAAGTTGAAATTGTAAATAAACCTCTGTCTGGAAAAATAAACATTGATTATGACTTGATTTATGATAATAATGTAGTAGGTAATTACAAGTTTCGATTGATTTTTAAGGCTTGACAATCTATCATTATAAGTAAGACGCTGCGAAAGGACGTGTACCCGTTTGGAATTTGAAAAACTCAAGAACCAAAACAAAGATGAGCTATCTCTAATCGAGGTTGCTTATGAAATTCTTGATACAAGTAATAAAGAGGCAATGAACTTTTCTAACATTGTCAATAAGATTCAAGACTACTTAGGTAGATCTGATGAAGATGTTAAGGATTCACTCCCTCAATTTTATACAGATTTAAATAATGACGGTAGTTTTCTTTCATTAGGTGAGAACGTTTGGGGATTACGTAAGTGGTATCCATTTGATTCTGTTGATGAAGAGGTCAACCATCCAGAAGATAACGGTACTGAAAATACTCATAAGGCTGCCCAAAAGGTTAATGCCTTCATGAGTGATGATGCTGAAGACGATGATGTTGTCGATTATGACGACGATGCTGACTTAGACGTAACAGATATGGATGATGATGACGATGAGAGTGATGGAACAACAAGTAATGGTCCTGATCTTTCTAAGTTCACAAACTCCGATCTTTCAGTAGATGATGATAGTGATGATGAGCAAGATACTGGCTTGGATGACGGTATTGAAGGTCAATTATCTGAATTTGATGCTGATGACGAAGACGACAGTGACATCGATCTTAGTGATGAAGATGATGACGACTCAGACGATGATGAAGACGACGATATTTAAATTTGTGAATTTAAAGTTTGACGATTTGGATAGATAACAGTATTATATTGTTTGGGCTCTATTAGATTGTCTAATTACAAGTTCCCTGTTCAGTAGAATAGGGGACTTTTTTATTTTTGGTTGAGTAGGAATTCCCTAGAAAGAATATGTGGAGGAAAGCTATGACTAAGTATATTTTTATTACAGGTGGAGTTGTTTCATCTCTTGGTAAGGGTATTGTTGCGGCATCCCTTGGTAGATTATTAAAGAACCGTGGGCTTAAAGTAACAATGCAAAAATTTGATCCTTATATTAATGTGGATCCAGGAACTATGAGTCCATATCAACACGGTGAGGTTTACGTTACTAACGATGGTACAGAGACTGACCTTGACTTAGGACACTATGAAAGATTTATTGATAACGATTTGAACAAGTATTCAAACGTTACCACAGGTAAGATTTACTCTGAAGTAATTCGTCGCGAACGTCGTGGAGATTACAATGGAGCTACAGTACAAGTTATTCCACATATTACAGATATGATTAAGCAAAAAATAATGCGTGCTGCTACAACAACTGATTCTGACGTTATCATTACAGAAGTTGGTGGTACAGTTGGTGATATCGAATCACTTCCATACCTAGAAGCACTTCGTCAAATGAAGTCAGAAGTCGGTTCAGAAAATGTTGTTTACATTCATACTTCACTAGTACCTTACTTAAAGGCTGCTGGCGAAATGAAGACAAAACCAACACAACACAGTGTTAAAGAATTACGTGGAATTGGTATTCAACCAAACATCTTGGTTGTTCGTACCGAAAAACCTATGCCACAAAACATGAAAGACAAGATTGCATCATTCTGTGATGTTGATTCAGAAGCTGTTATCGAATCTCGTGATGCTAGTTCACTTTATGACATTCCTTTGAACTTACAAGCTCAAAACTTCGATGATATCGTATGTCGTTACTTGCATCTAGAAACACCAGAAGCTGATATGACAGACTGGAACAAGCTTGTTGATCGTGTACATAGCTTGAAACATACAACAAAGATCACACTTGTTGGTAAGTATACTAAGTTACAAGATGCTTATATTTCTGTTACAGAAGCACTTCATGCTGCTGGTTATGCTTATAATACAGATATTGAATTAAAGAAGATCTCTGCTGATCTTATTACTGAAGACAATGTTGAAGAGATGCTTGGCGATGCTGATGGTATCCTTGTTCCTGGTGGATTTGGAAGCCGTGGACTTGAAGGTATGATCACAACTATCAAGTATGCTCGTGAAAACGATGTTCCATACTTTGGTATTTGTTTAGGTATGCAAATGGCAAGTATCGAGTTTGCTAGAAACGTTGCTGGTATCAAAGATGCTACAACTGGTGAAGTTGCTCCAGATGCAGCTAACAAAGTTATCGATATTATGGCAGATAAGAAGGATGTTGAAGACCGTGGTGGTACACTACGTTTGGGTGCATATCCATGTAAGTTGAAGCCAGGTTCAAAGACTGCTGCTGCCTATGATAATCAATCAGTAATTCAAGAGAGACACAGACACAGATATGAATTCAACAACGAATATCGTAAACAATTTGAAGATCTAGGATTAGTATTCTCAGGTGTTTCACCAGATAATCATTTGGTAGAAATCATTGAAGTTCCTGGCAATAAGTTCCACATTGCTGTTCAATACCACCCAGAATTCTTATCAAGACCTACAAAACCAGAAGGTCTATTCAAAGCATTTATCGGTGCAGCTTCAGGGTTAGATGAAGAGAATATGTAATTTCCTGAAGTAGTTAAAAATAGTTAGGGAAAAGCTTATGCAAAAACTTGTAATCAATGGTGGAAAAAAGTTATCAGGTGAAGTAACAATTGGCGGTGCAAAGAATAGCACTGTGGCGCTAATTCCAGCTGCCATTTTGTCTGATACACCTGTAGTGTTAGATTCAGTTCCACAAATTAGAGATGTAAAAAATTTACGTTCTATTTTGAAAGATATGAACGTTTCTTCAGAGATGAAGGATGATGTATTAAAGATCGATCCGACAAAGATTCAATTTGCCGAACTACCTAGTGGTAAGGTAAGCAGTTTGCGTGCTTCATATTACTTTATGGGGGCTATGCTGGGCCGATTTGGCAAAGCAATCGTTGGGTTCCCAGGTGGCGATGACATTGGACCTCGTCCAATTGATCAACATATCAAGGGATTCGAAGCACTAGGTGCGAATGTTGAAAATAAACACGGTCAGATCATTATTACAACTCCAAAAGAGGGTCTAAAAGGAGCAAAAATCTTCTTAGACATGGTTTCTGTTGGAGCCACTATTAATGTTATCTTGGCTGCTGTTAAAGCAAAAGGTACTACCATCATTGAAAATGCTGCTAAGGAACCAGAAATTATCGACTTGGCAACCTTCCTTAACAATATGGGAGCCGTTATTCGTGGAGTTGGTACGGAGACAATTCGTATCGAGGGAGTAGATAGTTTGCGTTCAAATAACGCACACACTATTATTCCAGATCGAATTGAAGCTGGTACATATCTTAGTTTGGCTGCTGCCAATGGCGGTGGTATCTTAGTTAAAAATATCATCAGTGAACACTTGGATGCTTTCCTAGCAAAGTTAGATGAAATGGGAGTTAATTTGGAGATTGGCGAAGACAGTATCTACGTCAAGAATTCTCCAAAACTCAAGGCCGTAAACATCAAGACTATGCCATACCCAGGCTTTGCGACTGATCTTCAACAACCAATTACACCACTTCTTATGAAGGCCGAAGGCGAAGCAATGGTAATTGACACGATTTATCCAAAGCGTGTTAAGCATATTGCTGAATTGAATAAGATGGGTGCTAATATTACAAGCGAGAACGATTTGATCTTCGTTCGTGGCGGTGCCGAGTTAAAAGGTGCCACTGTTTCAGCTGAAGAAATTCGTGCTGGAGCTTGCTTGATGATTGCTGGATTACTTGCAGATGGACAGACAACTATCAATAATGCTGAGAATATTCTTCGTGGATATGATCAAGTAGTTTGGAAGTTGCATTGTCTAGGCGCTGATGTAAAATTAGTTGGTGAAGACGATTTAATCGAATAAAATATTGACAGATGATTAATTTGTTGGTAGATTATTAAATAGTTTATGACAGGAAAGGGAGTGCAGCCGTTGAGAAATTAAGTTGAAATTTTAAATTATACAAAATAAGTGTGTAATTTGACTTCGACTTAGTGTGTCTCAATGGCTGTCCCTTAAAAGATAGAGAGTGAAGAAAACTGGTATATTTACAGCAATGTAAGAGTCTGGTTTTCGTAACTTGTTTAAGGGACGCTATTATGTAGTGTCCTTTTTTTGTTGGGGTCAAAACACCGTAAACGAGGTGTTGTATTTATGGGAACAATTCAAATAGAAAATGTAAGTTTCAAATATGATCAAATGGTGAATAACTTGTTTGATTCATTAAATCTTAGAATCGACGAAAGCTGGAAATTAGGTCTTATTGGACGCAATGGTCGTGGGAAAACGACCTTAATGCAAATGCTACAGGGCAAATTGCAGTATTCAGGACAGATAGTTTCAAACTTGAACTTTTATTATTATCCACAACCGGTTGCGAATAAAAATCGTCCAACAGTTGAGATAGTTAAAGAATTAACTGACTTGGAAGATTATGATATGTGGAAAGTTGAAGTCGAACTTGATAAACTTCAAGTTAAGCCTGATATTCTTGATCAAGAGTTTTCCACACTCAGTCCTGGTGAACAGACTAAGGTATTATTGGCAATTCTTTTTATTGATGATTATGGATTTCAATTGATCGACGAACCGACTAACCACTTGGATATTGTCGGTCGTGAGATAGTTGCTGATTACTTGAAGAGCAAGAAAGGTTTCATCGTCATTAGCCACGACAAGACATTCTTGAATCAAGTTATCGACCATGTTATTTCAATTAATCGTCAAAATGTTGATGTCTATAAAGGCAATTATGATACTTGGGAACAAGAGAAGACTCAACAAGATCAATCAGAGATGGCTGAAAAGAGTCAGCTGAAAAAGGATATTAGTAGGCTGCACGAGACGGCTGTCAAAAGAGAAAATTGGTCACGTCAAACTGAGAAGGGTAAATTCAAAACTGGTTTGCAACAAGTTAACTTGGATAAGGGATTCATTAGTCACAAGTCTTCCAAGATGATGAAGAAGGCTAAGACGATAGCCAAACGTGTTGATGGTGAAATTGATGAGAAACAAAGTCTTCTGAAAAATATTGAGATTGAGGATCCCATCAAATTAAATTACGTGGAAGTTAATCACCCAAAAAATTTAATTACTGTGGATAACTTGCAGTTGGTTCACGATGACGTCACAACTCCAATCGTAAGTTTTAAACTGCCTGTGAATAAAGTTGTGTCGTTGGTTGGTCAAAATGGTATTGGTAAGACGACAATCTTCAAGCAAATCTTAGGCATTAAGCAGCCCTTTACACAGACTGGTGAGTTACATGTTGCACCAAGTGCAAAAATCTCTTATTTGGCTCAAGAAGATGAATTAGAAGGTAATATCAGACAACTTGCCATCAACAAACACATTGATGCTGAAGATATTTTCTCAAATTTGCGCAAATTAGGTTTTGAACGTTACTTATTTGAACAGCCAATTGAAGATATGAGTCAAGGACAAAAGCGTAAGGTTGCGTTGGCTGTCAGTCTTTCGGAAGAGGCGAATATTTATCTGTGGGATGAGCCGCTGAACTTCTTAGACGTCATTACTCGGCAACAAATTATCGATGCAATAAAAGAACAGCATCCAACGATGCTGTTGATAGATCACGATCAGGATCTGATAGATGAGGTTTCTGATCAAAAAATAATTTTACAAAAATAAATGGTATTGAATAAAGTTGTAGTTCATGTTAACATTTAATACCGTTAGTAAATTAATCTCTATTTCTGCAAAAGATTTAGGGCAAAGGAGCGACATAGAATGAAACAAGGAATTCATCCAGACTATCACCAAGTTGTATTCATGGACTCATCAACAGGTAAGAAGTTCTTAGCTGGTTCAACAGTTCAATCAAGTGAAACAACTGATTATGAAGGTACAGAATACCCATTAATTCGTGTTGAAATCTCATCAGATTCACATCCTTTCTACACTGGTAAGCAAAAGTTTGCTCAAGCAGATGGACGTATCGACCGTTTCAACAAGAAATATGGTTTGTCACAAAAATAAAAAGCCATCCTATATTAGGAGGCTTTTATTTTTTTGCCCTTTTTTTAAAGTGTGTCGATACCCAAGCCAGGTTTATAGCAGCTAGACAACTAGTGCTGATGAAGACGGCTGAGTAACTTAGTGTGCTGGAAATGAATGAACCAAGTAATGGCCCGCAGACATTACCAACAGACTGGAATGACTGGTTATATCCGAAGATTCTACCGGTGTATTTGGCATCAGTATATTTTGCCAACAGTGTTTGTACTTGTGGAACTAAGCAAGCATCTGAGATTCCGACAAAGAATCTCAGAATTGCTAGTTGCCAGACGTTAGTAACAAAGGCCTGTGGAATATATACCAAGACGGCAAAAATCAATCCACCGATCAAAATCTTACTGGTACCGATCTTATCACCCAGTGCACCGAAACGTGGAGCAGCGATGATATTGGCAATACCAGGAACAGCAGCGACGAAACCAGCAATCAAAGTAACTTTATCAGAGCCGTGCATCAATTGTTTAACGTACAAACTGATGATAGGATTGATGGAGTTATTTGATGTTTGGATGATCATAGTTGTGACGAACATAGCTAGGATCAAATTAGGATTTTTCAACTTGTGAAAAATTTCTTTGGTTGATTCTTCTTCCCCTTTTGGAATAGGAGTGAAATCTTCCTTAATAAAGATAGTAACCATGATGAATGCCAAGAATAATAATGATCCAGTAATCATGAATGGGATTCTGTATCCGAAGTACTGAGCAATTGCACCACCGACCAATGGTCCTAGTAACGTACCAGAGATAACTCCAGTGTTCAGGGTACCTAGTGCTTTACCACTTTCGGCACGTGGCGCAGTCGATGCAATCAAAGTATTGGCATTACTTACAAAGCCTGAGAAGACACCTTGCAATAGTCGTAAAACGACAATCTGCCAAGCTGCTGTAGCAAAGGCTTGAAGTGAGATGACGATGGCCATACCTAACGCAGCACGGATAAGCATGAGCTTACGACCTCTACGGTCAGCAATTTTTCCCCAGATGGGAGAAACAATCGCCATAACTAAAAAGGTTGAAGAGAATGCAATACCATTCCAAATGACAAGTTGGTTTTTTGTGAAATTCCCTAGTTGATTAATGTATAATGGCAAAAAGGGTGTTATCATACTAAAGCCAATACCTGTCATGAAAGTACTGAACCAGAGAACAGTTAGATTACGTCTCCAGTAACTATTCTCTCCAGGTACTTTTGGTGATTTAGATGTCATAGTGCATCAATTCCTTTCTAAATAATATACTATACTCTTTTTATTTAGTGTGGATTAAAATAATTTTTCAGAATTGGGGAAAAATATTCATGAAAATGAAGTTAAAAGAAGTTTATTCTGCTTTAAAAATCAACGCGGAGGATGTTCCAGATGTTGATATTACGGGCGTTTGTTTCGATAGTCGTAAAGCTAAGGATGGGGACTTGTTCTTCCCGTTAAAAGGAGAGCGTGATGGACACGAGTTCATTAGCAGTGCTATCTCGAATGGTGTAAGTGCGACCGTTTGGCAAAGTGATCATGAAATCCCTAATGATGAGATTCCATATGTAGTAGTCCAAGATGTTTCGAATGCTTTTGAAACTTTGGCTAAGTATTATTTGGCTAAGGTCAATCCGAAGGTTATCGCTGTGACTGGTAGTAATGGTAAAACAACGACCAAAGATATGATTGCTGCTATTTTAGCTACCAATAATAATGTTGCTAAGACACCAATGAACTTTAACAATGAGATCGGTGTACCATTCACTATTTTGAATATGCCGATCAATACTGAAGTATTAGTCGTTGAAATGGGCATGGACCGTCCTGGTCAGATCGATCACTTGAGCAGTTTAGCCAATCCAGATATTTCTGTTATTACAATGATCGGTGAAGCACACATCGAATTCTTTGGCACACGTGATAAAATCGCTGATGCTAAAATGGAAATAGTCGATCACTTGCAAGAAGATGGTCGTTTTATCTATGATGGAGACGAACCATTATTGGAAGAACGTGCTGCAAAAGTTGAACAGCGAAAACTAACTTTTGGAAAAAAAGATGTGAATACGCTTTACTCTACGTCAATCAAGGCGGGGAAGACGACAACTTCGTTCAAAACCAACCTTTGGCAGGACTTAGAGTTTGATATTCCGATGATGGGCGAATATAATGTTAAGAATGCCTTGGCTGCAATTTTAGTTGGTCAAGCCCTTCATGTTAAGCCAGAGGCTATGGCAAAAGCTTTGGCTGACCTATATGTTACCGAGAATCGAACAGAATGGTTGAAAGCACAAAATGGCGCAGACATTTTAAGTGATGTATATAACTCAAACCCGACTGCTGCAATAGAAGTTCTAGAAAGTCTCAAGAATATTTCCACCCCTGGACGCAAGATCATCGTTCTAGGAGACATGCTAGAACTAGGAAGTGCATCAAAACGATTGCACGAATCACTTGCGGACCACATCAATACAAGGGACTTTGCGAAAGTTTATCTTGTAGGGGATGAAATGAAGGCTCTGAAAGCTAAGTTAGATAAGAAGTATTCTTCTGATGACCTAACTTGGTATAGCAAGGATCAATTAACGGAACTAACAAATAATATAAAGAAAGAATTAAACTCAAGTGACACTGTCTTATTAAAGGCTAGTCATGGCATTCATCTGGAAAACGTTTTAAGTAATTTAGTTTAAAAGTGTTATTTGAGAATGATTGATGAACGCATACATGCTGTCGGTTACAGCGTCAGTGCGTTACAACTGGAGGATTTTTGTGAAATTTAGCGAATTAGATTTAGATTCAAGATTATTAAAGGCTGTGGACGATGCAGGTTTCGAAGAAACTACACCTATCCAAGCAGAAACTATCCCAATGGTATTAGCTGGGGATGACGTAATTGGACAAGCACAAACAGGTACAGGTAAGACAGCTGCCTTTGGCCTTCCAATTCTAGATTCAATTGATACAACATCAAGTGAGATCCAAGCTCTTATCATTTCTCCTACTAGAGAATTGGCTATTCAAACTCAAGAAGAGTTATACAGATTAGGCCGCGATAAGAAAGTTAAAGTACAATCTGTTTATGGTGGTTCTGACATCAGAAGACAAATCCGTGCTTTGAAGAGTCACCCTAATATCATTGTTGGTACACCAGGTCGTATGCTTGATCATATCAACAGACACACTCTTAAATTAGGACATGTTCAAACCGTTGTTTTAGATGAAGCCGATGAAATGCTAGATATGGGATTTGTTGAAGACATTGAAAGTATTCTTTCAAATGTTCCTAACAAACACCAAACTCTATTGTTCTCAGCTACAATGCCAAAGCCTATCATGCGTATCGCTGATAAGTTCATGACAGAACCAAAAATTGTTAAGATCAAGTCAAAGGAATTAACAGCTGACAAGATTGATCAATACTTCGTTAAAGCTCGTGACTTTGAGAAGTTTGACCTTATGACAAGAATCTTCGATGTTCAAGGACCAGAACTAGCCTTGATCTTCGGTAGAACAAAGCGTCGTGTTGATGAATTAACACGTGGTTTACAAGCTCGTGGATACAATGCTGAAGGACTTCATGGTGATTTGTCACAAGACAAACGTACTAGTGTTCTTCGTAAGTTCAAAGCTGGAAAGCTAGAATTCCTTGTTGCAACTGATGTTGCTGCTCGTGGATTGGATATTTCTGGTGTATCACATGTTTATAACTATGATATTCCTCAAGATCCAGATAGCTATGTTCACCGTATTGGACGTACAGGACGTGCCGGACATTCTGGTGTTTCTGTAACTTTCGTTACACCTAACGAAATGGGTTACTTACGTACAATCGAAAACTTAACTAAAAAACGTATGAAGCCACTTTCACCTCCAACTGATACAGAAGTTCTTAAGGGACAACTTGAATCAGTTAAGGAAGAAGTTAAGAATACAATTGCTACAGATACTAACTTGGGCCGTTTCGATGATGCTGTTCAAGAACTACTTAGCGAATATTCAGCTGAAGACTTAGTTAAGGTTTACCTAACAACAACTATCAAGGATGCTGAAAGTGTTCCTGTTAAGATTGCTCCTGAAAGACCACTTCCTTCACGTAAGGTTAGTCACAGTCGTTCAGGTCATGGTAGACGCAGTGGCGGCCGTGGTGGTCGTGATCGCAATCGTGGCGGACGTAATGGTGGTGGAAACCATCATTCAAGAAGAAATGATGATCATCGTGGTGGCAACCATGGTGGTAAGTCAGGCGAAAAACGTCATGAAGGCAAAAATAATTCTAAATCAAAACCATCAAAGAAGAACTTTAAGATCAGAACAAATCTATAATCTATCTTTTTGATGCAGATTGTTTGGAAAATAAAACATTTGTTTTATAATATAACTATTGAGGGACGAAGTAATTAATTTTACTTTGTCTTTTTTTTCAAAAAAATTATGGAGAGATATAAGAATGATTAAAGGATTGGGAGTAGACATTGCTGAAATAGATCGGGTCCGTAAAATCTATGGTCGTCATCCTAGATTTGCTGACAAGATTTTGACAAGTGAAGAAATGGAAGTATTCTTGACCAAAAAGACTGAAAAGGCTAAAATGACTTACTTAACGGGCAGGTTTTCAGCAAAAGAGTCGTTTACCAAGGCTATGGGCACGGGACTTGGTAAAATTGGCTTTCATGATTTGAGCGTATTGAATTATGAATCTGGTCAGCCTTATATTAAGACTGATATTTTTGAGGGGAACATTCAAATTTCAATTTCCGATACCGACGAATTGGTTATTACGGAAGTTATTATCGAAGATAGTGATGAAGACAAGTAATGTTGAGGTACTTGTTTTCTGAGCATAATCAGGAGGCACAAAATGTTACCATCAATTCATCGCCCCGCATATGTCGAGGTTAGTTTAGATAATCTAAAAGAAAATTTACAAAACGAGTTAAATGCTGTGCCAGAAGGCACAAAAGTTTTTGCCGTTGTAAAAGCTAATGCTTATGGTCATGGGCTTGAACAGGTTGCCAAGGCTGAAATAGAGTTTGGAGCAACTGGTCTATGTGTTGCAACATTGGATGAAGGCCTAGAAATCCGTCAAAGCGGCGTGATAGCTCCTATATTGGTTCTGGGTATAACTAGTACCGAATACGTTAAAATTGCTTCACAGGCTAATATTTCGCTAACTGTGGGTGATTTGGACTGGCTCAAAGAAGCTTCGAAGCAAGACATCTCTGGATTAAAGGTTCATTTGGGTATTGATAGTGGAATGGGACGTATTGGATTCCGTGAAAAGTCTGATTTGATCGAGGCATGTAATTTCTTGAAGGATAATCCTAAGAAGTTCATCGCTGAAGGGTTGTTCACTCATTTTGCTACAGCTGACAGTCCGGATGAAAAATACTTTGAAAAACAAGTCAAACGTTTCAAAGAGATGAAGTCGGATCTACCAATTGATTTTAAGTATGTCCACTGTGCTAATTCTGCTACAGCATTGTGGCACAAAGAGTTGGCTATCAATATGGTACGTGATGGAATAGCTCTGTATGGATTGAATCCATCACAGACAGATATTCTTGATTTACCTTATGAATTGAAGCCAGCATTGAGTTTTCGTTCTGAGTTAGTCTTTGTTAAGAAGATTGAATCAGGTGAAAGTGTTGGTTATGGTGCAACGTATACCAGTGATGAGCCTGAGTGGATCGGTACTGTTCCAATTGGTTACGCTGATGGATGGTTGCGCAGGATGCAGGGATTTGAAGTGTTGATCAATGGCAAACGTTATCCAATTGTTGGACGTGTTTGCATGGATCAGTTTATGGTTAAGTTGCCAGGTAAATTGCCGGTTGGAACGAAAGTTACTCTGATTGGTAAGGATGGTGACGATGAAATCACTGCTACCGATGTTGCTCAATATGCTGGGACTATTAATTATGAAGTTCTTTGTTGCTTGAGTGAGAGATTGCCTAGGTTTTATGATTAAAAATTAGAGAGTGGAGAAAGCCGGGAGATTCTGAGCACTGCCTAGGATAACGAAGGTAGCGCGAAGCGATGCATTTGTTATCCGTAGCAGGCGCAGGAATCTGGCTTTTGCAACTCGTTTCCACTATGCTGCAAAGTAAGTAAATTTTTAACAAAAAAAGGAAGAAACCACTATTATTAATGGTTTCTTCCTTTTTTGTGTTCATTCTATTCAAAATAGCGTAAACGCGTTACAGAAGTCAGATTCCTGCGCTTAACTACGATTTACAAATCGCCCACTGCGTGTGCAATTCGTAAACCTAGGTTAATGCTCAGAATCTCCCGACTTCTTCCACGCTCTGGGCTTCGCCCTATAGTGTATCCTTATTCAAAATCTTACCAGACTTCAAATCATCGATTTCAGAAACAACAAAACTCTTCTTTTCCAAACGTTTGATGATTTCTTTCAAAGTTTCTACGCTTGTTCCTGAAGGTAATGTGAACAATGTGCGGCGAACTACTTCATTCGACTTCGCGTCTAATGTCACACAAGCTGAAACAGAAACAAACTTAGACATGATCTTCGACATCTTTTCTAGATCTCCACGATCGCCTGATGAACTAACAGTTAGAACATAGCTACTGATATCCAAGTTCCATGCATCTGACAACATGCTTAATAATCTAGCGTGAGTTAGGATTCCATAGAACAAGTTGGATTCATCAAGAACGGCAATGTATGGCAAATCCTTGATATTGAAGAATACTTTGAAGAAAGGTGAGTCGACATTGATTGTCTTAGTTGCATTCTTCATCAATGTTGTTACGGGCAAACTCATATCTCCACCACGTGATTTGTGACGATAAATGTGCATCTTGTAAATATTTCCCCTAAATATTTGACCGCTTTCATCTAGAATGGGCACACAACGGAAACCTGAATCTTCAAGAACCTTCAAAGCTTCTTCAAGAGTGACTGTTTCCTTGACGGTTGTGAGTTTTTCCTTTTTTAAAACTAATGATTTAACTAACATATATTCACACATCCAATCTTCTCTAATTGCATTAATGATACAGTAAAAAATCATAAAAAAAAAGAGAAGTAGCTAAAACAAAGAGATATATTTAATTTTCTTTTAATTTAATTAGTTATAATATTATTTTTGGACACAAAAAAAGAGTTGAAACCTGAGTTTCAACTCTAAATTAGGAATTAAGGATTATTGACGACCCTTGATACCTGTAGCTTCAAAACCATCTTTAAGGATCTTTTCAAGTTCTGCAGCTGACTTCTTCATTTGTGTTGATTCTTCATCATTCAATGGAACTTCAATAATTTGTTTTAGACCTTTACGGTTGATAATAGCAGGTGAACCGATATAGATGTCTGAAACGCCATATTGACCAGTCATCATGTTTGATAATGGAAGAACAGTGTTTTCGTCGTTTAGCAAAGCCTTGCAGATTCTTGCAAGTGCAGTACCGATACCATAGAATGTAGCACCCTTAGTATTGATAATGTCGTAAGCAGCGTTAACAACCTTCTTGTAGATTGCATCAAGAGTATCTTGTGTAACCTCTGGGTGTTGTTCCATCCATTCGGCCATTGTAACGCCACCGATTGATAGATGTGACCATGCAGCGAATTCTGAGTCACCGTGTTCACCCATGATGTAACCATTAACGGCACGAGGGTCGATGTCTAATTCTTCACCAACGAATTTTTGTAATCTAGCTGAGTCAAGTGATGTACCTGAACCAATTACACGTTCCTTAGGGAAGCCTGAAAGTTTCCATGTAGCGTATGTCAAGATATCAACTGGGTTAGCAGCAACTAAGAAGATACCATTGAATCCTGATTCAACGATTGGGTCAACGATTGTCTTCAAGATGTTCAAGTTCTTGTTAACAAGGTCAAGTCTTGTCTCACCTGGTTTTTGTGGAGCACCAGCAGTGATAACAACGATGTCAGCATCTTTGGCATCTGAGTATTCACCAGCGTGAATGTTCTTAGGGAATGAGAATGGAAGTGCATCAGCAAGATCCATTGCGTCACCCTTAATCTTATCTTTAGCGATATCGCAGATTACTAATTCTTGTGCAATACCTTGAAGTGTCATTGCGTAGGCAAAAGTTGAACCTACAGCACCGTCACCAACTAGAAGTACCTTTTGGTGGTTCTTTTCATTTGTTGGAGTTGTCATTTTTTATAATCATCCCTTCGAAAATAAATATGTTTCGTATCCAATTATACAAATAATATTTGCAAATAAACAGGGTGATAATGAAAAAAGTGAAAATTTCACACTTTTTGCATGATATAATTACAACTTGAAATGGGGTATTAATATGAAACTTATCGTTGGATTAGGAAATCCAGGCAAGAAATACGACCGTACAAAGCATAATATGGGCTTTATGACGATTGATAAATTAATGGAAGAATATAATCAAACACAAATGAAAAAAGATTTTGAAGCTGAATACTGCAAATTCAAAGTCGATGGCGAGACAGTTTTCTTAGTTAAACCTTTAACGTTTATGAATGAGTCCGGTCGTGCAGTGAAGTTCTTGACTGGATATTATCAAATACAACCAGATGAAATTATGGTGATCCAAGATGACCTTGATATGCCGATCGGTAAAATAAGATTGCGCGCCAAGGGTTCAGCTGGTGGACATAATGGAATTAAGAGTATAATTTCGTCTATGGGTACTAAAGAATTCAAACGTATTAAAATAGGAATTCAACATCCTGATAAACAGACCGTGGTTAACTGGGTTTTGACACCATTTACCAAAGATGAAGAACCAGTTGCATTGACAGGTATTGATAATGCAGCTAGTGCCGTTAAGGATTGGATTGCTGGAGATACGTTTGACCAATTAATGAATAAGTATAATTAGGGAAAGAGAGTGCAGGAGAGACGGGTAAACCTTGAGCATTACCTAGATTAAGGATTGTGCCAACGAAGTTGGTGCGATTCTTAATCGTAGTAAGCGCAGAGGTTTGTCTCTCCGGAACTCGTTTATGCGAACATAGCTCTATTGCCAAAACGAGTTCCGAAGCCCAGATTCCTGTGCTTGCTACGAACAACAAATGCGACACTTCGTGTCACCTTTGTTGTCCTAGGCAATGCTCAGAATCTCCCGGGCTTCTCCACTCTCTACAGAAAGAGGTCAATCCTTGAATCTAATAGATTTTATAACAGATAAATTAAATCTTGGGGAATTTATAGACCAAGTCAAACCTGATACTAAGAATATGTTGACGGGATTGACTGGATCGACGATTTCCCTATTTGCATTGCAAACATTAAAACGTAAGAATCACAAAATATTAATAGTTGAAAATACTAATTTCCATGCCAATCGCTTATACGATGATTTGAACTTACTAGACAGTGAACACACACATATTTTTCCAGTGGAAGAAGCTATCTCAACGGAAATTGCTACAAGTTCACCAGATGAATTAAGTCAAAGACTTGATGCAATGAGCTTTTTGGCTAGTGATGAACCGGGAATCGTTGTTACTTCAGTTGCGGGAATCGAATATGCATTGCCATCCAAAGAATTATTCAAGGCATCGCAGATGAAGATCGTAAAGGATGAAGAATACGATCTTGAGAACTTGAATAGTGTCTTCGTACAAATGGGTTATAAAAAGGACAAACTTGTTGCTAAACCGGGCGATTTTGCCATTCGTGGGGATATTGTCGATATTTATCCGTTAAATGTGGATAACCCATTGAGAATTGATTTCTTCGGTAATCAAGTTGAAAAAATCAAATTTTTCGATACTGAAACACAACGTAGTATGGAAGAATTGGATGAAATTGAGATTCTACCGGCTAATGACCGTGTTATAACCGAAGACCAAGTTCAAGCTGGTTTGAAAAAACTTCAAAAAAGTTATGACAAACAATTAAAGGCTGCCGATAAGGATACCAAAAATAATCTGGAGCTGACTTTTGCTCAGATGATCGAAGAATTGTCAGAAGGAATGCGTCCAGATAATCTTGGAAGCATTATTGATTATTTGATGAGCAATCCTGATAGTTTAATGGATTATTTGGATAAAGATGATGTGTTGATGTTCGACGAATACAGCCGTTTGATTGAACAATCTAATGACAATAATGCTGATAATCAAGCATGGTTAACTAGTCAGTTAGAGTACGGTAAGGCTTTGCCAGAACAGACTATCAGACAGAGTTTCATTGAACTGGTCAAAGATAATAAGGCTCCACAAGTGTATGTATCTGCCTTCCAACAAGGTATGGGACATGTCAGATTGAATCAGTTGCATAATGTTGCGGTCAGAAGTATGCAACAATTCTTCAGTCAGATGCCGCTATTGAAGTCTGAGGTCGAACGTTGGCAAAAGCAAGAATACACAGTTCTTCTACTAATAAGTAACAAGAAGCGAATGGATGCCATCAACAATACCTTGATTGATTTTGGTATCAAAGCTACTTTGACAACTTTTGATAAGGTTATTGACGACCAAACACAAATAATGAATGCCAATATTGGATCAGGATTTGAAATACCTGATGAAAAAGTTGCCATTATAACTGAAAAAGAATTATTCAATAAACAACCTAAACGTCGTCGTCATCAAACGTTGGCCAATGCTGAACGTTTGAAGAGCTATAACGAATTGAAGCCAGGCGACTATGTGGTTCATGTTAATCATGGTATTGGTAAGTTTATCGGCATGCAGACGATGGAAGTTGATGGTAAACATCAAGACTATATTACTATTGAATATCGTGATGACGGACGTCTGTTCATTCCAGTTTCTCAATTGGATATGGTGCAGAAGTATGTTTCTGCTGAAGGTAAATCGCCACGTGTTAACAAGCTAGGTGGTAATGAATGGCAAAAGACTAAGCGCAAGGTTCAATCCAGTATTGAGGATATCGCAGATGATTTGATTGATCTGTATGCCAAGCGTGAAGCTGAGAAGGGTTATCCATTTCCAAAGGATGACGATATGCAGCATGACTTCGATAATGCCTTCCCATATCCTGAAACTCCGGACCAGTTGCGTTCAATTGATGAAATTAAACGTGATATGGAAAAGGCACATCCAATGGATCGCTTATTAGTTGGGGATGTTGGATTTGGTAAGACTGAAGTTGCATTGCGTGCAGCATTCAAGGCCGTTGAAGCAGGCAAACAAGTGGTTTTCTTAGCTCCAACCACTTTGTTAGCTGAGCAGCATTATCAAACAATGAAAGATCGTTTTGAAGGATTTCCAGTTAATATTGCCGTATTATCGAGATTCCAGACGCGTAAACGTAGTAAGGAGATCGTTCAGGAACTTTCTGAAGGCCAAATAGATATTGTTGTGGGAACGCATCGACTATTATCAAAAGACGTTAAGTTCAATGATATTGGATTGTTGATAATTGATGAGGAACAACGATTTGGTGTTAAACATAAGGAAAAAATTAAGCAATTAAAGGCTAATGTCGATGTTTTGACACTGACGGCCACACCTATTCCAAGAACGTTGAACATGTCAATGCTTGGTGTTCGTGACTTGTCTTTGATCGAAACAGCTCCAAGTAATCGTTATCCAGTTCAAACATACGTTATGGAACAAAATTACGATGTGATTGCTGGTGCCATTCGTCGTGAGATGGAACGTGGCGGTCAAGTATTCTATCTGCACAATCGTGTTGATGATATGGATCAAGTTGCTAGTCAATTACAGGCATTGATTCCAGATGCTAGGATTGCGACGGCCCATGGTCGTATGACTGAGACTCAAATGGAAGGTGTCATCGCTGATTATCTTGCCGGTGAGTATGATGTTCTGGTTACAACTACGATCATTGAAACAGGTGTTGATATGCCTAATACCAACACATTGATTGTTGAAAATGCTGATCGTTATGGACTGTCACAGTTGTATCAGATCCGTGGACGTGTTGGTCGTTCTAATCGTGTTGCGTATGCATACTTAATGTACAAGCCAAATAAGGTTTTGACAGAAGTAAGTGAACAAAGACTAGAAGCCATTAAGAACTTTACTGAGTTAGGTTCAGGATTCAAGATTGCCATGCGTGACTTGTCAATTCGTGGTGCAGGTAACCTTCTAGGTAAACAACAACACGGATTCATTGATTCTGTTGGATTCGACCTGTATACTCAGATGCTTAACGACGCTGTCGCTAAGAAACGTGGACATACTAAAGCTGAGAAGACTAACTCTGAGCTGAACTTGGAATTAGATGCTTATATTCCATCAAGCTATATCAGTGATGAACGTCAGAAGGTTGAGTTGTACAAGCGAATCAGACAGATCGACTCGGATGAGAATTATCAAGAAGTTAGATCTGAATTGCTGGATAGATTCGGAGATTATCCACAGGAAGTTTCTAATCTATTGGATGTCAGCTTGTTGAAGACTTCATTGGATGAATCATTAGTCAAGAATGTCATTATGAAGAGTGGCATGATCGTGATAAAATTCTCTGACAAAGCCAATGATTATTTGACTGGAGACTTAGTGTTCAAGTTCTTAGGAAACACAACTATGAAAGCAACAGTTCATAATAATAAGAATGAGTTCAGTATTTCATTAGATTCAGGCAGCGTTGACAAGAAAGAATGGTTCAAACAGTTACAGACTTTTGCCGTGGATATGGCAAAAGAGTTCGATAAACTAAAGAAAGCAAAAGCTAATACCGATGAAAAGAGAAGTATCTAAGGCCATCAAGGGGACTTGGATTCTGACAATTGCCTCACTTTTCTCAGAATTGTTGAGTGCAATTTATCGAATTCCACTTCAAAATATTGTTGGTGATAGGGGATATTTTATTTATCAACAGGTGTATCCCATCTATGGTATTTTTTCAGTTCTAGCATTATCGGGATTACCAGTAATTATTTCTAAGACTTTTGCACAGCAGGATAGTCTTGCTGCAAAGTCTAAGTTAATGAAGGTTACTTTTGTAGGATTACTAGTTGGAAGTTTGGTTCTAACAGTTATGTTATGGATCTCCGCCAGAAGTCTGGCTTTGTTTATGGGAGACCCTAATTTGTACCACGAGATCCGCGCGGTTTCGTTGACATTCTTGCTGGTTCCATTTGAAGCCAGCTTTCGTGGTTATTTCCAGAGTGATTTGGAAATGACTCCAAGTGCTATCTCACAAATATTGGAACAATTCATTCGTATTGTTGTAATAATTGGATCGGCAATTTTATTTGGCAAAGGCTTTTTGAATATTTACCAAATGGGTACGATAGCCAACTCGGGTGCATTTATTGGTGGATTATTCGCTGCAGCAATTTTGATGATAATTTATTTGCGACAGCGTAAAACGTTACTAGAGGATGACAAGTCTGTTAATATCAAAGTTGAACGTGGTTTGGCTTTGGAAGTATTGCTGATAGTTGTATTCACAGGTATCACGATTTTTTATCAGTTTATTGATTCATTCAGTATGTTGCGCTTATTGATGCGTGGTGGGATACCGCTTGGTCAAGCAGAAATACTCAAAGGAGTATTTGATCGTGCTCAACCATTAATACAGTTAGGAATTGTCATCTCATTATCATTTGTTTCAACAATAATGCCACAGCTGCGTGAGGCCAATCAGACGAGTGCTAATAGGACTATCATTCAAAAAATGATGCGAGTCTGTCTGTGGCTGGCAGTCGCAGAGACCGCAGGTCTAATTGCTTTGATGCCAGAGATCAATACAATGCTGTT
Source organism: Companilactobacillus hulinensis (assembly GCF_003946555.1). GTDB lineage: Bacteria > Bacillota > Bacilli > Lactobacillales > Lactobacillaceae > Companilactobacillus > Companilactobacillus hulinensis. The sequence continues at coordinate 135,376 of NZ_RHOO01000004.1, read as the reverse complement.
TACCAATCCAGATGGTTCAGTTGCTTTAGCAATTTATATGGTATCGATCATGTTGGTATCATTCATTAATTTGCTGGTGGCGATTACTAGTGGCGATGATGAAAAGAATTTGGCAAAGTTGATCTTATTTGGAGTTTCACTGATATTTAAGGTGGCTTTGAATATTATTTTGATTCCTAGAGCCAATATCGTTGGCGCTGCTTTGGCAACGGTCATCAGTGAATGTGTGATTTTGGTAGGGGTGTATTTGATCTATGACAATGGTGTTTTCTTATTAAGCCGAGATTTTATTGTCAAATTGGTATCAGTCGGTTTGTTTATGGGAGTTACAGTCAAAATATTAGCCGTGTTGTTTTCACGTCAGGTGATTTTAACTCGTGGACACAGTATTTTGATCAGTTTGGTGTTAATTCCAATTGGGGTAATTATTTATTTGGGATTATCGAAGAAGTTAAATATATTAACTAAAAGTGAATGGGAAATTTTGCCAATGGGCAAGTTCATTGCAAAATTTATGAAAATTGAGGAATAAAAATGAGATTAGATAAGTTTTTGAAGGTAAGTAGAATTATCAAGAGAAGAACAGTTGCTAAGGAGTTTGCTGATAATGGTCGTGCTTTGATCAATGATCGTGTTGCAAAGTCATCAACTGAAGTTTCAGTTGGAGATACCTTGGAATTGCACTTCGGTGAAAAAACAATGAAAATTAAGGTTCTAAATATTAAAGAAACTACTAAGAAAAATGATTCTGCTGATATGTTTGAGGAAATTGATTAAAACTATTTCAATTAGGTTAAAAAAAGTGAAAACCTGTTCAAAACATTCTCTAAAATTGTTATACTCAAAGTAATAATTTCTAGGGGAGTAGTAGCATGGAAGTACGTAAATTAGCAAATTCCAACGTTTCAGTAATTGAACCGAAACAGAAAAAAACTTCTACACAACCTGGTCGTCATAACTATGAAATGAAAGTTCATAGACGTCGACTAGCTGCTATTGGCGTTCTCTTTGCTATTGTTTTGTTCGTATTAGGTTCACAGATCGTAAAAGCTCGTATGACATATTCGTCAACGCAACAGAGTATTGTGGTCAGCCAAAAGAAACTAAACAAGCAAAAGGCCGTTCAAAGCGACTTGAAAGTAGAAATAAATCAGCTTAAGGATACAAACTACTTGGAAAAGTTTATTCGTGAGAAGTATATGTATTCTAAGCCAGGCGAATTAATTTATAATCTGCCTGATAGTGTAAACAAGATTCAAAAATAGGGGAAGGAACTATTATATCTAGATGACAGTTGAAGTAGGATCCAAAGTAGAAGGTAAAGTTACCGGAATCACAAATTTTGGGGCATTCGTTGACCTTGGTGAAGGACAAAGCGGAATGGTACACATTAGTGAAGTTGCTAATGGCTTCGTTAAAGACATTCACGATGTTTTGAAGGTTGGGGATACTGTTAAGGTTTTGGTTCTCAACGAAAAAGACCATAAGATTGCACTTTCAATCAAACAAGCTACAGAACAACCAAGAAAGCCTAAGTATCAACATCGCGAACACCGCGAAAGAAAACCTCAACACAAACCTGTTGAAAGTTTTGATGATATGATGTCTGGATTCATGAAGGAAAGTGAAGAAAGAATGAGTGTCATTCGTAAGAATACCGAAGGCAAACGTGGTGGTCGTGGCGGCCGCCGAAGCTAGATTTAATATTAATATTTGAATATATAAAGGCTGTGACAAGTTATGTCCAGCCTTTTTTGGTAGAAACGAGGAAAAATGGAATCAGATAAAGTAATTCTTGGAACTGTTCGTAAAGTTCTAAAGAAATATCATGCTAAGAGAGTTTTAGTAGCTGTTTCTGGTGGGATCGATTCAATGGTTCTATTGGATGTTATTGCTAAGATTATTCCGGCAGACAGTTTTGGTGTTGTTAATGTAGATCATGATTTGAGGCCAAGCAGTGCATCTGAAGTCGAGTTCGTACGGGCTTACTGTGATGATCATGGGTACAAGTTTTATACAACCAAATGGACAAATAAACCAGATGATGAAGTAGGCATGGAGGCTGCAGGAAGAGATTTCCGATATAATTTTTTTGCAACGATAATGAATAGTGATAATTTTGATACATTACTGACTGCACATCATGCTAATGATTTAGCGGAGAACATCTTAATGAAGATGATTCGTTCAGGAAATATCTATGAAGTTGTTAGTTTGAAGCAAGAGCGCAAGTTTGCCTCAGGACAATTAGTCCGACCACTGTTGGATTTTTCTAAGCAACAATTGAAGCACTATGGAAAAGACCATGATATAAATCATGTTCAAGATGAGACTAATTTTGAGAATATAACTATGCGCAATAGATTACGCAATAATATCTTTCCTGAATTACAATCTGAGAATGGCCAGCTGCTATCACACTTTCGATTGTTTGATCGACAGTTGGTGGCGTTGATCGATTTGGCCGTTAGTCAATTTCAACAGATCGAACAAAATATGGAGATAAATTCTGACAATTCCAGCATTAGAGGACTTTTAAATCCAGTTAAAGTTTTAGATTCCGAACAACAAACGCTGTTTTGGGGCAGCTTCTTTACTAGAAAGCTAGATGTCTCTGTTAGCAATCGCCAGATTGAACAAATAATTACGGTTATTTCTGGTGCCGATCCCAATGCTGAGATAGATTTGGAAGATGGTTGGCGTTTTATACGTTCATATAATAATTTCTTGATCAATAAACCTGAGAAGATTGAACAATCACAAGTCGAGATGGTTTTGAATCAACCAGTGATCTTTCAAAATAGACAATTTGTATTAAAGGAAGCAACAGTTGATGACGCAACATTTTCAGTTAGTAAAATTCCTAAGCAAATTGTTTTGAGAAACCGTAACGATGGCGATAAATTATTAATTAGTAATGGAAAGCATCAAAAAATCAGTAAAAGGTTTATCAACGAAAAGGTGCCAGAATATCAACGAGACAAATTTCCAATTATATTATTCGATAATCAGGTAGTTTGGGTTGAAAAAATCTACAAGATAAGCGATTATTTAAAAAAAGGTAATTATTTTTTTAAAATTGACATTGACGAGGTAGAAGGATGAATTCGGATATTGAGAAGGTATTAGTTTCAGAAGAAGAGATCAACGAGGCAAATAAGCGCCTCGGTAAGGAATTGATGGAAGAGTATGCTGGCAAGAATCCATTGTTTGTATGTATTTTACGTGGTGCAGCCATGTTCATGATGGATCTTATTCGTCAGGTCGACATTCCAATGGAATATGACTTTATGGATGTTTCTAGTTACGGTGGCGAGAATACTAGTACTACTGGGGATGTAAAGATCGTCAAAGATCTCGATACTTCATTAAAGGGACGTGATGTCGTTATAGTTGAAGATATTATCGATACTGGGTTCACATTAGACCGTTTGATCAAGCTATTTGAAACACGTGAGGCAAACTCTATCAAGATCGTTTCATTCTTGGATAAGCCAGCACGTCGTATCAAGCATGTAGATGTTGATTTTATCGGTGTTCAGATACCAGATGCATTCGTTGTTGGATATGGTATGGATTACAATGAGCAGTACCGTAACCTTCCTTATGTAGGTGTATTGAAGCCAGAAGTTTATAACGCAAAATAATTAACTTAGCGGTACAATTATTATTGTGTTAATGCTTGTCAATGTTACAATATGTAACGTCTAAGTAATTAGGAGGAAATATATGAAAAATAATCGAAATAGGTTAATCAATAATAGCCTGTTTTATATCTTGCTCTTTGTCGTTTTAGTACTCGCAGCAAGTTGGTTTGCTGGTGGTCAATCCTCAGATCAATCTAAAACGCTCAGCCAAGATCAATTTATTACACAGTTAAAACAAGGAAAAGTTAAGAGCTTTAAGATCGAACCTGTTAGTGGTGCTTACCAAGTTACTGGTCAGTACAAGAAGGCTCAAAGTACAGAAACAACACGTTCTGTATCAATCTTCAACAGAAGCCAAACTACAAGTTCTTCTAAAGTTACCCAATTTACTTCGACTGTATTACCAAATAACGATACGCTGAAGAGAATCAACAATGCCGCTTCAGCTGAGAAAGTTAAGACGACCGCAACCGCTAAGTCACAATCGTCTCAATGGATCTCGATAATTCTTACTTTGGTACTACCATTTATTCTTTTCTTCTTTATCATCTTTGCGATGATGGGGCGTGGAGGACAAGGTGGCGGTGCAAACCGTGTTATGAACTTTGGTAAATCCAAAGTTAAACCTGAAGACCCTAAGAAGAATAAAGTTAGATTTTCAGATGTTGCTGGTGCTGAGGAGGAGAAACAAGAGCTTGTTGAAGTTGTTGAGTTCTTGAAAGATCCTCGTAAGTATGTATCTCTAGGTGCTAGAATTCCATCAGGTGTTCTTCTAGAAGGACCACCTGGTACTGGTAAGACTTTGCTTGCCAAAGCCGTTGCTGGTGAAGCTAAAGTTCCATTCTATTCAATTTCCGGTTCTGATTTCGTTGAAATGTTCGTTGGTGTCGGTGCTTCTCGTGTTCGTGATTTATTCGAGAATGCTAAGAAAGACGCCCCATCAATTATCTTCATCGATGAAATCGATGCTGTTGGTCGCCAACGTGGTTCTGGTACCGGTGGTGGAAATGATGAACGTGAACAAACACTTAACCAATTACTAATTGAAATGGACGGATTTACTGGTAATGAAGGTGTCATTGTTATGGCAGCTACTAACCGTTCTGATGTCTTGGATCCTGCTTTACTACGTCCAGGCCGTTTTGACCGTAAGATTTTGGTTGGTAGACCTGATGTTAAGGGACGTGAAGCTATTCTTAAAGTTCACGCCAAGAACAAGCCATTTACTGATGACGTTGATTTGAAGCAATTAGCACAAACAACTCCTGGCTTCGTTGGTGCTGATCTTGAAAACTTACTTAACGAAGCTGCCTTGGTTGCTGCTAGACGTGGTAAGCAAAAGATCGATCCATCTGATATTGATGAAGCTGAAGATCGTGTTATTGCTGGACCAGCTAAGAAGAACCGTGTTATCTCTGATAGAGAACGTCACATGGTTGCATATCACGAAGCTGGACACGCTTTGATCGGTCTTGTACTTAATGATTCTCGTGTTGTTAGAAAGGTTACTATCGTTCCTCGTGGTAAGGCTGGTGGTTATGCCATCATGCTTCCTAAGGATGATCAAAACCTTATAACAAAGAAAGAATTCACAGAACAAATTGCTGGATTACTTGGTGGTCGTACAGCTGAAGAGATAATCTTCGGTACACAATCATCAGGTGCATCAAATGACTTTGAGCAAGCTACACAAATTGCTCGTACAATGGTTACTGAATATGGTATGACTGACCGTCTAGGTACAGTTCAACTTGAAAAAGATGGACAACCATTTAGTAGTGGTGGCTATCGTCAAATACCTGCTTATTCAGAAGATACAGCTAAAGCAATCGATCAAGAGGTTAAACGTCTTCTTGATGAAGGTCACGAACAAGCTAGAGAGATTATCGAAAGCCATCGTGCACAACATAAGTTGATTGCTGAAGCATTGTTGAAGTATGAAACACTTAACGAAAAGGAAATTTTGAGTTTGTTCAATGATGGCAAGATGCCTGATGGCGATGCAAACACAGAATTCCCAAGTGAAAGTGCAGCAACCTTCGAACAAGCAAAACGTGCTGTTGAAGCCAAAGATGCTGAAAAGCAAAAGACTGGTGCTAAGGCCGATGACAAGAGTGAAGTTGACGAAACTCAATTCCCATCAGAAGCAGAGCACAAAGAAGACACAACTACACCAACTGACAAGTCAGAAGACAAACCTTCAGAGACTACTCCAGAAGATGCAGCTAAGTCTGATAAGCCTGATGAAACTCACCATGAAGATTCATCTTCAGATGACAACAATTCAGATAATAATGATCAAGATAAATAATGCTAATAAAAGCGATTCGAAAGAAGCGACTCATATGAGTCGCTTTTTTCACGGAAAGGAATTTTTAAATGACTGATAAATTAACTAAAGCCGTTTCTAAAAATGGAAAATTCAGAGTTTATGTAGTTAATGCTACAGAAACCGTATCTGAAGCCCAAAAACGCCATGATACTTGGAGTAATTCAACTGCTGCACTTGGTCGTACAATGGTCGGTTCAATTCTTGTGGCAACTTCAACTTTGAAAGAAGATGAAGTTCTTACTACTAGGATTCTGGCTGATGGACCAGCCGGAGCCATCGTTATTGACGCTAATGCCAAGGGTGACGTCAAAGGTTATATTCAGAATCCACATGTAAGTCTTCCACTAAATGATAATCACCATATTGATGTTAAGGGTGCAGTGGGGACTCAAGGTACACTGAGTATCACCAAAGATATGCATCTAAAAGAACCATTTACAGGACAAGTTCCAATCGTATCTGGTGAAATCGGTGCAGACTTTGCATATTATATGGCTAAGTCAGAACAGATTCCTTCAGCTGTTGGAGTGTCGGTTTTTGTACAACCTAATGAAACTGTTGGAGCCGCTGGTGGTTTCTTGATTCAGACACTACCTGGTGCAGGTGATGCAGATATCGACAAGATTGAAAATAATCTAAAAATCATTCCTAATCTTTCGACATTATTGAATGAAGGCTTGAGCAATGAAGAAGTTATGAGCAAGATAATGAATGGTATCGACATGAAGATTTTGGAAGATATGTCAGTTCAATTTAAATGTGATTGTTCAAAAGATAAGTTTTCAAAATCATTAGCAACGCTTTCCGATAAAGAATTACAAGATATGATCGATGAGAATCATGGTGCAGAAGCTGTCTGCAAGTTCTGTAATAATAAGTATCAGTTTAGTGAAGATGAATTAAAAAATATTATTTCTGAAAAAGGGTAATGATGTTTGCCAACTAAATATAAAATTTGTTATCATGTCAAGTTGTAAATAAAAACGTGAGAAGTTTTTTTGAGGTAGACAGTATGGAGTGGAAAATAGGTAACGTTACAATCCCTAATCAGATTGTCGTTGCACCTATGGCAGGTGTTACTAATTCATCCTTCCGGGTCACTGCAAGGGAATTTGGAGCTGGATTAGTTGTCTGTGAAATGATCAGTGCTCAGGGCATCAAATATCATAATTTAAAGACTTTGGGCATGATGTTTGTGAATCCGTTGGAACATCCAGTTAGTATTCAAATTTTTGGTGGTACGACTGAATCATTGGTCAGTGCTGCTCGGTATGTAGCTGAAAATACTGCTGCCGATATTATTGATATCAATATGGGATGTCCAGTGAAGAAGGTTACCAAAATTGGCGCTGGTTCCAGTTGGCTCCGTGATCCGGACAAACTGTATGGGATGGTAAAGGCTGTCAGTGAATCAGTTGATAAGCCAGTCACAGTTAAAATGAGAACCGGTTGGGATAATGATCATATTTTGGCAGTTGAAAATGCAGTGGCTGCTCAAGAAGCTGGTGCTTCAGCTGTAGTAATGCACGGTCGAACTAAGGCACAGATGTATAATGGTCATTCCGACTGGGAGCTTTTACACGAAGTGGCGCAACATCTAACTATTCCTTTTATTGGCAATGGGGATGTTGTGACACCTCAAGATGCGAAAACAATGATTGATGACGTCGGTGCGGATGCTGTAATGGTAGGTCGAGCTGTCCTCGGAAATCTTTGGCGTTTGAACGAAATAAATCATTATTTGGAAACAGGCGAACTGCTTCCTGAACCGACTGTTAGAGAAAAAATTAATATAGCTAAACTTCAACTCCAACGTCTGGTAGACTTAAGAGGTGAGCATGTTGATGTTCCAGAATTTCGTCAACAAGCAGCATATTATCTAAAGGGGATTCCCCATGCAGTCAGAACTCGTGCTAAAGTAGTGAATGAAAATTCAATACAGGGAGTTTTTGACGCACTAGATCAATTTGTTGAAAGTTACGAACAACGAGAAGCGAGATCTTCAAAAAATTTCGTAGACAGGGGGAAAAATTTTGAGTAACGATAATAAGAAGAAGCAACCAACTAAAGAAGATATAAAGAAGACAAGGGTCATGAATGACCAACTACGGGTCAGACGTGAAAAACTCCAAGAACTTTATGATGAAGGAGTTGATCCATATGGTTCACGTTTTGTCAGAACTGACTTGGCACAAACACTTCAAAGCAAATATAGCGAAGAAGCTAAAGATGTCTTAGAGGAACAAAACACACCAGTTATCATCGCAGGTCGTATGATGACTAAACGTGGTAAGGGTAAAGTTGGATTTGCTGATATCAAAGATAGAAGTGGCAAGATCCAAATTTACGTACGTAAAGACGAAGTCGGTGAGGAGAACTATCACATCTTCAAACGTTCAGATATCGGTGATAACTTAGGTATCGAAGGTCACGTTATGAAGACTGATATGGGTGAACTTACTGTCAAAGCAACTAAGGTTACGATGCTAGCTAAGTCACTACGTCCATTACCAGACAAATTCCATGGTTTAACAAACGTTGAGCAAAAGTATCGTCAAAGATATCTTGATCTTATTGCTAACCAAGATAGTTTTGATCGTTTCAAGAAGCGTTCAAAAATCATTTCTGCTGTTCGTGAATACTTAGATGGTGAAGACTTCATGGAAGTTGAAACACCTACTTTGAATGCACAAGCTGGTGGTGCCAATGCTAAGCCATTTATCGCCCACTACAATGCACTTAATGAAGATATGTACTTGAGAATTGCTCTTGAATTGCCATTGAAGAGACTTATCGTTGGTGGTTTCGAACGTGTCTATGAAATTGGCCGTGTATTCCGTAATGAAGGATTAGATACACAACACAGTCCTGAATTTACATCACTTGAAACATATGCTGCATACTTTGATTTCAATGATGTTATGGATGAAACTGAAGGAATCATTAGACACGCTGCTCAAAAGGCTCTTGGAACAACTGAGATCACTTATCAAGGTGAAGATGTTGATTTAGGCAAGCCATTCAAGCGTGTGTCAATGGTTGACGCTATCCAAGAAAAGACGGGTATCGACTTTACTCAAGAAATGACAGTTGATGAAGCTCGTAAATTGGCTGATGATAACAACGTTCACTATGAACAATATTGGAAAGTTGGACACATCATTAGTGAGTTCTTTGAAACATTTGTACAAAATGACATCAAGGAGCCAACATTTATCTATGGTTATCCAATTGAGGTTTCACCACTTGCTAAGAAGAACAAGAAAGATCCACGTTTCACTGACAGATTTGAATTGTATATCTTAGGTAACGAGTATGGTAATGCCTTTACAGAATTGAATGATCCAATTGACCAACGTCAAAGATTTGAAGCTCAAGTTGCTGAAAGAAATGAAGGTAATGATGAAGCTGAAGGTATCGACGATGATTATGTTGAAGCATTGGAATACGGTATGCCACCAACTGGTGGACTAGGAATCGGTATTGATCGTTTAGTTATGCTATTGACTGATGCACCAACTATTCGTGATGTTGTGTTATTCCCAACTATGAAACCGGAAGATAATTCTAATAACGAATAATAGTGGGCGTGGGCCTACGGTAAAAAGTAACGAGTCTGCTGTGGGACCGACTTCAGCCTTGGTCTGAAGTCTCGCATTTGAACTCTGCACAAAACGCAGATTTCAAATGTCGTCCTGTGCTGTACGAACGGTAAACCTCCGTTCTACAGCACTATCACAGCTGACTCATTACTTTTTACCTCCGGCTAGTTGAATTGGTACTATCTAGATTGAATTTATGTGCTACCCAAAAAACGGAGGTTGCAAAATATTTCATCAGCCGTGTAAGTGGCGAAGCCACAGGACGAGCTTGGAGATTTGCGAAGCAAAGCTTTAAGTCGAGGTGAGAGACCGCACCCAAGGCTCGAACCGGTCCCACGGCAGATGAAATATTTCGCAACCGAAGTAAACCGAATATAATTAATTTAAAAAAGTTAACGAATTTTCGTTGACTTTTTTTATTTGTATTGGGTATAATAATATAGTTGTTTGTTACAAGAACACATGGAGGATTAGCTCAGCTGGGAGAGCATCTGCCTTACAAGCAGGAGGTCACAGGTTCGATCCCTGTATCCTCCATTAAACTTTTAAGTAAGTTTAGTGGTATTAAGTAATCACACTTTTGCGGGTGTGGCGGAATTGGCAGACGCGCTAGATTTAGGTTCTAGTGTCCAATGGACATGAAGGTTCAAGTCCTTTCACCCGTATTTCGATATTTAAGATATTGAATTGGTTTTACAACAAGTGTTATACTGATGCCGACTTAGCTCAGTTGGCAGAGCATCTGTCTTGTAAACAGGGGGTCGGAGGTTCGAATCCTCTAGTCGGCATTATGCGGAAGTAGTTCAGTGGTAGAACATCACCTTGCCATGGTGGGGGTCGCGGGTTCGAATCCCGTCTTCCGCTTCATTATTAACAGATTGTATCGGGAAGTAGCTCAGCTTGGCAGAGCATCGCGTTCGGGGCGCGGGGGTCGCAAGTTCGAATCTTGTTTTCCCGATCCAAAACAATTAAAAGAGTTCATCGATTCTATACAATGAGTCGATGAACTCTTTTGTTTGCGTCTAATTAGTAATGAGATTATGAAAAATGTGTAATAATAGTGGTAAGAAATCATTTTGTTAATCAATAAGTGATTTTGTAACAAATTAATTTATAATCGTGTTAATATAGAAACCAAACTTTTTTGTGGAATTGGTGGTTAGTTCCCACTTTGAGCTTAATCACTTGCATTTTTACACAACAGAATTATACTTTCTACACTAAAGAATTTATAAGTCGAGGTAGTTATCATGGACAAAGTATTTACCGAAAGCGCTAAAAACGCACTTGTTTTAGCCCAAGATCAAGCTAAAACATTTCATCATAATGCTGTTGGTACAGAACACATTTTATTAGGTCTAACAATGGAGAATGATGGTATCGCCGGTATTACTTTACGAGACTTGGCTGTTAGCGATAAGGATGTTTCAGAGGAAATTGAACATCTAACTGGCTACGGAGATGTCTCATCTAATACCGCTAAAGGAATTTATCTACCATATTCACCTAAGGGACAAACAATTCTTGCTAGTTCCGAGGAAATTTCAAATCAGTACAATACAAGTCGTATTGGAACTGAACATATCCTACTTGCTATCTTGGACGATGCTGATAATTTGGCAAATCGTATTTTATCCAATTTGGGATTAAGTCTCACAAAGACAAAGAGTCTACTACTCAATAAGATGGGCATGTCTAACAAGACAACTCGTCGTGGTATGGGAATGAATCAGAAGAAAAAGGAAGTTGCTGGTACACCTACACTTGATTCACTTGCTCGTGATTTGACAAAAATTGCTGCAGAGAATCAAATCGACCCTGTTATCGGACGTGAGAAGGAAGTTGAACGTACAATTCAGATCCTTAGCCGTAGAACTAAGAACAATCCAGTTCTAGTTGGTGAGCCTGGTGTTGGTAAGACTGCGATTGCTGAAGGCTTAGCTAATGCTATCGTCAAGAAGGAAGTTCCACTTGATATGCAGAACAAACGTATCATGATGCTTGATATGGGTTCACTTGTTGCTGGTACTAAGTATCGTGGTGAGTTTGAAGATAGATTGAAGAAGATTATCGAAGAAATTTATAAAGATAAGCATGTTATTTTATTCATCGATGAATTACACACTTTGATCGGTGCCGGTGGTGCTGAAGGTGCTATTGATGCTTCTAATATTTTGAAGCCAGCACTTGCTCGTGGTGAGTTGCAATTGATCGGTGCTACTACATTAAATGAATATCAAAAGTACATTGAAAAAGATACTGCTTTGGAACGTCGTTTTGCTCAAGTACATATTGAAGAGCCAAGCGAAGAAGAATCAGTTAAGATTCTTGAAGGCTTGCGTCCTAGATATGAACAACATCATGGCTTAACAATTTCTGATGAAGCAATCCATGCAGCCGTTAAATTGTCATCACGTTATCTAACTAATCGTTTCTTGCCTGACAAGGCAATTGACTTAATGGATGAGGCTTCTGCTAAAGTTCGTATTCATAATGTTTCGAAGAATAATGAACTTGAGAAGTTGACTGATGAGTCAATGAAGTTGATTAATGATAAGAACAACGCAATTTTGGATCAAGACTTTGAAAAGGCTGCTCAGATTCGTGAACATGAACAAGATGTTCAAGAGAAGATTGCCAAGATCAAAGAGGACCAGGACAATGGACGTTTGAAGAAGCCTGTTGTTAAGGTTGATGATATTGCCGAAATCATCGCTGAATGGACTGGTGTTCCAGTTAAGCAGATTACTCGTAAAGAGAGCGAACGACTACTTAACCTTGAAAAAGAACTCCACAAGCGTGTTATTGGTCAAAATGATGCTATTAGTGCTGTTTCACGTGCTATCCGTCGTGCCAGAAGTGGTATGAAGGATCCAAGTCGTCCAATTGGTTCATTTATGTTCCTTGGACCTACTGGTGTCGGTAAGACAGAGCTTGCTAAGTCAATTGCCGAAGTAATGTTTGGATCAGAGGATAATCTGATTCGTGTTGATATGTCAGAATACATGGAACAATACAGTACTTCTAAGTTGATTGGTTCAGCACCCGGATATGTTGGATTTGATGAAGGTGGTCAATTAACTGAAAAAGTTAAGAATGAACCATATTCAGTAATCCTACTTGATGAAGTTGAAAAGGCTCACCCTGATGTCTTCAACCTACTATTACAAGTACTAGATGATGGTATCTTGACAGATGCTAAGGGTCGCAAGGTCGACTTCAGAAACACAATTATTATCATGACATCTAACTTGGGTGCTCGTGCATTGCAAGATGACAAGTCCGTTGGATTTGGCGCCAAAGATGTTCACGATGATTATAAGGAAATGGAACAACGTATCAATACTGAATTAAAGAAATTCTTCAGACCAGAGTTCCTGAACCGTGTTGACGAAACAATCGTCTTCAAGGCTCTTGATAAAGACCAACTTAAGGCAATTGCTAAGATCATGAGCAATAATCTTAAGAAACGTCTTGAAGAAAGAAAAATTGAACTTGTTATTTCACCATCTGCTTATAGCGACTTGGTTAAGGACGGATATAATCCAGAATATGGTGCTCGTCCAATGAGAAGAACAATTCAACGTGAGATTGAAGATCCAGTAAGTGAATTATTACTGATGAATAAGGTCAGTGAAGGGGACACAATCAAGGTTGGTTCTAAACAAGGCAAGCTATCTATCAGTGTTGCTGAGAAGAAAGATGTTAAAGATAAAAAAATCGGTAAGTCATTAACTCATTAAAAAATACTTGACTATTGACAATGATAATGATTCCGAGTATTATCTTTCTATGAGATTTAAAGTTCAAAACGTAAGCCGCGATCTATTGTCCGTGGTGATGCCGTATAGAAGAAATCGAAAATAGAAGTAAGTTCTATTTTTGGTTTTTTTTTGCCTAAAAACCGGTATTTAAACCGTTTTCTTACAATTTGTAACACAATTGTAATATTACTGGTTAAGTTATTTTTTGAACAAATTATATGTTGAGGTGAAAAATTTGACTTATCATAACGTTAATTATGGTGCACACCGTGTTCGTCGTAGTTATGCAAAGATCAAGGAAGTACTTCCACTGCCAAATTTGATAGACATTCAAACAAACTCATACAACTGGTTTTTAGATGAAGGTCTAAAAGACATGTTTGATGATATTATGCCTATTGATGATTTTGCTGGAAATCTTTCATTGGAATACGTTGACTACAAATTACTAGAACCTAAGTATACCGTTGAAGAAGCAAGACAACATGATGCTAACTTTTCAGCACCATTGCATGTCACTTTGAAATTGACTAACCACGAAACTGGTGAAATCAAGACTCAAGATGTTTTCTTCGGTGATTTCCCAATCATGACTGAACAAGGTACTTTCATTATTAATGGTGCCGAACGTGTTATTGTTTCACAATTAGTACGTTCACCTGGTATCTATTACAATCAAGATACTGATAAGAACGGTCGTGTTAACTTCGGAACAACTGTTATTCCTAACCGTGGTGCTTGGTTGGAATATGAAACAGACGCTAAGGGTCTTGCATATGTAAGAATCGATAGAACTAGAAAGCTACCTATTTCTGAATTGATCAGAACATTAGGTTTCGGTGAAGATTCTGAAATTCTTGATATCTTTGGTGAGAACGATACATTGAACGCCACTCTTGAAAAAGATGTTCACAAAGATACAAGCGACTCACGTGTTGAAGAAGCATTGAAGGATGTTTATGAAAGATTACGTCCTGGTGAACCTAAGACTGCTGACAGTTCTCGTTCATTGCTCTATGCTAGATTCTTTGACCCACGTCGTTACGATATGGCATCTGTTGGTCGTTACAAGGTCAACAAGAAGCTTAACCTTAAGACTAGATTATTGAATAAGACATTGGCTGAAACATTAGCTGACCCTGATACAGGTGAAGTTATCCTTCCTAAGGATACTGTTTTGGACCGCGATGCTATGAGCAAACTTAGCCCATACCTTGATCGTGAAGACTTCAAGACTGTTACACTTCAACCTTCTGATGAAGGTGTCCTAACAGACCCAATCACTGTTCAAATTATTAAGATCTACTCAGAAGCTGACAATGAAAAAGTTGTTAATATTATCGGTAACGGTCATATTGATGAAAAGCTTCGTGTTATTACACCTGCTGATATCTTGGCTGGAATCAACTACTTCTTGAACCTTAAAGAAGGCATTGGTTCAACTGATGATATTGATCACTTGGGTAACCGTCGTATTCGTTCAGTCGGTGAATTACTTCAAAATCAATTCCGTATTGGTTTGTCACGTATGGAACGTGTTGTACGTGAAAGAATGTCAATTCAAGACTCAGCTACTGTTACACCTCAACAATTGATCAACATTAGACCTGTTGTGGCTTCAATCAAGGAATTCTTTGGTTCATCACAATTGTCACAGTTCATGGATCAGACTAATCCGCTTGGTGAGCTAGAACACAAGCGTCGTCTATCTGCCCTTGGACCTGGTGGTTTGACTCGTGATCGTGCCGGATATGAAGTTCGTGATGTTCACTATACTCACTATGGTCGTATGTGCCCAATCGAAACTCCCGAAGGTCCTAATATCGGACTTATTAATAACTTGGCCAGTTATGCCATTATTAATAAATATGGTTTCATCGAAACACCATATCGTCGTGTTTCATGGGATACACATAAAGTTACAGATAAGATCGACTACTTAACAGCCGATGAAGAAGATAATTACATTGTTGCTCAGGCTAATACTCTATTAAACGATGATGGTTCATTTGTTGATAACACAATTTTGGCTCGTCACAAAGATGACAATATTGAAACAACACCTGAAAAAGTCGATTACATGGACGTTTCACCTAAGCAAGTTGTTTCCGTTGCTACTGCATGTATTCCTTTCTTGGAAAACGATGATTCTAACCGTGCTTTGATGGGTGCCAACATGCAACGTCAAGCTGTTCCTTTAGTTAATCCACACGCACCACTAGTTGGTACAAGTATGGAATATATTGCTGCGCACGATTCTGGTGCTGCCTTGTTAGCTAAACATGCTGGTACTATCGAATATGTTGATGCTAAGAAGATCACTATCAAACGTGACGATGATGGAACAACTGATGAATATAAAGTTACAAAATTCCGTCGTTCAAATAATGGTAAGAGTTACAACCAAAGACCTATTGCTCGCAAGGGTGAAGTAGTTAAGGCCGGCGATATTATTGCTGATGGTCCTGCTATGGAAAATGGTGAATTAGCTCTTGGTCAAAACCCACTTATTGCCTTCATGACATGGAACATGTACAACTACGAAGATGCCATTGTGCTTTCAGAGAAACTTGTACGTGAAGATGCTTATACTTCAATCCATATTGAAGAGTATGAATCAGAAGCTCGTGATACAAAACTTGGACCTGAAGAGATCACACGTGAAATTCCTAACGTTGGTGAGGAATCACTTAAAGATCTTGATGAGTTCGGTATTATCCGTATTGGTGCCGAAGTACGTGATGGAGATATCTTAGTTGGTAAGGTTACACCTAAGGGTGTTACAGAATTATCAGCCGAAGAAAGACTATTGCATGCTATTTTCGGTGAAAAAGCTCGTGAAGTTCGTGATACTTCACTCCGTGTACCACATGGTGGTGGCGGTATTATCCAAGACGTTAAGGTATTTACTCGTGAAGCCGGCGATGAATTAGACCCTGGTGTTAACATGCTTGTTCGTGTTTACATCGCTCAAAAGCGTAAGATTCAAGTTGGTGACAAGATGGCCGGACGTCATGGTAACAAAGGTACTGTTTCAATCGTTGTACCTCAAGAAGATATGCCATATATGCCAGATGGTACTCCAGTAGATATTCTATTGAACCCAATGGGTGTTCCATCTCGTATGAACATTGGACAGGTTCTAGATCTTCACTTGGGTATGGCTGCTAGAAAACTTGGTATCCACGTTGCAACACCTGTTTTCGATGGTGTTCAAGATGATGAATTATGGGATATTGTTAAAGAAGCCGATATGGATTCAGATGGTAAGTCGATCCTTTATGATGGACGTACTGGTGAACCATTCAAGAACCGTGTTGCCGTTGGTGTCATGTACTACATGAAGTTAGCCCACATGGTTGATGATAAGTTACATGCTCGTTCAATCGGACCATACTCACTAGTTACTCAACAACCACTTGGTGGTAAAGCACAATTTGGTGGACAGAGATTTGGTGAAATGGAAGTTTGGGCACTTGAAGCTTATGGTGCTGCTTATACACTTCAAGAAATCTTGACATACAAGTCAGATGATATCGTCGGTCGTGTTAAGACATACGAAGCTATCGTCAAAGGTGAGAGTATTCCTAAGCCAGGTGTTCCGGAATCATTCCGTGTTCTGGTTAAAGAATTACAAGCCTTAGGACTTGATATGAAGGTTCTTGATTCTCATAACAAAGAAATCGAACTTAGAGATATGGATGAAGATGAAGATACAGTAAGTATTGACGCTCTATCTAAGTTTGCTAAACAACAAGAACAAAAACGTGCTGAAGAAGAAGCTAAGAAGCTTGAAGAACAACAATCAGCCGAATCAACAAGTACTAAATCAGAGAAATAGTCATAATTTAGATTTAGGGAGGTAACCTTTTGATAGACGTTAATAAATTTGAAAGTATGCAAATTGGTTTAGCATCTCCTGACAAGATTCGTAGCTGGTCTTATGGAGAAGTTAAGAAACCTGAAACAATCAACTACCGTACTTTGAAGCCAGAAAAAGATGGTCTATTCGATGAAAGAATCTTTGGACCAACTAAAGACTGGGAATGTGCCTGTGGTAAATACAAACGTATCCGTTATAAGGGTATTGTTTGTGACCGCTGTGGTGTTGAAGTTACACGTTCAAAAGTTCGTCGTGAACGTATGGCCCACATCGAATTAGCTGCACCAGTTACACATATCTGGTACTTCAAGGGTATCCCATCACGTATGGGACTTGTATTGGACATGAGCCCAAGAAACCTTGAAGAAGTAATCTACTTTGCTTCATATGTTGTTATCGACGCAGGTGATACAGACCTCGAGAATAAACAACTACTAACAGAGTCTGAATATCGTAAGAAACGTGAAGAATTTGGTAACAAGTTCGTCGCTAAAATGGGTGCAGAAGGTATCAGAGAACTTCTTGCCAATGTAGATATGCCAGCCGAAGTTAAAGAATTACGTGAAACATTGAAGACTGCTCAAGGTCAAAAACGTACACGTGCTATCAGACGTTTGGATATTATCAGTGCTTTCCAAAAGTCAGGTAACAAACCAGAATGGATGGTAATGGAAGCAATTCCTGTTATCCCACCTGATTTACGTCCAATGGTTCAACTAGAAGGTGGCCGTTTCGCTACTTCCGATTTGAACGATTTGTACCGTCGTGTAATTAACCGTAATAACCGTTTGAAGAGATTGTTAGATCTACATGCACCTAACATCATCGTTCAAAACGAAAAGAGAATGCTTCAAGAAGCTGTTGATGCCTTGATCGATAATGGTCGTCGTGGCCGTCCTGTTACAGGACCAGGTAACCGTCCATTGAAGTCACTTTCACATATGCTTAAAGGTAAGCAAGGACGTTTCCGTCAAAACTTACTTGGTAAACGTGTTGATTACTCAGGTCGTTCAGTTATCGATGTTGGTCCTACATTGAAGTTCTATCAATGTGGACTTCCTCGTGAAATGGCTCTTGAATTGTTCAAACCATTCGTTATGCACGAATTGGTTAAGCGTGAAATTGCTTCTAACGTTAAAAACGCTAGAAGAAAGATCGATCGTCAAGATGACGATATTTGGGATGTACTAGAAGACGTTATCAAAGAACGTCCAGTATTACTTAACCGTGCCCCTACACTTCACAGACTTGGTATTCAAGCCTTTGAACCTGTATTGGTTGATGGTAAGTCAATCCGTCTTCACCCATTGGCTTGTGAAGCTTACAATGCCGATTTTGATGGTGATCAGATGGCCATTCACGTTCCTTTATCAGACGAAGCCCAAGCTGAAGCACGTATGCTTATGCTTGCTGCTCACCATATCCTTGCTCCTAAAGATGGTAAGCCTATCGTTACACCATCACAGGATGTTGTTTTGGGTAACTACTACTTAACAATTGAAACAAGACATATGACTGGTGAAGGTAAGATCTTCAAGGATTCTAACGAAGTTCAAACTGCATTGCTTAATGGTGATGTTCATTACCATACAAGAATTGGTTTGGCTGTATCATCTATGCCAAACAAACCATTTACAGATGAACAACGTAAGAGAATCTTGATGACAAGTGTTGGTAAGGTAATCTTCAACGAAATTCTTCCTGAAGACTTCCCATACTTGAACGAACCAACAGATGATAACTTGGAAAACGGTGTTCCTGATAAGTACTTCTTAGGTAAAGGTGAAGACATTAATGCTAGACTTGATGAAATGGATCTTGTAGACCCAATCAAGAGTGGTTACATGTCAGATATCATTGCCAAAGTATTCAAGGTATATCGTGTTCAACGTACATCATCACTTCTTGATGATATGAAAGAATTAGGTTACACAATCTGTACAATTTCTGGATTAACAGTTGGTGTTACAGATGTTCCTAACTTACCTGAAAAGCCTCAAATCATTGACAAGGCCCACAAACAAGTTGCTTCAATTTCTAAGCAATTCCGTCGTGGACTTATCACTGATGAAGAACGACATGATCGTGTTATCAGTGTATGGAATGATACTAAAGATGAAATTCAACAATTACTAATTGATTCATTTGATCCAACTAACCCTATCTCAATGATGTCGGACTCTGGTGCCCGTGGTAATATCTCAAACTTTACACAGCTCGCAGGTATGCGTGGACTTATGGCTGCCCCTAATGGTGGTATGATGGAAATCCCTGTTATTTCTAACTTCCGTGAAGGACTATCAGTCTTGGAAATGTTCATGTCAACCCACGGTGCTCGTAAAGGTATGACTGATACGGCTTTGAAGACAGCCAACTCAGGTTACTTGACTCGTCGTCTAGTTGATGTTGCGCAAGATGTTATCGTTCGTGAAGAAGATTGTGGTACTGACCGTGGACTTCTAGTAAGTTCAATTATGGAAGGTACAGATATGATCGAACCATTGTACGATCGTCTAGTTGGACGTTACACACAAAAGACAGTTAATGATCCTAAGACTGGTGAAGTTCTTGCTAAGCGTGGAGTTCTTATGGACGAAAACTTGGCACAAAAGATCGTTGATGCTGGTGTTAAAGAAGTTACAATTCGTTCAGCATTTACATGTGATACAAAACATGGTGTATGTAAGAAGTGTTACGGTCGTAACCTTGCTACTGGTGAAGAAGTTGAAATTGGTGAGGCAGTTGGTACTGTTGCTGCTCAATCAATCGGTGAACCAGGTACACAGCTAACTATGCGTAACTTCCATACCGGTGGTGTTGCTGGTGGTGACGATATTACACAAGGACTTCCTCGTGTTCAAGAAATCGTTGAAGCTAGAAACCCTAAAGGTCTTGCAATTATTTCAGAGGTTGATGGTACTGTTACAGCAATCGATGAAAACCCTGCAGAACACACTAAGGAAATTACTGTCGAAGGTGACATTGATTCTAGATCTTATAGTGTTCCTTATACATCAAGTGTCGCAGTCGCCGAAGGCGACCATGTTGACCGTGGTGGTAAGTTAACACAAGGTTCAATTGATCCTAAGGAATTGATCAAGGTTACAAATGTTCAAACAACAGAAAATTACCTACTTGCAGAAGTTCAAAAAGTTTACCGTATGCAAGGTGTTGATATTTCTGATAAGCATTTCGAGGTTATGATCAGACAAATGCTACGTAAGATCAGAATCCTTGATCCAGGTGATACTGATGTATTGCCAGGTCAATTAATGGATATTTCTCAATTTACAGATCACAACCGTGAGACATTGTTCAACGGTGGTATTCCTGCTACAGGACGTCCAGTATTGCTTGGTATTACTAAGGCATCTCTTGAAACTAACAGTTTCTTGTCAGCTGCTTCCTTCCAGGAAACAACAAGAGTTCTTACTGATGCATCTATCAGAGGTAAGAATGATCCACTTCTTGGACTTAAGGAAAATGTTATTATTGGTAAACTTATCCCTGCCGGTACTGGTATGGCTAAGTACAGCCACATGGAGCCTAAGAAGACTGGTCCTATGGCAGATAACTCACTTAATGGTGCCTACACAATTTCAGATATCGAAGCCCAAATGAAGGCTAACGATGCTGCAAAAGAAGAAAAGCATTAGAAAGTAATTGATAAATATAAAAAGGTTCCTGTCACTTTTTGAATAGTGACAGGAACCTTTTTTAGTAGTCTAATAAATCAATACATAATGTATATCGTTTTAATTTTTTTAATAATTAAATATAATGTAAAAGAGAATAAATAAGTTTAAAATAGATGTATAAACATCTTGATAAAAAGGAGCACTATGGAAAAGAAAAAGCTTAATTATCAAGGTCACAGTTTTGAATTAGATACATATTGGCTTGATCCGTTTAATGATTTCGACAAGCAAGTTGATCATCCATTGGCCATTATTTTTCCTGGAGGAAGATTTACTTTTCAGACAGACAGAGAAGCACAGCCAATTGCTTTGAAGTTTGCATCAGAAGGCTTTCATGCAATTGTGTTGCATTACCAATTGATAGACAATGGAGTACCGGTTTATCCGTTAGCATTGCAAGAGACAGCTACAACCTTGAATTGGCTCAAAACACAAGCTATTAATCATAATATTGATTTGAACAGGATAATATTAGTTGGATTCTCAGCAGGTGGTCATATAGTTGCAAACTTTAATTCCATAATGACTGATCCAAATATTAGGAGTAGGGTTTTTGACACAAAAATAAAAGTTATGCCTAAGGCAAATGTTCTTTGTTACCCAGTAATAGATCTGAGCGCTGGTTATCCTAAAACAAATGAACATCGATTAGCCGTTAGCAGGGATACGTTTTATTGGCAATCACAACGATATTTGAATAAGTATTCCAAACCAACATTTATCTGGCAAACAGTCGACGATCAAACAGTTCCCGTTCAAAATTCTCTACTATATGCTGAAAAATTAAATCAATTGGGCATATCATATGAACTTCATTTATTTGGCTCAGGTCGACACGGCTTGGCGCTGGGTACTTATGTAACCCAACGTCCAGGTGTCGAGGATCATTTGAACAAATTTGCTGCAAAATGGTGGCAACTAGAAATTAATTGGTTCAAGCTGATTGGCATTCTGTGACTTGTTTACGAGGAGATGTCTTAAATGAACACACAAAAGCTGATGTATAAAGATACAGAATTTGTTTTGGATACATATTGGTTAGATCCCATTAGTGATTTCACATCGACTGTGAAGCATCCTGTAGTAATAATTTGTCCAGGAGGTGGTTTCACGTTTCATTCTGATCGTGAGGCACAACCAATAGCACTCAAATTTGCTTCTGAAGGAGTACACGCACTAGTTTTGCATTATCAGTTAATTACGAATAACGAAACGGTATACCCTTTAGCGTTACAAGAGTTAGCTACAACTTTGAATTGGCTAAAGAGCCAAGCAGACATTCATTTGATAGATTTGAATAAGATAATTTTGATTGGATTTTCAGCAGGTGGACAAATTGTAGCCAACTATAATTCTTTGATGACTGATCCAGAGACTGTCCAAAAAATATTTTCAGATCCAATCGAAGTACAGCCCAAGGTTAATGTTTTGTGCTATTCAGTCATTGATTTGACACTAGGATACCCTGATAGTACAGAGTACGCAGAACAGATAAGTTCCGACAAGATATATTGGAGCGCTCAAGAGCATTTAACTAGTAACTCTAAGCCAACATTTATTTGGCAGACTGTGGACGATGAGACTGTCCCAGTTTTGAATTCGATTACTTATGCGCAAAAGCTGAATGCAATTGGTATTCCGTATGAATTGCATTTGTTTGGATCAGGTCGGCATGGTCTATCGCTAGCTTCACGAGTAACACAGCATCCTGGTGAAGATTCCTACGTTGTTCCTGCTGATGCTAAATGGTGGGAATTATGTATTAACTGGCTTAAATTACAAAAAGTTTTACCGAATTAATTAGGAGATCAAATAGACGATACCTGTAGCTATAGTTAGATAGGGTACGAATCTAAATGATCTTTTTTTCTGCAATAAAAAATGTAGAATGCATAAGGCACAAGCAAATAGAATGATACTAAGAATTTTGTTGTAACCAAACAAAAGTGCCAATATAGTTAGTAGTTCAACGTCACCAAGACCGATGCTTTTACCAAAATAATGAAGAAGGTACAGAATCGTGTAAGTTCCCAATCCTACTAATAAGTAGATTTTATTATGATTGAGGATCGAGAATACAAATGTTGGGATACTTAATATGTAGAAAATTGGATAAATGAATCCATGATAGTGGTCCATGAATGCAAATAGGATCATCATTATGAATATTGGCGCAAAGAGATAAATGCTTTTTCCAAGAGCCAGTCCAGTTAACACAAAAACTCCGCCTAGAAATTCGGTTGCGGGATATATCCAGTGAATTTTATTTTGACAATTTCGACAACGACCACGTAATAATATATAACCAAGGACAGGGAACAGTTCGAACCAAGCTAATATTTTATGGCAATTATCACAAGCTGATCTCCGATTGAATTCAATTTTTGGAAAATCATGTCCCATAACTGTCAAAAATGAGACTATACTAGAAGACAGAACAAATACTAAAAAGTAAAATAAATACGTCATTTTTATCACCTCGAAATTAAATTACGAAACTTTCGATTAGCTTTTCTTCGATAGTTCATTGACATGCTCATTTTAAGATGATATTCTAGTAGACGTGCTTTTATTAGCAGAGTAGTAGTTTGTTTAAGTATAAGCTCATAACGTACGCCACTAACGTGGTTTATTATTTTGTAAAAATATGAACCACCTGGATGTGTGTACTTAAATTTTTAGGAGGAACCTTGAATGCCTACAATTAATCAATTGGTACGTAAAGGCCGCAAGTCACAAGGGTCAAAATCAAATGCCCCTGCATTGAACTACGGTTACAACAGTATGAAGAAAGTTGCTACAAAGAACCCAGCACCACAAAAACGTGGTGTAGCAACTCGTGTCGGAACAATGACACCAAAGAAGCCTAACTCAGCCCTACGTAAGTATGCCCGTGTTAGACTATCAAATCTTATCGAAGTTACAGCATATATCCCAGGTGTTGGACACAACTTACAAGAGCACAGTGTTGTTCTTGTCCGTGGTGGCCGTGTAAAGGATCTACCTGGTGTTCGTTATCACGTTGTTCGTGGTGCTTTAGATACTGCCGGTGTTGATGGACGTATGCAAAGCCGTTCAAAATATGGTGCTAAGAAGCCTAAGAAATAATTAATCACAAACAAAGAAATTAGTAATAACGGAGGAATTTAATATGCGTAAAGGTAGCGCTCCAAAACGTGATGTTTTGCCAGACCCAATGTACAATTCAAAATTAGTAACACGCTTGATCAACCATTTGATGTACGATGGTAAGAGAGGAACTGCTTCATCAATTCTCTACCGTGCATTTGATATTATTAAGGATAAGACTGGTAACGAACCATTGGATGTCTTCGAAGAAGCCATGAACAATGTTATGCCAGTTCTTGAAGTTAAGGCTCGCCGTATCGGTGGTTCTAACTACCAAATTCCTATCGAAGTACGCCCAGATCGTCGTACAACTTTAGGTCTACGTTGGATCGTTAGTTATGCTCGTCTACGTGGCGAACATACAATGGACGCACGTCTAGCAAACGAAATTATGGATGCAGCCAATAATACTGGTGCAGCTGTTAAGAAACGTGAAGATACACATAAGATGGCCGATGCTAACCGTGCATTCGCTCACTATCGTTGGTAATCTATATTAAGTTGAGAGGAGAAATAAAGTCTAATGGCTAATAAACGTGAATTTCCACTAGAAGATACCCGTAACATTGGTATCATGGCTCATATCGATGCCGGTAAAACTACAACTACAGAACGTATCTTGTATTATACTGGTAAGATTCACAAGATTGGTGAAACACATGATGGTGCTTCACAAATGGACTGGATGGCCCAAGAACAAGAACGTGGTATTACTATTACATCAGCTGCTACAACAGCCGAATGGAAAGGTAACCGTATCAACATCATCGATACTCCAGGACACGTTGACTTCACAATCGAAGTTGAACGTTCACTACGTGTTCTAGATGGTGCTATTACAGTTCTTGATGCTCAATCTGGTGTTGAACCACAAACTGAAAATGTTTGGCGTCAAGCTTCAACATATGGTGTTCCTCGTATTGTCTTTGTTAACAAGATGGATAAAATCGGTGCTAACTTTGACTACTCAGTAGAAACATTACATGAAAGACTAGATGCTAATGCCCACGCTATCCAAATGCCTATCGGTGCCGAGGATAAATTCGAGGGTGTTATCGACTTAATCGAAATGAAAGCTGATCTTTATGATGAAGATGAGTTAGGTACAAAGTGGGATACAGTTGATGTTCCTGATGAATACCTTGAAAAGGCTAAAGAAAAACGTGCTGAATTAGTTGAATCAGTTGCTGATGTTGATGATGACATCATGGAGAAGTATCTAAATGGTGATGAAATCACTAATGATGAACTTCGCACTGCAATCAGAAAGGCAACTGTTAATTTGAAGTTCTTCCCTGTACTTGCTGGTTCTGCCTTCAAGAACAAGGGTGTTCAAATGTTAATGGATGCCGTTGTTGATTATCTTCCATCTCCACTTGAAGTTCGTCCTTACAACGCTACAAATCCTAAGGATGATAGCCAAGTTGAACTTATGGCTGATGATAACAAACCATTCGCTGGTCTAGCATTTAAGATTGCTACTGATCCATTCGTTGGACGTCTAACATACATTCGTGTATATAGAGGTTCACTAGAATCAGGTTCATACGTTCTTAACGCTACAAAAGACAAACGTGAACGTGTTGGTCGTTTGCTACAAATGCATTCTAACCACCGTAAGGAAATCCCAGAAGTATTCTCAGGTGATATCGCTGCTGTTATCGGTTTGAAGAATACAACAACTGGTGATTCACTTACAGATCCTGATGATCCATTGATTCTTGAATCATTGGATATTCCAGATCCAGTTATCCAAGTTTCTATCGAACCTGATTCAAAGGAAGATAGAGATAAGATGGATCTAGCTATTCAAAAACTTTCTGAAGAAGATCCAACTTTCCAAGCTGAAACAAATCCTGAAACTGGTGAAACATTGATTGCCGGAATGGGTGAATTACACTTGGATATCATGGTTGACCGTATGAAACGTGAATTTAAGGTTGCATGTAAAGTTGGTGAACCACAAGTTGCTTATCGTGAAACATTTACTAAGCAAACAAGTGCACAAGGTAAGTTTGTTCGTCAATCTGGTGGTAAAGGTCAATACGGTGATGTTTGGGTTGAATTTACACCAAATGAAGAAGGAAAAGGCTTCGAATTCGAAGATGCCATTGTCGGTGGTGTTGTTCCTCGTGAATACATTCCTTCAGTTGAACAAGGTTTGAAAGAATCAATGGAAAATGGTGTTCTTGCCGGATATCCATTGATCGATGTTAAGGCTAAGTTGTATGATGGTTCATACCACGAAGTCGATTCATCTGAAGCAGCCTTCAAGATTGCTGCTTCAATGTCACTACGTAATGCTTCTAAGTCAGCTGGTGCTGTAATTCTTGAACCTATTATGAAGGTTGAAATCGTTACACCAGAAAGCTACTTAGGTGATGTTATGGGACAAGTTACTGCTCGTCGTGGACGTGTTGAAGGTATGGAAGCTCGTGGTAATGCACAACTTATCAACTCATTCGTTCCACTTGCAGAAATGTTCGGTTATGCAACAACATTACGTTCAGCAACACAAGGACGTGGTACTTTCACAATGACATTCGATCATTATGAGAAGGTTCCTAAGTCAATTCAAGCTGAAATTATTAAGAAAAACGGCGGAGACGCTGAATAATTAATAGTAATTAAATGAAAGCAAATCCATTGGATTTGCTTTTTTTGTTACAATCAATTACGTGTTTCTTCTATATAAAGTAAGCGCGTTTCAATTTCAAAAAATACATGAAAACTCTTGAAATATTAGTATGATGCGTGTATTATCATAAGAGTGCTTATTTCTAGTAGAAGTATGTGCTTAGAGGTATTAAAAATAATATCGACGGCTTAGAAGTGAGAGGTTGCGACACACCCGGCCGCTTTGCCACGGCAGGGCTGTTGGATATTTTCACGGAGCCGGTCATCTTGAAAGAGACAAAAAGGAGGTAACCCCATGGCAAGTCAAAAGATTCGCATTCGTTTGAAGGCTTATGAACATCGTATTCTAGATCAATCAGCTGACAAAATTGTGGAGACAGCAAAAAGAACTGGTGCAAAGATTTCAGGTCCAATTCCATTGCCCACAGAACGTTCACTATATACAGTGTTGAGTTCACCACATAAGCACAAGGATTCTAGAGAGCAATTCGAAATGCGTACACATAAAAGACTTATTGACATCGTTAATCCATCACCAAAAACAGTTGATTCATTAATGAAGTTAGATCTACCATCTGGTGTAGATATCGAAATTAAATTATAATTATTAAAAATAAATTATTGGAGGTGCAAACATGGCCAGAAAAGGAATTCTTGGTAAAAAAGTCGGAATGACTCAAGTTTTCACTGACAACGGTGAATTAGTTCCCGTTACAGTTGTTGAAGCAACGCCAAACGTTGTTATGCAAGTTAAAACAGTAGAAACTGACGGTTATGAGGCCGTTCAACTAGGTTTTGAGGATAGACGTGAAGTTTTATCTAACAAACCAGCCAAGGGTCATGCAGAAAAGGCAAACACAACTCCTAAACATTACATTCGCGAGTTCCGCGATGTTGAAATGGGAGACTACGAATTAGGTGGAGAAGTTACAGTAGATACATTTAATTCTGGAGATGTTGTCGACGTTACAGGTATTACAAAGGGACACGGAATGCAAGGTAACATCAAGATGTTTGGACAAGCTCGTGGTCCTGAAACTCACGGTTCTAGATATCACCGTGTAGCAGGTTCAATGGGTGCCATCATCAACCGTGTATTTAAAGGTAAGATGCTTCCCGGAAACATGGGTAACAATCGTGTTACTACACAAAACTTAACTGTTGTTAAAGTTGATGCAGATCGTAATGCAATTATGATCAAGGGTAATGTACCTGGTGCAAACAACTCATTAGTTAAAATTCAAACAGCTGTTAAAGCTAATCAAAAATAGGAAGGAGGAAATGAGTTATGACAAAAATCACAGCTTACAAAGATAGCGGTGCTGAGAACGGTACTGTTGATGTAAATGATTCAATTTTTGGTATCGAACCAAACGACAACGTGATCACAGATGCAGTTATCATGCAACGTGCCTCATTGAGACAAGGAACACATGATGTTAAAAACCGCTCTGAAGTTCGTGGTGGTGGAAAGAAGCCATGGCGTCAAAAGGGTACAGGTCGTGCTCGTCAAGGTTCTATCAGATCACCTCAATGGGTAGGTGGTGGTGTCGTATTCGGCCCAACACCAAGATCTTATTCATACCATCTTCCTAAGAAAGTTAGCCGTTTGGCATTGAAGTCTGTACTTTCACAAAAAGCTGCTGACGGTAACCTAATCGTTATTGACTCAATTTCATACGACAAACCAAGTACAAAGAACTTTGCACAACTACTTAACAAAATAGGTGCTGACAAAGCCCTTGTAGTTGTTGAAGACGGTAATGACAATGTTGCTTTATCAGCAAGAAACATTGATAAAGTTACAGTCGTTGCACCAGAAGGTGTTAATGTTCTTGACGTTATTAACGCTAAGAAGTTAGTTGTTACAAAAGCAGCACTTTCTAAGATTGAGGAGGTGCTTGGATAATGAGCGCAAGAGACGTAATTATTCGCCCAGTTGTTACTGAAAGCTCAATGGATGCTATGAGCGACAAGAAATATACTTTTGATGTTGCAGTTGATGCAAACAAAGTACTTGTACGCCAAGCCATTGAAGAAATTTTCGGTGTTAAAGTTAAAAAAGTAAACATCATGAATGTTGCTGGTAAGAAGAAGCGCCAAGGTCGTTATGTTGGTACAACAGCAAAACGTCGTAAGGCAATCATTACTCTTACAGAAGATTCAGATGAAATCAAAATTTTTGATGAAGAATAAATAAGGAGGTCAAATAATGGCGATTATCAAGTATAAGCCAACCACAAATGGTCGTCGTAATATGACAGGTTCTGACTTTTCAGAGATCACAAAGACAACTCCTGAAAAGACACTTCTAGAATCACAAAGCCATACAGCCGGTCGTAATTCATACGGTCATATTACAGTTCGTCACCGTGGCGGTGGTCACAAACAAAAATACCGTGTTATTGATTTCAAACGATTAAAAGACGGTGTAAAAGCTACAGTTAAATCTATTGAATATGATCCTAACCGTACAGCTAACATTGCATTGCTACACTACTCAGATGGTGTTAAGTCATACATTTTAGCTCCTAAGGGTCTTGAAGTTGGACAAGTTGTTGAATCAGGTGTTGATGCAGATATCAAACCAGGTAATGCACTTCCACTAGAAAACATTCCAGTTGGTACAATTTTACACAACGTAGAAATGAAACCTGGTAAGGGTGGTCAACTAGGACGTTCTGCTGGTACTTCAATCCAATTGTTAGGTAGAGATGGTAAGTATTCATTACTACGTTTACCTTCTGGTGAAGTACGTATGGTACTATCAACTTGCCGTGCAAGTATTGGTGCCATTGGTAATGAACAACATGAGTTAATTAAGATTGGTAAAGCTGGACGTAAACGTTGGCAAGGATTTAGACCAACAGTTCGTGGATCAGTTATGAACCCTAACGATCACCCACATGGTGGTGGTGAAGGTAAAGCACCTATCGGTCATCCATCACCAATGTCACCATGGGGTAAGAAGACCTTGGGTAAGAAGACTCGTTCATCACATGCCAAATCTGAAAAGCTTATCGTTCGTCATAGAAAAGGTAAGTAATTATTTCGTTAGAATAATATAAGGAGGACATAAGATGAGTCGTAGTTTAAAAAAAGGACCATTTGCTGACGCACATCTTTTAAAGAAGGTTGAAGCTCAAGCAGATTCTGACAAGAAGTCAGTTATCAAAACATGGTCAAGACGTTCAACAATTTTTCCTAGTTTCGTAGGATACACAATCGCAGTTCATGATGGTCGTAAGCACGTTCCAGTTTATATCCAAGAAGATATGGTTGGACACAAGTTGGGCGAATTCGTACCAACACGTACATTCCATGGTCATGGTACTGACGATAAGAAAACAGTAGCTAAGTAATAAGAAGGGAGACTTAAAAGATGGCAGAACAAGAAATTACATCTGCAACAGCCAGAGTGAAGAATGTTCGTATTGCACCTCGCAAAGCTCGCCTTGTTATTGATTTAATAAGAGGCAAGAACGCTGCTGAGGCACTTGCAATTTTGCAATTCACACCAAGAGCAGGCTCTCCAATTATTGCCAAAGCTCTTAAGTCAGCAATTGCAAACGCAGAACATAACTTTGATTTAGATGCACAGAACTTAATCGTCAGCGAAGCATTCGTAGACGAAGGACCAACTCTAAAACGTTTCCGTCCTAGAGCAAAAGGTTCAGCATCACCAATTAATAAGAGAACAAGTCACATTACAGTTGTTGTAAGTGAAAAAGACTAGTATTTAAAAGATTAGTATTGGAGGTAACTTGAGTGGGTCAAAAGATTAATCCAGTCGGATTCCGTGTTGGTGTTATCCGTGACTGGGATGCCAAATGGTATGCAGAAAAAGACTTTTCAACATTTTTACATGAAGACCTTAAGATTCGTAAGTACATTGAAGACAAACTTTCAAATGCTTCCGTATCAAGAATCGAAATCGAACGTACTGCAAAGAACGTTACAGTTTCAATTCATACAGCTAAACCTGGTATGGTCATCGGTAAAGGTGGATCTGAAGTTGAAAAATTACGTAACCAACTAAACAAATTGGTTAACAGAAACATTCATATTAATATTATTGAAATTAAGAAACCTGATTTGGATGCAAAACTTGTTGGTGAGAACATTGCTCGTCAACTAGAAGCTCGTATTGCATTTAGACGTGCACAACGTCAAGCCGTTCAACGTTCAAGACGTGCCGGTGCAAAGGGTATTAAGGTTCAAATCTCTGGTCGTTTAAACGGTGCTGATATGGCTCGTAGAGAATGGCATACAGAGGGAACTGTTCCTCTACACACATTACGTGCAGATATCGATTATGCTTGGGTTGAAGCAGCTACACAATATGGTAATTTAGGTGTTAAAACTTGGATCTACCGTGGTGAAATTCTTCCTGAAAAACGTAATCACAATCAAGAAAAAACTGAAGGGAAAGGAGAATAATCTATGCTAGTACCAAAACGTGTAAAACACCGTCGTGAATTCCGTGGCAAGATGCGCGGAGAAGCTAAGGGTGGTAAGAATGTTGATTTTGGTGAATATGGTTTGAAGTCACTTGACTCAAGCTGGATCTCAAATAGACAAATTGAAGCAGCCCGTGTTGCTATGACTCGTTACATGAAGCGTGGTGGTAAGGTTTGGATTAAAATCTTCCCTCATAAATCATACACTGCAAAAGGTGTCGGAGTTCGTATGGGTAATGGTAAAGGTGCACCTGCTGGTTGGGTAGCTCCTGTAAAGCGTGAAAAAGTCTTATTCGAAATCGGTGGCGTTCCTGAAGAGGTTGCCCGCGAAGCATTGAGACTTGCATCTCACAAATTACCAGTTAGAACTAAGTTCGTAAAACGTGAGGAAGTAGGTGGCGCTGATGAAGGCTAGTGAAATCAAAGAGCTAACTGCTGCTCAATTGCAAGATAAAGTTAACGAATATAAAGAAGAATTGTTCAACTTGCGTTTCCAACAGGCCACAGGCCAATTGGAAAACACAGCCCGTTTAAAGGCTGTTAGAAAAAACATTGCAAGATTAAGAACTGTTCAAAACCAAAAGAATAACGAAAACTAATAAAGGGAAGGGAGATCTCAAGTTGAGCGAAAAACAAGAAAGCCGTAACAGCCGTAAGGTATATCAAGGCCGCGTTGTATCAGATAAGATGGACAAAACTATCGTAGTTGTTGTTGAAACATACAAGAACCACCCTGTATACAAGAAGCGTGTTAAGTATTCAAAGAAGTACTACGTTCAAGATGAAAAGAACGAAGCAAAGACTGGCGATGTTGTACGTATCATGGAAACTCGACCTTTGTCAAAGACAAAGCGCTTCCGTTTATTAGAAATCGTCGAACATGCAGTTATTATCTAGAAACAATTACTGATGAGAGGAGGACCAAGAAGTGATTCAACAAGAAAGTCGTCTAAAAGTTGCAGATAACTCTGGAGCTCGTGAAATTCTAACTATTAAAGTTCTTGGTGGTTCAAACCGTAAGACAGCTAATATCGGAGACGTTATTGTTGCTACTGTCAAACAAGCAACACCAGGTGGCGTTGTTAAAAAAGGTGACGTCGTTAAGGCAGTTATCGTAAGAACAGTGTCCGGTGCTCACCGTACAGATGGTTCTTACATCAGATTTGATGAGAACGCTGCGGTTATTATTAACGCTGATAAGACACCTAGAGGAACTCGTATCTTCGGACCCGTTGCTCGTGAACTACGTGATAACGATTTTATGAAGATCGTCTCATTAGCACCAGAAGTGCTATAAAAAGATCAATCAAATTCAGGAGGTGCTGAATAGTGTTTGTAAAAACTGGAGACAACGTTAAAATTATTTCTGGTGATAGCAAAGGCAAGGAAGGCGTAGTTAAACAAGCTATTCCTTCAGCTAATAAAGTTATCGTCGAAGGCGTAAACGTCGTAAAGAAACACTCTAAGCCAAGTAATACACAGCCCCAAGGTGGAATCATTGACGTTGAGAAGCCTATTAGTGTAACTAACGTTAAAGTTATAAGTAAATCAACTGATAAAGAAGATAAATAAGAAAGGAGAAAACTAAATGGCTAATGCATTAAAAGAAATGTATGTAAAAGAAATTACACCATCAATGATGGAAAAATTCAATTACACATCAATTATGCAAACACCTAAGATCGATAAGATCGTTTTGAACATGGGTGTTGGTGACGCAATTGCTAACTCAAAGAATCTTGACGAAGCAGTCGAAGAATTAGGCCTAATTGCTGGTCAAAAACCTTTAATCACAAAGGCTAAGAAATCAATCGCTGGTTTCAGACTTCGTGAAGGTATGTCAATCGGTGCTAAGGTTACACTTCGTGGTGACCGCATGTATGACTTCCTTGACAAGTTAATCAACATTGCATTACCTCGTGTTCGTGATTTCCGTGGTGTTGGCACACGCTCATTTGATGGTCGTGGTAACTATACACTAGGTATTAAGGAACAATTGGTTTTCCCAGAAATTGACTACGATAAGGTTAACAAGATTCGTGGATTGGACATCGTTATTGTTACTACAGCTAACACAGATGAAGAATCACGTGAATTATTAACACAAATCGGAATGCCATTCACAAAATAATTAAGGAGGTCAAATTCATTGGCTAAGACATCTCAAATTGTACGGAATCATAGACCTGCTAAGTTCTCATCACAAGCATATACTCGTTGCGAACGTTGTGGTCGTCCACATTCTGTATATCGTAAATTTAAGCTTTGCCGTGTTTGCCTTCGCGAATTGGCTCATAAAGGTCAAATCCCTGGCATGAAAAAAGCTAGTTGGTAGAATTAACATCTAAAAAGGAGGTAAATTAAATGGTCATGACAGATCCTATTGCGGATTATCTAACACGTATCCGTAACGCAAATATGGTTAAACATGAATCTCTAGAAGTACCTGCTTCTAACATTAAGAAGAGTATGACTGAGATTTTGAAGAATGAAGGATTTATCAAAGATTACGAAGTTATCGATGATAACAAGCAAGGTGTACTTCGTATTTTCTTAAAATATGGAAAAGATCAACAACGCGTAATTACAGGCTTGAAACGTATTTCAAGACCAGGTCTACGCAGTTATGTTGATTCAGATAACGTACCAAAGGTTCTTAATGGATTAGGTATCGCTATTCTTTCAACTTCAGACGGTGTAATTACTGATAAAGAAGCTCGCGCAAAACACGTGGGTGGAGAAGTTCTTGCATATATCTGGTAGAAATTTTTAAAAGACAAGGAGGTGCACTAATTTGAGTCGTATCGGTTATAAGGTAATTGAAGTACCAGCAGGTGTTACAATTACACAAAAAGATGAAGACATTACTGTTAAAGGCCCTAAGGGTGAATTAACAAGACACTTTGATTCAAAAATCAAGTTAACTCTTGAAGGAAATGAAGCTAAGTTTACTCGTTCAGATGAGAATGACAAGGCTCTTCATGGTACAATGCGTGCCAACCTAAACAACATGATCCTTGGTGTTACAGAAGGATTTGAAAAGAAGCTTGAACTTAGAGGTGTTGGTTACCGTGCACAAGTTAAAGGTGACACACTAACACTTTCAGTTGGTTATTCACATCCAGTTGTTATGGATGCACCAAAGGGTATCAAGATTGAATCTCCTTCAAATACTGAAATTAATATTTCTGGTATTAGTAAGCAAAAAGTCGGTCAATTTGCTGCTGAGATTCGCGATGTACGTTCCCCAGAACCATATAAGGGTAAAGGTATTCGTTATGTTGGCGAATATGTACGTCGTAAGGAAGGTAAGACTGGTAAGTAATAGGTACTAATTTAGTACTAATAATTCTATGAGGTGAATATTGTGATTTCAAAACCAGATAAAAACAAGGCACGTCAAAAGCGTCAAAAACGTGTACGTGGTAAAATCTCTGGTACTGCTGAGCGCCCACGCTTAAATGTATTCCGTTCTAACAAAAACATTTACGCTCAAGTGATTGATGACGTAAAGGGTGTAACGCTAGCAAGTGCCTCAACTCTTGATAAAGAAGTCAAAGACGGTTCAAAAGTTGAACAAGCTTCTGCTGTTGGTGCATTGGTTGCACAAAGAGCTAACGAAGCAAAAGTTACAGAAGTTGTATTTGATCGTGGTGGATATATCTATCACGGCCGTGTACAAAGTCTTGCTGAAGCAGCTCGTGAAAATGGGCTAAAATTCTAGAAGGAGGAAACCAAATTTATGACATATATCGATCCATCTCAATTCGAACTAGAAGATCGCGTTGTCTCAATCAACCGTGTTACTAAGGTTGTTAAAGGTGGACGCCGTCTACGTTTTGCTGCTATCGTAATCGTTGGTGACAAGAATGGTCACGTCGGTTTCGGTACAGGTAAAGCTCAAGAAGTTCCCGAAGCTATTCGTAAAGCTGTTGAAGATGCTAAGAAGAACTTGATTAACGTTCCTATGGTAGGTTCAACAATTCCTCACGAAGTAATCGGTAGATACGGTGCTGGTAAGATCATGTTGAAGCCAGCCGTTGAAGGTTCAGGAATCGCTGCTGGTGGTTCTGTTCGTGCCGTGCTTGAATTAGCCGGTGTTGGTGATATTACAAGTAAATCACTTGGTAGAAATACACCAATTAACGTAATTCGTGCTACAATCGAAGGTCTAAAACAAATTAAGACTGCTGAGAGTGTTGCAGAAATGCGCGGAATCTCAGCTCAAAACTTGCTTAACTAGAAGAAAGGTGTGTAATAATGGCTAAACTTAAGATTACTCTTATTAGAAGTGCAGCTCACCGCCTTCCTGCTCAACGCACAATTGTTAAAGAACTTGGACTCGGAAGAGTTAATAGTTCTGTTGTTAAGCCGGATGATCCTGCTATTCGCGGTGCTGTAATTAAAATCGCTCACTTAGTAAGTGTCGAAGAAGTTAAAGATTAATAATTCTCAAAGATTAGGAGGTGCAATAATGGAACTAAATGAACTTAAACCAAGTGCAGGCTCAAGACATTCAAGAAAGCGTCTTGGTCGTGGTACTTCAAGTGGCCAAGGTAAAACTGCTGGTCGTGGACAAAAAGGTCAATTAGCTAGATCAGGTGGTAAAACACGTATTGGTTTCGAAGGTGGACAAATGCCATTGTTCCGTCGTATGCCAAAACGTGGTTTCTACAATATCAACCGCAAGGAATACGCTATTGTAAACCTTAAAGACCTAAGCAAGTTTAATGACGGTGCTGAAGTTAATATCGATACATTAAAAGAAGCTGGAATCGTTAAGAAAGAATATAACGGTGTCAAATTACTTGCAAATGGTGAAGTTAGTGCTAAGTTAACTGTAAAAGTTGCTAAGAGCTCTGACGCTGCTACTAAAGCAATCGAAGCTGCTGGTGGAACTGTAGAGGTGATCTAATGCTTAGAACTATCAGAGATGCTCTAAAGGTGAAGGAGATCCGTAAAAATATCCTATTTACCTTGATGTTACTTGTGATTTACCGTTTAGGATCACAAATTACGGTACCAGGCGTTAACGCTGCCGCAATGGACAAGGTTAGTTCCACAGGGTTAGTTCCCCTATTGGATACCGTAACTGGTGGTGGTCTTTCAAATTATTCCATTTTCTCAATGGGTGTTTCACCATTCATTACCGCTCAAATTGTCGTTCAACTGTTACAGATGGACATTGTTCCTAAGTTTGTTGAATGGAGTAAACAAGGTGAAGTTGGTCGTAGAAAACTAAATCAAGTAACGAGATATTTGACGATTGTTTTAGGTTTTGTTCAATCAATCGGTATCACTGCTGGATTTAACCAATTAAGTGGGTTGGGACTTGTTAAGTCTCCAAACGTGAGAGCGTTTGTAACTATTGGTATTATCTTAACTGGTGGTACAATGTTGCTTACTTGGATTGGTGAACAGATTACTGATAAAGGTCTGGGTAATGGTGTGTCAGTGATTATCTTCGCTGGTATTATTGCTAGATTCCCTAATGGGATTTATCAAATTTACCGTGACAATATCATTAATGCTGATTCTGCGGACCTTGCAAAAAATATTGGATTCATGGTGGGATTGGCCATTGCAATTCTAATTGTTGTGTTATTCGTAACTTACGTACAACAGGCAAATAGAAGAATTCCAATACAATATACAAGACGTGCAGCCGGAAGTGGTAGTGAGAGTTTTCTACCATTAAAAGTTAACGTTGCTGGTGTTATTCCAGTTATCTTCGCTAGTTCTTTTATTGTTACACCACAAACTATTTTGATGGCGTTCCAAGCAAATCACAGTGAAGATTCATGGTATCAAGTATTAACTGAGATATTCAGTATGCAAACGACAACAGGATCTCTACTATATACATTGTTGATTGTGTTATTTACATTCTTCTATGCATTTGTTCAAGTAAATCCTGAGAAGCTTGCTGAAAACTTACAGAAACAGGGTGCATATATCCCTGGTGTATGGCCTGGTAATGAAACTATCAAGTTCATGTCAGGTGTCCTTATGAGACTTTCAACCGTTGGTTCAGTGTTCCTAGGACTTGTTTCATTGCTTCCATTGTTAGCAGCCAACTTATTCAACTTACCTCAATCCATCGGATTAGGTGGTACTAGTTTGTTGATCATCGTTGGTGTTGCTCTAGAAATGGATCGACAATTAAGAGGTCTTTTGATGAAACGTGAATACGTTGGGTTTATTAGATAATTGGAGATGTGACAATGAATATTGTATTGATGGGATTACCTGGTGCTGGTAAGGGTACTCAAGCTGAAAAGATTGTTGAAGATTTTAAGGTTGTTCATATTTCTACTGGAGATATGTTCAGACAAGCTATGTCTGATAAAACTGAAGTTGGTCTAAAAGCCAAGAGTTTTATTGACAAAGGTGCGTTAGTTCCCGATGACGTTACTGAAGCTATCGTTGAAGAACGTTTAGCTAAGGATGACGTTCAACAGAACGGATACATGCTTGACGGATTTCCGAGAACTCTTGAACAGGCAAATGCTTTACAGACAATTGCAAAGAATGTAAACAAACCTATAGATGCTGTCATCTACATAGATGTAAAGCCTGAGGCATTAGTTGATCGTTTATCTGGAAGATATATTTGTTCAACATGTGGAGCTACGTATCATAAGATCTACAATCCTACTAAGGTTGAAGGAACATGTGACGTCTGTGGCGGACATGATTTCTTCCAACGTGAGGATGACAAACCAGAAACAGTTAAGAACAGATTAAAAGTTAATATTGAAATGAATACACCATTAATTGATTTTTATGACAAGTTGAACTTGTTACACAAGATCAATGGTGAACAAGAAATAGATGAAGTTTATAAAGAAGTAAAGAAAGTTTTACAAAGTCTGTAAGACTTTTTACTTTTATTTGTTTACATGACAGTGAGATTATTGTATAATCTTGCGGTATATGCAGATGAATTTCATCCCGATGGAGGTTAATATCTTTGGCAAAAGAAGATGTCATTGAAGTAGAAGGTACAATTTCAGAAACATTGCCTAATGCAATGTTTAAGGTAAAGCTTGAAAATGGAGCAACTGTGTTGGCCCATGTCTCAGGTAAAATCCGTATGCACTACATTAGAATTTTACCCGGTGATAAAGTTACCGTGGAATTATCCCCTTATGATTTAACCAAGGGAAGAATTACATATAGATATAGATAATATGATTTTAATGGAATGGAGGTTCCAACATGAAAGTAAGACCATCCGTTAAACCTATGTGCGAACACTGTAAAGTAATTAAGAGACGCGGTCGCGTTATGGTTATTTGCTCTGCAGATCCAAAGCACAAACAAAGACAAGGATAATAAAATATAGGAGGTGCAATTAATGGCTCGTATAGCAGGTGTAGATTTACCTCGTGATAAGAGAATCGTTATTGCCTTAACATACATTTTTGGTATTGGTAACACAACAGCCCAAAAAGTGCTAAAAGATGCCGGCGTTTCAGAAGACATTCGAACAAGAGACTTAACTCCTGATCAAGAAGAAAAAATTCGTGCAGAAGTTGATAACATTCGTGTCGAAGGTGACTTACGTCGTTCAGTAAGCATGGACATTAAGAGACTACAAGAAATTGGTTCATACCGTGGTATGAGACATCGTCGTGGTTTGCCAGTTAGAGGTCAAAACACAAAGAATAATGCAAGAACTCGTAAGGGTAAGAAAGTATCTATCGCGGGTAAGAAGAAGTAATTAACAGATAGGAGGTTAATTCATGGCACAAAGTAAAGGTCGTAAGCGCCGTACTAAGAAGCATATTGAATCTGGTGTTGCACATATCCACTCCACATTCAACAACACACTAGTTATGATTACTGATGTTAACGGTAATGCCGTTTCATGGTCATCAGCTGGTGCTCTAGGATTCAAAGGAAGCCGTAAATCAACACCATTTGCTGCACAAATGGCTGGTGAAGCTGCTGCTAAAGAATCAATGGAACATGGTATGAAAACTGTTGAAGTAGCTGTTAAGGGTCCTGGTTCAGGTCGTGAAGCTGCAATTCGTTCATTACAAGCTACTGGTTTGGAAATTACAGCAATTCGTGACGTTACTCCAGTTCCTCATAATGGTTCACGTCCTCCAAAGCGTCGTCGTGTATAGAATGGTTTTATACCCATATGAACTAAGCTACACACATTTCGTTTTGAAAGGGGAACTAACCGAATGATCGAATTTGAAAAGCCAACTATCACTGCAGTTGAAGAAAGCAATGATTACGGTAAATATATTATCGAACCGTTGGAAAGAGGTTATGGTACAACCTTAGGTAATTCTCTACGTAGAGTTCTTTTGGCATCATTACCTGGTACAGCGGTATCTGATATTCAAATAGATGGTGTATTGCATGAATTCTCAGCTATTGATGGCGTGATCGAGGATGTTACACAAATTGTGCTTAATGTTAAAGATCTTAACCTTAAATCTTATGCTGAAGACAGCTTAAAAGCTGAGGTCGACGTCGTTGGTCCTGCTACTGTTACAGCTAAAGATATTAAAGCTGACGATGATTTGGAAATCCTCGATCCAGAACAATTTATTTGTACTGTTGCTGAGGGTGGACACTTCCACATGCAAATGACAATTAAAAATGGTCGTGGATATACTCCTGCAGAACAAAATAAAACAGATGAAACACCTATCGGTGTTTTACCAGTTGACTCTATTTTTACACCAGTAGATAAAGTTAACTATCAAGTTGAAAACACTCGTGTGGGTAAGAGAAACGACTTCGACAAATTAACAATTGATATCTGGACAAATGGTTCAATTGGACCACGAGAAGCTATTAGTTTATCTGCCAAGATTTTAACAGAACATTTAAATAGTTTTGTTAACCTTACAGAAGAAGCTAAGAGCGCTGATATGATGATCGAAAAAGAAGAAACACAAAAAGAGAAGAAGCTTGAAATGACAATTGAAGAATTGGACTTATCAGTTCGTTCATACAATTGTTTGAAGCGTGCCGGTATTAATACTGTGCAAGAGCTTACTGAAAAATCTGAAGCTGATATGATGAGAGTTCGTAATCTTGGACGCAAGTCATTAGTTGAAGTTAAAGAAAAGCTCGCTGATCTTGGATTGTCATTAAGGCAAGAAGACTAATAGTCTGAAATTCAAACAGGAGGTATAGACATGGGCTACCGTAAATTAGGACGTACAAGTTCTCAAAGAAAAGCAATGTTACGCGATTTAACTACTGATTTAATCATTAATGAACGTATTGTTACAACTGAAACTCGTGCTAAGGAAATCAGCCGTACAACTGAAAAGATGATTACCCTTGGTAAGCGCGGAGATCTTCATGCTCGCCGTCAAGCTGCTTCATATGTTAGAAACGAAGTTGCTAACATTTCTGAAGAAGACGACGCAGTTGTTGTTCAATCAGCACTTCAAAAGTTGTTCAGTGATATTGCACCTCGTTACAAAGAACGTAATGGTGGATACACACGCATTTTGAAGACTGCACCTCGCCGTGGCGACGCAGCTCCAATGGTTATTATTGAATTAGTTTAATAATAAGTTTATTAAAAATCAGTCATTCTGATGAATTAGTGAGTGTTAAGATGATGGTTATGAAAATAGCTAAGTCTATCTCTGAGATTTCGGTAAAACGAAACACTAATTTGTCGAATGATTTTTTTTTACCCAAAAACACATTTTTTCGCTATGATATAACTAGTACATTTTGAGGAGACGTCATGAATAATATTATTTCGATAAAAGATATTACATATACATATCCTGATGCTGTGTCACACGCAATTGATAATTTATCACTGGATATCAATACTAATGAATGGTTATCAATCGTTGGCAAAAACGGTAGTGGCAAATCTACTCTGACGAAGTTGATTGATGGATTGATAGAGGCGGATTCTGGTACTATTGAAATAGATGGCCAAACGATTAATGAGGATAATATTTGGGACGCTCGTAAAAAGATTGGAATAATATTTCAAAATCCTGATCACCAATTTGTCGGTGCTACGGTTGAAGATGATGTGGCCTTTGGGTTAGAAAATCAAGGTGTTCCTCGGCCTCAGATGGTTGAAAAGGTTGATGCTGCTTTGGAAATGGTAGATATGCAGGATTATAAAACGCGTGATCCACAATCATTATCTGGTGGTCAAAAGCAGCGTGTCGCGATTGCTGGTGTATTGGCAACTAGACCACAGATAATTATTATGGACGAGTCAACGAGCATGTTGGATCCTAAGGGACGCAAAACTGTTCTAGATTTGATAAAACGTTTGCGACATGATCAAAATATGACGATTATTTCAATTACTCATGATATTGAGGAAACTCAATTGTCTGAAAGAATTGTTGTCCTAGATAATGGACGAGTCGTGAAAGATGGTTTGCCAGAGTCGATATATAATCTTGGCTCTGAGTTGACTAATTTCGGGCTTGAGGAGCCGTTTTCTAGCCAATTGACCCAGTTATTAAGAAATGATTTGAAATTGCCTGAGGGCTTTTTAAATGAAGAGGAGTTAATGGATAGCATATGGAAATTATCTTCAAAAATGTAACTCATGCGTATGAAGCAAATAACCCACTTGCGTCCCTTGGTTTGGACGATGTTTCGGTAAAGATATCTGATAAGAAATTTACAGCAATAATTGGTAAAACTGGTAGTGGTAAATCTACATTGGTTCATCATATTAATGCATTGCTTAAACCTACTAGTGGTTCTGTTATTGTCGGAGATAGGACGATAACTTCCGAAACTAACAATAAGAATCTTAAACCACTTCGAAAAAATGTCGGCATGGTATTTCAGTTTCCTGAAAGTCAGTTATTTGAAGATACTGTTGA
This sequence comes from Companilactobacillus hulinensis, assembly GCF_003946555.1. Taxonomy (GTDB): domain Bacteria; phylum Bacillota; class Bacilli; order Lactobacillales; family Lactobacillaceae; genus Companilactobacillus; species Companilactobacillus hulinensis. The sequence goes on along the minus strand of NZ_RHOO01000004.1, from coordinate 93,371 downwards.
AAAAGATATAATGTTTGGTCCAATGAATTTTGGTATGTCTGAAGAAGATGCAAAAAGTTCTGCACATGATATGATTGAACTTGTTGGTTTGGATGAAAAATATTTGGAGCAGTCTCCGTTTGATCTATCTGGTGGTCAAATGCGGCGTGTTGCTATTGCCGGTGTTCTTGCAAGTAATCCTGAAACTATAATTCTTGATGAACCGACTGCTGGACTCGATCCTGTGGGACGTAAGGAAATAATGGGATTGTTTAAGAAGTTGCAAATGCAGGGAAGAACGATCATCTTGATTACTCACAATATGGATGATGTAGCGGATTATGCAGACGATGTTATTGTTATGCATGATGGCAAAATTGTTGGTGAAGGTACTCCATCAGAAGTGTTCAATGATGAAAAGTTATTAACAGGTGGTATGTTGACTTTGCCACAAAGTGCTCGTTTTGCACAGAGATTATCACAGAAACGGTTTAAGTTTGATAAATTACCGATAACTCTCGACGAGTTATCCACTGAAATAAAACAACAAATAAATGGTGATTAAATGAATAAATTGATTCTTGGGAGATACTTGCCAGGGGATTCATTAATATATAAGCTTGATCCTCGTGGGAAATTTTTGATTACATTCTATTTTATTGGAATTGTTTTTTTGGCAAATAATGTAGCATCGTATGGATTCCTGCTATTGTTTGTTCTATTTGCTGTATATTTATCCAAAATTAATTTAGGATTCTTTTTAAAAGGGTTACGACCGATGTTTTGGCTGATATTATTCACAGTGTTGTTGCAGATGTTTTTTACACCGAGTGAGCATCCTATATGGAATTTTGGAGTTTTAACTCTTTCTAAAGAAGGAATGGTTATATCAGCATATATCTTTGTTCGTTTTGTGTTGATAATATTTGTTTCCACATTATTGACTCTAACAACGACGCCAATTGAGATTTCCGATTCAATCGAGAGCATTTTAAAACCTTTGAAAGCAATTAAGTTTCCAGTTACACAAATTGCTTTAATGTTGTCGATTGCATTACGTTTTGTTCCATTGTTAATTGATGAGACAACCAAGATCATGGATGCACAACGTGCCCGCGGTGTTGATTTTGGAGAGGGCGGCTTGATCAAACGAATCAAGTCCTTTGTACCGATACTAATTCCTTTGTTTGTCAGTAGTTTTTCTATTGCTTATGATTTAGCCATTGCTATGGAATCTCGTGGATATAGAGATGGTGAAGGTAGAAGTAAATATAGGATGTTGAAATGGGAAATGCGCGATACTGTTGCGGCAATTGTGATGATTGTAATTACAGGAATTTTATTGATGATTCGGAGCTACTAATTTATGACTACTAGATACAAATTAACGATTGCTTATGATGGCACAAAGTTCCATGGTTTTCAGAGGCAACCTGATATGAGAACAGTTCAAGGTGTTGTGGAACGTGCCTTGAAAAAAATGACAAAGGGTGAACATGTGGAAGTGTATGGTTCTGGTAGAACTGATGCTGGGGTACACGCACTTGGTCAGGTAATTCATTTTGACTATCCTGGGACAATTCTAGCTGAAAATATGTTGCGAGCAATCAATGCTCTTATGCCACTAGATGTAATTGTTAAAACTTCTGAAATTGTTGATGAGAATTTTCATGCTAGATATGGGGTTAAAAGAAAGACTTATCAATATCGAGTTGATTGTGGACATTATACGGATCCTTTTAAGAGATTTTACACAGGCCATTATCAATATCCACTTGATATTGAGCGAATTAAGATTGCATTAAATGATCTTGAAGGTGAACATGACTTTACTAGTTTTGCGGCTTCTGGTGGAGTAATTGAAAATAAAGTTCGCACAATTTACTCAGCTACGGTACAATATGAAGAATCGCAAAATGAATTGATTTTTGAGTTTACCGGAAATGGTTTCCTTTATAATATGGTGAGAATTCTCGTTGCTACATTACTGGAAATTGGTAATGGCAGGCGAGATGTTCACGATTTTTTGAGATTATTTGAGGTTAGGGACCGCCAAGAGGCACGTGGAACGGCACCTGCTAGTGGACTATATTTGAAACAAGTATTTTATGAATAAAACCTGTGGATAATTATTGACTTATGGCACAATACCAAGTATTATTGTTGTTGGTATTGTTTGCCCCACGATGAGCCCCGGAAACTTATTGAGTGTCAAACAGACGTAGAAACTGGAGGAATTTAAAGTGCGTACAACACCATTAGCAAAAGCAAGTGAAGTTGAACGTAAATGGTATGTAATTGATGGTGAAGATGTCGTTTTAGGTAGACTTTCATCAGTTGTAGCTTCAATTCTTAGAGGTAAGAACAAGCCAACTTACACACCTAACGTTGATACAGGTGATAATGTTATTATCATCAATGCAGATAAAGTTAAATTAACAGGTAAAAAAGCTAAGGGAAAGATTTATTATTCTCATTCAGATCATCCAGGTGGTTTGAAGAGCATTAGTGCCGGCGAAAAGAGAGCAACAAAACCTGAATTGTTTGTTGAAGACTCAATCCGTGGTATGTTACCTAAGAACAGCCTTGGCCGTCTTGAAATTAAGAAGTTGCATGTTTATGCAGGTTCTGATCACAAGCACCAAGCACAAAATCCAGAAGAGTTGGATATCAACAAACTAATTTAAGGAGGAAAACATTTTGGCACAAGTATCATATGCTGGAACAGGCCGTCGTAAAGACTCAACAGCCCGTGTTCTATTAGTTCCCGGAAACGGAAAAATTACTATCAACAAGCGTGATGTCAAAGATTACATTCCTTTTGACAATTTGATTGCTGATATGAAACAACCATTAGATATTACTGAAACAGGTGCTAACTATGACGTTATTGCTAACGTTAATGGTGGTGGCTTCTCAGGACAAGCTGGAGCAATCAGACACGGTATTGCTAGAGCACTTCTAAATGTCGATCCAGACTTTAGACCTACTCTTAAAGCAGCCGGTTTCTTAACACGTGACCCTCGTATGAAGGAACGTAAGAAGCCAGGTTTGAAGAAAGCTCGTAAAGCTTCACAATTCTCAAAACGTTAATATATCCAGATATTACCGTTCCAACACTCACTCTTTTGTGGGTGTTTTTTTGTTGCCTAAAAATTTATGTATAATAGACAAAAAGGAGAGGATTGCTATGTGTGGACGATTTATGTTTGAACCAAATGAGAATGAAGAAATTAAGCGAATTTATCAATTGGCTGTGGATAACGGTTATGAACCGAAAACTGGTGAGATTTTTCCAACCGATAAAACAGCTATTGTAAGCGCTGGGGATAATCAGGTTCAGGTTGTTACGATGAAATGGGGATTCCCCGGTTTCAAACAGGGACAATCAATTATTAATGCTCGTTCTGAAACAGTTATGCAGAAAACGATGTTTGCTGAATCCTTTATGAATCGTCGATGTGTGTATCCAACGACTGGTTTTTTTGAATGGTCTCAAGACAAAGTTAAGCATCGGTTCAATTATGGTAGTAATCCAGAAACTTTATACATTGCTGGATGTTATAAAGTCTTTGACGATGGACCACACAGTGTGTTACTGACAACTGCTCCCAATGAATCAATGATTAAAATTCATGACAGGATGCCACTGATTCTGCAGAAAAATCAAATTAAGCGTTGGATATATGATCAACAGTTTGCAATTGATTTTTTGAATTCATCCATGCCAATGCTGACGGCGGTGAAATCAGAATAAATAGGTAATCTGATGTGCCCTACAAGTTATATTTTTATAATTTGTAGAGCTTTTTTTATATCTTCATCCTAGTTAATATAATATTTTGTCGGTATTTGTTTTCAAAAGATAGATGGGATAGGGGTTATAACTATTTGTCTGATAGATATTGAGTGGATGTTAAATTGACAGTACAAAGTACCTAAAGTAAGCTTTGTTAGTCCTAGAAAGTTCATCCACCTGTGGAAAAGTTTCAGGATCGTACAAACCCATTTAAGCTGGACACTTAAATGGAAATGTCCAGCTTAAATAAATAATTGCAGGGGAACGTTTGACGTTGAGAAGGTTGAATTAACCTGACCCTTAGAACCTGTTGGTCAATACCATGGTAGGGAGCATGTTACGTAAATTTTACGGCATCTTCTCTATTTGAGACGATGCCTTTTTTATTAAGAGATGAGGAAAATTATGGAAGCAAGTGTAGCTATTCAAGTTTTACCAGGTGTTGGCGATGAAGAGAAACTAATTAGTATTGTGGATGAAGTTATTGCCTATATTGGCAGTACTGGCTTAAATTATCAGGTTGGAGCTTTTGAGACCTCAATTGAAGGGGATTATGACGAACTGATGGAAATCGTCAAGCAATGTCAATTGATTGCTATTAAAGCTGGTGCACCAAGTGTTTCAGCCTATATCAAGGTGGTTTATAAACCTGAAGGGGAAGTATTGAGTATTGAGAAAAAAACGAAGAAGCACCAACATTAATGCCTATTCAATTTTTTCTGTAGTGCTTATTTTAATTTTCTGGCAAGCAGTTAGTTTTTGGAAGTTAGTACCGGACTTTATGCTACCTTCGCCGATTCAGGTTGGACAAGCTTTTGTTAGTGATTTTCATCTATTGATGTTCCATGCCAAGGTTACATTGCTTGAGGCTGTCCTTGGATTGACTTCTGGACTACTTTTGGGTGTTCTGGCTGCCATTATAATGGATCACTTTAAACGTGTTCGAGAGGCCTTATATCCAGTTTTAGTACTTACACAAACTATACCGACAGTTGCAATTGCACCACTTTTGACTATTTGGTTTGGCTTTGGAGTCATGCCCAAGGTTGTGCTGATCATAATTACAATTTTCTTCCCGGTGTCTGTAGCAATGCTGAATGGATTTTCTTCAGTTGATCAAGACGAAGTGAGATTACTACAGTCAATGGGTGCTAATCAATTACAAATCTTTTGGTACATCAAAGTGCCGGCTAGTTTGGGGGACTTTTTTTCAGCCATGCGAATTGCTGTCACGTATGCGGTTATTGGTGCGGTGATTTCTGAATGGTTAGGCGGTTTTGAAGGACTAGGGGTATATATGACCAGGGTTCGTAAGTCGTATGATTTTGACAAAATGTTTGCGGTAATACTGTTGATTTCAATTATTAGTTTGCTGTTAGTAGGATTAGTAAACGTAATGGAGCGTATTAGTATGCCGTGGAAAGAGGATTAATTGGGGAATAAAATGAAAAATAAGTGGAAGTTATTATTTATATTGAGCTTGAGTTTATTTGCAGTATTTGCTGGGTGCAGCAATCAAAGTAAAAATACTACAGAAAAGAAGGATTTGAAAAAGGTAACCATTGTTTTGGATTGGACACCTAATACGAATCATACGGGTTTGTATGTTGCTAAGGCAAAGGGCTACTTTAAGAAACAGGGCTTGGATGTAAAAATCGTTCAGCCGTCTGATGGGGATGCTAGTTCTATTGTTGCAAGTAGTAAAGCTGACTTTGGTATTTCAGCACAGGATACTTTAGCTGCTAATTATGCTTCTAAAAAGCCGTTACCTATTACTGCAGTGGCAGCAATTCTACAGCATAATACTTCAGGTATCATGTCGCGCAAAGGTGATGGAATAGATCGTCCTAAAGGGCTTGAGGGCAAAACTTATGCTACTTGGGATTCACCAATTGAAAAAGCTATGATCAAAAATGTTATGGAACAAGATGGCGGAGATTATAGTAAGTTGAAGATGATCCCTAACAATATTGTTGATGAACCAAAGGCATTAAAGGAAAAACAAGCTGATGCCATTTGGGTGTTTTATGGATGGGGCGGTGTTTCAGCCCAATTAGAAAAAGTACCTGTTGATTATTTCTACTTTAAAGATTTGAATTCAACCTTTGATTACTACACACCAGTAATTATTTCCAACAATGATTTCTTGAAAAAGAATCCAGATACTGCTAAGAAATTTATGAAAGCAACATCTGAAGGATATAATTATGCAGTAGATCATCCAAAATCAGCGGCAGATATTCTTGTTAAAGAGGTCCCTGAAACTGATAGTAAGCTAGCACAAGCCAGTCAAAAATGGATTTCAAAGCAATACAAAGCTGAGGAATCGAGATGGGGATATATTGATCCACAACGCTGGAATTCATTCTACAACTGGTTAGATGACAGTAAGTTGATCAAGAACAAGATTCCTTCAAATACTGGTTTTACCAATAAGTATTTGCCGGAGTAGTTTGAATGTCGAAATTAGAAGTGAAACATATTTCCAAAAGTTTTGAGTACAAAAAAATACTTAATAATTTAAATTTATACGTTGAGGAGCATGAGATAGTTAGTATCGTGGGTCCTAGTGGTGTCGGTAAATCGACATTATTCAATGTTATTGCTGGATTGTTAGAGCCCAGCCAAGGCAATGTATTCTTAGATGGAGAATCAATTATCAATAAGCCTGGTCATGTTTCATATATGCTGCAAAAGGACTTGTTGTTACCGTATAAGACGATTGAGCAAAATGTTGCTCTTCCGCTTATGTTAAAGGGAGAAGCTAAGAAAAAAGCCATTAAAAAAGCTGAAGAGTTGCTGAAAGAATTCGGCTTTGAAATGGTTGCTAAAGCATATCCAAATGAGTTATCTGGTGGGATGCGTCAGCGAATTGCTCTGTTGAGAACATATATGTTTTCCGCCAATTTAATTTTGCTAGATGAACCTTTTAGCGCTTTAGATACTTTTACCAAGTCTGAGATTCAATCTTGGTACTTGAAGGTTCACAAAAATCTAGGCTTAACGACTTTGTTTATTACTCATGATATCGATGAAGCGATTAAGCTTTCGAATAGAGTGTACATATTAAAGGGAAGCCAGTATGACAGTCTGGATAATATTTCAATTGCAAAATCAGCAAAGAATATTGACAATTTTCTTTTATCGGATGAATTTTTGGATTATAAAAAGAAAATAATTGCGTGTTTACAAAAGTAAGAGCGTAAAAAGATACGTGTTACTTTTAAGCATTAGGACAAACAGGGGGATGCAATCCAATTTTGGATTACATCCCCCTGTTTGCTTACTCAATTAACCATCTGTTCATTAACATATTGTGCGTATAGTTCATGCGTTGCAATGAGCTCTTTGTGTGTACCGTGGCCAGTAACTTGTCCATGTTCGATAAAGTATATCTGGTCGGCTTCAACAATTGTGGATAGTCTATGTGCGATAACCAAAGTAGTTCGGCCAATCATAAGCTTATCTAGTGCATGTTGAACTTTTTCTTCCGATTCTGAATCAAGGCTGGCGGTAGCTTCGTCTAACATTAATATCTTTGGATCACGAAGGAATGCTCTGGCGATGGCGATTCTTTGCTTTTGACCACCAGATAGCTTAACGCCACGTTCACCTATTTGTGTATCCAATTGTTCTGGAAATTCTTTAACGAATTGTTTTGCGTATGCGAGTTGCAGTCCGTGCCACAATTGTTTGTCGGTAAGAGTCTTGTTCAAGCCATATTGAAGATTGTCACGAATGCTCCCGGCAAAAACTGCGCTGTCTTGTGAAACATAGCCAATTTGAGAGCGCCAACTTCCAATATTTATGTTAGAGATATTGTGGGTACCAACAGTTATATTTCCACTTGCTGGTTCATAAAATCTTTCAAGCAATGAGAACAGCGTTGATTTGCCACCGCCACTTGGACCTGCAAATGCAATAACTGTATTTGGTTTTGCTTCAAAAGAAACGTCAGTCAAAATGGGATGATCTGCTTCATAGTTGAAGGAAATGTTATTAGCTCTGATAGTGCTGCCTTCAACATCAATTGTTTCGCCATCATTCACTGGTTCTAGTTCAGTGTTAAGAATCTCTTGAATTCTCTCGGTTGAACCCATAGCTTTTTGAACTTGCGAGAAGAATGTCGCAAAGCTAGTTACAGGGGCAATTATGTTAAATAGGTATAGCAGAAAAGCAACCAATTCACCACTAGTCATTGTTCCGGCTGAAACACGCACAGCTCCATAGCCAAGGATACCAACAAATATTCCTAGCATTGCTGTCATCATAATTGGTTGTAGGACAGCTTCAACTTTGGCATCCTTTATTCCTAATGTGAAAATATTTTTGATGAAACTTCCACCAGTTGTTCTCTCGAATTCTTCACCGTTACTGGATTTGATCAGACGAATCTCCGATAGTTTTTCACTTGCATCGGCATTAAAGTCAGCTGTGGCTGCTTGCAATTGTCGTCCTAATTTAGAAAGTATTCGACCAACTGGTAAGAGGATCAGTACGAAAATTGGTACGGCGCTAAACATTATCGCTGCCATTTTCCAATCCATTATGAAAAGAATTATCATTGAACCGATTAACTGAATTCCTCCAGTAATGAAGTTTGGAAATTGGGAAGTCACCAGATCTTTGATAACGGAGGTGTCATTTACTAATCTTGATGAACTTTCTCCGGATTTATGATCATCGAAATAACTGACAGGTAATTTCAATAGATGGTTCCAAAGTTTTTCGCGAAGTGTTTGAACGGCATTTTCACCGGTATATCTAAGTAAGAAGCCACCAATAGTTCCAAAGCCTAGCTGTATTGCAAAAGCTAATAGCAGAACTATTAACATTTTGCTATCGATCTTGGCTAATTGACTAGTGTCAACTAATCCTTTGGTTAGCTGTGGTACGACTAAACTGGCACCACTTGTTACTAAACTAAGCAATAATCCAAGAACGAATATACCTTTTTTAGGATTTACACTATTGATTAATTTTAGAAAATCTCTGAGCTTGATATTATTCTTTGGTGGGGTTAAATTTCTCCTCATTGTTGTTTCATTATTCATTTATTAATATCCTCTAAATCTAGATTAAAATTTGTTTCCGAATCGGAATTCACGACGGCCACGATGTCCGCACCCAAATCCCATATTAGGCATGAATCCCATTTTCATATCCATGTCATGATGGTTAGGTAAATCACCATTCTTCATTGCCTTTCGCATTTCTTTTCTCATTTGATGACGCATGTCCTCTGGAGACATGTCTTGCCAATTATCACCAAACTTTTCCATCATTGTTTCGTGAATTTTTTGCATATATTGCATACGATCCATTGGATCAACGAATTTATCTGTTTGTTTTTTGAAATTATCATCCCAACCGTCAGCAATTTTTTCAAGATAGATGCTGAATTGTTGCTGTTCATCATCATTCAATCCAGAAAAGAATGATTCACTGTAGTCCGCATCTTTAAGAGAAGCATTATCGTCTGCTTTTTTTCTACCATTAGCGGTTAAATAAACTAACTTAGTACGTTTATCGTTTTCGTCCTCTTTTCGAGTAATGTCGTTGCTGTTCTCGAGTTTCTTCAGCAATTCTGCAATTGAACTTGGGCGAAGGTCAAGAACTTCACCTAAATAGCTTTGGCTTAGTCCATCTTCTAATCTCAGAATGGCTAGTACGCGTTGTTGACCAGTCAGTCTTTGCTTCTTTTCATGCATGAAGGTGTTTCCGGCTTCGCTAATAAAATGTAATTGTTTCATCAAATCGTCTGTTAACTTACTCATATTGAATTCCTCATTTCATACTTTTATCAAAATTGATTCGGTACCGAACTTTATTTCAAAAATGATTATAGTTCGGTACCGAATCAATTGTCAACACTTTTGCACAAAAAAACTGCTACCAATAAAAATGGTAGCAGCTTTTCTTAATATACGATGGCACTGATCTTTGGTAATTCACTATTTTCAGTCGCATCAAGCACTCGACAATTAATTTTATTTAATGCTGCTTTTAGCATTAATTTATTTTGATCGATCGAGTAGGAGTTGCCGATGTTGAATGAAATTAGTGATTTAACGCGTTTCCCAGCGATAGCATGATTGATGCTGTCAAAATCGTTAAGAATTTTGTCTTTCTGATCTGCCTGATTGTATTCTTTTTTAAGCAGTTCAGAATTCTGGACTTTTTTGTCATGAAAGATTTGATTGAGCTTAATTGCCAATTCTCTTTGGGAGGAGTTGATAACTGATCCGCGAATTACAGTGTAGATGTAATTACTGTTACCGTACTTGCTGAGGTAATTATCAAGAATTTCTGGTAAACCAGAAATAATGAAAGTTGAATCAGTATCTTTAGAGAGTTTGCTTAGCTCTTTGTCAAGGTAACTGTAGTAGATGGATTGATCTTTTTGCTGTTCTTCAGATTTTGTCCTGTGTCCATGATAGGCAGTACCATTTAGTCCGCCATATGATCCAGTATTGAGATTTGAATTTGCATCGAAATCTGAATAATAGTCAGAGAACTTAGTGTGAATTTCTTCTGTTTCGATGGCTTTGAGAGTTTTAACATCAATAATATTGATACGATCACGACTCAAATTAATGATGTACTTGGGTTGATCGGTTAGTTCTTCTTGTAAGAAGAGGTCTTGAATCAGGAAGGTATTACCAACATGCGATTTTGGTTCAACTCTGTGGTTCATTTCACAGATTTGCATGTCTTCATTATTAGCAAAGATTAAGACAGCTGGGGAAGCATTATGCCAGAGTGCTCGATCAAGAATCAATGAATTGAGCTTATTAACAGCATTCGACCATTCACGTCGAGGGTAGTTTAGTTCCAAATCTTTTTTTACGTCTTTAAGTAGGTTTTTGTAAATCAGGATATTATTGTCCGTTTTGGGAGTTTCAGGATGAATGGGAAGAATTATACTTATCTTTGGTTCTACTTTTGATGATAGTAGATTTAGTAGTTCTTTCTTGTCAGTTATTTTCATAGGTCATCTCCTTATCGATACTATAATTTATTTGTAATGGTAATATATCATCATTCTGGTTATGTTGGCTAGTAATAACTATATTAATATTTGATTGAAATGATGTACGCTTTCATTAATAATGATTTTGAGGAGAAATATTATGGAAATAAGGACTGACAGATTAATAATTAGAGATTTTGAGGAATCTGATATTGATGCCATTTATAAAATCTTTTCTGATCCAATAGTTAATCAATATTTACCTTGGTATCCACTTGAAAATGTTGATGATACAAAAGTATTCTTCAATAATAGAATTGAAAATAATAACGGATACTTTATGGCAATTTGCCTTAAAGAGGGTAATACTCCAATTGGATACATTGATGTGGATTCTGGTCCAGGACATGATTTTGGCTATGGATTATTAAAGGCTTATTGGAGTCAGGGAATAGTGACGGAAGCAGGAATAGAATTTATCAAATACTTGAAATCGACTGATATTCCTTTTGTTACGGCTACTCATGATGTGAATAATTTTGGCAGCGGGAAGGTCATGCAAAAGCTTGGAATGGATTATCAATATTCGTACGAGGAATTATGGCAACCAAAGAACTTTTTAGTAACTTTTAGAATGTATCAACTGAATTTTAAATCCAATATTCCTGTTTATGAGAAATATTGGAATATGTATCAAAATCATTTTATCGAAAATATTGAAATGTAGCATTTACCGATGCATATCTGGCAAATGCTTTTTCTTTACACTTTTTTTATACTTTCTAGTCAATTAATTTATTTGTACAGATTAGTATATAGATAATGAAATGAGGGAATAATATGACGGAAACAATTTTGCGAGTAAATAACATTGTTAAAAGTTATGGCAAACATAAGGTATTAGATGGGATGTCTCTAGAAATAAAGCGCGGCATGATTTATGGATTGATTGGAATAAATGGAGCTGGTAAATCGACTTTTATGCGAATTATTATGGGGTTGACCTATGCTGATAGCGGTAATATTGAACTATTTGGTGCTAGTGATACTAAATCGGTTCAAGAAGCTAGAAGGAAAATTGGACAGTCTATTGAAACTCCGGCACTGTATCCGGAACTAACTGCAGTTGATAATATGAAGGTGCAGGCTGCCAATGCGGGGGTTGGCAATGTTGAAATCACACATTTACTGGAATTAATGAATTTGCAGGATACTGCAAAAAAGAAAGTTAAAAACTTTTCGCTAGGGATGCGTCAGAGATTAGCCATTGCAGTCACACTAGTGAGTAATCCTGAATTCCTGATTTTGGATGAGCCTACTAATGGGCTTGATCCAGCTGGAATTATTGAAATAAGAGAAATTATTAAGAAATTAGTGCGTGAGAAAGGACTAACGGTTTTGATCTCCAGTCATATTTTGGATGAGCTTTCACAAGTTGCAACTGAGTATGGGATTCTGCATCATGGACAAATAATTCAAGAGTTGTCAAAAGAAGAACTATTACAGAAGAGTCAGCAATACATTGAACTCAAAATTAGTGACGTTGAGAAGTCAGTCACAATTCTGGATGAAATGAATATTTCTGATTATGAAGTAATTGGTACAAATGAAATTAGAATTTATTCAGATTTGGATTTGGTAGCACAGATCAATCGACAACTTGTAACAAATAATATTGAGGTATATCAACTTGATACAAAAAATCAGAAGTTGGAAGATTACTTCATGAATATAACTGGGGGTAAATAATGTTAAATTTATTAATGGCGGACAAAATAAAGTTATTTAGAAGCCGAAAAATGTGGATAACTCTGGCAATTGTCATCTTCCTGCCAATTTTTCAATTATTAAACAGTATTAGTAAGAATGAGTATCAAGGTAAATTAGTTCAAAAGATGGATATCGTCGTTAACGGTGCTACTGGTGTATTGATGAATGTCAAAGCTAATTTGGTGATTCTGTTAATTTTCTGTGCATTTGTTAGTTTTTATATTGGTGAAGAATTCCAGAATGGTACGATTAGGAATTCCTTGTCATTAGGGATGAGTCGTGGAAAGTATTATTTGATGAAGCTATTAGTGGTATTTTGTTTAACTCTAATTTCTACTGTTATAATTACTGCATTAAGTACTATTAGTTTCGGTGGTTATTTTGGATTTGGCAGTATTGCCGGTATCAATAATTATGACTATTATTTTTGGATGATCTCATTAACTGTATTTCTATTGTTGTTTTCAGTTATCTCAGTTTATGTGGCAATTAATTTTATGGTCCGTTCTACGGGTTCAGGAATTATTTGGACATTCATTTTTACAATTACTATGGGACTTTTACCTGGTGCTTTTTTGAAGTTCGATTCTCTCAAAGGTCTTACATGGTGGGTATCAGAGAGCTTCTTGTTTTATAAGGATTTTACTTCTCAATCTGTTATTGGTGAGTTTCCCAAGATGATTTTGGTAAGTGTTGTTACAGTGGTTATTTCTACATTGATTGGTTATTGGAGTTTTTATAAATCTGATATTAAGTAATTTACAAAGGGGCTATGATGGCGAACATATTGATTATTGAGGATGACTCGGCGGTTCATTCATTGGTGAAAGAGACACTTGAGCTGAACAATTTTGAAGTCTTTGATGCTTATTCTGGTACATAAGGATTATTATTATTTGAACAAAATAATATCGACCTTATTTTGCTGGATTTGATGTTACCCGGGATATCGGGTGAAGAATTCATTAGAAAAGTTCGTGAGAACTCTAATCTTCCCGTTATTGCAGTATCTGCGAAGGTGGATCAAGCGTCGAAATTAGATTTGTTAACTCATGGGGCTGATGACTATATCACCAAACCATTTGATTTGAATGAACTAATTGCTAGAGTCGATATTCAATTACGTCATGCGAATAATGAGTCTACAAAACAAGATAATATATTACGATATGGAACAATAGTTATGGATATGGATACGAGAGAAGTATCGGTTTCGGGTAAGATGGTTCATCTAACAACACATGAATTCAGTATTTTGGTATTGATGATAAATCATCCTAGCAAAGTATTTAGTCGTTCCAACTTGTATGAGAGCGTATGGCAAGAGCCGTATTTGGAGAATGACAAGACTGTAAACATGCATATCAGTAATCTGCGTTCAAAATTGAATAAATATGGTGATAATTATATAAGAACAATTTGGGGAATTGGATTTAAGTTGGAGGGGGATTCATCAAGTGAGAGTCTTTAGCGTTGTCCTATGTATACTTATTATTACGTTAGTGGTCTATGTATTTCTTTTGAAAAAACAAATCAATAAATTATCTTTAAAGATAAAAAAAATGCCGACTGGTTCCCAATATGGTAGTCGGCTTTTTTTGGACTTTAGAGAAAAAAATTTGATTCAATTGGTTGATTCACTTAATGAAATGGTGGATCAATATGAATCTGAAAAAGTGCATATCAAAAAGTCTGAAGAGAATCTGCACCTTTCGATTACGGATTTATCGCATGACTTGCGTACACCTTTGACTGTAATAGATGGCTATATTCAATTACTAAGGCATACTGATGATCCGACTAAAAAAATGCAATATTTGGATATTATTGAACAATCTGTTTCAAAACTTGTTGAAATGACTAATCAATTTTATGATTTGACTAGAATAGATATTAATCAGAAAGGGATGGAATTATCTAAGATAACCTTGAATGAAATCGTTCAAGATGATTTTTTGAACTTTTTTGATAGCTTTGAGACAGCTGGAGTAGAAATACATTTTGAGGATAATCAGCCAAGAATCAATATTCTGGCTGACAAAGTATTACTAAATCGAGTTATACAAAATGTTATTCAAAATATTTTGCGATATGCCAAAGATGAGGTCCATATTGAGTTCGCACAGGATAATAAATTTGGCAGTGTTATGATTAAAAATAATATTAAGTCTGAAAGTAGAGTTTCTATTGAAAAGGTATTTGACAGGTTTTATACAGAGAAACAATCTAGGACTAATGCAGAATCTAGTGGATTAGGCTTATATATATCTAAGCGAATGATTGAAAATATGAATGGTTCAATGGATGCAGAACTAAATAATCAGCAATTTTTAATTAAAATAAAATTACCAAGTCTTGAGGTGGAAGTATGAGGATAATCAGATTTTTGGGACGATCGACGAACGATGCCAGTAAATTTGTCAAATTCGTATATATAATGTATCGATTGATAGCCATTGGTATGTTAATTAATCAGGCAATCATGGGGCGTGGAAATGAAATGATGATTGTTGTTTTAACTTTGATATTGTTTGAAATACCAGCGATTATAGAAAACAAATTCAAAATCATGATTCCAGATATTTTGGAATTTGTAATAATTTCCTTTGTCTTCAGTTCAACAATTTTAGGTGAATTAAGTGATTTTTATGGACATCTATCTTTTTGGGATACTGGGTTGCATACACTTAACGGATTTTTGGCAGCTGGAGTAGGATTTTCATCGATCTATTTATTGAATGAAGGAATGGCATCCATTCGATTAACGCCAATATTTATTGCTTTGACTTCATTTTGTTTTTCAATGACTATTGGAATTATGTGGGAATTTGGTGAGTTTACCGCCGATTCATGGCTAAATACTGACATGCAAAAGGATCGTGTTGTTCAAAAAATTAATAGTGTAGAACTTTCTGATAAGCCTAATACTGTTGGACATATCAAAAAAATTGATCATACTACAATTCATACATCCGATGGTAAAAGTATTACTGTTCATGGTGGATATTTAGATATCGGTTTAATTGATACGATGAAGGATTTATTTGTTAATTTAATTGGGGCAATTTTCTTCAGCGTATTTGGATATTACTATTCTTTAAGTCACAGTAGAAAATATAAATTCATTAGAAACTTTGTTTTATCCAAAGGTAAATAATACCGAAAAGTGTGATAGCGCCTACATTAGCTATGATATACTCTTTATTGAAAGACTAAGAAATTAGTCAATTTTAGAAAAGGGGGATTAAACCATGGCTACTGCGAAAAAGAAAAAGCACGCCTTTCCGTCGGCCTATACGGTCATAGTCATTGTTTTAATCATGGTTCAGGCTTTAACTTTCTTCATTCCATCTGGAAAGTATTCAACTTTAGAATATAGTTCAGACAGTAATGCCTTCGTTATTACTGATGCCAAGGGAAAGACAAAAAAGGAACCCGCAACCAAAAAGACGCTTGATAAATATAAGATCAATATCAAGCTGTCAAAATTCAAAGATGGGACTATTTATCGTCCGGCTGCAATTCCTAATTCATATCATCGAATTAAGAAGCCTAAGCGTGGTGTCTTTGGAACTATTAACCAATTCCTAACTTCACAGGTTCAAGGTATTGCTGATAGTGTTGATATTATTGTCTTCATTCTTATATTAGGTGGTGTTATTGGTATTGTTAATGCCACTGGTGCGATGGATGCTGGTATGAAGCGTCTGTCAGAAATCCTAAAAGGTAAGCAGAAGTGGCTTATTATTATTGTTACAACGCTCATTGCCTTAGGAGGTACTACTTTTGGACTTGCTGAGGAAACAATTGCCTTCTATCCTATTTTAATTCCGATATTCTTGCTAGCAGGGTATGACACGTTGACGGCGGTCGCGGCAGTCTACTTAGGTACCGCAATTGGTACGATGAGTTCAACCATCAACCCATTCTCAACTGTAATTGCATCTAACGCTGCCGGCATCACATTTACAGATGGTATGCCACTACGACTTTTGATGTGGGTAACGGCTGTTGGTATATCGATAGCATATACTATTCACTATGGTGAAAAAGTTCGTAAGGATCCATCCAAGTCGTTGATTGCTGACCAAATGGAGTCAGATCGAGAGCACTTCTTAGATGAAAGTATGACTGAAGAAAAAGTCTTTACACTTCGTCAGAAATTAGCTCTGATTATTTTTGCGTTGGGATTCGTTGTTATGATTTGGGGAGTTCAACAGTTAGGTTGGTACTTCACAGAAATAGCAGTTGTCTTCCTAGCTGTAACGTATGTGTTGGCATTTGTTGCAGGACTAGGTGAGAAAAAATTCGTTGAAAGTTTTGTTTCTGGAGCAGCTGACTTGTTAGGTGTAGCTCTAACAGTTGGATTAGCAAGGTCAGTTGGTATCGTAATGGAGAACAGTTTTGTTAGTGATACTATCATGAATTACTTCAGTAACCAAATCAGTGGAATGAATAATGTTCTGTTCATCTGTGTCTTGTTCTTTGTATATATTATTCTGGGATTCTTTATCCAATCCTCATCTGGTTTGGCGGTATTATCAATGCCTATCATGGCACCACTTGCCGATGTTGTTGGAATTGATCGTTCTATGATTATTGATGCATATAATTGGGGACAAGGTCTTATTGGATTGATTGCACCTACTGGATTGATTCTAGTTTCATTGTCGATGGTAAATATTGGTTTTGATAAGTGGATTAAATTTGTTATGAAGCTTTTAATTACAATAATTATTTTGATATTGGTATTCTTAAGTGTGGGAGTATTAATATCTTAATTTAGAAGCACTCTCATTGAGGGTGCTTTTTTGGAATAAGAGATGACGTTATGAAGATTTTAAAGTTGCCGTTTGGCATTATTGAAGTATTGAAAAATGGTGATCCGATTGATTTTACCGGCGCACAGATAATGGATCAGTATGTTAAAAATAGTACTGTGGAAAAATCGTTAATGCTGGATTTTGATGTGAAGTCTTGTCAGAAAAATGATGTAATTGAACTCAAAATTTATTCTGGCCTACCGTATAGATATCAGGATTCTCAAACATCAACTACCATGAATGGACAACGATATGCATTGAACGATTATGTCGTTGGATTATCGTTGGCGGTAGATCCTGAGCGTATGCCAGATGATTATTCAGTATATTGTGACACAACTTATCCATCAGTTATTTATTATTTTGCTAAGGATGTTAAGCAATCCAAGGCAGATAAGTTAGGCTTTGCATTAGTCTACGGAGTTGGTAGGACTAAGCAAAAAGTTATGCAGGACGTTGATAAGACCTGTGTCGATATCATTAAGTATGTTCAAAAATAAAACCTTTCACGTATTTGGTTTGTAAGAAGACTCTTATAAATCAAAATTACGTGAAAGGCTTTTTTATTATTGAAGATTGTTTAAAAAGATTAAAGAAGACACCCGGCATTTAATGTGCAGAGTGTTTTTGTGATTGTGAAAGTACTTTTTCTATAAATTGAATTATATATATCACATTTGATATGGGAAAAATACTAAAAAACGTGCTTACATACTTATTGCATATTTTATGTAAATTTTCAGTAAAGTTTGTTTTGCATCATTACACAATCTTTACATTAAATATAAATAACGTATACATTCCTTTGTTAAGCTGAATTTGTACTAAAAAAGAAATAGAAAGTTGGTTATTCCGCAATGAAAAAAGGGCGATTATTAACAATATGCTTAGGGTTGGTATTATTGTTTGCTGGAGTTTTGACAGGATGCTCAAGTCAAAAGTCAGCAAGTGCCAAGAAAGACTCAGGTAAAATCACAGTTGTATTTTATCCTAATGAATCTGCAAAGAACTTCACAGGTTCACGTGAAGAAATGAAGAAGCAAATTCACGAAGCAACTGGTAAGGAAGTAGATATTCAAACAACTACTGACTATAACGTTGCTATTGAAGCAATTGCTTCAGGTAAAGCACAACTAGCATTTATGGGTGCTGATGGTTATATTCAAGCACATGCACAAAACAAGAAGGTCGTTCCATTCTTATTACAATCTGGTGAAGATGGTACAGACAAAGGTGCAAGTTACCGTTCATACTTGATGGTTCCAAAGGACAAAGCTGAATCATACAAGAAAGATGGTAAGTATGATATCGACAAGATCAAGGGTGAAAAGATTTCATTTGTTTCAACTAGTTCAACATCAGGTTACGCAGTTCCAACAGATGAGATTCAAAAACACTTCAAGTTAGAAAACAAAGATAAGCTAGCTGAAGGTGGCAAGTTCTTCGATAAAGTTCTTTATGGTAGTTCACATCCCGGTTCAGCAATCAACTTGTTGAAGGGTGATGCAGACGTTGCTGCATTTGATGATATTGATCTAACACCATTCTTAGATGTTAAAGATGGTAGCTATGACAAGGTTGGTTCAACATTCAAAGTTAAAGATGATGCCGATGCACCATTTGCTGAATTCAAAGGCAAGGAATTAGTTAATATTTCTGTACTTCCAGTTCAAAATGGACCATTCGTTGTTAACACTGAAACATTGAGCGACAAAGATAGAAAAGCTATTGAAAAACGTTTCACATCAAAGGATGTAACTGAAAATCCTAAATTGATGGCAAAACCAGGATCAAAAACACCAACACTATGGCAAAAGAAGAGTGCCAAAATGACTCTACTTCCTGTAGATGATGACTGGTACAAACCTACTCATGAATTAGTTGGTAAATAAGGGGATAGACAATGCTAGAGGTAAAACATTTAGAAAAAAGCTATCAAAAAGATAAACCAGCACTTACCGATATAAATTTCTCGGTTGAACCGGGAACATTTGTTGCAATTATCGGTCCCTCGGGTGCAGGTAAGACAACAATCTTGCGAAGCTTGAATCAGTTGATCAAGGATGATGGTGGTCAGATCCTCTTAGACGGTGGGGATATTAGAACTGCCAACAAAACACAATTAAGACACTATCGCCGTCAAATAGGAATGGTTTTTCAGAACTACAACTTAGTTGAAAGATTGACTGTAATTGAAAATGTTTTACATGGTCGACTAGGATACAAGTCTACTCTTGCCGGAGTATTTGGACGTTATACCGAAGAAGAAAAGCAAGAAGCACTAACTTTACTAAAAAAAGTTGGGCTAGAAGAATTCGCTTTGCAACGTTGTTCAGATTTAAGTGGTGGTCAAAAGCAACGTGTTGGTATAGCAAGATCATTGATCCAACACCCTAAAATCATTCTATGTGATGAACCTATTGCTTCACTTGATCCTGCTTCATCACAAACTGTTATGCAGTTGTTAAAAGATTTAACTACAGAGTTCAATATTATTTGTATTGCGAATCTTCATCAAATTGGGTTGGCGAAAGATTATGCCGATCGAATTATTGGAATTCGTCACGGAAAAATGGTTTTCGATGAAGATGCAGATACTTTATCTGAGGAAATATTGGAGACACTATATGATCAAAATGCTACTGAGGAGCTGGGTTGATGCAAACACCTGTAAATTATTTAGCTCGAAAACATTGGAAACAAACCGGAATTATCGCGCTTATTGGAGGTATTTATCTATTAAGTAGCTATGTTCTAAAATTCGATGGATTAGGTGGAGTTATCGCTATTCCCAAAGCCTTCGCTTGGTTGGGAATAAATTTTCGACCTACAGCTAATTCCACGCAGTATTTACCAAGTATTTGGCAAAAACTACTTGGAACAGTAATGTTGGCTATTGCATCTACCGTAGTTGCATCAATAATTGCAATTTTCGTAGCAATTTTAGGTTCAAAAGTAACAGGTGGAAATAGTATTATTCAAACAATTGTACGTGGAATTGCTTCATTCTTCAGAAACATTCCTTTGGTTGCTTGGGCAATGATTTTACTATTTTCATTTAAACAAAGTGATTTCACAGGATTCTTGGCACTGTTGTTGATGTCCGTTGGATATTTGATCCGTGCATTCATGGAAATAATTGAAGATGAGGCCAGTGAAACCATGCTGGCACTTAAGGCTACAGGTGCAAGTTATTTCCAAGTTATTTTTCAAGCTGTAATCCCTCAAATCATGCCCAGCTTGATTAGTTGGATTTTGTATATGATTGAAAATAACGTGCGTGATGCTACTTTGGTCGGTATCTTAACTGGTACCGGTATTGGATTTGTGTTTGATATTTATTATAAAAGTTTTCGATTTGATGCAGCTGGAATGACTGTTCTATCAATTATTATTGTTGTAATAGTATTGGAATTGTTATCGAATCAAATCAGAAAGGTTATCTTATGATTTCAAATAGCGATGAAAGACTTGTCATTAAACCAAAGAGTCCACAACCTAATAAGATCAAGTTACATGAAGCTAGTTTATCTAGATACATGATCATTGGAGTATTAGTGTCACTTCTTCTAATAACCGGATATACGTTAATGCATTTGGATGCAGCTGGTGTAAGAATAAATGACGCGGTTCGTGGATTGATGATGACACTTAATCAAATGTTTTTACAGCCTAGTGCTGGAAGTGATGGGATGGTTCTTTTACTTCAGGCTTTAGGGATTAGTTTGTTACTTTCAATAATGACTACTGTTATCGGTGCTGTAATAGGTTTCATCTTGGCAGTACTTGCTTCCAAAAACTTAACCAATGCATATTTAGGTAGTGGAATAAGAACAGCGATGGCAGTTGTTCGTGCGATTCCTACTATTATCTGGGTTCTTATTTTCTCTATTGTATGTGGATTGGGAACTAATGCAGCTATTCTTGGATTGAGCTTTCACAGCGTTGCCTACCTAACAAAGGCGTATTCAGAAAGTATTGAAGAGATTGATCAATCCACTATTGAAGCATTAAAAGTTACTGGTAGTAAATTTTGGGTAATTGTTTTTCAAGCAATTTGGCCAACGATAATTGCTTCCCTTGTATCGTGGACATTTATTCGATTGGAAATTAATTTTGCCAATGCGGTTGCTGTGGGTGCAGCCGCTGGTGCAGGTGGAATTGGCTATCAATTGTTTGTAGCGAGTGGAATGAGTTTTGACTTCCATGAAGTGGGGATGATAGTTTACTTGATTATTGCAGTAACGTTGTTATTGGAATTCATCGCTGTTAAATTAAGAAAGGCCTATATCGTCAAATAGGTTGAAAGGATAATTTTATGATTAAAACAGTAATATTTGATTGGGCCGGAACTACCGTTGATTATGGTAGTCGCGCGCCGGTAATTGCTTTTAAAAAAGCATTTGATCGAGCAGGAATTACTATTCTTGATGAAGAAATTAGAAAAGATATGGGAATTGCTAAGTGGGATCATATTGGTAAAATTTTAGAAATTCCAAGAATCAAGGATCAATGGAAGGAAGTCTATCACAGACTTCCTAACACTGAAGATCGTGAAAATGTCTATGGTCTTTTTCAAGAATCATTAATTAATCATCTCAAGAAATCAACAGAGCTAAAGCCGGGAATGTTAGAAGCATTTCAATATTTGACTGAACACAGCATTAGAGTTGCAACCACTACAGGATATACATTGGAAATGATGAATATTGTAAGAGATAGTGCTGCGAAACTAGGTTATTTACCTGAATTGGTAGTTACTTCTGAAGATGTTGCTGGACAAGGCCGTCCTTCTCCGGCAATGATCAAAACTATTCTGTCCCAGTTCAGTATTGATGATCTGCAAAGTGTTCTAAAAATTGGCGATACTGTTGTTGATATTCAAGAAGGTAAAAATGCCGGTGTTATCACTGTCGGAGTAGTTGAAGGCAGCAGTCTAATGGGATTATCCGAAGACGAATTCAATAGATTATCAAAATCAGAAAAAGTCTTAAAGCGTCGTGAAGTTAGAAAGATTTTTGAAAATGAAGGCGCAGATTTAATCATCAATAATATGTTTGAATTATCAGATGTTATTCAAGCTTTGAATACATCTGAGGAGGTAGCAAATGGATAATTATTTATTATTAACACCCGGACCATTAACAACTAGCGAAACTGTAAAAAAGGCAATGGAGTTTGATTATTGTACATGGGACAATGATTATAAAGAAATCACTCAGTCAATCAGACAATCATTGTTGGCTCTCGCTGATGTGAATCCGTCAAAATATACCGCTGTTCCTATTCAGGGTAGTGGGACATACGGTGTTGAATCTGTGATTAGTTCAGTCGTACCTGATTCAGGCACATTACTCATTGCCATGAATGGAGCCTATGGTAAACGTATCGGTCAAATGGCCGATGTATATGGGATTAAGCATATTGATCTAGCAATTGATGAACAAAAACCAGTTTTATTAGAAGATGTTAAATCGGTGGTTGAAATGCATCCTGAAATCACACACTTTGCAATGATTCACTGTGAAACGACTACTGGTATTTTGAATCCAATTGAAGATATCATTCCATGGGTTAAAGAACAGAAAATAGTTACAATCGTTGATGCAATGAGTAGTTTTGGTGGAATTCCAATTGACGTTAGTGGTATTGGAATTGACTTCTTGATTAGTAGTACTAACAAATGTATTCAAGGTGTTCCAGGATTTTCGTTTGTAATAGCAAGAAGATCTGTTTTAGAAGCTACTAAGGGAACCTCAAGAACTCTCTCACTAGACCTATATGATCAATATCATGAAATGGAAGTGAACAATGGTAAATGGCGTTTTACTTCACCAACTCATGTGGTCCATGCTTTCGCACAGGCATTGGAAGAACTAAAACTTGAAGGTGGATTACAACGACGTTATAAGAGATTCCAATCGAATCAAAAACAACTAGCTGACGGTATGGAACGACTTGGCTTTGAGGTATTGATTGATGAGAAGTGGCAATCGCCAATTATAACTTCATTTATTTATCCAACAGATGATTTTGATTTCCATGAATTTTATCAAGAATTGAAAGAATCAGGATTCGTTATTTATCCAGGTAAAATTTCACAAGTACCAACATTTAGAATTGGTAATATTGGTGAAGTATACAGGGATGATATTGCAAGGCTGTTAAAGGCAATCCAAGAAATTCAAGATAGAGAAAAAGCAATGTAATAAAAATAAAAAAGGTGTCATGCAATCGTTAGATTTAATCTAATGGTTGTATGGCACCTTTTTTATATTGTTGCAAAATTTTTTTCAATTAGTTTGTTTTTAGATACTAGACTAACCAATAATTCCGCTATTGTTGATAGATCATTGATTTGGTTCTCATAGTCAGATTGGTGAATTCCACTAAGATTAAGGCTCATGATGCTTTGAATTTCTTTTAATAATCCTTAATTAGATATATTTGGATTGCCAATATACAAATTAATACTCTATTGTAGGACAGTCGTGGTATTTCAGGTATTTTTTATGTTGTTCACATTTATGTTACTTGTTGTATTTAGTACCAAAGCTTTCGTAGATATTGGCGTCTACTTGATTGTGTTGAGGGTATAGCAATTGCTTATTAAGTATTAAAAATAAACTTGTATTATCTGACCTATTACTTTATATTATTTAGTAATCAAGTACTCAATGTTATTAAGTAGAGGTTAGTTATGAATCAAATTGATATAACCATATTTAGAATGATAAATAATATGGCTGGTTTTTCAAAAATATCGGATGATATAGGTATTTTATTTGCCAAATATTTAGTATATATTCTAGCGTTGGTGATGATTTACTTATGGTTTTCTAAACGTAAAGATTTACAATATAGAAAAATGTTGACACTAAGCTTCATTTCATGTGTGATTTCAGAATTTGTAGGGAAGTTTATTGCCGGAAAAATCTATTTTCATTTACAACCATTTGCGGTCTTGTCCAATGTGCATCAATTAATTAATAAAAGTGTGGGTAACAGTTTTCCAAGTGATCATACGATTGTCTTTTTTAGTATCATGACAATATTTTTCATATATTCAAAATCAAAACAAAGATATTGGTATTTGATCCTTGCGACTGTAGTAGGATTATCGAGAATGTTTGTCGGTGTCCATTATCCAATAGATGTATTCGTAGGAGCTTCAATTGGAACAATAATCAGTATCATCACGTATGAATATTTATCTACGTCAAAAATTACAAATGATATTGTTATAAAAATTTATAAATTAGAAAATAATATATTCAAATCCCGGATTGATAGTAATTAACAGTCATATTCTGTAAAATAGAGTTAATGACATCACGTAAGAGGATTTGGCCAAATGAATAAGGAAATGTTAAAGGGTACGATAGATTTGCTGATTCTGTCGGTACTAAAGGAAGCAGATAATTATGGGTATCAAATTTCAAAAACAATAACTGATAAATCTGATGAGACTTTTGAAATTCAAGAAGCCACATTGTATTTAGCTTTGAAAAGATTAGAAAAACAAAATTGTATCGAGGCCTATTGGGGTGAGAAAACTCATGGTGGCAAACGTAAATATTATCATATTACCGAATTAGGGATTGAACAGTTAAATACTATGAAGCATGACTTTCAATCATTAGCGTCAGTCGTTCAGAGATTTATGTGAGGTGAAGATGATGAATTATTTTTCAATCAAACAAATCAGCTATAAGGCAATCTTGGCAGTATCTATGATTTTATTCTTTGTTTGCTACTACTTGGATAAGGTAATTGACCCATCAAAAACAGAATTTGTGTTTGTTGTAGGATATATGTTTGCAATTATGCTGGCAGCTTTTTGGTCGATTATTAATTATATTGACTATTTAAGAATAAACCCTCTCTACAAAACATATGATTCTATCGATCAATTTGTTAGAGCACTAGACACGACTGATGACGAAAAAATGGAAATTAAAACTATGATGGTTGATTATGTTACTGATCAAAAAGAACTAGGTAAGGATGAAGATAAGGCCATATCTGAAATAATTAGCCAATTTAAAAACGAAGAATTACATAAATCCAATAATAAGGATGTTTTTTTTGTACATGTTCATAGGTATCTGCTTGGTCTAGGGGTGTTGTTACTGATCTTTGGCTTGTTGATATATATCGTCGCAAAAATGTTCAATGGTAATGTCTTTTTAATGGTTCTTCAAATAACTTTATTGTGTTATGCCGCAGGATTCTTTCTGTCATTTGTGATGTATAATATCCTGAACAAAGTGCTAATAAAAAAATAGTTGCTTCTTCATACTTCTTTCATGAGGGAATGATATAATCAATTCTCAAAAGGAGGAGTAAGATGCTCACATTAATGGCAACTAGTACATCGGGGTCAGCTCCACTGCTAATAGCAATTGGAGTGGCAATTCTGGTAATAATTTGGTTATTCATCAAAACTGGAGCGGCACTGTTACGTCATCCATTTATTGGGATTTTGCTGATAGTATTCGGTGTGTTAGGCCTTTGGAACTTTTTCATCGTAGGAATCGGTATTATTGTCGGTGGAATAGTGTTCTTAATATTAACTTCGTTTTTTAATAATTGATAAATAAATAAGGCTCTAAACCTTTGGATTAACCAAGGTTTAGAGCCTTACTTTTTGTCTAAAAATCAACATTTATCTAAATTTCTTAATCGCTGGAATCAAGAATGACTGAAACGTTTAATTAGATAATAAAACCAATCTACCAACTAAATTGATTTTATAGATTGATAACTTTTAGAAGTACTTCTGAAACATGTTTTCTCTTATCATCAGGTAGACTAGATAAATATTTAATCAAGTCTAGGGTGTATACATCTGACAATTTTTGATCGATAAAAAAGTCTGATAGTTGCATATTCAATGCAATGGCAATGTCATTCAATTTTTTTATTCGCACATTGTCAACTTCACCACGTTCAATTCGTGAAATAAAGCTTTCCGAAACACCAGATTTTTCTGCTAATTGCTCAATGGTTAAATTTAGAGATTTCCGACGTTCTCGGATGAGTTTACTAATTTTACCAAGCATTAATGCACCTCCAGTCCAAAATGTTTCCCTTTAACGATAGATTATTTGTTTTGCTCATTGAAGAGCAAGTATGATTCATTAGTTTATCAAAAAAAGGCATATTAGCACAGCATTAAGCGTTAACAAAATAATATTTCACAAATGAATGAAAAAACATTATTTTTGCTGTGTTAAGGGTACAAATACGGCATTTATGATTGATTTGTGGTTATTGGTTCCCAAAAAGGTCACCGCTACTTTAACCCTCTTACCTTAAAATAAACTAAAAAAGTTTTGAATTTGTGAAGAAAGTGAAAATAAATTAAAAAAGTTGCGGATTAACCGCAGCTTTATGTCATTTATCTCTTAATTTTGAATGTTTATATGAGTAGTTGAAATAAATTACTAGTCCAATTGAGAACCAGACTACGAATCTTAGCCATGTTTCCCAGTTCAAACCGGCAATCAATAGCAAGCAGAACAGAATGGCAATGATCGGTGTAACTGGAACACCTGGTGCACGGAATCCTCTGTGAATTTCGGGATGCTTGTGTCTCATCCAGAGAACGCCAGCAGAAACTAGAATGAATGCGGTTAGTGTGCCGATATTTACTAGTTCAGAAAGAATATTCAAGTTGATAAATCCAGCCGTAATAGCTGTGATGATTCCAAAGAACCAAGTTCCTTTATAAGGTGTCTGATGTTGTAGATCAACTTCACCAAAGAACTTGGGGAATAGTCCGTCACGTGACATTGAATAAGTTATTCTTGATTGACCATAAAGTTGAACTAAGATGACAGTTGTCATTCCTAATATTGCACCGATACTGACAATAATACTTAGCCAAGTTTGACCAGTGGTCTTCAAAACGGCCAGTATAGGTGCATCTAGAAACTTTGCAAAGATGGTGTATTTGACAACTCCGGTCATAATCAAAGTCATTACAATATAAAGAACTGTTGAGATACCTAAAGAAAGCATAATGCCACGTGGTAAAGTCTTACTTGGATTGACAGTTTCTTCAGCACTTGATGAAACGGAGTCAAATCCAATAAATGAGAAAAAGACGATTGATGCAGCGGGTATGACACCAGCAGCAGTACCGTTATGGAATGAGTATAAGCCATAAGGTGTGAATGGTTTCCAATTTTGTGGTTTTACGAACCAAACGGTACATACAATGAACAAAATGATAACGGCCAATTTGATAATGACCATTGTATCGTTAACACGTTTGGTTGTATTGATGCCCATTGCAAGGATTGCGGTAATCAAAAGAATAATTGCAAAAGCTGGTAAGTTGAAATAAGTGGTGATTCCTGGAGTAGTGCCGGCTGCTGCGGTTAGTACTTTTGGAATATGGATTCCCAAATTATTCATCAAGTTAACAAAATACCCAGACCATCCGGCAGAAACCGTCGCTGCACCTAATGCGTACTCAAGTATTAGATCCCATCCGATAATGAATGCAATGATCTCGCCGAAGGAAATATAAGAGTATGTGTATGCCGATCCAGCTACTGGTGCCATTGAGGCGAACTCAGCATAACAGAGTCCTGCAAATCCACAACAAATCGCCGCAATCAAAAATGATACTGCAAGTGATGGTCCTGTTGTCAAAGCACCCTTGCCAGTGAGTACAAAAATACCAGTTCCAATAATTGCCCCAATGCCAAGGAAGGTTAGATCCCAGGTATGAAGGGTCCTTTTCAATGGAGAAGTGCGGTTAAGTAAGTCGTTAATATCTTTTTTTTCGAACACATTCATACGTAACACCGCCTTAATTATTTTTTTATATTTTACTTCTTGTTTAAACAGATATCCAGAAAAATGTTTTTCTATTAATATAAAAATTATTTTGTTAAAATGACAAAAATATTGATTTAAATAAATAATTCACGAGAAAGAATCTTTGACAATTTATTCGATTATTGTAAGAATAAGCATGAATTCGTTTTCATAGAAAAACAATATATAAAAGGAAGTCTTAAAAATGTCAAAAATGATAGCAGGTCAAGCACTAGTTAAAGTTCTCGAAGAGTGGGGAGTTAAACATGTTTATGGTATTCCTGGAGGATCGATCAACCATACAGTTGAGGGACTGTATTTAGAGAAAGACAAAATCAAGTACATTCAGGTTCGTCATGAAGAAGTTGGTGCAATAGCCGCATCAGCTGATGCCAAGTTCACTGGTAAAATTGGTGTTGCTTTTGGGTCAGCTGGTCCCGGTGCTACTCATTTGTTCAATGGCTTGTATGATGCAAAGATGGATCATGTTCCAGTTCTTGCATTAGTTGGACAGGTTCCACAGACAGCTATGAATACTAACTACTTCCAAGAAATGGATGAGACTCCAATGTTTTCCGATGTCTCAGTTTACAATCGTACTGTAACTACGGCTGACCAAATTCCATATGTCATCAATCAAGCAATTCGTGAAGCATATAGACAAAAGGGTGTAGCGGTTGTCACTTTGCCAGAAGATTTAACTGCTGAAGAGATAGATTATGTTTCACCTAAGACACCAAAGGTTGTCGAAAATGACTATTCACAAACAATTAATCCAGAAGATGTCGCTAATACCTTGAAGATGTTAAAAGAGGCAAAGCACCCTATTGTTTATGCTGGACGTGGTTTGTTAGGTGCTAAAGAAACTTTGACTAAGTTCTCAGAACAATTCAATCTTCCAGTTATGAATACTGTTCCAGCAACTGGTGTTATTAGTACGGATCATCCTAATTTTATTGGTACTTTTGGTAGATTAGGTACCAAATCAGGTTTTGAGGCACTTCAACATGCTGATTTGATTTTGTTCTTAGGTTCAGAGTTCCCATTTGCGGGATTCTGGCCAAAGAATCTGAAGATTATCGAAGTAAATAATAATCCGTACGATATTGGTAAAACCGTCGATGTTGATTATGCTATTATTTCTGATGCTGAGAGTTACTTGAAAGCTTTAATGAAGACCGGAGAGACATTGCCTGCTGGGGATTGGTTGAAAGCTAACCAAACAAACAAAGCAAACTGGGACAAGTGGCTTGATAAACTTGCAAAAGATGATAGTGACGGTTTAAATCCTGAAACAATCACTTCTAAGATTGCTGAAATGGCTGGTCCAAACGATACATATGGTGTTGATACGGGTAATGTATCTGAATTTGGTGTTCGTGGATTGCCAATGAATAAGAATCAACGTTTTGCTTTGTCAGGATTATTTGCCACAATGGGATTCGGTGTTCCAGCCGGATTAGCCGGTGCGTTGAGTGTTCCTGATGGTCAAGCATGGACGTTGTCTGGAGATGGTGGTTTCTCAATGGTTGCTCCTGATATCATTACTGAAGCTCGTTATGGACTTCCAGTTATCAATGTTATTCTTTCAAACGAACGACTAGGATTCATCTACTATGAACAAGTAGCTACTAAACAACACTTGTATGGAGTTGATTTGACAGGTGCAGATTGGGCTAAAGTCGCTGAAGGATTAGGTGGAATTGGTTTCACAATCACATCTATCAAAGATGCTGATGATGTATTCAAGCAAGTTAAAGAATTACAAGAGTCAGGAAATAAGAAGCCAATTGTTATCAACGCCGTTATTAAACAAGTTGATCCAGTTGCGACTGCATATATGCCATTAGACGCCAAACTTTATGGTCAAGATGCAGTTGATGAATATGCTGCTAAATACCATATTGATCCAAAAGAGCAATCATCTCTTGGTGAACTTTTGAGAGCAAAAGGTGATAATCTCTAATTTAAAAGTTATGTTTTGTCGCACGTTTACGCTATAAGTTTAATGAATTCCATATTTACGTCACAGCTCCATTTTTTTGAAATTTTGTGAGATAATTAATCCATTAGGAGTGGAATAATTTATGCAAATTGCAGATCAAAATGTTTTATATGAAGCTTTATTCGCTGGTGAAAATAATATTGAAGTTGTCGGAGATGCATATGAAATTTGTAATTCTGTATTACAATCACAAATTTCAGCAACTGGGAATGATTGGTCGATTACTGGTTCAGGTGGTTGGTTAGCTATTTTTACTGGATTTAATCAATCTGTTAAAAGATTGTTTATGAGTCAGTCAAGTAAACAGTTGGAAAACATTAAGAGAATTGTAGCTAATAAATATGTGATTCGGAGAACTAAGAAAGAAAATACTTATTTGCTTGAATTAAAGCACAAGAAAAGAGCATGAAATTGAATTCATGCTCTTTTTTGTAAATAGATTTATCCAAAGTCACCTGAGATATAATCTTCGGTGGCTTTTATTTTAGGATTTGTAAAAATCTTTCTGGTTTCATTGTATTCAATAATATGACCCATGTGAAAGAATGCAGTGTAATCACTAATACGTGATGCTTGTTGCATGTTATGAGTCACAATTATTACAGTCAAATTTTTACTTAGAAGTTGAACTGTATCTTCAATCTTTGAAGTAGAAATAGGATCAAGAGCACTGGCAGGTTCGTCCAATAGAAGAATGTCAGGTTTCATAGCAATTGATCTAGCGATACATAAACGTTGTTGTTGTCCACCAGACAATGCTAGGGCACTCGTATCAAGCTCGTCTTTTACTTCTTCCCAAAGAGCAGCATCTTGGAGACTTAGTTCCAAGCGTTCTTCAAGTTCGTTCTTATCATGGATACCATTTTCTTTAAGTGCGAATTGGATATTTTCACGAATTGATTTTGCAAAAGGATTAGGACGTTGGAATACCATCCCGATATGTTTACGTACCTCGTAGACATTTGTTTTAGGATCATTAATATCGACGTTGCGATACATTATCTTGCCGGTAACGGTCGCAATTTTGTCGTTCATTCGATTTAGACAGCGTAGATAAGTTGATTTACCAGAGCCGGAAGCACCAATCAAAGAAATGATTTTGAATCTAGGAAATTCGAGACTAGTATCAAATATTGCCTGGTTCTTCCCATACGATACTTGAACGTTGTCAGTTTCAATGGCATTTTCTGCATCTATATCAATTATATAATTATCGTTAAAATCATATGTTTTCAAAATAGTACCTCACTTTGCGGCTGTCATTTTTTTGTAAATTCGATTACCGATGAATCTGGCACTAAGATTGAATAGTAAAATAACTATTATCAATACTGCTGATGAACCTGCTGAAATAGCAGCAGCATCGGGAGTTACAGCCTCAGTATTAACTTTCCAAATATGTACTGCTAATGTTTCAGCGGGACGCATTGGGTTTAAAAAACTGCTGGAACTAAAGATATTCCAATTTGTATAAGAAACAGTTGGGGCACTTTGTCCCGCAGTATAGATCAATGCGGCAGCTTCACCAAAAACTCTACCTGAACTCAAGATGACACCGGTTAAGATACCTGGTAGTGCTTCAGGGATGATGATTTTTGTGATTGTTTTCCAATCTGATAATCCCAGCGATGTCCCAGCTTCTTTTTGAAGGTCGGGCACACTGTTCAGTGATTCTTCAATATTTCTAGTTAATAGGGGAAGATTGAAGAATGTCAGAGCAATGGCACCAGATAGAATTGAAAATCCAAAGTTAAGTTGATTAACGAGTAGTAAATATCCAAATAAACCAACTACAACTGATGGTAATGAACTCAAGACCTCAATTGAAGTACGGATTATATCGGTTATCCAATTATCCTTGGCGTACTCAGCTAGGTAAATACCAGCTCCCATGGCAATTGGAAATGAAATAATCAAGGTCAAAATCAACAAGTAGAGCGAGTTGAACAATTGATCACGAATACCACCACCAGCACTAAATGATTGTGCTTGAGAAGTTAAAAAGTGCCAAGTGATATCTGGGACACCGTTCATCAAAATATATCCGAGTAAAAATGCTAATATCAGAACTACCGTGGCAACGATACAAAAAATAATGCCGGTAGCAATTTTATCTGTACGTTTAGGATGCATTTTTGATATTACCTCTCTTTCCTAAGAATCTAACAATCATATTGAAGACAAGTGACATTAATAGAAGAATCAGAGCTAGTGACCATAGTGCATCATTTGGCAATGTTCCCATGACTGTATTACCAATGTCGGTTGTTAGTTTACTTGTTAAAGTAGAAGCAGGTGATACTAAGTTCTTTGGCATCAGAATTGCATTACCAATAACCATTTGAACGGCTAATGCTTCACCGAAGGCACGTGCCATACCGAAAATAATGGCAGTAAGTATTCCTGGTGTAGCGGAACGGAGAATTACTTTGTAAATTGTTTGCCAACGAGTAGCTCCTAATGCAAGTGATGCTTGACGATAATGCATTGGAACGGCTTTTAAACTATCAACAGTTAGTGAAGTGATAGTGGGTAGTACCATTACGAATAGAACCAAGGTACCTGACAGTATACCGAATCCGGTTCCACCGAAAATACCTCTAATGAAAGGAACTATTAAAGATAGGCCGATAAAACCGTAGACAACTGATGGGATACCTACTAATAATTCGATGACTGGTTGTAGCATTTTGGCACCTTTTTTAGCTGATATTTCAGTCATAAAGATGGCAACTCCAAGAGCAAAGGGAGTTGCAACAAGTGCTGCTAGTAAAGTAACACTGAATGAGGTCACAATCATTGGTAGTGCACCGACCATTGGATGTCCCTTACTATCAAGATTACCTGGTTCCCAGTTAGATGTTGTTAAAAATTGCCACACGTTAACGTGGTCTTTTGTAAAAGTTGCAATACCTTTTGATGCAATAAAATATAAGATACAAGCGACCAAGAGAATGATGAATCCGATACAGGTATAACAAATCACTTTACCTAATCGGTCTTCTCTGGTGGCTTTCGAATTTTGTTGTAGTTTACGTTGAATATCATCCATTTAAAGCCTCCTATAAATTGAGACATAAAAAAAGGAACTCCGACAAGTCAAAAATACTTACTAGTCAAAGCCCCTCAAAATTATTTGTTAGAAACATTACCTTTGGCATCTTTTTGAACTTTCATGTCATGGATACTGATGTATCCCATCTTACCAACAAGTTCTTTTTGAACTGCACTTGAATCCATGTATTTCAAGAATTTAGCTGATGCATCTTTAGCGTCACCCTTTGTATACATATGCTCATATGACCAGATAGGCCAGTCATTTGTTTCAACATTTTTATCTGTAGGTTTAACGTCGTTGATGGATACAGCTTGTACTTTGTCATTTAAGTATGAGAATGCTAAGTAACTGATAGCACCAGGTGTGCTTGAAACAATTTTTTGAACAGTACCATTTGAGTCTTGTTCTTGGGACTTAACAGCTTTTTCTCCACCTAATACAGCACTTTCAAATGTGGCACGTGTACCACTACCTTCGGCACGGTTAACAACTGTGATTTCTTGATCCTTGCCGCCAACTTCTTTCCAGTTCTTGATCTTACCAGTGAAAATGTCTTTTAATTGAGCCATTGTCAAATTCTTAACACCGGTTTCTTTGTTAACAACAGGAGCCATACCAACTACGGCAACTTTGTGATCGACAAGTTTCTTAGCGTCGATACCATCTTTTGCTTCAGCAAAGATATCGGAGTTACCAATAGCAACTGAACCATCTTGGACTTGGCTTAAACCAGTACCTGAACCACCACCTTGAACGGTGATACTGATTTTGCTGTTATCTTTTTGGAAATTGCTTGCAGCTTTTTCAACTAATGGTTGTAAAGCGGTTGAACCGACAGCAGTGATTTTGCCAGATGCACTGGAATCTGATGAGCTTGAACTACTTTTACTGCTACTATTGCTACTGCAACCTGCTAAAACGGCGATGAAAGCACCGAAGAGGACGATTGCAGAGATAATATTTTTCTTTTTCATAACTAACCCCTTATTAACAATATTTAGTACATGATGCAAATATAACTCGGTGATGTATAAATCTTGTTTGTCTTTTGTAAAGATTGTGTAAATATTGAATTTATTTTTTTATAATAGATGTATAAACAAATTTGTTCAAAATTGCCTAAACGGTCAATTATTCGATTTGTATTGGTCTATATCAAATTACAATACGCAATTTATGCAAAATGGATTACTAGAAAGTGTTATTACGTTATAATCAACTTGCAAGGTTGCGGGCATTGCAAAACCACTGATCTGTTTCAGTACTTCTATCCATAGTGGGAATAGCATGCCTATGGGATAGTTACAATCATGCAATACGGATGACTGGAAGGAAGTTTGGATAGATGCGACCGTTGGTGTTATTAAGTAAAAACTTACCTCTATTCATAGAAATGAATAGTTATTGCAACAGTCAGGGATGGTTTATCCATAATGTGACATCCCCAGAGAAAACTGTTGAAATGGTAGATAACGACGATGTGTCAGGCCTCATCTGGGACTTATCAACTACTGATTTGCAAACGTCATTAGATACGTTGGAAAAAGTACGGAATAAGATTGATGGTCCAATCATTGTTTTATCTCCAGTTAAAAAGAGAAGTGAACGAAAGCTCTTCTATGATATAAATGTTGATTCTTACTTAGTTGAACCGTTGGAATATCCAGAATTGATTTCAAAGTTCAAACAGCTATTTTGGGTTTATGATAAATTTGCTGTTAATGAGGCTAGAAAGCAATTAGAAAAGGATACAAATACGACTGTCAGATGCCACGATCTTTCAATCGATTTGAAGCATTATCGAGTATCTCAATCTGGTAATGACTTAGGACTGACTCCAAAAGAGTTCAGTATCCTTTGGTATCTGATGCAGCATCGTGGTCAGGTATTGAGTCGAGATCAGCTTATTGCCGGTGTTTGGGGATATGATAGTGCCGGGTCAACACGTACAATCGATATACATATCAGTCATTTAAGAGACAAGTTAGAAAAAGATCCTCAAGAGCCTAAATGGATTAAGACGGTAAGAGGATTTGGATATATTTTGGATAATGATTATCCATTAGTTGCAGTAAATTAAAGCAAACAAAAAGGGTTTGGACTCATCAAGAGAAATTAATTTCTCAAGTGAGCTCAAGCCCTTTTTACTATGCATTTTTTTTACTGTGTATTATACGAATCATTTTATCAAATTCAGTAATTGCCAAGACGACAATACCACCGAGAACTGCTAATCCCCATTCGTGCCAGCCGATAGGACCGGTATGGAATATTCCGTGCATGAATGGTACATAAGTAAGTATCAATTGGAGAATCATCATCAAACCGATGAAAACAAATACGTACACATTAGAGAAGAGTTCTTTTGATAGTGCAAGTTTAGGCGTTCTAATATTGAAGAGATAGAATATTTTACCAACAACTAAAACGTTGACCATAGTCGTACTTGCAATGACTGTACTGAAGCCACTGCTTACCATCCAAGCGTCAACTATTAAGCTGACACCAGCAATTAACATTGCCACGTAAGCCATCTGGAATACATCATGTCGGTTCATGAACTTTGCGCCAGTTTTTCGTGGCTGTCGTTTCATGATGCCTTCTTCAGCAGGTTCAAATATCAGCGCAAATTGAATAGTTATAGCTGAAACCATGTTAATCCAAAGTAATTGAGTAGGGTGTAGCGGTATATCATTCTTTGTTAGGATAGCGTAAGCAACAATCAATCCTTCAGAGAACGAAATTGGTAGAAGATAAAGAATGCTCTTCTTGATGTTATCAAAGATTCTACGACCTTCACGAATAGCAGTAGCGATAGTCGCAAAGTTATCATCAGTTAGAATCATATCAGCTGAATCTTTCGCAACGTCGGTACCCTTAATACCCATAGCAACACCGATATCAGCGCGTTTCAATGCAGGAGCATCGTTAACACCGTCACCAGTCATGGCTGTAACTTTGTTGTTCTTTTGAAGAGCCTCGATAATTTCGATTTTGTTACTTGGAGTTGTACGTGCGAAGACTTGGTTTTTATCGGCTGCTTCGATCCGTTCTTCATCGTTAAGCTGGTCCCATTCAAGACCAGTGATAGCGTGGATCTCATCTGCTAGACCAAGTTGTTTACCAATGGATTTGGCGATAATGGCATTATCACCAGTAATCATTTTAACGGCAACTCCAGCAGTATTCATGACCTTCAGAGCCTCGATAACTTCTTCTCTAGGCGGGTCAATAATTGCCACTAGTCCTAAGAAGTTAATACCATCAGTGATGATATCGTGTGTTATTTCATCTATAGTGCCCGGTTCTTTTTCATATCCAACGGCAATAACACGTTTACCGTCTTCGGAGAAGCGTTTAACCTTTTCAAACCAGTAGTCGAAGTCAAAATTAGGGTCATTCTTTTTGGCCATTTCCAATAACTTATCAGGTGAACCTTTAACGAACAGAGTACGTTTACCAGCTTTGTCTTTTACCAATTTAGCCATATATCTGAATTCAGAGTCGAATGGTAAGATATCCAATTCTTCATACTTAGGTTCGTCCCCGTATGGGTGGATTTTGTGATAAAGCGTTAAGAAAGCACCATCAGTTGGTTCACCGTTGATGATCCAATGTCCATCTTCTTCTGTTAACTCAGTATCGTTAGCTTCAAATCCGGCTTCTAAGAAGAGTTCAAGTTGTTCATCTATTGCAACAGGTTGTCCATTTTTGGTGATTTGTCCTGTCGGTTTATAACCAATTCCACTTACTTGATATTCTTCTTTACCGATCATAATGTCGGTCACGGTCATTTCGTTTTGAGTCAATGTACCGGTCTTGTCGGTAGCAACTACGTCGACAGAACCTAATGTTTCAACAGCAGGTAGAGTTTTTACAATAGTGTTTTGATTCTTAGCCATGTCACTAACACCTTTGGCTAGGATAACTGAGGTAGTTGCAGGCAATCCTTCAGGTATGGCACCGACCATCATGGCAACCACAGCTAGAGCAAGAACTGATATTGAATATGTATCGAAGATCAATCCAATAATGAAGATAGCAATAGAAGCTGCCACAATAAAGTATGAAGTGTTAGTTCCCAACTTATCGATTACTTGCATCAATGGGGTTTTACGTGCTTTTACTTCACTAACACTAGTTGAAATCTTACCAATTTCTGTGTCAGCAGCTGTAGCAATAACCAAACCTGTACCACTACCGTTGGTAACGGAAGTAGAGGCAAAAGCCATATTGGTTTGATCGGCTAATGAAACATTCTCTTCATTAATAGCTTCAACGGTCTTTTCAACTGAATTAGCTTCACCGGTTAGAGCAGATTCTTGAATTCTTAAGTTATCCGAATCAACAATTCTCAGGTCAGCTGGTACGTTATCACCAGCTTCCAAGAAGACTAAGTCACCAACGACTAAATCTTCGGCTGGAACATCTTTTCTTTGACCTTCACGATAAACAGTCGCGTCAGTCGATAACATATTTTTGATTTTCTCTAGAGCATCTGAAGCGTTAGTCTCTTGATAATATCCAATCAACGCATTGATGATCACTACTAAACCAATGATTACCGAATCTGAATAATGTCCCATCAGTAAGGTGATCAAGGTTGAAGCAATCAGAACATAAATGATCATACTCTTGAATTGTCTCAAGAATATTTTCCACTTTGGCGTTTTGTATGCCTCTAATTTGTTGGGGCCGAATTCAGCCAGCCGCTGACCAGCCTCATCATCTGTTAGTCCTTGTTTAAAATCCTCAAGGTCATTTTGTTCCTGTATTTCTTTTAATCCCATTTGAAAAAATTTCGTTTTCAATTTTTTCCTCCTCATTATTTGTAAAAATTAGGGTTAAAAAAAGCGCGTTACTGCTATGGCAGTGCGCACTAAACAAACTAGTTAGCATGTTTTATTAGACATAATTGCGATATACGTTTTCAGTTCGTTTACTCTCCTTTAGAGATTTAATAAATATTCTAAATATAAATTAACAGGTATTTTGGATTATGTCAATCTTAATAATTTTATTAGAAAATTATTATGGATATCCAATTATTAAAGTTATTAATCTAATCAAAGTTGCTTAGTGGCGTATACCAATTTGCTGATAAAAATAACATTTTCGTAACAGAAAACGTTTACTACGCTTTCATAGGTATATACCTCGTTAATTTTTTCTTGCAATGGGCTATGTATACCACTATTATAAGATTCGTTGTTATTATTTCGACTTTATTAGGAGGAAAAGGGAAAAATGAAAACTTATTTACAAAGAATGGGACGTTCATTGCAACTTCCTGTAGCTGTGTTACCAGCAGCCGCACTTCTTGTAGGTATTGGTCACTGGCTTCCTGAAAAATGGGCCTTAGCACAATTCCTGCAAGCAGGGGGAACTGCAATCTTAGGTCAACTTGCATTATTGTTTGCCGTTGGTCTTGCCTTAGGTATGGCGCAAGAAAAGGATGGCGCTTCGGCTCTTGCCGGTGTGGTTGCCTATATTGTTCCGGTTGGCGTGTTAGCGCCAGCCAATGTTGCATTGTTGAAGGGAATAAATATTAAAGATGTCGATCCTGCATTCAATGCAATTTCAGGAAATGTCTTTATCGGTATTATTGCTGGTCTAACAGCTGCCGCTTTGTATGATAAGTTTCATAATACCAAACTTCCAATGGCATTATCATTTTTCAGTGGTAAAAGATTAGTACCCATTCTTTCATCATTGGTAATGTTAATAGTTACAATTGTTTTGCTATTCATTTGGCCAGCATTATATGATGCTTTGATTGATTTTGGTAAATTCTTTGTTGGTTTGGGAGCAGTTGGTGCTGGATTATTCGGATTCTTCAACCGTCTGCTTATTCCAACAGGATTGCACCAAGCTTTGAATCAAGTGTTTGAATTCAATATTGCCGGTATCAACGATATTGGTAATTTCTGGGCAAATAAAGGTACTAAAGGTGTAACAGGGATGTATCTTGCGGGTTACTTCCCAGTTATGATGTTTGGACTACCAGCAGGTGCCTATGCGATTTATCGTAATGCCTTACCTGAACGTAAGAAGGAGACCGCTGGATTGATGATGGCGGGTGCCTTTGCATCATTCTTCACTGGTGTTACTGAACCGTTAGAGTTTTCATTTATGTTTGTTGCTTGGCCATTGTATGTTATTCATGCTGTGTTCACAGGCTTATCAATGGCATTTGCAGCATACATGCACTGGACAGCTGGATTCACATTTAGTGCAGGTCTAGTTGATTATTTATTGAGTTTGCACATGCCGATTGCTAATCATCCTTTGATGTTGTTAGTTCAAGGATTGGTAATGGCAGTTATTTATTACTTTGGATTCGACTTTGCTATTAAGAAGTTTAATTTGATGACACCTGGTCGTGAGCCATTAGAAGATGATGCAGCGGTTGAAAACGTTGAAGTTGATACATCAGATGATGATGATAAATATATGATTGCTGCCAAGAAGGTTTATGCCGGTATTGGTGGTCATGATAATATCAAAGTTATTGATAACTGCACTACACGTTTGCGCTTGCAATTAAATGATACTGGTAAGATCAACAAGAATATTATCAAGTCTTCCGGAGCCGCCGGAGTTAATGTTCTAGATAAGACAAATATTCATATCGTTATTGGTACCGAAGTTCAATTTGTTGCTGATGCATTGAAGAAACTTAATGATGAAAATGCTGCAATCACTACTGCGACAGATGAAAATAAGACTACTACAGCTACAGCTGCCCCCGTAGCAAGTGATGTGAAATCTGGAGAAACTGATATCTTCTATAGTGTTGCCAACGGTAAGCTAGAAGATATCGAAGACGTTGATGATCCAACATTCGCACAAAAGATGCTTGGTGATGGTTATGCTGTTGTTCCAACTGATAATCAAATCGTTACTCCAGTTGATGGTGAAATCTCTACAGTTTTCCCAACGAAACATGCAATTGGAATTAAGACTAACAATGGACTTGAAGTCCTAGTACACATGGGAATTGACACTGTTCAATTGAAGGGTGAACCATTTGATGTCAAAGTTGCTGAAGGACAAGTTGTTAAACACGGAGACGTATTAGCTGATATGGATCTTGATGCTGTTGTTAAAGCAGGCAAGAAGACTGATGTTATGGTCATTGTGACAAACATGCCAGCCGTTTCTTATATGAAGTACAACGTCATGGACAAAGAAGTTACAAGAACTGATGAAGTTGTTAAAGTTACAATTAAATAATTTAAGTAAATAAAAATGAGCCTGGAAAAATTCCAGGCTCATTTTTTATATTTTATCCAAGAAACTTGAAGACATCAGTTCTGTCATACATATGCAATATCTTTTCACAAACGAATTGTGAAAGTAGAGCAGCTGCAATCGGAACTAATAGCCAACTAATCAATACTAGAACGATATTCAATCCAGCTTCCATTGAAGCAAGTGGTCCAACTATACCAACCAATCCGAATCCGGCTGAAGCAGGTGTTCCGGAGATAGAAAACAGAGCAACAGGGATGGCTGAAATAATTGCTGTGAATAATACAGGAACCATGATAATCGGACGTCTAAACAAATTAGGCATCATCATCTTCATAGCACCTAGAGCAATCGCAATAGTAACACCAGATTTGTTAACTTTCCATGAATTAACTACTAGAACAATAGTTGTAGCAGCAACACCCATGGCAGCGGCACCGGCAGAAATTCCGTTTAATTGAATTGCCATACCGATAGCAACTGTTGAGATTGGAGAAATAATTATCAGTGCGAATGCGCAACTGATTAGAATTGCCATAAAGATAGGTTGCAAGTTAGTGAAGGCGTTGATACCATCACCAATTGCCTTTGTAATATCGGTTACGTATGGATATAGGTAGAAACCAATTAGACCAGCGCCAACACCAACTACGATAGGAGTTAATACGATAGCAACTGAACCAAATTTGTCACCGATCAGTTGAATCAATAGGACTGCGATTGAGGCTGTTAACATGGTGTTAATAATGTCACCAGTACCAGCTCCAATAAATGCTGCAGCTTTTCCATCGAACTTGATTACACCAGATCCGGCAAATGATGCGCCACCAACGACTAGCATTTGCATTGGATTAAGCTTGAATTGTTGGGCAATCAATACACCAATAAGCAATGGTGTTGCCATTTGGAAGATGAGCGCTGTGTTTGCAATCGCAACTGCAAATGTATTATCACCGAACATCTTTAGGATGGCTGCGAGAACGGCATTAGGAATTAGACCAACGATGATACCGGTCGCCGTTCCAGATAGAACTTTGTTCAGAAAAATTTTAGCTGATGATTTATCTTTCATCGTCAAGGTACCTCTCTAAATTAGATTTTGGGGATTTGTCCTTTATATTACCAACTACCAATAAAATCATTTCAAAAATACTTTTACTTAGCTCCGAGAATGTCTTCTTTACAATGGATCAATTGTGTTAATAGATCACAGTATGGAGTTGGAATTCCATATTTCTTACCCTTGCGTGATACAGCGCCGTTGATATAGTCGATTTCTGTCAAACGGTGATTATTGATCAAGTCTTGATACATTGAAGGATAGTGCTTACCGATAGTGTTTGGATCGAAGCATGATTCAACGTGTGCTACAACTTCATCAATATCCAACTCTACACCTTCATGTGCGGCAACAGCAGCGAATTCTTTAACAACAGTTACAACCATATCATGTGCAGGTTCTGTTGCACCGAATTCAGCCATGTTAACGTCAAGAATCGAACATAGACAGTTCATTGTTCCGTTAACGCATGCCTTACGATAGATAGAATAGTGGATGTTGTCTGAATATTTAGCATTCAATCCTGATTCTGATAGGAAACCAGCTAATTCTTTAGCAGAATCTTCTTGTCCGTCGCCAAGATTTTGTAGTTCAACTGAACCACTACCGAATAATTTAACTTCACCAGGTCCAACTAAACCAGCAGTCCACATTGTATTACCGATAAAGATGTTTTCCATTGGAATGTATTTTTCGATTGTATCTTCATGTCCAATTCCGTTTAATAAACATAGAATTTTTGTATGATCAGCAATCATAGGTTTAATATCTTGAAGCATTTTGTCCAATTGCATAGCTTTTGTGAAGAGGATAATTAAATCCTTTTTATCAGCGCTACTTACTTCGGATTGTAAAACAACTGGAATATTTTCTACGATATCTTCACCATTAAAATTAGCCTTGACGCCATTTTGACGAATGGCTTCAACGTGAGCAGGCCAACCATCAACGAGGGTTACATCGTTACCTCCTTTGTGAAGCATAATACCAAAACGGCTACCCATTGCACCCGCACCAGCGATTACGACTTTCATAGTTATTCTCCTTTGAAATTATTTAAATACAGATACATTATACCCTAGATTTTGTGAAAAAAGCTACAATGGGGTGATTCAAAATAAGAGATCGTAAATACGTAATTCAGTCTTGACTAAAACGTTTTCAAATGTTAGATTATGTTTGAAATAAACAAAGATAAACAACAAATGAGGAGATATTTTCAATGAGTACATACGAAGATTTTCAAAAAAAGAATCCAGATTATAAGATTTTGACGATTGACGATCCTGATTTTAAGAAGTACGGAACAGTTTATACAAATTATAATTTAGCCGATATCAACCAATTTATGGACACAAAGGTAAAAATCTCAAGTCCAGATAACAAATACGTTCCTTCAAATCCAGAACTAGAAGAAATCTCAACTATTCAAGAAATTGGAACTGACGTCTTCGCCGGTATGCCAATTGAAGCTGGAGAATGCACAGGACAATCAACAAGTTTCACTGCTATTGAATATCACCAAGGTAGTGAATTGAATATTTTCCAAACCGATGTAATTATGGTTCTTGGAAGACGTCAAACTTTGGATACTAAAGGTTTGTACAGCCCAAGTGAAGATGGTCAGATCTTCTTCGTACCAGCTGGTACAGTCGTTGAATTCTACAGTGATACATTGCACTATGCACCAATTAAGGTACATGAATCAGGATTCAAGTTCATCGTTATGTTGATTGCTGGAACAAATCAAGAGTTACCATCAGATTTCAAGAGCAACAATCCTCGTATTGTTAAGAAGAATAAGTTCCAAGTTGTTGATCCAATTAGAAAAGACAAGATTGCTATTGGTGTTAAAGTTGGATTAACAGGTAAGCTTGTTGAAATGAAACAAGTTAAATAGAAGTAATTTTCAGAGATGAAAAATATTTAATGGCTGTGCGGATCGATTTGAGCCAAAATGCCGTCTCAATACGTCCGATAGTGTAAGAATGAGAAAAGCGCTCGTCCTAACACCACTATCACTGCCAATAAATATATTTCACCTCTTCTGACTAGTGTTTAGATAATCTATTAAAGGGAGTTAAAGGGGGTCATTCCTAACTTGATGTTACGTATCAAGTTGGGAATGGCTCCCTTTTTGTATAATTATGATTTAAAAACTTAAATTTTATGTACAGTAGTGAAATATTCAGAATTTTAAATTAAGGTCAATATCGAATTAGTCGGAAAAATTTAAAATAATCTCCAGCTATGATAGTGGTGTTATGGCTTTAGCCATTTACACCACCGGACGTGTTTTAAGACTTGTTGAACTTTACAAGGCTTAAAACCGAGTACCAAGACGGGGTTTAGGCTCGGTACGTTTCGCATAGCAGGAGATTGTTTTAAGTTTTGGAGACAGACACTTGTATATCTTTTATCCCAAAATCTGTTCAAATTCAGCTCCAATTTGTTCGATGCTGAATTCATACTTTTTCAAATCGA
This sequence comes from Companilactobacillus hulinensis, assembly GCF_003946555.1. Lineage (GTDB taxonomy): Bacteria > Bacillota > Bacilli > Lactobacillales > Lactobacillaceae > Companilactobacillus > Companilactobacillus hulinensis. The sequence goes on along the minus strand of NZ_RHOO01000004.1, from coordinate 49,333 downwards.
CCTCTGGATTTAATTCTTGGTTGGTATCAAAACTCAAACTTGCATTAGTATTCATGACCTCCATATGCAGACCACGTAATACCAAATCTAGAGCGATTGCGGCTTGGAAGCCACCGTGTGATCCATATACAACGGTCGATACCGGTTTATGTGCCCATTCCTTGTATAAATAATCTAGGGCATTCTTTAATACTGCTGGATATCCCCAGTTATATTGTGGATAAACGATTATAAATCCATCAAATGAATCAATTAAATTTGCCCAATCTTTAGTGTGCTGGTTTTGATAGTTGCCATGTGCGGGGATGTCAGATTCATCTAAGAATGGGAGATTTATTTCTTTCAAATCTATTCTTTCAAAGTCTAATTTAGAATCTTTCAAGTTTTGTAGCACCCAATCAGTAATAGCTGGGGAAATCCTAGTTGGTCGAGTACTTCCAATAATAATACCGATTTTTTTCATATATAATTACCTTCTTTTAATATTTATTCATCTGAATAGATATTTTACAACTAATTGACTCTGATAAAGATATAACCAAGGTCATTGAATTCTTAAAAATCATCGTTAATAATGACAGGTAACTACCACTTTCAGGAAATCGACCTGCCATTATCAATTCCAATTATTTATATCTAATAGGAAGAAACGCGAAATCTCGATGTTATATATCTAAAACAGCTGAAAAACTTGATGATCAAAATTTTAAGATTTTATAAATAATTGAAAAAAAGTCAAAATAATTTTTTATAGAACAAAATAGCTGAAAGCATACAATAACGTTTGGATTTTCAAATTCTTTCGGTGACAACTAATGTTTGGTTAAAACATAATCAAACCTTTGGTGTAGACCAGAACGACGGCATTGTGAAAGCTTAGTGAAGAGCCTTTGAGAGTAGGCACTACGTCAAAAAAATCAAAAAGAACGAATAATTATTCCAATATGAATTGCAAATTCATATACGGCGTGAATTTTTTTGTTTAAAGAGGTGTTTTTTTTCTGAAAAAATGATATTATGAAAGGGTTCACAAGAAGGGTGAGCTCGATTAAAGCGTCTTATTCAGACATAATCTGTTTCTATTTTATATATTTGGTTATCAATGGGTAGCTAATGTAAGCGCTTTGATACAAAAAATAAGGAGGATTAAAGATGGTAGGAATTATCATTGCCAGTCACGGTGAATTTGCCAAGGGTATCAAACAATCCGGATCAATGATCTTCGGCGAACAAGAAGAAGTTCAAGCCGTAACATTGATGCCAGATATGGGACCTGATGACTTAAAGGCAAAGTTGGAAGAAGCAATTGCTACTTTTAAAGATCAAGACCAAGTCTTGTTCCTAGTCGATCTTTGGGGTGGTACACCATTCAATCAAGTTAACGGCTTGTTTGAAGCACATAAGGATAAGTGGGCAATCGTCGCCGGCTTGAACTTACCAATGCTTATTGAAGCTTATGCTTCACGTCTATCAATGGATAGTGCACACGAAATCGCTGCACATATTCTTGAGACAGCAAAAGATGGGGTTAAGGTTCGTCCAGAAGAACTTCAACCTAAAGAAGATTCTAAGGCTGCAGCTCCTGCTCAACAAGTATCTAATGCTGGTAGACCTGGATCATTTGATTACGTCTTAGCACGTATCGATTCACGTTTACTACATGGTCAAGTTGCTACAGCTTGGTCAAAATCAGTAACACCTACACGTATTATCGTTGTATCTGATGCTGTTGCTAAAGATGATTTGCGTACACAATTGATTCAACAAGCTGCACCAGTTGGTGTTAAGGCTCACGTTGTTCCAGTTGACCAAATGATCAAATTAGCAAAGGATGACAAGCACTTTGGTGGTCAACGTGCTTTGCTACTATTCGAAACACCTCAAGATGCACTACGTGCTATTGAAGGTGGAGTTCCATTGAAAGAACTAAATGTTGGTTCAATGGCTCACTCAGTTGGTAAAGTTCAACCTAATAAGGTTTTGGCTTTTGACCAAGATGATATTGATACATTCAAGAAGCTTGAAGATAAAGGTATTAAGTTCGATGTTCGTAAAGTCCCAACAGACTCACAAGACAATATGGATAATATCTTGAACAAAGCTCAAGCTGAATTAAATAAGAATAAATAATTTTTTTAGAATATATACGGAGGGTTAATACTCATGCAATTAAATGCTATTCAAATTGTATTAGTCGTTCTAGTATCATTCTTAGCCGGTATGGAAGGTATTCTTGATGAATTCCATTTTCACCAACCAGTTATTGCATGTACTTTGATCGGCTTAGTTACAGGTAATTTAGTACCTTGTTTGATTCTAGGTGGTTCACTACAAATGATCGCCTTGGGTTGGGCTAATATTGGTGCCGCTGTTGCACCTGATGCCGCTTTGGCATCTGTAGCTTCTGCTATTATTTTGGTTCTTGGTGGTGAAGGTAAGGCCGGTGTTACATCAGCCATTGCTATTGCCGTACCACTTGCTGTTGCTGGATTGTTACTAACAATCATTGTTCGTACAATCACAACAGGTATTGTCCACATCATGGATAAAGCTGCTGAAGAAGGTAGTTTTAGAAAGATTGAAATGTGGCAAATTATTGCTATCTGTTTACAAGGTATTCGTATTGCCATCCCTGCAGCCTTGATTCTTGCTGTTGGTGCTGGTCCTGTTAGAGCTATGTTGGCATCAATGCCTACATGGTTAACTGACGGTCTTGCCGTTGGTGGTGGTATGGTTGTTGCCGTTGGTTATGCAATGGTTATCAACATGATGGCTTCTAAAGAAGTATGGCCATTCTTCGCTATTGGTTTTGTTCTAGCAACTGTTACACAGTTAACACTTATCGCACTTGGTACTATCGGTATCTCACTTGCCTTGATCTACCTAACTCTTTCTAAGAGTGGCGGTTCAAACAATGGCGGTGGTGGTTCAAACACCGGTGATCCAGTTGGCGACATAATAGATAATTACTAGGACGGAGGAAGATTAACATGGCTGAAGAATTAAAATTAAGTAAAAAAGATAGAATCTCCGTTTGGTGGCGTTCAACTTTCATTCAAGGTTCATGGAACTACGAACGTATGCAAAACGGTGGCTGGGCATATTCATTGATTCCAGCACTAAAAAAACTATACACAACTAAAGAAGACCGTGCCGCAGCTTTAAAGCGTCACTTGGAATTCTTTAACTGTCACCCATACTTAGCTTCACCTATCTTAGGTGTTACTATGGCTCTTGAAGAGGAACGTGCCAATGGTGCTCCCGTTGACGATGTTGCCATTCAAGGTGTTAAAGTTGGTATGATGGGTCCTTTGGCTGGTATTGGTGATCCAGTGTTCTGGTTCACTGTTAAGCCTATCATTGGTGCCTTAGCTGCATCACTTGCTATGACAGGTAATATCTTAGGACCAATCCTTTACTTTGTACTATGGAATGCTATTCGTATGAGTTTCATGTGGTATACACAAGAACTAGGTTATAAAGCCGGTTCTGCTATCACAGAAGATATGTCTGGTGGTTTACTACAAGACATTACAAAAGGTGCTTCAATTCTAGGTATGTTTATCCTAGGTTCATTGATCAACCGTTGGGTTGTTGTTAAGTTCACACCAACTGTTTCAACCGTTAAGTTGGATAAAGGTGCATATATTGACTGGGCACATCTTCCAGCAGGTGCACAAGGTGTTAAGGAAGCTCTTATTCAACAAAAGGCTGGTCTATCATTGACAGCTCACAAAGTTACAACATTGCAAGATAACTTGGACCAATTGGTACCAGGTTTGGCAGCATTGCTTCTAACATTGTTCTGTATGTGGTTACTAAAGAAGAAAGTTTCACCAATCGTTATTATCCTTGGATTATTCGTTGTCGGTGTTCTTCTACACGTACTTCACGTTATGTAATAATTTTTATCGAGCATTTGGCTCCTTATTGGATGGACTCTTATGGGTTCATCCTTTTTTAGTTGTATAATGTGATTAATTATCGTTACTTTAAGAAATGGAGTGGATTAAATGGTCCAATCAATCAATACAAAATCCGATCTTGTAATTGATGCTACATCGCATATGGGTTTATCTGAATATGGAAAAATCATGATCGGTGATAAGGGATTTGAGTTTTATAGTGATAGGGATACTAAGAATTTTATTCAAATTCCATGGAAAGAAGTAGATGTTGTTATAGTTTCTGTGATGTTTAAAGGCAAATGGATTCCACGTTTTGCTTTGAAAACAAAGAAGAATGGAATGTTCACGTTCTCTTCTAAAGATCCTAAACGCGTTTTAAGAGCCGTTCGCAAATATATTGATCCTGATAATATCGTTCAATCATTGGGATTCTTTCAAGTCATTAGTCGTAGCGTCAAGAATATCTTTAATAGAAAAAGTAAAAAATAGACTTAAAGGTCTATTTTTTTTCACACAAAAAGGCTTACCAAAATGGTAAGCCTGGGTGTTTTTGGGCCGTTAGACCAATTTGAAAGACTCATTGAAGGGTGAGCATCTTCCAAAAAATATATATGATTGTAAATTAACATGGCTGAATGCTTTTACAATTGTCATTTGAAATGTCGGGTCAAGTGGTCGCGACCACTTCTTCTCAACAACTGTAGGATACAGTATGGAACGCGTTCCATGTCAAATTATTTTTAAAAAAAGTTTTAGATGGTAAAATTAGGCAAAAAAGGAGGAAATAACAGATGAAAGTTCTTAAATCATTAAATTTAAAAATATTTGTTGTCTGGATAATATTTCCGATAATGCTGTATGTTTCCTCAATGGTCATTCCCAAAGGACTTAATTCGAACGTTAGGCAGGGTGTGGCAGATTTAGTTGTCTTTCTAGCAGCATATTTGTTAAACAAATATTGGTTGCATCAACAAATAAATTGGATCAGTTCGTCCCAGCCAATGCAGCAGATCATGACGGCATTGCCAACAATTATATTTGTTGGGTATTCTAGTATTGCTATGTTCTATGTTGGTGATATGTCATTCAAAGTTGAAATTGTCTTGATGACCATTTTAGTTGGATTAGCGGAGGAATTTTGTTTCAGAGGATTAATGATTCCTCTATTCCTTAGACGTTTCCATGGTAATGCATACAAAGCAGTGATCGGTTCGAGTATCTTGTTTGGATTGATGCATTTGATCAATTTAAAGAGTATTTCTTTCGGTTATGTATCGATTCAAGTAATATTTGCAATTGCCTTTGGACTGCTTCTCGGTGCAATATACATTAAAACGAATAATTTAGCATTAGTGGTTGTTTTGCACATGCTTAAAGATGTTTTCCCATTGTTATCTCCAAGTACGCTCAGAGAGGCTAGTAAGATGCAATTTTCGACAGCTTCATTAATAGCTTGCTTGTTCTTATTAGGAATAACAATAATAATTGCCAGATATCAGGTTAAAGGATTAACAATAGAACAGAGCGTTATGAAACACGATTAACCTCTGAGTATAACTTAAAAGCCTCTTGTATTTACTTATGTAGTAAATGCGAGAGGCTCTTTTGGTTGAACGAAGGAAGCTACGGCTATTTTTCTTTATTTCAATTTAAATGGCTGCATGGTATCTAATTCAGCATCTGTCTTAATGTTTTTGAAGTACATATTTACATCAGAATCAGTATTGTTTACTTTGACTAACAAAGCTCCATCAAAGTTAGCTCCAGGTTGAACTGATTGAGTATTGGTTGCATTGACTAAAGCAGCATAATCGCCAGTTGCTGAAGTTGCTGTTAGAACCTTGTCATCTTGTTTAAGAGTGATGGCATTTGCCTGAACCTTTTGAGGGTTCTCAGGAGTTTGCGTATTATTTGTATAGGTATATTTAACTAAAAGTGATGCGTCGCCGTTAGCATTTTTAACTAATTTAACGTCGTTTGAGATCTTGAATGTGTACCAGTCGGTTTTGTAAGTCAGCTTATTGTATGATCCAGCATTTTGAATTTTGCTTGCCGCACTTTCAGCCTTCTTAGTGTCATCAGTTTTGGTCTCATTTTTTGTTTCGTCTTTAACTTTTTGTTCAGCCTGCTTTTCACTTTTTTTAGTTTTTTTAGATGTAGAAGGTTTCTTTTTGGTGTGTTTTTTACTTGGTTTAACAGCTTCGATATTATTTGATTTAGAATTTGTGTTGGATGGAGTAGAGTTTATCCGCCAAATGATGAATCCAGCTACGATCAAGACGATTACAGCGATAATCATAGAGATAATAAATCCGTTTTTTTGATAAAACGGCAGTTGCTGTTTACGACGTTTATCTCTGGATATACGACTGTTGTCAACATTACTGCGTTGAACTCTGCTTCGACTTTGTCGATTGTTTCTGTTGCTACGTCTGTCCATGATGTTCTCCCTATAAAAACTGCATGAAACTATGATAAAAAACTATATAGAGCAATAATATCATATTTTTTTCATGTAAATTTAAAATTATCAGCTAAAAATTCTTTTTTCAGAAATTTGTTCTCAAGGTGTTGTAACGTCTTTTGAAAAGTGGTATAAATATCTGGTCGAAACATCAGGGGTATTTTTATCTTAATATAAAGGGGGTCACAATGATGTTGTTTTTTGGTAATCATGGCGATTACGAGGTAACTTGTAATTTTCTAGATAAAACTGGCCAAAGAATTGCTAAGAAGCGCATTTGTCACAACGTTTCTAAAAAAGAAGCACGTGACGGTATGAGAGATTATGTTACAAACAGATTCTCTGATATCATTGATGTTGCTCATCCTATCAAAGTTGCAGCTAAGCCAGTTGCAACCAGATAAAACAAGTATATTGTGTTGGAAGACTAGTCATGCTGGTCTTCCTTTTTTTGTACATCCATGTAGATATGCTTTTCATAACTCGTTTTTGAAGTAAATGTTATCATTGAACTAAAGGAAGTGATGTCATGGATCATACTAAGATTACTGGAAAAAGATTTCTCGCAGTAACGGCATTAAATTTGATTATCACTGTCGCCGAGTTCTTTGGAGGGGTTATTTCTGGAAGCTTGGGATTATTGTCTGATGCTGTCCATAATCTTGAAGATTCTATCTCTATTGTCATATCGTATATTGCCAATGTGATTGGTCGTAGACAAAACAATTCCGCCAAAACATTCGGATATAAACGTGCCGAGATATTAGCTGCTTTTGTAAATTCTAGTATTTTGATCGTCATCACAATTATGATGATCGTAGAATCTATTCGTAGATTTCAACAGCCGCAACATATTAACGGTTTGTTAATGATGATAGTCTCTATTATCGGATTATTGGCCAATTTGATATCCATGCTGGCACTTTGGTCTGGGTCAAAAGATAACTTGAATATCAAGGCAACTTTCTTACATATGCTTTCAGATACATTATCATCTGTAGGAGTCTTTGTGGCTTCAATTTTCGTAACACTCTTTAATTGGAACTGGGTCGATCCATTAATTACTGTGATTATTGCCATATGGCTTCTTAAAGAAGCTTTTGACGTTGTTAAGGAAAGTATCAACATCTTGATGGAAGCAAGTCCCAAGATCGATTTAGAGGCTGTTAAGAAGGTTGTATTAACTGTACCTGATGTAGTGGGCATTCATCATATTCACGTTTGGATGATAGATGAAAACTTTATTATTTTAGATGCACATATCAACGTCCAGAAAAAGTGTAATATGGATCAGCTTGAAGTTATCTATGATCAAGTTGATAAACTGTTAAAGGATAAATTTGGAGTATCACATGTCACTTTGCAAGCAGAGTGTACACGAGGATTAAAAGATCCACTAATTGACTGATAAAATGATTGAAAATCCAGGGATGGTTTTCAATCGTTTTTTATTTCAAAAGATGGTTGTGATAATATAGGTAGGTATATTGCAAGAAAGTTGGTAATGTCATAATATGGTAAAACTTATCATGGTTAGACATGGACAAAGTACCGCTAATGCGTTGAATCACTACACTGGATGGAGTGATGTCGACCTAACTCAAGAGGGAATTGCGCAGGCACATCAGGCTGCTGAACAATTACAAGGATTAGATATTGAATGTGTTCATACTTCTGTTTTGAAACGTGCTATTATGACGGCATACATCATTCAAGATGATTTAGATCTCAATTATGTTCCAATAATTAAGTCTTGGCGTTTAAACGAACGTCACTATGGGGCGCTTCGTGGTCAAAACAAAGAAATGACACGTGAAAAATATGGAGTTGAACAAGTTAGGTTGTGGCGCAGAAGCTACTATACTATGCCACCAAAGCTTGATAAGCCGGATCCTTCAGTAGGACCATACAAGTACCTTGATCCAAGAGTAATGCCTTTGTCAGAGAGTTTATTCCAGGCATATAATCGAATTGTTCCTTATTATATTGATACCGTTGCACCACAATTACTAGATGGTAAGAATCAATTGATTGTTGCTCACGGCAGTACAATCAGAGCTTTGATCAAGTATCTTGAAGACATTGGTGATCATGATATCGATGGTGTAGAAGTTGCTAACGGAGTTCCAATAGTCTACGACATGGATTCAAAATTGAATATAATTAAGTCAAATAGACAATAAAAAACGCTAATTTCCTTTTTCAGGAAATTAGCGTTTTTGTGTTATTCGTCATCGTCGTCATCAATTGGTTGATCGATAGGAATATCTTGTAATGCTGAACGATCCTTACGTACCAAACGAAGTCGATTCATTGAAATCTTTCCGAGTACAAGTGGGACACGTTCTTCGATTACATCACTATATGATAATCCAAACCAGTTAGCAGGAGAGATGAACTTCTGTAGAGCTAAACGGGCACGGATAATAGTCTTTTTAAGTCCGCTGATCTTAGTATCAGGTGAAAGAGCTTCCTTTATAAGAACGAATGAGAAGTCTCCAACTTGACGGTCAGGGATGGTTGTATATTTTTGAGGTTGCGGTTTGATTTCACCATTTGCCATCATGTCGTTAACAACCTGTCTTAAGTAGACATTGACCTTTTGATCGACACGGAATCCAAGATAGAGTTGAACACTGACCATGTAATCAGTATCAAATGTTTCAACACTATATGCGGCTGTGTAAGGCTCATCAGTAACATTAACTGTTACGAACCAATAGACTTCCGCACGTTTTGGACGTTTATCTAAGATTGAATAGAGGATATTCTTCTTAATTCTGTATCCATCATGAACCTTAGTTAGATATACCAAGTTTGTAGTGTAAAGAGGATAACTTGGGTCTTTTCTTAAGTCATTTAGTTGATGTTTGAAAGCAAGCAATGATGCAAAGTGACTTCTAAATGTATTGTCATCCATCAATCTGTCACCATATCTCCAAATAAACATAACGATGATAAGTAGTGCGGCGATACCCATTGTGATATAAGCACCATGGATAAACTTACTACTGTTGGTGATAAAGAAGATGATTTCAATTACAAAGAAGAAACTAATAATAATGGTTGAGAAGAAGCGGTTCGCTCGTTTCATCAATAACCATTGGTGCAAGAGAATTGTCGTCATAAGCATTGTAATAGTGATTTCAAGTCCGTAAGCATTGGACATGTTTTCGGAAGTTTTGAAATATATTACGATGAACAAACATACTACCCAGATAATTGAATTGACAGTTGGAATGTACAATTGTCCTTTGAAATTAGTTGGATAATAAGTCTTTAAACGAGGGAAGATTCTTAATTTTGTTGCTTCAGAAACTAGTGTGTATGAACCAGAAATCAGAGCTTGAGAAGCAATGATAGCAGCCATGGCGGATAGTAGGATACCAAATAATCTTAGGTTAGATGGCATTGATTCATAGAATGGATTCATAGCTGAACCCATTGCTTGTAAGGCTGGGTCACTTTTAAGACGTAACAACCAGACTGCTTGACCCAAATAACTGAGTAGCAAACAAATTTTGACGAAAGGCCAACTAGTATAAATATTAGGACGGCCAACGTGTCCCATGTCTGAGTACAATGCCTCTGCACCAGTAGTTGCCAGGAAGATACTTCCTAGAATGAAAATACCACGGATGTTTGCAGGGCTACGTAGTAATGCAATGGCGTAGTAAGGATTCAAGGCTCTAATGATAGTCCAGTCAAAGGTAATATTATAGATTCCCATTAGTCCGAGGAAAGAGAACCAAACTAACATAATAGGACCGAAAGCACGTCCGATAAGTTGAGTACCGAAACGTTGAATGAAGAACAACGTTGAAAGGATGATCAAAGTTATGATAATGACATGTGTTTGATTACTGATCAAAATATTGCCATTAAATTTGACACCTTTCAGTCCTTCAATTGCAGCAGTAACAGTAACAGCCGGAGTCATCATACCATCAGCTAGAAAGGTAGCTCCACCGATCATAGCCGGAATGATTAACCACTTAGCACGCTTTCTAACTAGAGTATAGAGGGCAAAGATACCACCCTCACCACGGTTATCAGCTCGTAGAGCAATTAACACATACTTGATAGTCGTAACTATCGTAAGTGTCCAAAATATTAAAGAAACACTACCTAAAATAAAATTGGTGGACATTTTGCTTAGTCCACCATTCCCAACCATTAATGAGTGCATAACGTACAGAGGTGAAGTACCAATATCTCCGTAAACAATTCCTAAGGCAATCAGGAATCCTGCAGCACTCATTTTTGAATGGGGGTTATTTTTTAGTGAATTTAATTGATTTTTTTCCATATAAATAATCTCCAAATTAAACAGTTCAACGGCGATTATAACATTAGAAATGATTGCATGGAACCTTTAAATTTTTGGTCTAGTTAGGAACCCTATTCTAATTGTTAAAATCTATTCTGGTCCAATCATCTAGTCACGATGCACGGGCACGATGATATTGGAACCTTCCGTTTGAATTGAGTATTCAATATCTTGATTACCGCGAACAGTCATGCCGAAGTCAGTTGAGTAAATAACCAATCCTAATTTGTGCCCTTCAGGGATACGATAGAAGGTTGGTTGTAATTCAACTTTGATAGGGTAGAAAGTATTTGGTTCAAGGCTGTTCACTCTATACGTATTTTCACGGTTTTGCAAGTTAATATGACCTTTAGTTATCATCTTATAATCTGTTGGTTTGCCAAGTGTAAATTCACGCAGATCATCTTCACGCCAATCAAAAGTTCCAGCTAGTCCATTGTGTGCTAATAGAGTAGGAGAAACATTGAATCTCTTGGCATTTCCATAGTCGATCAATTGGAAACTAAGCATACCGAAATTCTTACTTGAAGCCACGTTGAGATTGATATTTACTTTTCCATCAATAATAGTTTCTTCTATATTATTAGTAGTAAATAGTAGTCGATGATCTGTCATCTTATTGTTAGTTAGATTAGTCAAATCCTTTTGCCAGTCATCGTTATGCTTTACGTAACGCTTGAATGATTCGTCATCCAGTTTGTCATTGAATGTCAATGTCTCGTTGGTAGAAGGGGCTGTAACGAGCTTATCAGCTGATAATCCATATTGAACTGTTGGATTATTATCATTGCTCCAGTCAGTATAACTGTTCCATGTTTCTGTTTTGACGTTATCTTGGATGATTACATCAGGAATGATTTTTTCAGCCTGGTTATCGATACCTAATAACTCATGTGTTAACCACAAATTAATAATGTCGGTGTAGTCAATTGAACGGAATGCGTTGATATAAATATGTTGTCCTTGATGTAAAATGATTTTTTGCACAACGCCGTTATGACGTATACCATTCCACAATCTTTCGACATTTCTTGGCTTAACATTCCAGTCATTTAATCCATGGACCATCAATACATCAGCTTTGATATTTTTGAAATTTTTATGATAATTTCTTGCGTCCCAAAAAGTATTATAGTTTCCAGTTGTTCTATCTTGTTCGAAAGTTATCTCAGCTAATTTTTTATCCCAAAGTGGTTTGATCTTATGGAAGTCTCCAGGTTGGAGTCTTCGGCTGAATGTTTCTTCTGCCAGAACATCTGCATCTTCGCCAGGGAAGCCTCCAGGAGCAATCACCAATCCACCATCACGATAGTAATCATACCAGCTTGAAATTGCTGCTTCACTGATTACTGTCTTCAGTCCTTCAACACCGGTAGTTGCAGCGGCAGTAGCAAGTGTACCTAGATATGATCTACCAGTCATAGCGACTGATTTGTTTGACCACCAAGCTTTAATTTCGATGTTGTCATACTTATTTGTGAATGCACGACGATTGCCTGCCAACCATTCGATGATTGCAATGGTTGATGTGGTCTCTTCAGGGTCACCTGTTGTACGAATACCATCGGAATCCTTAGTACCGATACCAGCTGCGTAAACTACCGCAAAACCACGAGCTAAGAAGTAGTCGTTCAATGTGTATGATTGTTCTCTGGCAAATGTTTCGTCAGCTACTTCAGCATAACTATTAACTTTTCTTGGTTCGGGAAGTTTGGTATTTGGTGCTTTGTATTCAATATCTTCGTAATTCAAGTCATTTGGTTCTTTATGTGTTAACGGAATATTGACGTCATGCATCAACTTCTCGCCAGTTTCATCATTAGTACCTTGATTATATGGACTTGCAGTATAAAGTGAAGGGACTTTTAATCCGTCATTAGATTCAGCAGGGCGGAGTATTTCTGCTTTCAGCAAGTCTAACTTACCGTCTTCATCAGTATCTTGTGGTGATTCAACGTAAACTACTTCACGAATAATCTTATGAGGATCAAAGACGGGCATTGATTTACCGTTAAAAAGCAATGGTTCGCCAATTTCACCATAAAATGGTACAAAATAACCCTTTGCTGCTAATGAATCGATGAAAGTATGGCCATTTTTATTATGAGTAGCTAGTAGCCAGTACCAAGCGGATTTTAATTCATTAAGAGTAAGAACATTTCCTTCATGGTCTGCAACTTTCAATTGAATCTTTTTCATTGCACCCAATGGATCTTCAAAGGTGAAATCTACATCAGGATTGAATTCCAATAGTTGAAGAGCAACGTTGTAGAATGCATCTACAGAAAGCTCTGAACTAGAATTGAGGTATTCAAATGCATCTTGATCAGGAGTTGCCATGTATGTAGACAGCTTTTGCTTGAAAACAGCCTTGGAATGAGATTGGACAAAGGCTATTTGTAGAAAATTCTTGAATAGGTCAATAGGGTCAGTAATCATTTCATTATCTGATGTTAAAAAGTGAATATTTTGTAGTTCTTGTATCTGTGTGTCAAAGTCAGTTGGACGGATGGCAAATTGATTATTTTTCATATGAACAACTCCTCCATGTTATAAGTCTCATTATAGGGTATTGGGGGTATTAAAAAAAGACACTGCTTACATTAGGTAAGTAGTGCCTTTATTGGCGATTCTATAATGTTTGAAAAGACGCTCTAAAACGAGTTGCAAAAGCCAAATTCCTGCGCCTGCTACGAATAACAAATGCGCCAACTACGTTGTCACCTTCGCCATTCTAGGCAGTGCTCAGAATTTCCCGGCTTTTTCACTCTCTAAAACGAGTTGCAAAAGCCAAATTCCTGCGTCTGCTACGAATAACAAATGCGCCAACTACGTTGTCACCTTCGCCATTCTAGGCAGTGCTCAGAATTTCCCGGCTTTTTCACTCTCTAAAACGAGTTGCAAAAGCCAAATTCCTGCGTCTGCTACGAATAACAAATGCGCCAACTACGTTGTCACCTTCGCCATTCTAGGCAGTGCTCAGAATTTCCCGGCTTTTTCACTCTCTAAACGAGTTACACAAAACAACTTCCTCCGCTTACTACGAATAATAAATGTGCCACTTCGTGCCACCTTCATTATTTTAGGTAATGCTCAGAAGTTAGCGGTTTTGTTCCACTCTCTGTATCTATGCTAATGCGCCCATTGGGTCCCAAGGTGCCAATACTTTAGGTTCTTTAGACTCTGTTTCAAATGTCTTCTTTAGATCGTCATTCAAGTACTTCTTGTTGATAACTAATTGGTAAACGAATTCGTCAAACCATGAGTCACTCATTACAAAGTAACCTTTAGTTCCGACTTTTTCACCCCATGAGTTTTCAACTTTCCATTTTGTAGGTTTGCCATTTTCGTCCAAATCTACTCCTGTAAGTACCATGGCGTGTGTCATCATGCTTTGGATGTAATCTAGTCTTTCGGCTTTTGTCATTGATAGGTCAGTGTTGAATAGTCCTTCAACATCGTAAATATTTGTATCCATGATACCGATTTTACGATCTGAGCTTTGACCAACATCACTACCGAACCAAACAGCTTCGCCATCTTGCAATTGTTTAACAGCAAGGTTCTTGAAGTCATTGATTTCAAGATTTAAGTGACGTACTTGACGTCCACCAAGAACGTTACCAAGCATTTCAACTGTGTAGACGTGGTTGTATGGCTTGTCATCAGTTGGTGCGTTGATTGTTGAGATGTAGTTGTCTAGATCCCAGCCAACGTACTTCTTGAAGAATTCTTGTGGTGTGATGCCAGTTTCTTTATGGTAGTTCTTGTCATCATCACGGTATGCCCAGTCGAATTTTGCAGGTGGTTCGCCGACTGTGTAAACCAAAATTTTGTAAATTTCACTAAGCATTTCGTTTTTAGCACGTTCAATATCTTCATCAGACTTGTTTTCGTTTACTAAAGCACGAAGTGTGATAGCGTTCTTACGTAATTTGGTATTAAGAACTGTGTTAAGTTCTGAAGACTTTGTTCTACTATATGTGTCAGGCATTACGCTCTTAGGAACTACACCATATTTTTGAACAAGGGCCATGATCATGTCCCATTGACCACCATCTTGTTGAGGTGTTGTCATTAAGAAGTCAACTTTACGGTCACCAACTGGTAGGGCAGCTGTATTGATAACATTTTCGTAGAAGAAGTTAGATTTCTCTAATTTGTCCCAGAATAACATGTATCCTTCTGAAAGTTCGAAACCTTTAATCTTAAACTTGCTTTGGATAGGGTGTCTCATTGTGTTCAAGGCAGCAAACACCCAGCATAGTCCTGATTGTTTTTGATCAGAAACGGTACCAGTATCTAATTCAACTGAGAATGTAGGGTCCATTGCTACTTTAGAAGCAACAGTCTCACTTGATGCTAATATACCGTTGTTAGCAACGGCGTTTTTAATTGCTGATGAACCTGGTGTTTGTTCAAAGGCAGTTTGAAATTTTTCTAAATCATTTGAAGTAATTTCTTTTGACATATAATCTCTCCCTTTTATTTATTGCTACTATCTTACATCTTTGATAACTTTTGGACCATCGTCATAACCAACAATTACAGTATTAACCAAATCTAGGAATAATCCATGAGCAACGATGCCTACTTGATGATCTAGCCAATCAGCTAATAAGTGAGGATGTGTAATTTTACCCATCTTCAAGTCGATTACGTAATTCTTGTTGTGAGTCAAAACTCTGTTTCCATTGTCATCCAAACGAAATTCTGGATTTAACTCTTCTTTTTTGAGGTCAGAAAAAGTCTTTTCGCAACCAAATGGAATAACTTCAAGAGGTAGTGGGAAGCTTCCAAGAGTATCAGCCATCTTAGATTGATCTACGATCCAGATATTCTTGTGTGAGTTTGTGGCAACCATCTTTTCGAGAAGGTGAGCAGCACCACCACCCTTGATTCCTTGGAAGTTCTTGTCGATTTGATCGGCACCATCAATAGTTAAGTCGATATGATCGACATCATTCAAGTCTTTCATTGGAATGCCAAGGCCCTCAGCTTGTTTTTGAGAACGTGAAGAAGTTGCTACACCAACGATATTTTTGATTTCACCAGCTTGATATCTTTTACCAAGTTCTTCAATCATATAATAAACAGTAGATCCGGTACCTAATCCAACAACTGTATTACTTTCAATGAAGTCAACGGATTTGATACCGACGGCTTTCTTTAATTCATCTTGATTCAACTATTTTTCCTCCTCCAAAAGTTTGCGGTAATTCTCTGTTAATAAATAACGTATCTCTGGTTTGTTCTTAAATGAGAACTTAGCGTATGAACACACAGGAACAATTTTTAAATTTTCCCTGTCTGCATAACTCAAAACCTCATTTAGAAGTTTTCCAGCAATACCTTGTCCACGATAGTTCTCGTTAACGAAAGTATGGTCAATTGAAATAATTCCATCTTTAACAGGTGAGTATGTTATTTCACCGACCAATTCTTTATCCTCAATGTAGAAACGACCGTCTTCTTGCTTTATTTCCATAAACTACCCCCTCTAAATTAGATTTACTTTAATATTACCCTATTAATGGGAGAAAGTCAGTCTAATCAATAGTTTTATAAGAGTATAAATGCTATTATTTTAAGTATCTAATGACAATGGGAGAGTGCCGATTTGACTAAAAAACGTGGCTTTGAAATAGTATCAAAATATAAAGATGCGGGTATCAATTTACCAGTACGTCAAACTAAAAATGCCGCTGGGTATGACATTGAAAGTGCTGAAGATTTTGTAGTTCCTTCAATGTGGAAGTTCGGTGTTTTGAATGTTATTAAATTTATTTTTAGTAAAGGCAATCTTGATGATGCCAAAATTAAAGAAGTTCAAAAAAATATTAAGCCCGTCTTAGTTCCAACCGGAATCAAGGCTTTTATGCAAGATGATGAAGTGTTAATTATTGCCAGTCGTTCAAGTAATCCGCTTAAACGAGGACTATCAATTCCCAATGGTATTGGGGTTGTTGACGCTGATTACTATAATAATGATGGCAATGAAGGGGAAATGTTTGTTCAATTGATCAATTTCTTCCCATTCGATTATAAAATCAAAAAAGGTGAACGTTTGGCCCAAGGAATTTTCATGAAGTATTTGACTACTGACGAAGATGAGGGTGGGTTGAAGGAACGCCAAGGCGGATTCGGTTCTTCCGGATTATAATGTAACTATAGAAAGGAAATATTTTATTGGCTAAAGCTAAATCAAAATTTGTTTGTCAGAATTGTGGATATGTTTCACCTAAATACTTGGGTCGTTGTCCTAATTGTGGCGCATGGAATCAAATGGTTGAGGAAGTGGAACACACTGAATCAGCCAAGGCTACACCAAGTCGCCGTACTAGTGATTTGGATTCTCATCCTATTAAAATAAATGATGTTTCTTTTGAAAAGGAACCACGCGTTAAAACTGATATGTCAGAACTCAACCGTGTACTTGGTGGTGGTATTGTACCAGGTTCACTTATTCTTATCGGTGGTGATCCTGGTATTGGTAAATCTACTTTATTAATGCAAGTTTCAGGTCAGCTTCAAAAAACTGGTGGTAAGGTGTTGTATGTATCTGGTGAAGAGAGTGCTTCACAGATCAAGATGCGTGCGGATAGACTTGGCGTAACAGGGGATGAACTATACATTTATCCTCAAACTGACATGAGTTATATTCGTGATCAGATCAATACTATGAATCCTGATTATTTGGTTATTGATTCTATCCAAACAATGGATGAACCAGAGATTACATCTGCTGTAGGAAGTATTTCACAGGTTCGAGAAGTTACTGCTGAACTGATGAATATTGCCAAACAACAAAATATCACGGTGTTTGTTGTTGGACATGTTACTAAAGGTGGAGCTATTGCTGGTCCTAAAATACTGGAACACATGGTTGATACTGTTCTATACTTTGAGGGAGATACTCATCATAGCTATAGAATATTGCGTTCGGTTAAGAACCGTTTTGGTTCAACCAATGAAATTGGTATTTTTGAGATGCAGACTAAAGGTCTAATTGAAGTCGCCAATCCATCTGAGATTTTCCTTGAAGAGCGTCTTAAAGATGCTAATGGATCTGCAGTTGTTGTTTCAATGGAAGGAACACGACCAATCTTGGTTGAAATTCAGTCATTGATCACACCAACTATCTTTGGTAATGCTAAGAGAACAGCAACTGGACTGGACCATAATCGAGTTTCTGTTATAATGGCTGTTTTAGAGAAGCGTGGTAATTTGATGTTACAAAACCAAGATGCTTATCTTAAGTCAACTGGTGGTGTAAAATTAGATGAACCAGCAATCGACTTGGCCCTAGCAATGTCAATAGCATCTAGTTATAAGAACCTAGGTATCCCTGCCACAGACTGTTTTGTAGGTGAAGTTGGTTTGACTGGTGAAGTTCGCCGTGTTAATAGAATCGATCAGCGTGTTAATGAAGCTGAGAAGTTAGGTTTCCAACGAATCTTTGTACCCAAGAATAATCTTGGTGATTGGACTAAGAATAACAAGATTCAAATTATTGGTGTAAGTACGGTTCTTGAAGCTATGAACAAAATTTTTAATTAAAAACTGAGGAGGTATATATTTATATATGCGAAAATATATTATTAATGCAGTCTTCGCATTGTTTGGCTTAGCAGTCGGTATTACGTTGCTGCCGGCATTGTGGATCGTTGCAGGATTAGATAGTGTACGTTTATTAAATAACGGCTATGTTAACGGACTTATTGGACTAATTATATTTTATTTACTGTCGTTTCTATTTATTAAACCTATTACAGATTTAAATACTAGAATAGAAAAATACTTGAACTCTCGTTCACCTGGTTGGATCATTTTTGGTTCGCTATTCTTGATTGGAGGATTGATCCTAGCAAACATTATCTCCATTCCTTTCTATATGATGCACAACATGTTTGCTGATATTGTCCCACCAATTTTGATGATCATCTTTGGATTCATTGGATTCAGAATGGGTACAAGTAGAAGAAATGATTGGAAGAGTTTCTCCTTAACTAAGCGTAAGGCAGCTGAAACAGTTGCTGAAACAGAAGATAAAAAAGATATGGATTACGACGGAGAAGTCTTACGTCGTTCAGTTAAAAAAGATTTTTATCCATATAAAATTGTTGACACATCAGTCGTTATTGATGGTCGTATTCATCAATTAGCTCAGACAGGATTCCTTGAAGGTAAAATCATGATACCTGATTTTGTCGTTCATGAATTACAATTGATTTCAGATTCAAGTGACAATCAGAAGCGTGAGCGTGGTCGCCGTGGACTTGATATCTTGAATGAGATGAAGATGGATCAAACTATTAATATAGAAACAACTACTCGTGATTACGATAATATTCCTGAGGTTGACATGAAATTACTCAAGTTGGCCAAAGAAATAGGTGGTGCTGTTCTTACAAATGACTATAATTTAAGTAAGGTCAGTGAATTTCAGAACGTTAAAGTGCTCAACATCAATGAATTAGCTAAGGTATTGAAACCTATGGTTTTGCCAGGCGAAACAATGACTGTTAAAGTAATTAAAGAGGGTACTGAACGTGAACAAGGTGTCGCATATCTGGAAGACGGTACAATGGTGGTTGTCGAAGATGGTAAATACTTCATCGACAAGCAAGTTGATGTCGTTGTAACTAGTGCATTACAGACAGATGCTGGTAAAATGATATTTGCTAAGCCTAAACATTCAATGAATGGTATCCAAAGCAACACAAGTAATACAGGTAACAACAGTAACAATAGTAATAAGAAGAATAGTTCAAAGCAGAGCTCTAATAATGCCAATAAGAACTCTAAGAACAATTCTAGAAATCAAAGGGGAGAACGTAGAAATGGCAAAAAAGTCAGATAATAAAATTCGTGTGAGATATGCACCAAGTCCAACAGGACATTTACACATTGGTAATGCTAGAACAGCTATCTTTAATTACCTATTTGCAAGAAGTCACAAGGGTACTTTTGTAATCCGTATCGAAGATACAGATACAAAACGTAACGTTAAAGGTGGAGAACAGAGTCAACTTGAGAACCTTAAATGGTTAGGTGTTGACTGGGATGAAGGTCCAGATGTCGGTGGAGATTACGGTCCATATCGTCAATCTGAAAGAAAAGACATTTATCAAAAATATATTCAAGAATTACTTGATAAGGGACTAGCTTACGAATCATATCTGACTGAAGAACAGCTTACTAAGATGCGTGAAGAACAAGAAGCCAATGGCGAAATGCCTCATTATGAGTATGAATTTGCTGGAATGACTGAAGAAGAAAAGGCAGCTAAGATCCAAGAAGCAAAAGATGCCGGATTGACACCAGTTATCAGAATCCATGTACCAAAGGGCAAAACATACGAATGGGATGACATCGTTAAAGGCAAAGTCTCAATCGATTCAGATACAATCGGTGGAGACTGGGTTATTCAAAAGCGTGATGGTATGCCAACATACAACTTTGCCGTTGTTATTGATGA
The DNA here is from genome assembly GCF_003946555.1 of Companilactobacillus hulinensis. Lineage (GTDB taxonomy): Bacteria > Bacillota > Bacilli > Lactobacillales > Lactobacillaceae > Companilactobacillus > Companilactobacillus hulinensis. The sequence goes on along the minus strand of NZ_RHOO01000004.1, from coordinate 29,150 downwards.
CCACTTGATGGAAATCAGTCATGTTCTTCGTGGTGATGACCACGTTGCCAACACTCCAAAGCAATTAATGATCTATGAAGATTTAGGTTGGAAAGCACCAAAGTTCGGTCACATGACACTTATTATCAACACTGAAACAGGTAAGAAGTTAAGTAAACGTGACGAATCAATCCTACAATTTATTGAACAATATCGTGCTTTAGGCTACCTTCCAGAAGCAATGTTTAACTTCATTGCCTTACTTGGATGGTCACCAGTTGGTGAAGATGAATTATTCAATCGCAAGCAATTCATCAAGATTTTTGATGAGAATCGTTTGAGTAAATCACCAGCTAAGTTCGATCAAAAGAAACTTGAATGGGTAAATAACCAATACGTTAAGACTGCTGATGTCAGTGAAATTACTGACTTAGTACTTGAAAACTTAATTGAAGCAAAACGTATTCCTGCTAACCCAGATACAAATACAATTCAATGGGTAAGACATTTGACAGAACTTTATATGCCACAAATGTCATATACTCAACAAATCGTTGAATTATCAGATATCTTCTTTAACCAACCAGATGTATTGACTGATGACGAACAAAAAGAACTTGTTGATGACGATTCACGTAAGGCAATTGAAGACTTACGTAGCAAGTTAGAAAAACTTGATCGTTTCACAGCTACACAAATCATGGCTGCTATTCAAGGAGTTCGTGCAGATACAGGTGTTAAAGGTAGAAAACTTTATATGCCAGCTAGAATTGCTGCTACACGTACAATGCATGGCCCAGCAATTGCTGAAGCTATTGAATTGATTGGTAAAGAAAAATCATTGTCAAATATTGACAAGACTTTGGATCAAATGAAATAAAAAACATATTTTAAATGAGAGGTTGAAGGAAAACTTTTGTTTTGCCTCAATCTCTCTTTTGTTGTAGAAAGGAGAATTTATGCTAAAAATATTCAACACGTTAACCCGTGAAAAAGAAGAATTCAAATCAATCACTCCCGGCGAGGTTAATATGTATGTCTGTGGACCTACTGTCTATAACTATATTCATATTGGTAATGCTCGTTCCATCGTTGCTTTTGATACTGTCCGTCGCTATTTGGAGTATTTAGGCTATAAAGTGAAGTTTGTCTCTAACTTTACTGATGTCGATGACAAAATGATCAAGGAAGCTAATCGTGAAAATATTACTGTCCCAGAAGTTGCCGACAAGTTTATCAAGGCATTCTTTGAAGATATTGATAAGCTGAATGTTCAACGTGCTACGGTTAATCCCCGCGCTACTGATAACATTGAAGAAATTATCAATTTTATTTCTGATTTGGTAGATAAAGATTATGCGTATGAATCAGATGGCGATGTATTCTATCGTGCACGTAAGTTCAAACATTATGGTGAGTTGTCCGATCAAAACATTGATCAATTAGTTCAAGGTGCTAGCGAACATATCGGTGATGCGGAGTTTGATAAGAAGCAAGATCCAATTGATTTTGCGTTGTGGAAGAAAGCCAAACCCGGTGAGATCAAATGGAATTCACCATGGGGAGAAGGACGTCCTGGATGGCACATTGAATGTTCAGTTATGTCGACGAAATACTTAGGCGATACGTTTGATATTCACGGTGGTGGTCAAGATCTAGAGTTCCCACATCATGAGAATGAAATTGCTCAGAGTGAAGCAAGAACTGGTCAGAAGTTTGTTAACTATTGGATGCATAACGGATTCGTAACTGTTGAGAATAACGAAAAGATGAGCAAGTCGCTCGGAAACTTCGTTACTGTTCATGACCTGGTTAAGGATATTGATCCGCAAGTATTGAGATTTTTCCTTTCTTCAACACATTACCGTCGACCATTGGAATATTCTAAATCTAATTTACAAAAAGCAGCTGATAATTATGAAAGAATCAAGACTGCTTATAATAATTTGAACTTCAGATTAGATGGAGCCGATGGATCAGTCGATGATATTAAGTCACAAGTAGACGAAATCACAAGTAAGTTCAAGGATGCCATGAATGATGACTTCAACGTTCAGAATGGTATTACTGAAATTTTTGAATTAGTAGCTTTGGCAAATAATTACAGTTCTCAAGATAGTATTAATGCTGATAGTGCTAAGTATATTTTGAATGAATTAGCAAGCCTTTCAGGAATTCTAGGAATTCAATTCAGTGATAAGCAAGATCTTTCTGAAGAGATTCAAGAAATGGTTGAGAAGCGTGATCAAGCTCGTGCTGACAAGGACTTCGCAACTAGTGATGAACTTCGTGATAAATTAAAAGAAATGGGAGTAATTCTTGAGGATACTCCACAAGGAACACGGTGGCATATAGATGGTTAAGATTGAACAATTGAACGGCGTTACTTTGGCATATCTTGGGGATGCTGTATATGAAGTATTCATTCGTGAACATCTTCTTGATTTGGATATTACCAAAGTTAACCAGTTACAAAACAGAGCAACACATTATGTTTCAGCTAAGGCACAAGCAGCCTTGATAACATTAATGTTGGACGAGAATATCTTGTCCGATGAAGAAGTTAGAGTTTATAAAAATGGTCGTAATGCAAAGAAATATACCAAGGCAAAGAATACCAGCGTTGTTACATATCATATGTCAACGGGGTTTGAAGCACTATTCGGGTATCTTGATGTTAGTGATCAAAAAGACCGTGTTGCAGAACTTGCAAAATGGTGTATTAAAAAAGTAGAGTCGGGGGAAACAGATGCAGAATAATTCAAGTAATAATACCGAAGAAAGTGAATTAGTCTTTGGTCACCATTCAGTTGTTGAACTGTTAAAATCACCAACTGCTGGTCAACGTGTGAATAAAGTTCTTGTTCAAAAAGGACTTAAGAGTTCACATATTGGTGAAATAATTGAACTTGCTAAACGTAGTAAGTTGATTGTTCAAGAAGTTCCAAAGACAAAATTAGATGACATCAGTAATGGTGGAAATCATCAAGGAATGGGAGCTTACATTGCACCTTATCAATATGCAGAATTGGATGATATCTTCAAAGCTGCAAAGGCTAAGAACGAAGATCCATTCATTTTGATTCTTGATAGAATTGAAGATCCACATAACTTAGGATCTATCATGAGAACGGCTGATGCAGTCGGTGTGCATGGAATCATCGTTCCTAAGCATCGCAGTACTGGATTGACATCTGTTGTTGCTAAGACGTCAACAGGTGCAATTGAGCACGTTCCGGTTGTTCGTGTAACTAATCTAGTTAATACGATCAATGATTTGAAGAAACAAAACGTGTGGGTATTCGGTACTGCTATGGAAGGCCAAAATTATCGTGATTGGAATGCCAAAGGCGCTGTTGCTTTGGTTATTGGTAATGAAGGCAAGGGAGTATCGCCATTGGTACAGAAGCAAGTTGACCAGACTTTGAGTATTCCAATGGTTGGACACGTTCAAAGTTTGAATGCTAGTGTTGCTACTGGTGTACTGTTATATCAAGCATTTGCATCTAGAAATGGTAAATAATGAAACACGCATACAAAGATTTCACTTATTAAAGTGAGATCTTTTTTTGTAATATTGTTTTAATTTATCAGAGAATTAAAACTCTAACGAACTTTTTGTAAACAAACGTTCTCTTAAAATGCCATTTAATCCATGATAATTTTAAATAGAAAAACCATTCATAAAAAAATTATAGGGGTTGTTTTATGAATTCTTTTGAAATAGAACTAATTAGATTAGTAAAGGAGAAGAATGATACTGCGTTAGAATCGCTAGTCGATAGATATCGACCAATGATCGACAATTTGTATTTTCAATACAAAATAGGATTATATGATCGCAACGATTGGTACCAAGAAGCTCTGATGGTCTGTTATGCAACTTGCTTAATTTTTGATGGTGCTAGTGGTTCTAAGTTTGGCAGTTTTTTTAAACTGAAATTCAAGAATCACATTATTGATATTGTAAGAAGAGAGAACACTTTTAAGCGACAAGCCAATCAGTTCGCCTGTTCTTACGAAAAAATAATCGCTGATGATAATTCTACGGAATTCATTCAAAATTACGTTCACTTACTAGATACCTCTAGTTATCTTGAAGAGGCAATTTCTGATTTGAGTAAATTGGAGTTAGTAGCCTTGCAGTTTTTATTAGGGGAGTTAAAATTACAAATTGCATGTGATATAGGTGGATGTAATTCAAAACAATTGAATCGCGCAGCGAATCGATGCAGAATGAAGATAATGCAGTATTTATAATTTGTCATCTTATTGTCATGGACATTTTGGGTTGAAGAATCTATAATAATAAAGATATATAACTGCATAGAACGTGGAGAAACTCATGGGATTAAGAAAAGTAGCATTGGCTTGCAGCGTTTGTGGATCAAGAAATTATACAGTTTCTGAGAATCCTAATAGAACTGAACGCCTTGAAGTTAAAAAATTTTGTAAGCATTGTGGTAAGCACACATTGCATAAAGAAACACGCTAATCTGGAGGACTAAATGAAATTATTTAAATTTTTTGGTAGTGTCAAAGATGAAATGAAAGTAGTTGTTTGGCCTACTGCAAAGGAAAATAGACGTGATACATGGACCGTTGTAGCAACATCATTGTTGTATGCAATCTTTTTCGCAGCCGTTGACTGGGGACTAGTTGCTTTACTACAACATTTTGTAATGGGAAGCAAATAAGATTGTAACTAATTCAATAATTTGATATGATTGAATTAATGAAGAAAAACTTCGACTCTGTTCGAGGTTTTTTTATTTTGATTTTTTTGGAGGAAATTATGGCTGAAGCTGGCGATAAACAATGGTATGTTCTACATACCTATTCAGGTTACGAAAACAAAGTTAAGGAAAACTTGGAATCACGTGCTCAATCAATGGGTATGGAAGATTACATTTTCCGTGCAGTTGTTCCTGAAGAAGAAGAAACAGAAACAAAGAACGGTAAACAAAAGACAGAAATGAAGAAGACTTTCCCAGGATATGTTCTGGTTGAAATGGTTATGAGTGATGAATCATGGTTCGTTGTTCGTAATACACCTGGTGTTACAGGATTCGTTGGAAGTCACGGTTCAGGTAGTAAGCCAGCACCATTATTGCCAGAAGAAATCGATCATATTCTTAATGATCTAGGTATTAGTGTTCAAGCCGGAAACGACTTTGAAGTTGGCGAGAACGTTACAATCGTTGAAGGACCATTTGCTAATATGTCAGGTAAAGTTACAGAAATCGATGCAGATCACGACAAGCTTAAAGTTGACGTTGATATGTTCGGTCGTATGACAAGTGCCGAAGTCGCTTTTAGCGATGTACAAAAATAATAAATAATATTGATAAAGGATTTAATCCGTGCTATTATAATACGGTATGTTTTTTGAACGTACATGTGGGAGAGAAAATTTAAATTCTCAATATGACCACATCACGGATTAAGGAGGTATGCACCGTGGCTAAAAAAGTTGCTAACGTAGTAAAATTACAAATTCCTGCTGGACAGGCTACTCCAGCTCCACCAGTTGGTCCTGCTTTGGGACAAGCTGGTATTAACATTGTTGCCTTTACAAAGGACTTCAATGCACGTACAGCAGATCAACAAGGAATGATCATTCCCGTTGTTATCTCTGTATACGAAGATCGTTCATTCGACTTCGTTACAAAGACACCACCTGCAGCAGTTCTATTGAAGAAGGCTGCCGGCGTTGAAAAAGGCTCTGGCGAACCTAACAAGAACAAGGTTGCCACTGTCACAAACGACCAAGTTCGCGAAATTGCTGAAACCAAGATGAAAGACCTAAACGCTGCCAGTGTTGAATCTGCAATGCGTATGGTTGCTGGTACTGCAAGAAGTATGGGCTTTACAGTAGAAGACTAGACAATAAGCAGTTTACAGGAATATGAAAGTATTCTTAACAAGTGGGAGGGGAAAATCCCCAATAGACCACAAAGCAAGGAGGAACTTAGCATGGCTAAGCATGGAAAAAAATATATTGAAGCTATGAAGCAAGTGGATAAGGATAAGACTTACACTGCTACAGAAGCTGCTGACTTACTAAAGAAAGTAAATTACGCAAAATTTGACGCAACTGTTGAGGTTGCTATTAATTTGGATGTAGATCCAAAACAAGCTGATCAACAAATTCGTGGTGCCCTTGTTCTACCTAACGGAACAGGTAAATCACAAAAAGTTATCGTTTTTGCTGAAGGTGAACAAGCTAAGGCTGCTGAAGCAGCTGGTGCTGACATCGTTGGTTCAGATGACCTTGTTGAAAAGATTCAAGACGGCTGGTTGGACTTTGATGTTGCTGTTGCAACACCACCAATGATGGCTAAGGTTGGACGTTTAGGTCGTGTACTTGGACCTAAAGGTTTGATGCCTAACCCTAAGACAGGTACCGTAACAATGGATGTTACAAAGGCTGTTAACGATATTAAGGCTGGACAAGTTACTTACCGTGTAGATCCTAATGGTTTGATCCACGCACCTATCGGTAAGTTGTCATTCGATACTGAGAAGATTGCTGCTAACTTTAACGCATTCTACGAAACTATCGCAAAGGCACGTCCTGCATCATTGAAGGGTAACTATATTGTTAGTGTTAATATGACATCAACATTTGGCCCTGGTCTAAAAATCAACGCCTAGTGTTGACTTATAACCAAAATAATGATAATGTACAATAGTTGATTTCTACCGAAGACTCAGGTGATGTGAATCTTAATATCCTGCCGAGGCCAGAAGATTGTTACTTAATCTCTGTGTCTTTCGGGCACAGAGATTTTATTTTAGCCGAAATTTGTAGAGTTAACTAAATAAATTGTGGAGGTGAAACGTAATAATGAAGCAAGAAAAATTAGCTCAAAAAGAAGCACTCGTTACAGAAGTTGCTGCTAACCTTAAGGATGCTAAGTCAGTTATTGTTGTTGACTACTTAGGTCTTACTGTTGAACAAGCTACTGCTATGCGTGCCGAATTACGTGAGCAAGGCGCAACTATGAAGGTTATCAAGAACACTGTCTTAAGACGTGCTGCTGAAGAAGCCGGATTAGAAGGACTTGAAGAATTCTTCGTTGGCCCAACAGCCATCGCTTATTCTGAAGAAGATCCAGTTGCACCTGCAAAGGTTGCTGCTAAGTTTGCCAAAGATGTTGAATCCGTTGAAATCAAGGGTGGAATCATCGAAGGTAAAGCTGCTACACTTGAAGAAATTCAAGCACTTGCAACACTACCAAACAGAGATGGCTTGCTATCTATGTTGGTATCTGTATTACAAGCTCCAGTTCGCGACTTCGCATTGGCTGTTAAGGCTGTTGCTGAAAAGAAAGACGACGAACCAGCTGCTTAATTAAAAAACAAACATAATTTGGAGGACATTAAAATGGCTTTAGATACACAAAAGATTATCGATGATTTAAAAGATGCTTCAATTCTAGAACTTAACGACCTTGTTAAGGCTATCGAAGAAGAATTTGACGTTACAGCTGCTGCTCCTGTTGCTGCAGGTGCTGCTGCTGGTGGCGACGATGCTGCTGAAAAGGATTCATTCGATGTTGAACTTACAGAAGCAGGTCAAGAAAAGGTTAAGGTTATCAAGGAAGTTCGTGGTATCACTGGACTTGGCTTGAAAGACTCAAAGGACCTTGTTGACGGTGCTCCTAAGGTTATCAAGGAAGGCGTTGCTAAGGCTGACGCTGAAGACATGAAGTCAAAACTTGAAGCTGTTGGCGCAACAGTTACATTGAAATAATAACTTTTTATAAGTTTATTATGATAAAATTAATCCTCGTAAGAGGATTATTTTTTTGTCCTCATTTTCGCTTTCAGAAAGGAAACAAATATGGCTAATCAATATTTTGAAAATTCAGAGGATCTGGAACACGAACTAAAAGATTTTAATTTTACGCTGAGAAATAATAATTTTACATTTACATCAGATAGTGGTGTCTTTTCGAGACAAACTGTCGATTTTGGCTCCCGTGTTTTAATTGAGGCAATTAATTTTGATGATATTCCAGCTGGTAATATTTTGGATGTTGGATGTGGTTATGGACCAATTGGATTATCACTTGCTAAAGAACAAACAAATCGTACTGTTGATATGACGGATGTTAATCTTCGCGCTATGGATTTGGCTAAGAAGAATGCCAAGGCCAACAAAGTAAATAATGTTAATATCTTTGAATCTAATGTTTATGAAAAAGTCACAGACAAGTATGCTCTGATAGTTTCTAATCCACCAATTAGAGCTGGAAAGAATGTTGTTTCAGGAATAATTCGTGATGCCAAGGAACACTTGCTTGATAATGGTGAATTGTGGATCGTTATTCAGAAGAAACAAGGAGCTCCATCAGCCAAAAAATTGATGGATGCAACTTATGGAAATGTTGAAGTTGTTACACGTGATAAAGGATATTATATTTTGAGAAGTGAGTTGGCTTAGTTAGATGATTTTTTCAGAGGAACAAATTAATAGTTATATGGACGAAGCAATTGCTGAAGCCGTCAAGGCTCAAGACAGAGCAGAAGTTCCCATCGGTTGTATCATCGTAAATAATCAGACTGGTGAAATAATCGGGCGTGGATCAAATGAACGTGAAGAGACTCAAGATGCTATCAAACATGCAGAAATTATTGCTATTGAACAAGCTTGTCATGCGGTTGGTAGTTGGAGGTTAGAACATACTAGTTTATTTGTGACGCTGGAGCCTTGTCCAATGTGTGCGGGTGCCATTATTAACAGTCGGATTGAAGAGGTTATTTTTGGTGCCAGTGACCCCAAGGCTGGATCAGTCGGTTCAATTAACAATTTGCTTGCTGAAACCCGCTATAATCACCAACCAGAAGTCTTAGCGAATGTTAAAGAACAAGAAACTGGAGATCTTTTGCGAAACTTCTTTAGAGAAATCCGCCGTAAGAGTAGCAAAAATAATTAATTTATAGTATGATAGTTATTGCCGAAAGGCCTTAGGGCAATGGTGCTCTTACGAATCGTGTCAGATTCGGAAGAAAGCAGCACTAAGTGAGTTGTACCATGTGCCTTTTGTTATGTAAATTAGCCTCCTAATCTTTTAGATTAGGAGTTTTTTTGTGGTAAAATTTAAGTACTGTGATTAATGCAAGGAGGAAGTATGGCATATCAAGCACTATATCGAGTTTGGCGTCCCCAAACTTTTTCAGATGTAATTGGTCAAGGCGTTATTACGCAGACATTGCGTAATGCGGTTGCTAGTAATATGACCAGTCATGCCTATTTGTTCAGTGGTCCTCGTGGTACTGGTAAAACGTCTTGTGCAAAAATTCTTGCTAAGGCGGTAAATTGTTTGAATCCGCATGATGGTGAGCCTTGTAATGAGTGCGAGATTTGTCGTGCCGCTAATGAGAATCGGTTGAATGATGTTATCGAAATCGATGCCGCATCTAATAATGGTGTTGAAGAGATTCGTGACATCCGTGATAAGGTCAAATACGCTCCAACTGAAGCCAAGTTTAAGGTTTATATTATTGATGAAGTTCATATGCTTTCTCAAGGAGCCTTCAATGCGTTGTTAAAGACATTGGAGGAACCACCTGAGAACGTAATGTTCATTCTTGCGACAACTGAACCGCAAAAGATTCCCGCAACAATTATATCTAGAACACAAAGTTTTACTTTTAGAAGAATTTCCCGTCAAGATATTTTGGAACGTATGACTTATATCTTGAATGATAAAAATATTAAGTATGATGAAGAAGCGTTGAATATTATTGCTGCATCTGCTGAGGGTGGAATGCGTGATGCCTTAAGTATTTTGGATCAGGCATTGTCTTATGGCGATGATGAGTTAACATTGAAAAATGCTCAGGAAGTTACTGGTGCTCTGAGTAACGAACAGATTGTTTCTTATATGACGGCAATTGCTGATAATCGTCCAGCTGATGCGTTAACTAGTCTGTATCAGATACTTGCTAGTGGTCGATCGGCAATGCGTTTTACAGAGATGATAATCCGTGTCTGTCGTAATTTGATTCTGTATAATTCTAATTCTGACTTATCGAATCAGATGGATAAGTCAGTTATGACGGATGAGTTGTTACAAATTGCTGACAAGTTCGACAATGCAAGATTGTTCTACATTGTTGATCAAGTTAGTGCGACTCAGAAGAACTTAAAGAACTCTAATCAAACTGATGTTTACATGGAAATTCTGACTGTAAAAATCAGTGAACCAAAGATTCAACAACAACCGATAGCTGCGCCTGTTCAACAACATACCCCTGAGGTACCTGCGGTGGATAATACCAAAGTTGATAAATTGAGTGGAGAAATTGCTAATCTTAAACAAGAGATCCAGCAATTATCTAGTCAAACCAATAATGGCAATACGACAAAGGTTTCTAAACCTAAACCTGCTAAACGTGCAGGGGGAGTTCGAGTTAATAAAACGGCGATTTACCAAGTATTGGAAAATGCTACTAAGAAGGATCTGCTTACGGTCAAGGATATTTGGCCTGACCTGATGAGTATGTTGTCAGTTACACAAAGGTCGATCATGAGTGTATCTGATCCGGTAGCTGCCTGTGATAATGGAATAGTTGTAGCGTTTGATTATGAGATGTGGTTTGAAAAGGCTCAGGAAGATCATGAGTTCATTGATGAACTTACTAATAATGTAAGCAAGTTATTGAAAAAGGATTATCAAATTGTTCTAGTGCCAAAGGCTCAATGGCCTGTAGTTCGTAAGGAATATATTGATAATAATATTGATTTAAGTAAGCCTGGAAATGTAGAATCAAAGCAGGAACAAAAAAAGACTGATCCAACTGTCGATGAAGCGTTAAAATTGTTTGGTGATGATGGTGTGGTTGAGGTTAAGGACGACTAGTACACCTACAGTCGAAATAGTAAGTCTGTTGTTGGGTACACCTGCAGTCAGAAATAATTATTCTGCTGTGGGACCGACTTCAGCCAAGGTCTGAAGTCTCGATTTTGAACTCTGCTCAGACCGCAGATTTCAAAAGTCGTCCTGTGCTGTAAGGATAGAAAATCGCCATCCAACAGCACTATCACAGCTGAATTATTATTTCTGACTTCCGGTTTATGGACATTCTATTCATGTTTGATAGGATTGAATAGAGTACAAGTATCATACAAAACTAGACGGAGGTTATGAATATTTCATCAGCCGTGAGTGTGGTGAAGCCACAGGACGAACTTGGAGATTTGCAAAGCAAAGCTTCAAGTCGAGGTGAGAGACTTTGACTCGAACCGGTCCGCACGGCAGATGAAATACTTCGTAACCGGAGTCGAAAACCACAACAATAATTTAATGATTAATAAATTGGAGGAACTTACAATGAGTAAAGGAATGCCAAATATGGGTGGAATGGGTGGCAACATGGCCAATATCATGCGCCAAGCCCAAAAGATGCAAAAAGAGGTTGCTGCAGCACAAGAGCAATTGAGCCAAACTGAATATGAGGGTCACTCAGTTGATGACTTTGCAGTTGTTAAAATGAATGGCGATAAAAAAGTTTTAGATTTAAAAATCGATGAAAAGATTATTGATCCAGATGATCCTGATACATTGCAAGATATGCTTATCGATGCATTGAATGATGGATTCTCAAAGGTCGACAAAGATAAAGATGCTAAGTTAGGCAAATACACAAACGGGTTGATGTAATCAATGAAATATCCAGAGCCAATTTCAAAATTAATTGATAGTTATATGACATTGCCAGGAATTGGTCGTAAAACGGCTACAAGAATGGCGTTCTTTACATTGGGCATGGATAAGAGTCAGGTACAGGAATTTGCCGATAATTTGATGTCTGCTAAGACAGATTTGAAATCATGCAAGATCTGTGGAAATATTACAACTGATGAAATCTGTTCAATTTGTACTGATAAGAATCGTGATCAAACGACTATCTTGGTCGTTGAACAACCAAAAGATATCATGTCAATTGATGACATGAATAGTTATAACGGATTGTATCATGTTCTAGGAGGGGTATTATCTCCGGTTGATGGTGTAGGTCCAGAAGACTTGAACATTAAGATGTTGTTGAATCGATTACGTGATAACAGCAAAGTTCAAGAATTGATTATTGCAACGAATGCAACTCCTGAAGGAGAGGCAACTGCGCAATATCTAGCCAAGTTGGTAAAACCGGCAGGCATCAAAGTAACTAGGCTTGCACATGGATTGGCTATCGGTTCTGATATTGAATACGCAGACGAGATGACCTTGAAGAGTGCTGTGCTAGGACGCAGGGAGATCTAACATGTTTGGTAAGAGAAAAGCTAGTGTGGAAAAGATTGAAAATGACCGTCTGATGGACAGCATTCATGATATCCAGGGACGTATTAGTAATACGCAAAGATTGATGAATAATTCATTGGAAGTTACTGATGATACACGATTACATTTAAGAATTGATCGTGCTAAATATCAATTTTTGTATTTAGAAGCAAGACGCCGTAAAGCACAGGCTAAACAGACTACGGATATTATTTTCGGTGATGAAGATACGTTCTTGAAACAACCAAGCCGAGCTGAGAAACATTGGTAGAGCGTGTCAAAAGACGGTAACACCCGAGCATTGCCTAGAATAGTAACTTTGCCACGAAGTGGCGAAGTTACTATTCGTAGCAAGCACAGGGTGTTGTCTTTTGTAAGCGCGTTTTAGCAAAATATGAAAAAAACGGTAGATTTTTCCGCTTAAAACAATAGCCCTGGTAATCCAAAGTTGGATTACTGGGGCTATTTTCGTAATTATAGAAAGTTGAACATGCTTTGTTTCACTCCCTTTTTTTTAAAACCAATTAGTTTCCTTTACCGATATACTAATATCAAGTAAAATGGAACCAATGCATTAAAAGGGGAGAGTACCAGATGTCAGGATTATTCATATCTTTTGAAGGACCAGATGGAGCCGGAAAAACTACGGCTCTGAATGCCTTATTACCATTACTAAAAGAACGTACTAAACAGGAAGTATTGATGTCTAGAGAACCAGGTGGTAGTGAAATAGCTGAACAAATCAGAAAAATTATTTTGGCAATTCATGATGAAAAAATGGATGATAGAACAGAAGCTTTGCTATATGCTGCAGCTCGTCGTCAACACGTTGTGGATATTATCAGACCAGCCTTAGCAGATAATAAGATTCTGCTTAGTGATAGATTCGTAGACAGTTCTATTGCGTACCAAGGTGGTGGACGTGAAATTGGTACGAAAGAAGTTGCTGAAATAAATGACTTCGCTATCGATGGAACAGTCCCAGACTTAACGATTTATTTTGATATTTCACCAGAAGTAGGATTATCAAGAATTCGTAAGGATCATGAGGGTGAAATGGATCGCTTGGAGAAGGAAGCTTTGAGTTTCCACAAACGTGTTCATGACGCATATCTTGACTTAGTAGCAGCTAATCCTGATAGAATAAAGAGTATCAACGCTGAGCAATCGCCTGAAAAGGTAGTTGATGATGCATTAAAAGTAATTATTGATAGATTTCCAAATGTATTTAATGGAGGAAAATAATATGAAAGTAATTTTAGCCATTGTCCAAGACAAAGATAGTCAACAGTTACAATCACATCTTGTAAAAGCTGACTTCAGAGCAACAAGACTTCCTTCTACTGGTGGATTCTTAAAGGCCGGTAACTCAACATTTATCATTGGTGCTGAAGATGATAAGGTTGATTCTGCACTTGAAGTTATCAAGAAGACTTGTCACACAAGAACTCAATTTGTGACTTCAACATTTGCCTTACCAGAAGCTGCCGGAATCAGTGACCCAGTTGAAGTTGAAGTTGGAGGAGCTACTTGTTTTATCCTACCTGTGGATAAATTTGTAAGATTTTAAAGATGGAAAGTATATTAGAAGAGCAACCACGTGTAATTCAGGAATTTCAAAAAATTATCAATTCAAATATGCTGTCACATGCCTATTTGATCGATAGTGCTTCTTCTAAAATTCGTCAGCAAGTAGCTATTTGGTTGGCTCAAACACAATTTTGTGATAATTTGCAAAATGGAATGCCAGACCAAACTTGCCAGCGTTGTAAAACTATTGCGATGGGTGATAATCCTGATGTACTTGAGATTAAAACCGACAAGCAGAGTATCGGTGTTGACGATATTAAGTACTTTAAAAAAGAGGTAAACATGACGGCTACGCAGGGTAAGCGTAGAATCCTGATTATCGATGAAGCTGAGAAGATGACTAATGCGGCCAGCAATAACCTGTTGAAGACGATTGAGGAACCAGAGGGTAATCTGTTAATTATCTTTTTGGCGGACTCAGCTAAACAATTATTGCAGACTATTAGATCACGTGTGCAGATTTTTCATTTATCCAATAAGAGTAATGATGATGAAGTTTCTAGTCTGGTAGAGATTGGATTCAAGACCGAGCAGGCAGAGACTGCCTTGAAGATATCAGATATCAAATTTTTGCAGGCGACAACTGGTGAAAGCTATAAACAGTTATCTGTTGCGTTATCTGGATGGATGAAAGAATGCAATCAAAATAAAATAAATAGTTTTATAGATGTTCAGACTGATATAATGCCATTAGTGGATAATAAAGATCATCAACATTTGGTTTTTGACATGTTGAATCAGATATTTAGTGATATATTATCAATTAGGTACAATGTAAATAAATCGCTTCTTATTAAAGAAGATGTTCTTTCAAATAAGAGTATTCAACAAATAGTTAGTTTCTCGGATGAATTATTTAAAGCTGAAGAGATGTGGAAAAGTAATGTTGCATTTCAAGCTATTTTAGAGGATTTGTCATTAAAATTTGTGGGTTAGTAGGTGAAACAATGGCAGAAAAGGATCTGTATGACGAGTTTGAATCTATTTCTAATCAACTAGGTGACTTGAGTGGTCAAATTGACTCACTAAAAGAACAGTTATCGAAAGACTTAGAGGAAAAAGAAGAACTCAAGATGGAGAATCATAATCTTCGTAAACAGTTGGAAAAACTTGGTTATGAAGATAAAAGTTTCAATGAAAGTGAATTGCCTACTTCACGCTTGAATCTAGAAAAGCTGTATCACAAAGGCTTTCACGTGTGCCAACAATTTTATGGTTCTCACCGTAAAGAAAACGAGGAATGTGTTTTCTGTCTCGGCGTGATTTATGGAAATCATAGTAAACCAAATAAAAATAAGTAAGGGAGCATTTTGAATGAATGAACAAAGGAGTTTTGTTAATAATTCGAAGGGCTGCCTTTTTTTAGTGCCAACACCGATTGGTAACTTAGACGACATGACCTTTCGAGCTGTCAAAATTTTGCAGGATGCAGATTTAGTCGCAGCTGAAGATACTAGAAATACTAAGAATTTATTGAATCATTTTGAAGTAACAACTGATCTGATCAGTTTTCACGAGCATAATACAGCTCAGCGTATTCCGGAATTGATTGAGAAGATGAATTCGGGGATGAATATTGCTCAAGTGAGTGATGCCGGTACGCCCTCTATCAGTGACCCTGGTAAAGAGCTTGTTAAGGCTGCAATTGAGGCAGACATCGCAGTTGTTCCACTGCCAGGTGCAAGTGCATCAACCACTGCTTTGATTGCTTCAGGGATTGAGCCACAGCCATTTTACTTCTATGGATTCTTACCACGTAAAGGTAAGGAGCGTACTGAAGCTCTGGGCGATTTATCTAAGCGTTACGAGACTTCAATTATTTACGAATCACCATATCGTGTTGTTAAAACTGTTGAGGATTTGAGAGAGTACTTCGGCGGTGATCGTAGAATTACCTTAGCTCGAGAATTAACTAAGATTCATGAGGCATTCTTGCGTGGCACAATTGATCAGGTTATCGAATATTATCAAGAGCATGATCCTAAAGGTGAATACGTATTGATTTTGTCAGGAAAGACTGCTGAAGAGGTCGATGAAATGTCAGATTCTGAGATCATCAATTCAATTGACTTGTTGATCCAATCTGGTGAAAAACCAAATAAGGCTATCAAAGAAGTAGCCAGTCAAAATGATTTGCGTAAGCAAATTGTGTATAACTTATACCATGGAATTGGGAAGGAAGAATAAAGTGGCAGAACAAATTTATTCACAAGAAATAGAATTTCCATTTTATTTCGCTAATTTAACAGGCGACATGCGTCTTTCATCGTTAGTCGATGCAATGTTGTTGATATCAGAAAAACAGCTTCATGAGTCTGATTCTGACAGTTCAGAAATGGTTCAACGAGGATTGGGCTGGGTGGTTGTTCAATATCATATGGACATCAAAAGAATGCCGACATTGGGTCAAAAACTCAAGGTCAGCACACGTGCAACTAGTTATAATAAGTACTTTTTTTACCGTGATTTTTGGATCGATGACTTAGATGGCAATCGTATGGTCGACTTGACCAGTGCTTTTGTTATTATCGATGTGAATAAACGGAAGATGGTCAGTGCAGCTGAGCAGTTGACTGATGTATTCGGTGCTGAAGAAATTACTCACATTAAGAGATTTGCTAGATTACGTGAACCTAAGGAATTTGATATTAAGAAGTCGCAACATATTGGATATTACAATATTGATGTTAATCGTCATGTTAATAACTCTTATTACTTCGATTGGATGGTCGATTCATTGGGTATCGACTTCGTCGAAAAGCATCGTGCTAAGAGTATGGATATCAAGTATGATAAGGAATTGAACATTGAAAGTGAGCCGAAAGTATATGCTTCAATCGATGAGGATAACTTGGTAACGACTCACTGGATCAAGAGTGACGGTGAATTAAATGCTGTTGCACAAATTACTTGGGAAGAAAAATAATTATAGTAAATTATGACATTAGATATAACTTATATATGAAAAAGGTTATAAGATAAATCTATAGGTATCGCTATAAATTTGTGGTAATATGTTCAAGTAAAATATTTTTGGGGTAGGAAACAAAGCGTAAAGTGCCGGCGGAACGGAATGTGAACACCGGACGAAGAGCTATTGCTTGCGATTTTGTTTCCGCATTCGTCACTTTATATAGTTAGTTAATTCGTTAGCCTCTAGTTATATGCTGTGGCAGCTCCTACAAGGAGATGTCGAGAATGAATACGAAAAGTCGTATTATTAGTGTCCATGAACTTACATGGATGGCGTTATTAATTGCAATGCAGATGGTGTTGAGCAAAATGTCGATAGGTAGCAATACCTTGAAGGTTGGATTCAGCTTCATCGCAATAGGACTAATGGGATATTACTTCGGACCTTATAAGGCAGCAATCGCTAATGTGATCGCTGATATTATCAGTAACGTAGTGATGCCAGCATCAACCGGATTTTTCTGGGGCTTCACTTTTTCAGCTCTTGTAGCAGGACTTATCTATGGTTTCATGTTATACAACCATAAGGTAACAGTTTGGAGAGTGTTCTTAACAGTATTATTAATCACAGTGATTGTTAATACATTGTTGAACACCTTGTGGATTCAAATGATAACCAACTTGCCATATATGACATTGT
Source organism: Companilactobacillus hulinensis (assembly GCF_003946555.1). Lineage (GTDB taxonomy): Bacteria > Bacillota > Bacilli > Lactobacillales > Lactobacillaceae > Companilactobacillus > Companilactobacillus hulinensis. The sequence goes on along the minus strand of NZ_RHOO01000004.1, from coordinate 11,672 downwards.
TGATTCCTAGATTATTGAAGGAAGCATTTAGTTTGGTTTATCAGACAGGATTGTTATATATTGTCCTTAAATGGATCAGTAATTCGAGATTTAACAGAATCGGCCGTTAGTGGTCGATTTTTTTTTATTTTTGAAATGAATTCCCGAATTCTTGTACTTTCTATTCAAAGTGAGCTACGGAAATCTTCCAGACTTCTTACACTCTCCATTCAAAACGAGTTCCAGAAGTCAGATTTCTGCGCCTGCTACGAATAACAAAAGCATCACTTCGTGTTGCCTTAATTATTCTAGGCAGTGCTCAAAATCTCCCAGACTTCTTACACTCTCTACAAATTTTATTATGTGGTAAAATATTCCTATTAAGATTGAGGGGATTATATGAAAATTTTAGCTTTTGATACATCTAACAAGCCTTTAAGCGTTGCCCTAGTAGAAAACGGCAAGACTTTGGCACATATAGAATCTACTGAACTGAAGACTCACAGTGTTACTTTGTTGCCAGATATTCAACAAGCCTTGCACGAAGGTGGCATGTCAGTTGAGGATATTGACATGATTGCTGTCGCTGATGGTCCTGGTTCATATACAGGCGTTCGTATTGCTGTTACTGTTGCTAAGACTTTGGCATTCACCTTGAACAAACCACTTGTGGGTGTTTCAAGTCTTGAGTTGCTTGCTGCCGATGGGGATGAGGGTATGATGTGTGTACCCTTGATGGATGCAAGAAATAATAATGCCTTTGCTGGCGTTTACTTAAATAAGCAAGACGAGATAGTCAATATTGTTGAAGACCATCACACTACTATGGCAAAATTGTTGGATCTTCTTAAAACATATGATGAAGATAAACTAGAATTCATTAATGCCACTCAAAAATTAACCGATTTGATCAGAGAAAAGTTTCCTAATGTAAAAATCATGTCCAGTGAAGATAGTTTGCCAGATGCAACGAAGTTGGCAAAGTTGGCTGAACATAAAGAACCAGTTAAAGATATTGATAGTTTCGTACCAACATATTTGCGCTTGACTCAAGCTGAACACGATTGGTACGAAAAAGGTAATAAGGACGATGGAAATATTTCCTATGTTGAGGAAGTTTAAACAAACACTTTGGCCAACGGGACATGTGGAAAAGTTTTCTTTTGAAAAGCAGTCGGTTAGTATTGATGGTAGACAATTCATACTACGCAAATCCGAAATGAAAGATACTAAGGACTTCATGGATATTCAAGAAAAGGTCTATTCTAAGCCAGTACCTTGGCCGTTGGATATTGTCAGTATGGAATTGAGAAATAAAAATGCCTTGTATTTGTCACTGATTGAAAATTCAGTTTGTGTGGCATTTATTGGAGTGTCTTTGAAAAATAAAAATGAAGCTCATATTACTAACGTGGCTGTTCTTCCCGAATTGCAACATTTGGGAATTGGACATCTTTTCCTCAATCAAGTCTTTGACTATTGCCGCAGATATGAGTTTTCTAGTCTTTCATTGGAGGCTGATATTGAGAATGAATCAGCAATCAGCCTGTACAGAGCATTTGGTTTTAAAACAAGAACTATTCATGAAAAGTATTATTTTAGAAATCATCATGACGCATTAGAGATGGTGGTGGATCTATAGGTGGAGAAAATTTTGAAAAAAGATACATTGATCATGTCATTCGAAAGCAGCTGTGATGAGACAAGTGTGGCTGTTATTAAGAATGGTAAGGAAATATTGTCGAATATAATTGCGACACAAATCAAGAGTCACCAACGATTCGGTGGAGTTGTTCCAGAAGTTGCCAGTCGTCATCATGTTGAGGAGATCACTCGTTGCATTGAACTAGCAATGGACGAAGCTAAGGTAACTTATGATGACTTAGATGCCGTTGCCGTTACTTATGGACCAGGATTAGTTGGTTCATTGTTGATTGGTATCATGGCCGCTAAGACAGTTGCTTTTGCGCATAATTTGCCATTGATAAAAGTTAATCATTTGGCAGGACACATTTATTCAGCTAACTTTGTTTCAGATCTGCAATACCCATTCATGGCATTGTTAGTATCTGGTGGACATACTGAATTAGTATTGGTCACGGCTCCAGGTGAATTCCATACATTAGGTGATACACGTGACGATGCAGTCGGTGAAGCTTATGACAAGATTGGCCGTGTGCTAGGAATCAATTATCCAGCTGGTAAAAAAGTTGACCAAATGGCCGCAGTTGGTAATGATGTCTTTGACTTCCCACGTGCTATGGTGCAAGAAGACAATTTGGACTTCAGTTTCAGTGGTTTGAAGAGTGCCTTCATAAATCGCGTTCACCATGCTGATCAAGTACATGAAGATTTGAACAAAGATGATTTGGCAGCTAGTTTCCAAGGTGCAGTGTTGGATATCTTGAGTAACAAGACGTTCCGTGCCTTAGAACAACACCCAGTTAAGCAATTGGTTGTTGCTGGTGGGGTTGCTGCCAATCAAGGACTTCGCAAACGATTAAAAGATGATATTGAAAAACGTAACTTGGATATGGAATTGATTTTCCCACCATTGAGACTCTGTGGTGATAATGCCGCAATGATTGGTGCCATTGCTCAGATTCAATTCGAGAAGGGTGACTTCGCTGATTTGGATTTGAACTCTGATCCTAGTTTGGATTTTTAGGTTATATTGATACATAAAAGAGCTAATATTCTGAGATTTTTATTCGGAATATTAGCTCTTTTTGAATTATTATTATTTTTATACTGACAGAATGAAAGCGCTGTGCTATATTGTGGATGAACAAATTTATAAGTATACATATGATATGTTGATTGTGGGTGTGTAAGCAAATGGATAAAAATATAAGCTTGGGTCTAGATATGGGAATATCATCTGTAGGCTTCAGTGTGATTGATATTGATACCGGTGAAATAATTGAATTAGGAGCACGTTTGTTTAATGGAGCAGATGCATCTAGAAATGAAGAGAGACGTTCTATACGAGGTGGAAGAAGATTAATTAGACGCAAGCGACAACGCAGAATTGATGTGTTTCACCTATTTAAAGAGTATGGATTGGTTAATGCGCATACTAGCAAATACTATTCTAACTTTAATAATACGTTGAACCCATATATATTGCGAGTTAAGGGATTATCTGAGAAGTTAACAATCGATGAACTATCTAAAGCGTTATATCACATAGTTAAACGGCGTGGGATTAGTTACGATTTGAAAGATTCTGATGTAGAAGACAAAGGTACAGAGTATTCAAAAAGTTTAAATGAAAATTCTAAGGAATTAACTACTAAAACTCCTGGTGAAATTCAATTAGAAAGATTGAATAAATATGGTGAAGTACGAGGAAATATAGTAATTGATCCAGACACCGTTAACTCGAATATATTATTGAATGTGTTTCCCACTAAGAGTTTTGTTGTTGAGGCAAAAAAAATAATTGAAAAACAAAGGGAGTTTTATCCGGAAGTTTTATCTGAAGATTTTGAAAGTCAGTACATTAAGATATTAACTAGAAAACGGGATTATTTTGTTGGACCAGGTAGTGAAAAATCTCGTTCAGATTATGGGATATTTAAAGAAGATGGTCGGACATTAAAAAATTTATTTCAAGAGTTGATCGGCCACGACAAAATATTTCCTGAGGAATTGAGGGCATCCGCTGCATCTTATACGGCTCAAGAATTCAATGTTTTAAATGATCTGAATAATCTTAGAATTCTTAATCATGAAAGTCAAAAACTAACGACATCTGAGAAGAATGAAATTTTAGATGAATTAAAAACAGGAACTAAAAGAATTCAAATGATCAAGTTGATTAAGAAAATTGCAAAATGTTCGGATGATGATATACAAGGATATAGAACCGATAATGATGGAAAACCTGAAATAAGTTCAATGTCTGTTTATAGAAAAGTACACACAAGCTTTTTAAATGATGGTGTTGATATAAGTGTCTGGCCAGATGAGCTTATTGATAAGTTGAGTTTTATAATAACTTTGAACACTGAGAATGGTGAAATTAGGAAACAAATTAAAGATGATGTTGCGGCTAATTATGACTTTATGGACGATGATTTAATTCAGTTTATAGTTGATCATAAATCTAGTTTCGATATAAGTACTAACAATAAGTGGCATCGTCTATCTGTAAAATCAATGCAATTATTGATTCCAGAAATGATTGATCGTCCAGTTGAACAAATGACATTAATCAATGAAATGGGTCTGAATAAGGATAATGGCAAAAAATTTGCTAATAATAAATTTATTCCATACAAAATAATTTCCAATGACATTTTTAACCCAGTTGTTTCTAAGTCCGTATCAGAAGCTTTAAGAATTGTGAATGCAGTTTTAAAGAAATACGGATCAATTAATTGTGTAGTTATAGAGATGCCGAGAGACGACAACGAAAAGGAAGCAAAAAAAGAAATTGAAGATTTCCAGAAAAAAAATAAGGTAGAAAAAGATGATGCGTTAATTGCTGCAACTGAAGATATCGGTAGTAAATCCATTATCGATGATGCACTTAGAATGTATGGATCAAAGCTGCTTTTTAAAATAAGGTTATGGTACCAACAAGATGGCATCGATTTATATAGTGGTAAAACAATTGAAATTTCAGATTTATTGGATAGTCCTGATATGTTTGAAATTGATCATATTATTCCCCAATCAGTTTCTTTAGACGATACCCTTAATAACAAAACACTTTGCTATTCTGATATGAATTTGGTAAAAGCCAAAATGACACCACTTGAATTTATGAGTATGGGTTATGGTCAAGGCTTTGAAATTATGAAAGCAATGGTGATGAGTAATGATAAGTTAATAAGTAAAAGAAAGAATTATCTATTCATGGAGGATATCAATGATATTGAAACTAGAAAACGATTTATTGCTAGAAATTTAGTTGATACTAGATATTCTTCACGAGTAGTACTTAATAATCTACAAGAATTTTTCAGAGAAAAAGGCAGTGAAACTAAGGTAACAGTTATCCGTGGTAAGTTCACATCAAACATGAGGAAACATTGGCATATTTACAAGAGTCGCGAGACATTTTATCACCATGCAATTGATGCATCTATAATAGCCGCAACTCCATTTTTGAAACTTTGGAAAAAAGGCGCAACAATGTTTCCTGATAGCATTGAAGGAAATACTGTTGATATTGAGACCGGAGAAATATTAGATGATAAGGAATTTGATAAAGTCGCATACGATGAGCCATACTCTGGATTCGTTGATGCGTTGAATAGTGCCGATGATAAGGTTAAATTTTCTCATCAAGTTGATAGAAAAATGAATCGTAAAGTGAGCGATTCAACGTTGTATTCTACTAGAATGGCGCAGTTATCGAAAGATAAAGATGAATCTGAGTATGTAGTGGCTAAAATCAAAAATATTTATGATGCAGGTCAATTTGAAAAATTTAAAAAAATATATGATAAAGATAAAGGTAAATTTTTATTATACAAATATGATGCTAAAAGCTTTAACGAGTTAGAAGATATCATGAGTAAATATCCTGATAAAGTCGATAAGGTACAAAGTAATGGGGATGTAAAATCAATAAAGGCCTCACCATTTGAATTGTATAGACGTGATCATGGAATGATTCGTAAGTATTCGAAAAAAGGTAATGGACCAGAAATCAAACAATTGAAGTACTTAGATCAAAAAGTTGGATCTAAGATTGATATAACACCTAGTAATGCCAAAAATAAGCATGTTATATTACAATCGTTATCTCCATGGCGTACGGATGTATATTTAAATCATGACACTAATGAGTATGAAATAATGGGTCTAAAGTATTCTGATTTAAAATTTCAAAAAACCGGATTATACGGAATTAATAAGCAAAAGTATCTTGAGATAAAAAGTCGTGAGAAAGTTTCAAAAAACTCAGAGTTTATGTTCTCTCTATACAGAAAAGATAGAATTAAGGTTCAAAATATAGACACAAAAGAAGATGTTGAAGTATTGTTTTGGTCTAGAACTATGGATAAACAAAAAGGATATGCTGAAATAAAACCCATAGATAGCTTTGATAATGTGGAAACTTTGTCAATTTACGGTAAAGGAAGTAAAGGGAGATTTATTAAACGATTAATACCTAAGAAATGTAGAGTATGGAAAGTGAATACTGATATTCTGGGGAACACATTTTATCTTGAAAAAGAAGGAAATGAACCTAAAGATATACTTGATTAATCAAAAATACATGTTATTATTGTGGTGTAAGGGACGCCTTATAATACATGTATTTTGTTTTATCATTGCTAAATCTTTAAGGATCTACAGAAATAAGGATTTATTCCGAAACTACCGCCTATATTGCTATGGGCGGTTTTTTTTATATAAAATTTGGAGGATTATGCTTATGGCGTGGAGAATTGTACATATTAAGGAAGGCGATATTCTAAGATTGCGTCTTGATAATATTGAGATTATCAAAATGGAAAACAAGTTGCATATTCCACTTTCTGATATTTCTATGATTGTATTGGAAGGTAATCGGACTACGGTAACTACCAAATTGTTATCCAGTTTAAGTCAGCATAATATTGGTTTAGTGATTTGTGATGATAAGTATTTGCCAGTGGGGATGTATTTACCATATGGGCAATATCATCATAATGCAAAAAGGGTTATTAATCAGGGAAATTGGACTGACAATCAAAAAGCTGAGATTTGGAAACGAGTAATAAGGCAGAAAATGGATAATCAAATTTCTTTTGCTAGATATGCCGGTGTTGAGCAGGAGCGATTAGAATTAATGGAAGATTTAGTTAGTAATTTGACAGTGGGAGACAAAACTAATCGTGAAGGCCACGTGGCAAAAGTGTATTTCGATTCACTTTATGGAAAATCCTTTACAAGGGATGAAGATTGTTTGACTAATGCTGCGATGAACTTTGGTTATGCGATTATTAGATCATGTATGGCCAGGGTTGTTGTAGGTAGCGGATTGATAACGATGTTGGGGATATTTCATCGAAATGAGTTCAATAGCTATAATCTGGCTGATGATCTGATGGAACCATATCGACCACTAATGGACTTCTGGATAAATAAATATGTATTGGGCGACAAGGATTATTTAAGTTATGAATCAAGACAAAGTATTTTAAGTTTTATGCATGAAAAGATAACAATTGATGATAAAAAAATGACAATAGATAATTCTATGCAGGAATTTGTTTCAAGTTTTATTTCTTCTATGGATAATGATGATCCAGATTCTATTTTAAAAATTGAGCTTAATAACTTTATAGGTGAAGAAAGTTGAAATATCAAAATATGAGATTAATGTGTATGTTTGATTTACCAATGGATACGTCTAATGAAAAAAGGCAATATCGAACTTTTAGAAAATCATTAAAAATAAATGGCTTCTCTAAAGTTCAGTATTCTGTGTACTGCCGTGCCATACAGAATCGATCTGCGGGTAAAAAATACATTAGCGCATTGAGTGAGTTTTTACCTGAGCACGGAGAGGTGAGATTAATAGCAGTTAGTGAAAAACAGTATAACGACATGAAAATATTAGTTGGTCATCGGAGTAAACAAGAAACTATTATTGGAAACAAGGACTTGGTGATCATATGATTCTAAAGATAGAATTAGAAAACCAAAATTTCTTAGATGTTGACTTTGAAGATAGACTTTACGTCGTTGGCAATAATCAAAAAAAGTTATGGGAGGTATTTCGCAGTATATATTATTATTTTAATAAGAGCCCTACTTTAACATCAAATGTTTATGGAGATAACGATATTGAGATCTCATTGAATGATAGTAAATTGTCTGAGAAGAATAATACCGTGTTTTTTATTCATGATAGAGAAAGTATATACAATCAGATGTTATATAAAAAGGGAAGTTTACTTTTTGATGTTTTGAATTCTTTGATTGATGATACGGAGATTTCCCGTATTATTGACCAAATCAATGAAGGTAATTTGAAATTAGAAATTGAAATTCAGAATTATATGCAAAAACTATCAAATAATTTAAAAATAAACATTGATGATACTAATTATCTTGAAATGTTAAAAAATAGTTTGTTGTTGAGTTATGAAGATGATAAGTTGGCGTATCCATTAGAATTCATGGATACAGATAGTTTACTAGATGAATTCTTAAACTTTTTGGAGTTCAAATTGAAAGATAATGGCAATCCGGTTTGGGTAGTATTATATAATCTTGATGGCATAGTGTCAGTACATAATCAGTTTAATTTCATTAAATCGTTGAAAAGAATAATGGATGATTATGATCTTAAAGTTATTTTTATTGGTAATAGTTTGATGAATGTCCCATTAGATCAAACTGAAGTCGGCGGGATAGTAATTGCTAATAAGGAATTCGAGCAATTGCTACCATACGATGAACTAGTTAAATCTGTTAGGATGAGGTACCCCAATGAATTAAAAGTCGATAGTGATAAATTTGTAGATTCAGTAAAAAGAATTTCTCCTTTTATAGGTAGTGATGAAAATATAAACCTTTCTAGTAAAAATTTGGTATTATTGAAAGTGGTAAATGAGATTTTAAACTATGAGACGTCATATTGTTTAGATGATCAAATACTAAGTAGTGCAGAAGCCGAATTTTTAAGCAATTAGGTTTTGACGTGAACTGTAATTTTTGAATTTGAGGTTTCTGTACTCTTAAAGATTTAGCAATGATAAAACTAATTCCGTGATATTCATAAGTTGCAAACCGTTTCTGTACTCTTAAAGATTTAGCAATGATAAAACAGAATACTGGAACACATTTAAACAGAATGGGTTTCTGTACTCTTAAAGATTTAGCAATGATAAAACTCGACAGCAAAATTTCTACCGGTGTTGGACGTTTCTGTACTCTTAAAGATTTAGCAATGATAAAACAGAGATGAGCAGATAAGAGCTAGAGAAGACGTTTCTGTACTCTTAAAGATTTAGCAATGATAAAACGTGGATGAAGAAGACAAGAAAGTTCTAACGGTTTCTGTACTCTTAAAGATTTAGCAATGATAAAACTATGAAAGGTGATTATCCGATATTGTTACCGTTTCTGTACTCTTAAAGATTTAGCAATGATAAAACTAAATAATTTAACTACTGGTGCACCTAACTGTTTCTGTACTCTTAAAGATTTAGCAATGATAAAACCACCATCTCCATCAACAATTGATTGCTCCAGTTTCTGTACTCTTAAAGATTTAGCAATGATAAAACAAGCTGCTGGTCAGCCTGAAATAGATTCAAGTTTCTGTACTCTTAAAGATTTAGCAATGATAAAACGGCAAAAAGCCATTCTGCAAATCCAGCATTGTTTCTGTACTCTTAAAGATTTAGCAATGATAAAACTTGTCTATGTATCTTAATTTGTAGTGATAAGTTTCTGTACTCTTAAAGATTTAGCAATGATAAAACCGTCATCTATCTGGGCTATGGAGGGTGGGCGTTTCTGTACTCTTAAAGATTTAGCAATGATAAAACTGTAACATTATTGGAAAAGCTAACATCTTGTGTTTCTGTACTCTTAAAGATTTAGCAATGATAAAACTTATTGAGAGGGATGTAATTATGCAAGGAGGTTTCTGTACTCTTAAAGATTTAGCAATGATAAAACTTATTGAGAGGGATGTAATTATGCAAGGAGGTTTCTGTACTCTTAAAGATTTAGCAATGATAAAACTTATTGAGAGGGATGTAATTATGCAAGGAGGTTTCTGTACTCTTAAAGATTTAGCAATGATAAAACTTATTGAGAGGGATGTAATTATGCAAGGAGGTTTCTGTACTCTTAAAGATTTAGCAATGATAAAACTGAATTATCTGCCGGCTCGCCATATTGCTTTGTTTCTGTACTCTTAAAGATTTAGCAATGATAAAACTGAGAATGGCCTTAGTGCCAACGCATAGTCGTTTCTGTACTCTTAAAGATTTAGCAATGATAAAACAGTACTGGTTAAACGTTTGGCCGTCCATGTGTTTCTGTACTCTTAAAGATTTAGCAATGATAAAACATATAACCTTATTTGTTTCCTGAAGATATTGTTTCTGTACTCTTAAAGATTTAGCAATGATAAAACAGCAAGTGAGTTAGTGACGCATGAGTTCTGGTTTCTGTACTCTTAAAGATTTAGCAATGATAAAACGAAGCAAGTACAAATCAATCCATATGTTCCGTTTCTGTTCTCTTAAAGATTTAGCAATGATAAAACGATAGAGCTCCATTTTGTTCTGTAAAATTTGTTTCTGTACTCTTAAAGATTTAGCAATGATAAAACAATGGCAGCGTAATGGATTATCCACACCGGGTTTCTGTACTCTTAAAGATTTAGCAATGATAAAACCACTTCCCCTTACAGTAACAGGGTAATAATGTTTCTGTACTCTTAAAGATTTAGCAATGATAAAACCCTTCATCGTTACAGCAATTACAAGCAATAGTTTCTGTACTCTTAAAGATTTAGCAATGATAAAACAATGGCAGCGTAATGGATTATCCACACCGGGTTTCTGTACTCTTAAAGATTTAGCAATGATAAAACCGATATCTACAACGCTAAATGGATTCCTAGGTTTCTGTACTCTTAAAGATTTAGCAATGATAAAACCATTCATTTCAAGCCTCCAATACTTTAATAGTTTCTGTACTCTTAAAGATTTAGCAATGATAAAACCTAAAACGTTTCTATCAAACTTATCATTATGTTTCTGTACTCTTAAAGATTTAGCAATGATCAATGTAATTATCATCTGGTATTTCAAGTTTCTGTATTCTAACAGATTTAACAATATTAATTGTTGTTTATTAATAAATGATAATGTTAAGTTTGAAAAGTAGTCGTAAGTGAATTTGTATCATGCTAAAATAACGTAAGGAACATATAAATTAATGATTTTATAAATGCTAATGTTGTATTTGTGGGTGTGTGTTTCTGTACTCTTGAAGATTTAGCAATGATAGAAACAAAGCTTTAGTATGCTAAGAGATTTAGTATGTTTCTGTACTCTTGAAGATTTAGCAATGATAAAAAACCACTTTGATCCTAAAAATAGGAAAATCAAAGTGGTTTTTTCTATCAATTCTTAATAGGTTGATAGTTTTTTATTTAAAAATATTCAAAAATATCATAAAGAACAACCATAATATAAACCAGCCAACAGGAGTAATTATCAACAACAAAAATGCTCCAGCTAGTCCAGCTAAGTAATCTCCACCAAATGGTATGGAAATCAAACCAGCTATTATTATAAATATACCAAGGAATGCCGCTACAATACCAATGAGTATCAATATAATTAAACCAAAAGTCGATGTCCAATCAATCAGAGCGTGTATGAATTTTCCCATTTCAATTCTCCATATCAATATAACTTATTAGTAATATTATATGAATAGCGCTTATATAACAATTGGTATGCTCCAATTTTTACATTTAATATTTTATATTTTTTAAATAATATTTTGTGGAATATAAAAGCCACTTTGACTCTTCCAAAAAGGGAAAATCAAAGTGGCTTTTTCTATATCGTGAATTGTAAAATTAATCCGAACACCTAATCAAAAAAAAATACCCATAGTAAATGTTTTACAATGGTAGTGACTAAACAGACCATGAAAGAAGACATTTACTATGAGCATATCTACTTTAACACAGTATCACCGTGGTGCCA